>CAJYHS010000145.1 GCA_913774715.1 uncultured Siphonobacter sp. | reverse complement strand
ATCCCGCTCGTCTGACCGCCGCTGGGAAGGGTGAGTTTGAACCCAAGGACTCCAACAAGAGTGCCGCCGGACGCAAACTCAACCGCAGAACCGAGATTATCCTCACCCCGCGTCTGGATGAGTTCTTCCAGTTACTCGAAAAAAAATAAAGAAGACCCTAGTAGCATACATATGAAAAACCCCGGCTCGGATATGAGCCGGGGTTTTTCATATCCCGTAGAGACGCGACTTTATCGCGTCTGGGGTAGAGGCGGTTTTGTTACCCTTCCATGTTTACCATTTCCCGGCAAAGACGCCATAAATGGACGTCTCTACATTTAAGAAAAAATCCTTTACAGAGACATGACTTCTGGGGTAGAGCGGTTTGATTTTCCTGAAATTACTTTCTTCTTCCGGCCAGACGCGATAACGTCGCGTCTCTATAGAGGGAATTAGAAACTTTTCAACATCGTTATTCGAATCCCAGAATTAGGTAAAGCGGTTACTCCATACCGGGTACTTTTTTGAAAGTGCTTCTGATTCTCCTCTTTCCTGTGAAATAGATTCCAAGAACTTAGAGCCATAGTTAAGGCCCCTAAACTTACGTTTGCCCAAGAAAGTATTTCCTGATGCCGATTTGTGTAATATACTTCGGTGAGTGTACCATAGCAGCCTCCGCAGATCATATTTTTCATATCTACATACTTACCATCAATTTTGTAAGCTGTACCCAAAGGCTCTGGCCGATTGACTAATCCTAATACTATTTCCCCGGCTCCAGATAACATTCCTATTGCTGGTATCCATTGATCATTACTTCCTGTTTGAAGCTGATGTATATTCAAAGCACTTATTCCCAGACTTAGCCCCCCTGCAATCCCGGAACTAATTCCGTAGGCAGTTGAAATACGATTTCGGGATACGTACTCACTGGGCCCATAACTAAAATAACTTGGCTGAATCATCGCACATTCCTCTTCCGTTAATCCCGACTGCTGAATCCATTCTTTGACCTCGGGCATCTCCATATCCTGAATGTAATTATACTGATGGAGGGTATTAATTCGCTCGGCAACTGCCCGGCCTGCCGTCTGCTCAATCAGATAACCCACGGCACAAATGGCTCCATCCCGATCAATGAAACAAGGACGACGTTCAGAAGGATAATCATAATTTTTAGGAAAACGGCCTGCGTCTCGGTATTCCTCTAACAATTCCAGCAATTGCTGCCGCTTTTTCTGCAAGTGCTCAGGAAGGTGAGTCACATTCCTGGAACGCAATTTCTTTTCTACGTAGGCCAAATGCGTTTCAATTCGTAATGCTTCGGAAGTCTGATTATCCGGGCGGCGGCCAAAGGTTTCCACAAAGCTTTCATCGCCAATCATCGCATTAACGGGCTGAAGCTGCTTTTGGCTGGACGCCAGCGTCATGCCCAGAAAGGCTGCAATCACCATAAAGGCAAGCATGGTCAAAACTTTCATAGTCAGGTAGGTTATTGAAGGACAACGTCAAGACCCTAACTCTTTTGCAAAGGTTGGAACGCAGACGCTTATACGACAAAATAAATTCCTTTTACACCTTCCAACTGAATACAAAACTTTACCTTTGTCCTACTGATCGCATAAAGGGGTGCCCTACCCAACGGGCTGAGATCATACCCATTGAACCTGCTACGGATAATGCCGTCGAAGGGAAAGCGTTG
Organism: uncultured Siphonobacter sp.; assembly: GCA_913774715.1. Taxonomy (GTDB): domain Bacteria; phylum Bacteroidota; class Bacteroidia; order Cytophagales; family Spirosomataceae; genus Siphonobacter. The sequence continues at coordinate 43,511 of CAJYHS010000145.1, read as the reverse complement.
AAAACTCACAAGGTACCGTTACGGGTCCGCCGAATTTTCACATCATCCATCGTTTCATTTACTATCATTACTGAACCCAGACGGGATTCAGCCCCTTTTCCTGTCGTTTTGCGTTACTATTATGCATGCGACTTTTATTACTTACGCAAAAAACACAAAGGTCTTGTTTAGAGTCCTGCTGTGTGGCTTTTTCTTTCTTTCCATCACCACTTATGCTCAGAAAAATATTACCGGAACGGTTACTGATGCCGCTGATAAACAACCCTTACCCGGTGCCAGTATTCGGGTTATCGGTACGCAACGAGGCATCGTCACTAAATCCGATGGAACGTTTTCGTTAACGAACCTTCCTGCGAATGCCCAAACGCTGGAAATCAGTTACCTGGGTTACGAAAAACAACGCGTGACTCTGGATAACTCGCAAACGCTTCAGGTTGAGCTAGTTCGTAGTTCTTTCATGGCCGATGAAGTCGTGGTTTCAGCTACACGGGCCAATCAGCGGACGGGCATGGCTTTCACCAATGTAGGTGGGGAAGAAATTCAAAAGCAGAACTTAGGACAGGATTTACCCGTATTACTGAACTTTCAGCCATCCTTAGTTAGCACAAGTGACGCCGGAGCAGGCATTGGTTATACCGGTTTCCGCATTCGCGGTTCGGATGCTAGCCGCATTAATGTAACGTTGAACGGCATTCCCTACAACGATGCCGAAAGTCAGGGTTTATTCTGGGTCAACATGCCCGATTTTGCCAGTAGTACCACCAGCATTCAGATTCAGCGGGGAGTGGGCACCTCCACGAACGGAGCGGGTGCTTTCGGAGCGACCGTAAACGTACAAACCAATGAATTTCGCAAGGAAGCTTACGCCGAAACGAATCATAGTGCCGGTTCTTTTAATACCCTCAAGAATAATATTCTGGTTGGTTCCGGCTTAATTAATGGCAAGTTTACCGTTGATGCCCGTTTATCCCGACTTACTTCCGATGGATACATTGACCGGGCGGGGTCTAATCTTAAATCCTTTTATCTATCAGGAGCTTACTTTGGCAAGAAATCGTTCGTTCGTCTGAATGTTTTCTCCGGCATTGAAAAAACCTATCAGGCCTGGAATGGTGTACCCGAATCGTTACTGAAAACCAATCGGACGTACAATGAATTTACCTACGATAACCAGACGGATAACTATCAGCAGGACAACTACCAGTTGCTCAGTTCTCATCAGTTGAGCCGTAACTGGACCTTCAATTTCAACCTGCATTATACCAAAGGTCGCGGCTATTTTGAGGAATACAAGCCCAAGCAAAACCTAAGTGATTACGGCTTATTACCCGTAGTCATTGGTGGAGTTACGATAGATACTACGACTTTGATCCGTCGGAAATGGCTGGATAATGACTTCTACGGAACGGTTTTCTCTTTTGATTATGATTCCTTCAAAAAGCTGAAAGTGAACATTGGTGGAGGCTGGAACAAGTATACTGGCAAGCATTTTGGGGAAGTCATCTGGGCCCGTTTTGCGAGTAATTCTAACATTCGTACGCGGTATTACGACGACGACGCTCTCAAAACTGACCTTAACTTTTACGCCAAAGCCTATTACCAGTTAACCGAACAACTCAATGTGTTTGGTGATGTTCAATTCCGAAAAGTACACTACGATTTTTACGGTATCGGAAGCCTCGGCCAAAATACACAGCAACAGGCGGATCTCCATTTCTTTAATCCAAAAGTGGGACTGAATTATCAGATTAATGAACACCACTCCGCGTATGCCTCCTTCAGTGTAGCTCACCGGGAACCTAACCGCGATGATTACACCCAATCTACGGTCCAGAGTCGACCTAAAGCGGAAGCATTGCAGGATTGGGAAGCGGGGTACCGGTACCAGTCTGGAAAACTGGCTTTGAATGTAAACGGGTATTACATGAATTACCGCGATCAACTTGTGTTGACCGGAAAGCTGAATGATGTAGGAAGCCCTACGCGAACGAACGCGGGCAAGAGTTACCGCTCGGGTGTTGAAGTGGAAGGAGCATTCCAATTCACGAAAACACTTACGCTGAATGCGAATGCCACTTTTAGCCGAAACAAAATCAAAGCGTTTACGGCGTTTTATGATAATTATGATGTTTACGATGAAAATGGCCTGCAGACTCAAACGCAGGCTAGCTATAGTAATACTGACATCTCCTTTTCACCAAACGTCATTGCTGGTGGACAGTTACTTTGGAAACCCGTGAAGAATCTGGAGTTAGGCTGGCTGGCAAAGTACGTAGGAAAACAATACCTGGACAATACACAGGATGAAAGTCGTAAGCTGAATAGTTACTTCACCAACGACATCCGGGCGATTTATAGCATCAAACCTAAATTCGTGAAGGAAATTAACCTGAGTTTATTAGTAAATAACGTCTTTAATAAACTTTACGAGTCGAATGGCTATACCTTTAGCTATACCTCTGAAGGACAGTTTGTTACTGAAAATTATTATTATCCACAAGCGGGCTTTAATTTTTTGGCAGGCGTAGGAATCAAGTTCTGATAGTAGATGTAGAATAAAAAAATCCGGTAAGTAGCCTTACCGGATTTTTTATGGGTTGGATATACTCCTCTCTTCCTAAGAGAAAGATCTATTAGCATCAGCCTTTGCTTCTGCGTACGTTTGACGAACATCGTCAGCAAAATCTTCAGCCTTCGCTTCTGCTTTTCCTTTCAGTTCAAAGGCTTTGTCACGAGCTTCATCAGCGTAGTCCTCCAGATTGTCTTTGCCGGCCTGAATTTCATCCAGCATTTTGGTGGCCCAATCGTTAATGAAACGTTTTACGTTCTTGAAGTTCTTGCTACCTTTTTCAGGAGCAACCACGATTCCAATCAGTACGCCTACCGCTCCGGCAGCTGCGTATCCTAATAAACTATTTTTAGCCATTGGTTGAATGCGTTTAATTTGGGTAGGTCAGAATGGATTCTGATTATATTTTTAATTTTTCAAGTCTTTTTTAACATCATCAAACGTCTTTTCGACGTCTGATTTGAATGCTTTCCAATCGCGTTTGAGTCCCCCTTTCAGTTCTGTCATGTCAGCGTCAATTTTATCTTTACGCTTCTCCAGACGATCCTTACGAGCTTCCCACCGAGCTTTTTCTTCACCCTTAGCATTATCTAGTTTCGCATCAATTTGCTTTAACTCAGCATCGATGTTATTACGCTGAGCTTCCATACGGGCCAAAAACTCGCGTTCTTCCCCTTTGAGTTCAGCATTCACTTCAGCCTTTTTGGCAGCAGCATCGTTTTCGGCTTCAGCAAGATCTTTGTTGATTTCGGCTTTTTCTTCACGAGCATCTTCCTGAGCTTCGGCTAAATCCTCCCTTGCACTTTTAGGCTTTTCCTCACACGAAGTAAGCGTGAAAACGCTCACCAGCAATGCCGCACTAATTGACATCAAACTTTTTTTCATGGTAATGATAACGTAGGTTGGAATTAAATAAAATGACAGGTTGAACAGGTACAAATAAGTTTTAATAAACGTAGGTTGGATTATAAATTTAAAAGCAGGTTGATGTACTGTATTAATCCGGGTTGAACGCTGTTATAAGTTTTAAAGCAGTCTCAGGTTGACGAGCTATTACTTGAGGTCAAAAAGTGATACCAAACCACGATAAGAAGGCTATTTGGGGAAAAAATTCCCTTAATTCTTTGCTTTTACCTACGGAATCTCCCTTTTCGTTGATTCCAATACCCTATCAAATGTTAATATCCCATTTTTAAGAATCCTAAAAACAGAAAAAGCCGGACTTTTGCCCGGCTCTTCACTCTATACATTGGGAAAGGGTTATCTTAACAAGTACGCCTTAAAATCAGCGAAATCGGTGGTCATTGGTGTGGCTACTTTGGCTTTATCCAACAGCTCCGCCAGACGCTCCGGTACAGGTAAAGAGGTGCCCAAAGTGGCTTCCATGGTTGGAAGGAATTTCGCATAATGAGCCGTAGATAAAAATACGCCCGTTACGTCTTCATCCATTTCCGCTACTACATCTTTCAGCCCCTGGTAAGCAATCGCGGTGTGCGGGCAAACAAGGTAAGCCGTATTTTCATACACCCGACGAATAGTATCCTGCGTTTTGGCATCATCATACCACACCCCCGTTACCAGATCTTTCACGCTTTCCCAATCGCCGCCACCCAAGAGTAACAAGCGAGGAAAATTACTGGGATTACCCACATCCATCGCATTGGAAATGGTTTCCTGCGAAGGTTTTGGTTCAAAATTACCCGTCGATAAATAGTCCGGAACGATGTGATTACTGTTGGTAGCCGCAATGAATTTCCGAACAGGTAAGCCCATGCGATACGCAATAATTCCCGCTGAAAGATTACCGAAGTTACCACTAGGCACGCTGAATACTAAAGGTTTGCCCAAATGTTTCAGACGAGCGTAGGCATTGAAGTAATAAAAGGACTGAGGAATTAAGCGGCTAATGTTAATCGAGTTAGCTGAAGCCAGATTAAATTTCGCCCGTAAATCAGCATCCAGAAATGCTTCTTTTACTAATCGCTGGCAATCGTCGAAGGTACCGTTTACTTCCAGAGCGGTAACATTAGCTCCGAGCGTAGTTAACTGCTTCTCCTGAATGTCAGAAACTTTTCCACTGGGATACAGAATCGTTACTTTGATACCAGGTGTCTGATAAAAACCCTGAGCAACAGCCCCGCCCGTATCCCCTGAGGTTGCTACCAGAATATGAATTTCTTTCGCAGATTTTTCCAGAAAATAAGACATCAGCGAAGCCATGAAGCGACCGCCGAAATCTTTAAATGCCATGGAAGGTCCGTGGAATAATTCCATCACGTACGTATCGGGCTCTACTGAAACCACGGGGGCATCGAAGGTAATAGCCCGGTCAATGATACGCTTTAAATCGGCTTCCGGAATATCATCGCCAATGAGTGCTTTTGAAACTTCCAGAGCAATCTCGGTTATGGACAGATTCTGAATATTCTCAAAAAACGAAAGAGGAAGCGTAGGAATATGATCGGGCATATACAGCCCATTATCGGGGGGAAGTCCCCGGAATACGGCCTCTTCAAGACTAACGTCTGGACTCTGGTGTTTGGTGGAATATAGATTCATCCGAGTTTGCTTTTCATAATCAGTGGAAGTCTGAATCCTACTGTATTGGGGTCGGAACTCAGCTCGCAGAAGCTTTCATCAAAAGACTTTCCACTGAAACCAGTAACTATTTTAGTATTAGAGCCGCAAAATTCGAGTTTTCCCCCCGGCTTGCCAAATAGAGTTTGGTTTTTTAACGAAATGACCAAGCGTAGTAGCTGTGGATAACTTAGAAACTTTGTGGATATCCTGAATAATTTATCCGTTATTAACGGTACAGACCCTAGGTTCGACCCCTTATATAGCTAGTATTTATCTGATGATGCAGCCTGTGGATGTAACAAAAGCCAAACTACCTAGTCCCTTTTCCCTACTAGTCTTTCAACAAAAACTGGATGTATTCTTCGGCTAACTCAGGCTGATCAAACCAGTATTCCCGTAATAAAGGAGCAATTTCCAGCTTGATCACCCGATTGTACCAGGGCTGAAAAGGCTCTTGTATGTTAGTGAAGTAACTATGTCCAATAAGATATCCACTGCCCAGTTGCCGATCATTGTGGATAACTTCGTTGATAACTTTTATTTTGTCCACCAATTTGTGGATAACTTCTGTAGATAACTTTTTATTTTTCAGATATTGCTGAAAATCAGTACCGAATTCTGGGGATAACTCTACGAAGGCAAAGCGTCGCCGCAAAGCATAATCCACCAAAGCCAAGGACCGATCGGCAGTGTTCATGGTTCCAATCAGATACACATTCGAAGGAACGAAAAAACGTTCTTCTGAGTAGGTCAGGGTAATGGCGTTTTCGGGACCCCGCTTATCACTTTCAATGAGCTGGAATACTTCACCGAAAATCCGGCTCAGATTTCCCCGGTTAATTTCGTCGATAATAAAGACAAAAGGTTGCGTTGACTGCCGGGCTCGCTGACAGAAGTCATAAAAGACGCCGTTACGTAAATAGAAATTCCCGCCCCCATCGGGCCGAATGCCCTGCAGGAAATCTTCATAAGCATACGATTGGTGAAACTGAATTGTTTCTATTCGACTTTTGTCTTTTTGTCCCAGTAAGGTATACGCCAGTCGCTTCGCAACGAAGGTTTTGCCTACGCCGGGCGGGCCTTGCAGGATTAGATTTTGCTTGTAATGCAAGGCTTCCAGTAACTCCTGAAAGCGTTCATCCGAAAGGAATAACTCAGCCTGAGCTTCGGCTTGCGTATAAGGGGTACTCTCGTAGGCAACGCCTGGTTCTTCTACCAACGCGGGTTGAAGCACTTCCGCCGGAACCGGAGCTACTTTTTCTTTACTCTGAAGCTGCCGCTGATTCCAGAGGTAATAGTCACTTTTCAAACGCTTCAGAAATTCCAGAGCCGTCTTGTACGTCTGAAAACGCTGCACGGAGCCTTCGAATGAAGACTTATTCTGCTCTCCCGACCACAAACCCGCCTTTAACGCGTCTGCTTCAATGGTAATAAACAGATGGTGGCACTCTCGGTGAGAAGCATAGTGCCTGGGAAACAGAGCTACCCAGCAATTCAGCGTACCCATGTTGGTACTGCCGCGAAAATCAACGTGATGGGTTTTGTATTTCTCCAGACCAAGTTCTTCCGCACAATTGTCGGCAATCTCCTGTAGCGTCTGGTGAATCTTTTGTGACTCAATCCGTCGGTAAAAAAGCGTGTATAGTAATCGGAAGTAGAGCTGTTTACCCTGCTTGCGGTATAAACTGAAGGAATCTTTTTTGTTGTGATTGGCGAGGCCTTCCACCACATTGACGCCGTATTTATGAAAGTAATCGGTATCCTTTCGTTCGATACGTTCACGGTAAAAATCCACGTCCTGGGCACTCAGCGGTGGACGTTCTTCCTGAAGCTGATTTAATACTTCGTATCGTAGTAGATTAATGGGCTTGAAATTCTGGGTAACCTGTTTGTAGTCATCCAGTAACTCCGCAATGGTAGCTTTAGGGATTTCATTCAATCGGGAAAATAAAGCGTTATGATCTGCCTCCAGTGTTTGTAAATACTGAGCAATCTGTTGAATACGCTTCATTTTCTCCTCCAGGTCTGCCATTACTTTGTACGCTGATAAAATTGTTCAATCTGATTGCTAAGGTCTACCAACTGGTTTTCAGGAAGATTCCCCGAAAAGTATCGTACCTGACCAATCCGTCCCAGCAAACGGTCAATTTCAGACCGCTCCAGTCCACTTTTAGCCGTTAGCGTTTCCTTAAATTCTTCGTCCAGCTCCGTAGTATTCATCTGAAAACGCTGCCTTAGGTAAGCAAGCCAGTGCTGAATTTTCTTCTCTGCAATCGAAGCGTGATCAGCCTGTTGGTAATACAGCTGCCCTACTGTTTCTACAAACTCCAGCGATTTATTGGTAACTGATTCAATTACTGGAATAACCCGCTGACGGCGTTTGCTTTCAAAAAGCATGAATAAGCCCAGGCCCGCCAGAGTCAGGTAATACGCCCAGGTCAGACTCGGGCTGGTAAAAAGAAAACGTAATAGACTTTGCTCGCCCTCTCGGCCCTGTTTACTGTATTCGTCGTAGTAAATGGGTAAATCAGGTAAGTATGATAAAGCCCTGAATGCGTAATTCGTTGAGCCTTGTTTCAAGACATAGTAATTGGTAAATACTTCGGGAGCCGAATGCAGAAATAACTCGCCTTTGCCCAACCGAAAATGCAGAAAGTTATATTGTCCATGCTGATTCACCCCCAGAGCCGTTCCCATTCGGGTAGAGTCGGTGGTAATGAAATGATTTTCAGCCGTTTCTTTTTCCATGATATACCCCTGTCCTGGCAGAGCAAAAGCCGGATTCAACAGGTTTATAGTCATGGTATCCAGTCGAAACCGATTATAAAACGACTCCTGACTTTCTTCGGAATCCTGCTGGCTCTGATACGCCCGATTAAAATCAATCAGGTTATGCGTTCCCATTTTCAGATGCAGTGTGTCCAGAATGGCTTTGGGAAAACTATTCGCCGATAAAAAGACCACATTACCCCGCTTGATAAACCGGAACAAAGCCCGAATATCGGGGGTTTCGAACGTAGGGTTTTCATTGATATACAAATACGTACTTTGCTGAGGCCAATCGTTTTCCTTCTCCAGATTATAAAAAGGAACCCGTACTGACTTGATGGGCTGTTTGGGGAAAAGACCGGGTAATAAATCAAAAATAGCTTTGGCGGCGAAGGGCGTTTTCTGGTCATTGCGGTAGGTACGCGTCCAGTCGATGGGGCGGGGGCGGAAGTACTCCACGGCTACAAACAAAGCCACTACTCCCAATAGGATGATACTAAATTTGGAGTTTTTCAGATTCATCATTCTTAAGAGGCTACGGGTTTGAAGGAATCAAATTCCCGTTTTATTTCCTGATACCGTTCTTCATCAACCGGGAAGTCCCCGTACCAGACGTACTCAAACGAAGAGGTCAACTGCTCAAAACGGCGGCGTAGCGAAGGTTCGGTAATTTCGTAGACGTAGGTACGGTTGGTCTTATTGATCTGCCAGCTGATCAGCTCCTGATCGGTCAGGGTTTTAAGTGCTCGCAGGTATAACAAACGCACAGCCAACCGGAAATTCCGCTGGCGGCTGGCTTCTTCAATCGCCTCCTGAAAATCTATGGCGTGAATATCTTCATACAGGGTGTTATAAGGCAGGGAAACCCGATCGGATTTTCGCTTGAAAAGTCCCATCTTATCCATACCCAGAAATTTGTAAATCACGAAAACGACAATGGCTGCGACAAAGATGATTTGAAGCCAGTCGCGACCGGTACGAGTACTGGAACTATAGAGAAAATCGAACAACCATCGCAGAAAACGTTGCCAGATTTCATCCAGAAAGCCCGTTGGTGGTTCAGGATCATAGCCATATTCGTAATCGCGGGAGGTGGTAATGTCTTTCCAGACCCCGGCGTTGGGCTGACGTAAAGCCGGACGGGCCGATTCTGCCGGCAGAGACTTTTTGCCAATCCCCAGCGAATCGCTGCCCGACTGAGCAAAGACAGACTGGGTAATGAGCATGAAAAACACTATGAAACGTTTCATTACTTCAATGTTCAGGTGGCTGTTTTCAGTTGAAGGTTACTACCAGCAGGGTATCGGAACTCAACTGAGAACTACTCTTCTTCTTCACTTCGTCTGGTTTGGGTACCAATCTGGCTAATTTCTTCCATCAGGCCGATGCCTTCTTTCTTTTCAACTAATGCAAAATACTGAAACCCGAGGGCTACGTCTACTAAACCACCCAGAATGGCTGAACCACCCACTGAGATAATAGAGGTAAGCATGATGACCCATTGCAGGTTTTCGCCCAGTACTTTTAATCCCTGAAGAAACATGATGAGGTACATGGGAATGGATAAGATAGCTCCCAGAAAACTGGCGGCAATGGTTACCAGCACCCGAATTCCGAATGTGGTCAGGCCGTCACTCCAGCTAATCTGAGCCAGCTCCTGCGAACGCTGCAAGGCTCCAATGGGCGATAAATCTTCCCGTATCATGCTAATGGTTCCCATACTGAAGACCGTATAGGGGTAGGCCACGGGTAAAAAGCAGAGAATGAATCCCAGCACCAGGCTTAAGCCGTAGAGGATATACATTCCTAAGGCCGGAAGTAATTTACGGGAAACTACTCGCCAGATATCCGCTGGTTGAATCGGTCCATCGGTATCCAGGTATTGAACAAGGTACGTGCTTACTACCAGCGACATGACGATGTGTGCCAGTAAATTAAAGAGCATGCTCAGCAGATATTCTAATCCCCAACCTGCCGTCGTGAAAGGCGAAGCCATGCCGTAACGATCACTCGCCATGCTAAAAATCTGAGACTGAAACAGACCCGTGGCTATTCCTGAAATTAAAGAAAACGGAGCTGCAAAATAAAGCAAAACGGGTCCTAGCGTCCGTAGATTCTGAAAAGTAAACTGGAAGGTAATGTTAATAATTTCACTAAAATTTCGCTCTTCGCGAAGTTGAATCGGGCGTCTCATTCAGGCGGGTAATTAGGTAGAAGATTATCGATTAAACTGAGCCTTGCGGTTCAGCTGAATGGGGTACCAGACAAAATACCAGAGTATAAAGCAGGCCGACAAAAGTATAATCAGAATGCTGACGATGGGATACAAAGGCTGGCGAGTGACAAAGCCTTCAAGAAAGCCAGCCGTAATGAAAATCGGCATCAGGCCAATGGCTATTTTCATGCCCTGCCGGGCCCCCCGCTGAAAAGACTCCCAGCGGGAATAGGTTTTCGGAAAAAGAATACTGTTTCCAATGGTTAATCCGGCACATCCCGCAATAATGATGGCGGAGATTTCCAGTGTTCCGTGAATCCAGACGGTTAACAACGCATCCCGAATCACGCCTTGCTGGAACAGAAAGGTAAAAAAAGCTCCGAGCATTACTCCGTTTTGAAATAATACGTATACCGTACCCACTGACAGCACTATTCCGTAGACAAAAGCGGCAAAGGCTACCCGAATGTTATTAATAGTAATGGTCAGAAACGAAACCGTCATCTGTTGGGACTTATAAACGCCCATTGGATCCCCTTTCTGGATATTATCAAGGGTCATATTTACGTAGCCATCACCCAGAATCAAACGAACAAAACTTTCGTCGTATAAACTCGAAACTGTCCCTAAGACCGTCGCCGCAAAGAAAAACAGAAAGGCATATAATAGTTGCCGCTGGGAGTTATAAAACAGGAAGGGCAGTTCGTAAGCCCAGAACCGGAACAACCGGTTACTCTTTTCCTTGCGATTGGCGTAAATTTTTTGATGAAACCGCGTCGCCAGCGTATTGAGGTACCGGGTTACTGGCGACTCCGGGTAGAACGTACGGGCATAAGACAGATCGTCCGTTAACTCAATGAATTGTTCCGCCAGCTCATCGGGGTTCTGGGTACGATCTTCTTCGTACTGTTTCCACTTTTCCGTATTTTGTTTGATAAAAACTGCTTCCCGCATAAGAATCCAGCGAAAGACCTTTGATAAACGTAAAGTATTGGGCCTTCGAGCCAAATTAGCAAAAACTTTTTCGTAATTCGCTCTTCGTATAGTTTAGAGTTTTGGGTTTTATGTATGGCGTTTCTGGTAGATCCCATCGAGTATCAGCCAGAATTCTCTTCATTCATTTCAATCATATCACTCAAAATCCTACTCTTAAACTCAAAACGCTTTCCCATGAATCCGACGATTGCTTTTCAGACTAATCAGAATGTTACCCTGGAATTTATTCCGGCCAGTATCGGTGACCGTATTCTGGCTTTACTCCTTGATTTGCTCATCATGGGAGCCTGGGGAATAATGGGTTCTTTACTGATCGGAAAGCTAATTGGAGGCAATATCATGGACAGTAACCTGACCATCAGTCTGTATATTCTGTTTATTGCTTTGCCACTCATGTTTTACAGTCTGCTATCGGAGATGTTCATGAATGGGCAATCGATTGGCAAGAAAGTAATGGGTATTCGGGTGGTTCGGGTAGATGGACAACCCACCACTATCAGCGATTACCTGCTTCGCTGGCTTTTACGCCTGGTCGATGTCTGGATTCTTTCAGGCATGGTAGGACTGGTTACCATGGCTATTTTCAGCGGTCAACGCCTCGGCGACCGGGCAGCCAAGACAGCAGTGGTAAAACTTCGTGCTCCGGTAAAACTGGATGATTTGCTGCCTGCTCAAAACGAGTACCTGGATTATGAAGTTACGTTCCCTCAGGCCTTGCTCTTGTCAGACCGCGATATAATTACCATCCGCAAAGTGATTCTAAAAACCCAACATTACCGCACATTCGATTTGTTAGCCCAAACCGCTGAACGAGTTAAGCAGGTTACGGGTATTCAAACCGACTTAGACGACTGGGTTTTCCTGAATACGTTCGTTCAGGATCATACCGTGCTGGCGGTGCGGGAAGGCGTAAATTAAACTTTTCACGGCTATTGATTTAGGTTTATATCTAACGTCCAAGGCGACACAATACATAACAACGGGGCTCTGCATCATGCAGAGCCCCGTTTGATTTTCATGGCTTTCGAAAGACTCAATGCACTTATTTATCTAGGGGTAACTCTCCCCGCGAGGGATGACCATAATGACGTTCATGACAGGTATCCTGAAACATACCCCGCTGCCGAAAAGATTCGAATCGGTGGTGACCTACAGTGGCCGTTAAGCCGCCGAAGGTAAGGATGGCCATTACAGCAACAATCCAGGGATTTAGGTTACGTTTCATGCGTTGGGTTGTGGATTAGGGTGATAACCGTGACGGCCAAAGCCGCGTTGCTTAAACTCGGTGTATTCTTCATCGCTCATCTGGCGAATCCGGTCCGTAAAATCAGTTCTCCAGTGTCCCCGGTGTCTCCATTGACGAGGCCCCCGAAAGAGTCTGAAAATAGCTCCTATCAACAGAAAAAAGAGGGCGATTCGCAGGAGAAAGAAAGGCAGAATGAAGAGAGCTCCTCCCAGTAATGCTCCCGCCAGCATAGATTTTAAAAGGGTATTGTTCATGGTATCATTTGTTTTCAACAGGGAAGACGAGCCAGCGAAACAATTACTTTAGAAATCTTGCTTTTTTTATTCTTTTCGCCCGAACCGACTCTTCCATTCGCTTCGAAAACGGGCTTTTTCATCCTCATCCATGCTCTTCCATTTTTCCCGCCAATGCGGCGGCCCTCCAAACGGAGGCCGCTGATGACGCGACCCGAAGCCCCCGAACAAAATTTTAGATAATACCAGAATTCCCATGGCCTGTGGATACGTCAGGGCTTTCACGGACGTCACCTCTACCAGAATGTGATTCCAGAGTACCTGCACCATAAAGGAAAGTCCGAAAAAGGCGGCTATGAAAAACAGGGGAAAGAAAAGGCGTCGGCGTCCCATGATTTAAAGTTGATTCAGTTCGTTGTAAAGCGTTTCCAGTCGTTTTCGTAAGTGCTGCACGGCGTAGCGTTTTCGGGAAATGATCGTTTTCAGATTTTCGCCCGTTTCGTCGGCTATTTCCTGTAAAGTCTGGTCTTCCAGTTCATTTCTGATAAACACCTGTCGCTGCTTTTCGGGCAGTTCATTCAAAGCCCGCATTAATTCTTCCCAGAATAAATCCTTAAAAAACTGATCTTCCGGCGTTTGCGGTTCGGCCATAAGCACCTGTCGAATGCGACTGTCTTCCTCATCATCTTCGTAAATAGTCAGTGGCTCTTCTTTCTTCTTCCGGTATGAATCCGTGATTTTATTACGAGCCACCTGAAACAACCAGCCACTAATACTCTCAATTTCATCCAGATTCACCACCTTACTCAGTTGATACCAGACTTCCTGTAGTAAATCCTCCGCATCTTCATCATTGCGAACCTGTCCACGGATAAACCCCAGCAGTTTTCCACCGTATTGCTTGACGGTCGAAAGAACAGTTCGCGTGGAAGTTTCAGCCATGAATGCGTTAGTCAGGAAAATCAGTTACAAAGGAGAAGACGAAGGCCGGGAGAAATTACTTTAAAGAAGTTGATATTTTATGAATTCTGTTTCTAACAGCCCGTAGAGACGTCCATTTATGGCATCTTGGCTGGGAGGTAACAAAACTGCCTCTACCCCAGACGCGATGAAGTCGCGTCTCTACCAGAGTAACGAAAAAGGCCGCTAAATTTCTTTAGCGGCCTTTGTAATGACGACTCAACGCCCTTAATTCTTCGCAGTATTACTTCCTCTGAAATTCCGCAGGTTATACGTAAACGTCATCATGAAATAACGGCTCAGCACCAGCGTACGATTATCTTCCACATAGGTTTCAGTAATATTTCGGCTGATGCTATTGTTTTGTTTCAGTAAATCGAAAATTGTCAATCGAATTTCGCCGCGTTGATCTTTCAGGATCTTTTGTCCAACCCCCAGATTCACAAGCGTAAAGCTGCGATCATACCCTGCCCCCAAACCGCTGTAAAGCGTATTCGTTACATCAGGATTGATCGTAAAACCTTTGTGAGATACCCAATTCAAACGGAAACGGGCCGTGTGCGAAAAGTAATTACTATTCTGCTGGGGCTGAATGGAATAGCGGACAATGTTATACGCTCCGCTATAAGAAACCGAGAAATCCAGATTTTCGCTGATGTTACTGCTCAGCACCGTTCCAGCGTTGAAAGCGTAATTATTAGAGAGGTTTTCTACCTGGTTAATCAGCCCGGGCGTGCGGGTATAGTTCACACCGCCGTTCAGGTTCAGGTTACTCTTGATGGACTGAATCGGTAACCCCAAATTCATGAAAGCCCGCACACTGCGATACCCCTGCAAGTTCACCGGACGCGAATACTGCGATCCACGGGTTAATAGAACGCCCTGCGAAAGTGTGGTATCCCGCGTGGCAATGAAGGTAGAATTGGTAATATTATTCTGCGTAAGCGTCGCAAACAAACCACCGAAGAAATTCACCGATTTAGCCACGTTAGTGCTATTATACCGTAGCGAGAAAGTATTGCTGTATTCCTGTTTCAGATCCGGGTTACCGCTGGAAATAAACAGGGGGTTTGTGATGTCATACACGTTTTGTAACTGCGTAATCGACGGAGCATTCGTAGAGGTACGATAGTTGAAACGCAGGTTTTTTGTTTGCGTAAACTTGTAGTTCAGGTCAATATTGGGCAGGAAATTCTGGAAGGTTTTATTCACCGAAAACTCCCGTGGATATAATTGATTTCCCGATAAATCCGCCATCTGATAATCGCCACCCAGCGTTAAGAACGCTTTCTCCGTGCGTAAGCGATACGAAACACCGCCGCGATTGGTCATGTACTGGTTATCGAAACGGTTACTTAAAATCGTGTTCAGATTAGAGTACGACTGCGTTTGTTCATTATAATCGAATGTCTCTTTGTTACTCTTACTATTGGTGATCGACCCGTTATAACTGAACTGTAACTGACTCGATTTAGAAAGCGGTTCGGTATAGTTCACGTTCGCCGACCAGTTGTTACTATTGGTGTTCGTCTCCGATTGCTGATTAATCGTAGCGAGGGAATCATTGGTATAATATCGGTTTTCTGAAAACTGGAAGCCGTTACGATTATTCGTGTTCAGCGTGGTTCCTACACCAATCGAAATCGTCCGGCCAGGTTTGGCAAAACGATAACGATATAACAGATTTTGTGAGAAATTATAGCCGTTGCTGTGAGCCGACGTATTGGTATTGGTTTCGGTTAATTTTGCTCCGGTTTCGCTTTCAGTGTTCACCCCACTCACCGTGCTATTGCTGTTATTATTCTGAATACTGATACGCGGCGTCCAGATCAGCGAGCTTCGGGGACTAATCTGATACTCCATTCGCAAATTAGCCCGATGGTTCTGGTTATTGTTGGAGGAGAAGCTCGACTGATCATAAATCTGACCGTTATTAGCCGTTGAGAAATACGTCCGTTGTAAGACACTCTCCGTATTATTGCGGGCCTGATTGAAGAAGTAACTACCCGTGACTTTAATCTTTTTACCCCAGTTGTCAGTATAGTTCAAACCCAGAGCATTCGTAGACGTAATACCGCCCTGCTGGCCCGTCAGGAAGTTTCCGGCGGAGTTACCACCAAATCCTCCACCGCCGCCACGATTACCTCCACCGCCACCACGGTTACCTCCAAAATTACCCCCACCGCCGGGACGACCGCCACCACCGCCTGAACCCAAAGCACCGAGTAAGTCCTGCATGGCAAAATTCTGCTGGTTAATGTTATTACTTAAGCCAATTAACGAAATGCGGCGGGCACCGCTGAAGAAGTTAATATTTCCTCCCGCCGAATAGCGGTTATCCGTTCCGTAACCAGCGTATACTTTCCCAAACTGACCGTTGTTTTTGCCATTTCGAGTGGTGATGTTAATCGTACGTTCTGCATTACCATCGTCAAAACCCGTAAACTGCGACTGGTCGCTCAACCGATCAAAGACCTGAATTTTATCGACAACTTCAGATGGTAAGTTCTTTAAAGCCAGCGAAGCATCGTCCCCAAAAAACTCCCGACCGTCCACTAATACGCGTTTCACATCCTGACCCTGAGCCTTGATCGTACCGTTTTCGATGGTAATACCCGGCATTTTGGTTACTAAATCTTCGACGTTCGCGTCTTTGGTTACTTTATAGGCATCGGCGTTGTAAATCAGCGTATCAGCTTTTTGCTCCACGCGTTCCTGCATCCCTTTTACCGTTACTTCTTTCAGGTTTTTGGAATTAGACGAAAGCTGTAAAGTTCCTAAATCCTGTACGCTATTGAAAGGCCGGATCTGAACCTGTTCCGTATTATACCCGATGTAAGATAGCCGGAGACGATACGCTCCACGGCTCAGATTAGGAAAGGCAAACCGCCCGTCGGCATCTGTAGTTGTACCACTGCGTTGCGTTGAATCGCGGGCGTTGATTAACAAAACCGTTACTCCAAAAAGCGAAGAGTTATCATTTTTATCCATTACCCGACCTCTCAGCTCAATGCCCTGACCAGCCGCTGCGGGGGTAGTGGTGCGGGCAGGTACCGTTGGCGGAGGGGTGGCTGCTTCGGGCGTAGGGGTAGTGTCACGCGGAGCCGTTTGACGAGCTACATTCGCCGGAGCCGATGTTACCGGAACACCGGGCGTATTGGAGGGTGTTGGTGTGACTGCCGGTTGATTGGGTACAGTCGCAGGAACCGCCGTTACCGGAGCCGCTGTCGTATTGGAAGGAATAGCCGACGCTGGAGCCGCAACGGGCTTCACCGTATCTGCTATGGCACCACCGCCTCCGGCTAATGAAATCGCTCCGACATCGGTAGGCACTCGCAGTGGAGCTACCTCTACTTCTTTAGCCTGAAAGCCTGCTTTAGCCACTCGTAGTCGATAAGCCGGACCGTACTCCAGCCCTCTGAACAGAAATTTTCCGGAAGTATCCGTTTGGCTCGCCAGTCGCTTCGTCGTGTCTGCGGGCTGTATAAGAACTACTTGGGCTGCGGGAAGGGGGTTATTGGAAGGCTGAGTTACCCGTCCTGAAATAGCTCCTTCCTGAGCCATAGCCGTGGTAAAACTTAAACTTGTTATAAATAAGTAGAGATAGGATGTCGTTTTCATCGTCTTACACCAGTGGTGCATAATAGAAGGCTCGTGATAGTACTGAATTGACCTCTCTGATAAGTCTGTATGAGTTAGGTTTACTGGCCGCTAAAACGTATTATGACCCATTTCAATAATTCATCGATGAAAAGTTGATTTGAGTAGATGAGGTTAGTTTTCCGTTTGCTGTTTTCAGTTTTCGATTGTTCTTCGTTTCCCTGTTTATCTTATCGCCTTATAGCAGTTCTAAATAGTAGTGACTATACCTGAGCAAGTATTTAAACTGAAAACAGAAAACCGATAACTGAAAACTACGCTTCTTAATCGCCTGATTTTAAGAAAATACTTTCCCCATTCCGGCACTAAAATATTCGTACTAGGGTTTGGGCTTTACGAGTAAGAGTCCTACGTTTGTAAGATAATTCTATTTATTCGATAGAATAAAAGCCTTATTGCATATGCAAAGTTTTCGTACTGAACTTGAAAATCCCCTGGTTGAAAAAGACATCGTTGATTTGGAGCGTAAAATCCGTCTCTTCCGCGAGGGCCAAATTCATGAAGAAAAATTCAGAAGTCTGCGACTAGCTCGTGGTGTCTACGGACAGCGGCAGCAGGGCGTTCAGATGGTACGAATCAAGTTGCCTTACGGCAAAATGACTTTTAAACAGTGGAAACGGATTGCGGATATTTCGGATGAATACTCAACGGGAAATCTTCACCTGACCACTCGTCAGGATATTCAGATTCACTTTGTAAGTCTGGATCGCACGCCTGAACTCTGGGCTAATCTGGAAAAAGATGACATCACCCTTCGCGAAGCCTGTGGAAACACCGTTCGGAACGTAACGGCCTCTCCAACAGCAGGTATTGATCGCAAAGAGCCTTTCGACGTAACACCTTATGCCGATGCGGCATTCCGTTACTTCCTGCGTAATCCAATTTGCCAGGAAATGGGCCGTAAATTCAAAATGTCCTTTTCCAATACGGACGATGATACGGCTCTGGCCTACATGCACGATCTGGGTTTTGTTTCTAAAATTCAGGACGGACAGCGAGGCTTTAAGGTCTACGTGGGGGGTGGTTTAGGTGCTCAGCCCGCTCTGGCTCATTTGTATTATGAATTCCTCCCGGCCAACCAGTTAATCCCAACGATTGAAGCGGTTTTACGGATTTTTGATCGCCACGGCGAGCGGAACAGCCGTCATAAAGCCCGTCTGAAATTCCTGATTGCTAAAATCGGTCTGGACGAATTCAAGCGTCTGGTGGAAGAAGAATGGACGGCTTTAAAATCCAAGACCTTTGAAATTGAAGGGACGGAAACTGAAGTTGCTCCTTTAGATAGGGCCGAACCTACCTTTGACTCAGCTGAACTGACCAACTGGTATTTCTCCAACGTATTTGCTCAGAAGCAGGCGGGTTATTACGGTGTGTTCGTTCGCGTGCCGCTGGGTAATATCCGCTCGGAAGTGAGTCGTAGCCTGATTGAGCAATTAAGTCCTTACGTTGCTGATGACGTTCGCGTTACCATTAATCAGGGCTTGCTACTTCGCTTCGTGAAAGCCGAAGATTTACAAACAGTTTATAACATCCTTTCGGCTCACGGTTTCGCTCAGGCAGGAGCCAACAGCACGGCTAACATCACGGCCTGCCCCGGAACAGATACCTGTAATCTGGCCATTTCAGATTCTACGTCCATTTCACTGGAACTGGAAAAAGTTATTCAGAACGAATTTCCTGATCTGATCTTTAATAACGACCTGTTAATCAAGATCTCGGGTTGTATGAATGCCTGCGGTCAGCATAGCATGGCTCACATTGGTTTGCACGGCAGTTCCATGAAAGCTCCGGATAAACGCGTGTTACCCGCTCTGCAAGTA
The DNA here is from genome assembly GCA_913774715.1 of uncultured Siphonobacter sp. Classification (GTDB taxonomy): domain Bacteria; phylum Bacteroidota; class Bacteroidia; order Cytophagales; family Spirosomataceae; genus Siphonobacter. Next base: position 24,463 of record CAJYHS010000145.1, on the reverse strand, counting down.
TTACTAGGCGGTGCAACGTTAGGTGATGGTGAAGGCCGGGTGGCGGATAAAGTGATCAAGATTCCATCCAAACGCGGACCTCAGGCATTGCGTTGGTTATTAAGCGATTACGATGCGAACGCCGAAGAGGGCGAATATTTCCATACCTATTATGACCGTCAGGGTGAAAAGTACTTCTACGGATTACTTAAACCGCTGACTGACTTAACTACAGTGGTTGATACCGATTTCATCGACTGGGGTCAGACGGGTACGTTTGCTACTGAAATTGGCGTTGGCGAATGTGCTAGTGTGATCATTGACTTGGTAGCTACCCTAATTTTTGAAGCGGAAGAAAAATACGACTGGGCGAAAGCTGCTTTTGAAGAAGGCCGCTACGCCGATTCGATTTATCACAGCTACAGCGTCTTTGTTTCGGGAGCGAAAGCTTTGTTACTCGACAAGAGCGTAAACGTAAGCACCCAACACGCGGTGATTAAGGAATTTGATAAGCAGTACGTAGAAACGGGAGAGTTTAACCTTGACGGTAAAACCTTCACCGAAACCACCCTGCAAATCAACCAGAACGAACCCTCGGCCGAATTCGCAGCCCGTTTCCTGGCCGAAGCACTTGAATTTATTCAACGGGCCCGTAGCGTACGCGAAGAAGGCATCGCTGCCAAGGCCTGAGTTTATACGAATGAGCAAAAAAATAAATCCTAAACTGACCGTTGTCGGAGCAGGGCCGGGAGATCCTGATCTCATCACCCTTAAAGCGGTGAAAGTCCTGCAACAGGCTCAGGTAGTACTTTACGATGCCCTGATTGATCCCGTTTTACTCAATCATTGTTCTTCCGAAACGGAGAAAATTTACGTTGGGAAACGCCCCGGACAGAGTTTTTCCCAGGAAAGCATCAATGATCTGATCGTGGAGAAAGCCTACGCGGCGGGTCACGTAGTACGACTCAAAGGCGGCGATCCTTTCGTTTTTGGTCGGGGTCAGGAAGAAATTGAATACGCCCGTCAGTTTGGCATTGAAACGGACTACGTTCCCGGTATTTCTTCGGCTCTGGCCGTAGCGGGTACCGCGGGCATTCCGATGACGGCTCGGGGCGTAAGCGAAAGTTTCTGGGTCATTACCGGCACCAAAACCGACGGTTCTCTTTCCCGTGATCTTTGTCTGGCCTTATGCACCACGGCAACCGTTGTGGTCATGATGGGCATGAACAAGCTGGAGGAAATCGCCGAGCTTTGCGGCAAAATGGGAAAAGCGGATTTACCCGCGGCCATTTTGCAAAACGGCACGACTGCCGAGCAACGCACCGCCCTCGGAACTGCTCAGGAGTTGCCCCGACTTGCGTTGGAACATAAGCTGTCCAATCCGGCAGTTATTGTTCTGGGAGAAGTAGTCCGCTATGGGTATCGAAGTAACGCCGCCGAATGGCAGGAATTCCTGAGAAACGGTAACTTATTTTCGTAAAATCCCCATTACATGCAGGTATATACTAGGCAGTCGATATCCTCGGCTGCCTATTCTTTTTATGCCGAACCTTTCCAGAATCGGAACCGTTTTACCAGGAATGCTACCTTTGCAGACTGATGGAAGGTAAAGAAAATCATGAATAAAGAAGTATTTTTTCAGGACTGGGGTCTACGGGATTATCAGTCCTCCTGGGACGAGCAGGAACGTACTTTAGCGGAAGTAGTAGCCCGAAAAGTAGAAAACCGGAAGTTACCCGAAGCCGAGCAGGTGCCTACGTCTAATTACCTGTTTTTTGTACAGCATCCCCCCGTTTTTACGTTAGGGAAGAGCGGCAAACCCGAACATTTATTACAAACCGAACCTGAGCTGGAAAGCAAGGGTATTCATTACTATAAAATCAACCGGGGCGGAGACATTACTTTTCACGGACCGGGCCAGCTGGTGGGTTATCCCATATTGGATCTGGACAATTTCAAGCCCGATATTCATTGGTACATGCGAATGCTCGAAGAAGCCATCATTCGCACCTGTGCGGATTATGGACTTGCCGCAGGGCGGATTGATGGACTGACGGGCGTGTGGCTGGATTATGTAGAGCAGAAAAATCCCCGAAAAATCTGTGCAATGGGCGTGAAAGCCAGCCGCTGGGTCACCATGCATGGGTTTGCTTTAAATGTAAATACGGAACTCGCTTTCTTTGATTACATCGTTCCCTGTGGCATTGAAGATAAAGCCGTTACTTCACTAGCGAAAGAGGTTGGTCATGAGCTGGATTTCAATGAAGTAGCTCAACGCGTAAAAACGCACCTGGCTGAGTTATTTGAAATGACTATTATCGAATCCAAGGCATATGCATGAGTCCATTGCTAGTGGACTTATCGTTCGCAGAAATGTAAGTTAAAGGCCTTGAAAAACACGTTTTCCCATGAAAAAAGACATTCCTTTTTTTCCCGTTGAAGGGGTAAAAGTGGCCATCACCCGCGATATTAATGAAGCCAACGAAGCCGAATGGCGGGTATATCTGATTAATAGAAATGAGGTTCCCATTACTAATGTCTTTGTAACCTCGCGAGGATACAGTAATTCCGATCAACTGGGTGAAACGCCTCAGCAAACGTCTACTCTACGGCATTTTTATAAAGAAGTTCCCGCCGGTGGGCATCAGGCCGTAGAATTAATTGACCCCGCGGTTTTTCACTTAACGAATGAATATTGGGTAAGTTATTTCATTGATAATCAGATCTATGATAAACGTTTTATTTTCGTTCCAGGCAGTCTGGACGAACAACATCTGATTGCTATTACCCAATTGCAACGCGAAGGCGTTCTTCACGATTAGAGATATCAAGTATTAAAAAAAGGCGGACTTCACGATTGGTGAAGTCCGCCTTTTTTGATAGATAGGGACCGTTTGCTCAGTTGTTTTGGGATAGCAGGGGCTTCTTTGTTATTTCGAAGTACAGCATACTGATTGATCTACCTATCCTTTGATACATGTTCCCAGTCGAATTTCGAGCTTCTCTCAAGCATTTATTATTCATTGACATTGAAACGGTCTCCGGTCAATCTGACTTTAATGAACTTCCCGAACGTCTGCAAAAAGAATGGATTCGTAAAGCCGGGAGGCTTAAAAATGACGAGGCTTTTTCCGAAGCCGAGCTGTACTCTGAACGAGCCGCGATTTATGCCGAGTTTGGTAAAATAATCGTCATTGGAGTAGGCTTTTTCCACTGGGAAGAGTCCAAAGAACAACTTACATTCCGCGTTCGAAGCTTTCACGGTTCGAATGAAAGCGAAGTATTACAACAATTCTGTTCGTTGCTGGATAATCGCTACCGTCAAAAACTCAGCTTGTGTGCCCACAATGGGCGTGAGTTTGATTTCCCCTACCTCTGCCGCAGGCTACTGATTAACGACATTTCCATCCCCAAAACCCTTTGGAACCCTTACTGGAAACGTTACGATAATCCTCACATCGATACAATGGAATTCTGGAAATTTGGGGACTACAAGAACTTCACAAGTCTGGAATTATTAGCCGCTTTATTTGATATTCCCTCCAGCAAAGACCACCTCTCCGGCGATCAGGTAAACGCTACTTATTATCAACGGAATGGCTTAGCTGCCATTGCTGAATATTGTCGGGAAGACGTCGTAGTTCTGGCTCAGCTTTACCTCCGTTTTCATCACTTTTCAATTCTCCCTGAAGAGCAGGTTTTCCGTCTTGTCTAATGGTGGCTTTTATGTACTTTTGTTAGTCCCCATGTACAAAACCAACATCTAATGTCCCATCTTTACAAAGTTATTCTTTGTGTACTCTTGTTATTTCCTTTCCTCAGTCAATCTCAAGTAACGATCACATCCCCCCTTTCACGAGCTGTTTACCAACGGGTTAACGATCAGGCTTCCATCACAGTAGCCGGGATGTACAATGAAAAAGTAGACTACATTCAGGCTCGGTTTGTGCCCATTTCCGGAGGAAACATTGGCCCTAATAAAGCCGTAGATGAAGGCTGGAAGCTACTATGGCAATTTCCCGGTCATACGACAACTACTCCTTCTAACGGATATTTTGAAGGCACCATAATGGTTAAGAGTGGCTGGTATGATCTAAAAGTACGAGCCTATCGCGACGGAAATCCCATTGGTCAGGAAAGTACCCTTTCTAAAGTTGGGGTAGGAGAGGTATTCATCGTAGCAGGTCAGTCGAATGCAACGGGTTATGGCGATGCCAGCAACTTTGGACCTTCAGCTAGTTACGATCAGGTAAGTACAGTCTCTCTGGGCTATAGACCCAGTCCGGAACCTAATCCCGGAGATCCGAGTAGCTGGGGCGGCTGGGCGTATCAGAATGCAAAAGACCGGGTAGCCTCACCTTCTTTCGTCCATCTGGATGCTTCTACCACACCGGCTCCTTTTGGCTTATCTGCGTGGTATTGGGGAGTATTAGGGGATAAACTGGTGGAGAAATGGAAGGTACCTGTTGCTTTTTTCCAGGCTGGATGGTCGGGCTCAGCTACGGCTAACTGGTTTGAAAGCACTGATCCCAATTCCGATACCTTTTCTGGCTTTGGTTATTATTTTCCCAAGGGTCAGCCTTATGGAAATTTACGCATCAGTCTGAACAACTACGCGGCTCAATTTGGGATTAGAGCCGTATTATTACACATTGGGGAAACGGATAATTACTTAAATACCCCTCAGGAGGAATTCAAAAGTCGCTGGCAGTCCGTTATTTCGAACAGCCGTAATCATAGTAATAAATCGAACTTAGCCTGGGTTATAGCCAGAGCCAGTCGATTCTCTAGAACGGGACCCGGTACCGTAAATCCAAACATCATTGCGGGTCAAAATGCTCTCATTCAGTCGACGCCCCATGTCTTTGCAGGTCCTTCTACGGATGAAATTCACAATGACGGTACTCACATCTATCGCGGCTCTGACGACATTCACTTCGAAGGCGAAGGTCATGTAGCCGTTGCTCAGGCCTGGGCTAATTCGCTGGAAAGCTCCTTGTCTTCCATGACTCCCTACGCAGCAATTAGCAGCAGCCGTTTGTATCCTTCCTGTACAGGTAGTGGTCAAATGCAGGTAAAAGGTGATCCTAACTGGACCTCCTACACTTGGGTTAATACGTCTGATAATTATGGAGTTAATACCGTAACCACGGGTGTACAAACGACATTAGCTCAAGGAAGCTATCAGTTAAAAAGTAAGGATGCTTTTGAAAACGTAGTTCTTTCTCCTCGTATTCAGGTACCTGCTTCTCTGGGCAGCGTAAATGCTACCATTACTGCCAATTCACCCCTCTCAGCGGGGAATACCCTGCAACTACAATCTTCCGGCGGACTCTATTACAGCTGGAGTGGCCCTAATGGGTATACGTCAGCCACAGCTTCGCCCACATTAACCGGCGTTTCAGGAGCTACCACGGGTACGTATAATCTGACAGTTTCTAATCTGTATGGTTGCTCAGCTACTACAAGTAAAGCCGTAACGGTCATTACTGAATATACTTCTGCCAAAAGCGGAGATTGGACGGACTATACAACCTGGACGGCGAACTGCCCCGGTTGTATTCCTACACGTAAGACTAATGTAAAAATAATGCCCCAACATCAAATACAGTTTAATGCCGGGGCAGGAGATACGAATTAATCCATACCCATTAATTCGCTTTACTTTAAGATTTGACTGCGTAGAAGCTCTTGGCAACGGGAGCTTCTATCTTTTTATTGGGATGAACCACAGCCATTAAACTTGAAAGATTGGAGATTTGAGTAGCCAAAACTCCCTGTTGCTTGGCAGGCAACTTACAAAAAGAGATAATGGATTGTGCTTCATCTTCAGCGAGACGACGGCTTTCGGCCAGCACGTACGTTCGGTACAGCACCCGAATCGTAAGGTAATTGAGGATAATCAGAGCGGTGCCTGTTCCGTAACGAAAAGCTCGCTGAAAATAAGCAGGATGATACGCTTCTCCTTTCAGTTCGAGGCGGACGTGACTGTGGGGAAAATATTGTTCCGTCACTTCACGAAATCCGTTCTCAACTAATAAGTTAATGAGGCCATCGGAAGGGGTGTACTGATTCATATATGAAGAGGGCATTTACGACGAATATACTTCTCCATATACTATTTGCGGATAGCTTTGTTTTGGCCTTTTTTTCTCAAATATTGGCTCTTTTCCTGAAAAATGATCGCATAATTTTTATTGTCTATTCATTATTAAATCATAAAGCCATTGCTGCTAAAGCATTGCTTTATAGGGAAATACAAATAAAAAAAAGGTATGCTATCATACCTTTTCATCTAAATTACCTTTTTCCATCTTCTTATACCTATAAGACCTGTGCCTTTTTACTGAAACATTCAGAAGCTTCCTGTAACAAAAAGGTGTTTCAGTGAGTATATATTAAAAATAGCTTACTCTTTATCAGTATGACCCGGAAGTGGTTCTTTCTATAGAATTAACAATTTTTTAATACTTGATTTTAGCCCTACCTCTCGACGTGTAGAGTCATGGGTAAATCCGCCCGTTAAAGCGTTCTATTACATTCTATTTCTTAGTGGAACCTTGGAAATACAATATAACGTTAGGGTACTGTAGGGTCAGTATTACATTTTACATTTTTCAAATGGGCATTAAATTTGAAATAAACGCAGATTTCGAAATGCATTTATTTTTTTTGTCCAATTTGCTTTTAAAAATACAATTATTAGTTTTGTCCTAATTTAGAAAGGCCAGACTTTCGAAATTCACCAGGCCTTACCCCATCGCAATGGAAGATTACAATAAGATCATTGAGTCGCTGGGCGTCCGATTTATCAAGGCCCGGCATATTCGGATGCAGCAAGCGATCCGAATCAAAAATTTTTATGACATCGAAAACTCCCTGTTGATTCTTTACGACGGAGAAGTGTCATTTGGAGAAGACGGAATCCGGGCGGAGCCTGGTGATATGCTATTTATCCCCGGTGGTAAAGCATTAAGCATTACCTACGGCAGCAGCGAAAGCCCAAAGGGCATTTCTAACGAGGAGTTTCTGACCTTCCGGGAAAGATACTTTGATTCTCGTCGGGATCCTGCTGAAATCGGAAAGCTTCCTCATTCCTTTGGGTTGGTAGCTTTCGAAGCTAAAGTTTTCGACTCCGTTAACTTTTTTACGTCTTTAGATGTGCCCCCTTTCCTGATTAAAGGAGAGGAATCGCTGGCTCATGCCCTGAAAGAAATTCTCGCTGAGGATTTCCGCGATGAAGCAGGCCGGGGCCGAATCATCAAAATCAAGACGGAAGAAATCGTTATCAATATCATTCGGTATATTCTGAAGCACCGCCTGTTTGTGGAGCAATTAGCGACTAACAGTACGTACTTCAAAGATCCTCGTCTGATTGACATTTTCACGTACATTAAAGACAACATCGGCGGCGACCTCTCTAATAAAGTATTAGCAAACGTTGCAAACGTGTCTGAAGATTACGTAGGTCAGTACTTCAAAATGCTGACGGGTATTAATCCTCAGGACTACATTGAATACCAACGGATGGAAGCAGCGGTAAACCTGTTGCGGACTTCAAAGAAGAGCATTCGGGCTATTGGTGCTGAAGTAGGGTACAAAGACACTGCATACTTCTGCCGTCGCTTTAAAATGATGTTCGGTATCCCTGCGGGTAAAATGCGTCGCCGGGAGTCTCTGATGAACCTGTAAGCGAGTGTAAAGTTGTTACAAAGAAAAACCCCGGCCCAAATTGGGTCGGGGTTTTTCTTTATACACTTCTGTGATTAGAATCCACCCTGATCATAGAAACTCCGACGACGGGATAATTTGAGGTCTTTCAGCATTGACGAACGTACACGTAGTTCGAAGTTATAGTTGCCACCCCGCAGGTTTTGAGCAATGGGGGTCCAGTTGAAAGAAGCTTCCCAGCAATGCAGGTTACGCGTCAGACCGATGTTAGTTAAAGAAGGAGCATTCTGCACAAAATCCCAACCCGTAGTAAACGTCATGGCCCAGTTTTCGGTCAGTTTAATATCACCATTCATACTTAACGTCTGAAACTTCTGAGCCTTAGCCAGACCGTACTTGGTATAGCTGAAGTTATAACTCACATTAACATTCCAGGGGACATCCCAGTCAATGTATAACTGCGGATTACTTTGAATAAATCGCATTTCAGCATCGCTAACGCCTTCGGGCTTCTGTTTCTGCTGTGGTTGGTCTTTATTCTTTTTTTGTCCGCCCTTGAAGCCCGTACTGAAGCCAATCGTCATGGTTTGCAATGAAGCCAGCCCTTTGCCATTCGCTACTTTCAATCGGTTAATCCTTCGGCCACTCAGCAGGTAATCATCCTGCACAATGTCATAGGGATCAAAACTGGAAGCAAAGTTGATGTTATACTTTTTGAGAATAACGGTATTCGCTACCAATGATAGATTGGAGAGATTAAACGAGTCCGCCAGGAAATTGTAACTCCCCGAAAGTCCGAAGTTATCCAGCAGGTTTACCTTCTGAAACGCCTCTTTAGCCGTATCGGATTTCGCCCGAACTTTCATTTCCAGCTGGTTCGTCAAACTAAAGCTGGCCGAGGCCGCCTGGCCTACTCCTCCACTGTAGTTCGTGAATTTGGATAACAGACGCGTATCTCCACGTTCGTTAATCTGTACTTTCTGATAAAATTTACTCGATAAATCAGGCGTGTAACTCAAGCTGATCGAAGGAGCAAAGGTGTGACGAATGGCCTCCAGCCGACCAAAGTTCTTGAAATAATACGTTCCGTATACCCGCGTGTTAATCCCCAGTGAAGTCGAGTAACTATAGGCCGGAGCTACCCGGTTTAATGTATCTACAAATACTCCACCACTGTCTGAAGGAACTCCATATACTAATCCTCCAGGCTTGATATATCTATAAGAAAACTGTTTTGTGTAAAGATTACCCTGCAAACTCACCCCTGGTGTTACGTTGATGTAACGGGCAATTTTAAAGTTGGGTAAAGAAATGGGAATGGAGAAGGTAGTCGTTACCTGGCTGTTTTTTAGAATCCGGGGCAGGTTTTCCAGATTAAAAGGAATATTTCCCGTGACTAAACTGGTAGCTACCGTTGATGAGGTAGTCGTCGTATTTAACGTATCAGCAAAGTAATTCGCGATACGGAATTCATTGCCGTAGGAGCTGTTACTGACAATCTGAGGCTGAATATTATTCGAGATATCCACATTACTGGCCAGGTTCAATCCTAACCGGAACGATTCATACCAGGCCGGAGTAACGGCTTTTTTCCGACGGAAAGGCTGGAATTGGGTAACCGCTGCATTCACGCCCACGCCCGCTGTTAACGCCCGAGTCGTAACGTTCTGGTTTACCCGGAAGTTAGCACTGGTCTGAATGTACTGACCGAAGTTATGGGAATATTGAACGGAAGACCCGAAAACGTTCTGCTGGTAACGTCCCAAGCCCGTAGATGTCGTCAGGTTTTGTTCGTTGTTACGGGTATAATTACTACTGGCGATGTTCACCGAAGCCGAGAAACTATAAGGCCGACCCAGGGTTTGAGGAGTGTGAGACCATTGTACACTGAAGTCATTCGAGATCGTACGGTTTGGTCCAATTTCATCCCCTGACTTATTATGGTTGAAAATAGCACTGAAGCTACCACTGTAACGGTACTTTTTCAGGTAATTTCCCTGAGTACCCGCACCCCAGCCACCTTTGGAATAAAGCTGCCCCGTGAATCGAAGGCCCAGGTTATCATTGGCCGCCCAGTAATACCCGAAGTCACGGAGATAAAACCCCCGGTTCTGCGGTTCCTCCCCGTAGTTACCCAGGATGAAGCCGGATTTACGTTTTTCGGAAAAGGGAAAGAATCCAAACGGAAGCCCCAGCGGGAGCTGAATACCCGCGATGACTAAATTAAATGGCCCGGCTATGACTTGCCTGTTATCCCCTTTCCCCTGAACAAGCTTAATCTTCGGAGCCTGGATACCGTAGTGCGGATGGAGTAAGTCACAGGTGGTATAAAAAGCTCCCCGCAGGAAAAAGTTATTCGAACTATCTTTCTTCACGATACGCCCCCGCACATTTCCTTCGCCCTGTTTGGTCACGATGGTTTTAATGGCGGCTCGTTTGGTCTTGAAGTTATAGCGGATTTCGCTGGTATTATAGGTATCGGCACCCTGTTCGAAGATAGGCTCTCCAATGACTTTTCCGGTCGAATCTTTCCGGCCAATGGCGTACACTTCGTTCGTTTGCCAGTTCAGCTTGATGTAATCCGCCTTAAGATGGATATCCTGATAGTCTACTTTGGCATCACCGAAAAGCTCGACAATCTTTTCATCGGCGGTCATAATCGTAGAATCGCGGGCGAAGTATTCTACTTTTGCCTGAAGGTCGCTGTCATCCGCCAGCGAATCGGGCTTTACTACTTTTGCGGAATCTGTAGGGGTAAGTGGTTTTAAAGAATCGGCAGCTACAGGTCGTCGAATGCCTCCAAAGGGCAAAGCCATACGTTTTGATCCCGGACGTTGTCCCCAGGCCTGCAAACCAAGCAACACAAAAAAGATCAAAAGAAAACTGTTCTTCAACGTTTCTGAAATTTAATAACCATTCAATGATCCTGTTTTTTAGACAGGGAATTGGAAAACTTTCTAGGCCATTTTCCGTTGACTTCTAATAAACCATTGAGAATTCTCAACTAAAATAAAAGCGAAGATACGGCACTGACCTTGGCTTTACGGGTCATGTACTAGCTTTTTCCTTTAAATTTGTTGGGCAAAAATACAGAGTAACTTTTCCATCCTTTTGCAGCATGCGTGAAAAAAGCCAGTTAAAGTGTGTTAATGTATGGCCCCTGCTGGGTTTAGTAGTCTTTCTATTTAGTTTTCAGGCCAATCAAACGGCTGAAAGGCCCATTCTTACTCATTCTGCTCCTACGCAAGAAAACCTTCGGACGGTCGTCATTGACGCGGGTCATGGCGGCAAAGATCCCGGAGCTATCGGTAAAAATGGGACTCGCGAAAAGAACGTCGTACTAGCCATTGCTCTGGGTGTAGGGCAGATGATTAAAGATCATTACCCCAACGTCAAAGTTATTTATACCCGAAAAAGCGACGTTTTCATAGAGTTACACGAACGCAGTGCTATTTCTAACCGAAATAAAGCCGATCTGTTTATTTCCATTCACGCCAATGCTCTGACTCGTCGGGATTATTACGGAACGGAAACCTATGTAATGGGTTTGCACAAATCAGAGCAAAACCTGGCTGTAGCCAAGCGAGAAAACGCAGTAATTCTTCAGGAAGCCAACTACGAGAAAAAATATAACGGATTCGATCCATCTTCACCACTGGGAGCAATTATGCTTGAAAATTACCAGAATGCCTATTTGTCGAGTAGCCTGAATTTTGCCTCCAAGGTAGAGCGTTACTTCAAGAAAGCTGACCGGATTAGTCGCGGAGTAAAACAGGCTGGATTTCTGGTCCTGTGGGAAACGGCCACTCCTTCCGTACTAATCGAAACGGGCTATCTGTCTAACCCTACCGAAGAAGCTTTTCTGGCCAGTGAAGAAGGTCAGGATAAGCTCTCAAAAGCTATCTTTCAGGCCTTTGAGCAGTACAAAAATGACATGGATAACTAGGTTAGTTGTTAGTTTTGGGTTGTTAGTAACCACCTACTACTTTGTATGGTCAGTCTACTTGTTCAATCGAGTTATCAGTCACTACTCTAACCATCAACGATTCACCCAACAACGAATAATCCTCCACTAACAACTTCACCCAAATGCTTCTCCGGCTAATTCGTCAGAATTATTCATTTTTTCTGCCTTATGTAGTTCTTCTGATCGTCGTTGGAAGTATGCTTTCGCAACTGGACCGTACCGTTCTGATGCGGTGGATTAATGGATATAATCATCCGTTCTGGGATCGTTTTTTCTATTATTTAACCGATCTGGCGGATGGAGCTACGGGAGTTGGCGTAGTGGTGGGCTTGCTATTTGTTCGCTTTCGATGGGCTCTGGCAGCGGGCTTGTCTTTTCTGCTGGCGGGCGAGTTTACGCAATTACTCAAACACGTTTTTTTTGACGGCGAATTACGGCCCAGTGCTTTCTATAAAGACTCCGGCTGGGTTTTTCATACCGTTGACGGGCTAAACCTTCACAGCGTTAACAGTTTTCCTTCGGGACATGCTACCTCCGTTTTTGCCCTTTTTTGTCTGTTAACGCTTCTTGTGAGTAATAAAAACTGGGGTTGGCTTTTCCTTGCTCTGGCCGCCTTAGGAGCGTATTCCCGAGTCTATTTATTTCAGCATTTCGTGGCTGACATCTACGTAGGTTCCATGATCGGCACAGGAAGTACTTTGCTAGTTTTTGCAGGACTGGAATCGTACTGGAAAAATCACTCTAAAGCCTGGCTGGACCGAAGATTACGACTTCGAAAGTCCTTATAAAGGAAAAGGCGACTGGTCTATCCCTGTCGCCTTTTTTATGGCTACTTCGCCGCCCCTTCAAGCTTATACACCCAGGCATGCTGACAGGGTATCGTCGCCGGCGTTAGGCTGGGAGCCGTAATCGTCAACTGGCTCCCCTTAATGCTGGTTTTTACTTCGCCTTTATAACCCAGCAACGTCACACTCTTGGGCGTGTTGATGTTCTCTACTGGAATAGTATTCATCCATTCCGTCGTCAACACATACACATCTTTGCCTTTTTGAGTGAAGAAAATTTTGTTGCCTTTCTTGAAAGCCGGAGCTTTTTCCCAGGCTCGTGTACCATAAATAGCCTGGTTATTCACCTTCATCCAATCCCCGATATCCTTGAGTCGCTGCTGCATAATAACGGGAATCCGACCATCGGCCGTAGGACCGATATTCAGTAATAAATTTCCTCCCCGAGCCACTTTTTCCACAAGTATGTGGATAAGTTGAGCAGATGACGAATAATCTTCTAAAATCTCAGCCCGGTTATACCCGAATGAACCACCAATGCCCCGGCATTCTTCCCAGGGACGATTGAATTTCATGTTATCTGAGTTACCCTCATGTACTAAATCGTACTCCGTGGTATAGAAGCCTCCATGCTTGGAACGCGTTTCCTTGCCCCAGCGGTCATTTACGACCACTGTTTCCTTCACTGGTGATTCATTATACAGCCAAGCCAGGAACTCCGTACTTTTCCACACGTTTGAGGGGTGATCCCATTCGCCATCCGTCCAGACCACATCCGGTTTATACGTAGTAACCAAGTCTTTCAATTGAGGAATCATATGGTTATCCACATACTTATCCACATTTTTCCTATACAGTGGATTATACCATTCGTACAGGGAATAGTAGTACCCCATATGCAAGCCTTTCTCTTTGACCGCTGTTGTTAAATCACCTAGTAGATCCCGGTGCGGACCAACGTCCATTGCATTCCAGTTCCAGGATTGAGCACTAGGCCAGAGGGTAAATCCCTCATGATGCTTGGAGGTCAATACTACATACTTAGCTCCCGACTGCTCGATGATCTTTGCCCATTCATTTGGCTTGAATAATTCAGCCTTGAAATCTTTCACGAAATCCTGATACTTGAAATCGGCTCCGTATACGCGGTCATGAAATTTCTGAAAGATCGGATACGTCCGGCCCTTTTTATCCTGCCACTTCCACCAGTACCATTCCGAATATTGATCGTATACGCCGTCAACATCCCGTGCAGTAGGAGCGAAGGAAGGAACCGAGAATAAACCCCAGTGAATGAAAATTCCAAATTTAGAGTCCTCAAACCAACCCGGAACGGGTCGTGAATCAATAGAAGCCCAGTTGGCTTCATACGTTTTCTGTGCAAAAGCTCCCAGCGAACTCAGCAGTAAAAGCGATAGAAATATTTTTTTCATACGTTAATAGGACTAGAGATATATGTACAAAAGAACAGCGAACGAACTTTCTACTCTGATGATTAGCAGTTTTTTACATCGCATCTTCAAAGTGCTCTACTTCGGTTTTCGTTCGAGTGATCGTAATAGCAATCACATCGAAACGAATGTTTCCCCGCCAGTTGGTCTCATATACAAACTGATCGGCTGCCTTCCGGATGAGCCCTATTTTTTTAGGCGAAACAAACGCTTCCGGAAATCCGTACGAAAGATTAGTACGGGTTTTTACTTCGACGAATACAATCCAATTATCTTTTTGAGCGATGAGATCAATTTCGGCCCGCCCCGCCCGGTAATTCCGTCGGATGACTTCATAGCCTTTGGACTGGAGTAAGTAAGCGGCCCGTTCTTCTCCTTTTTGGCCCAATTGAGTTGTGGTTAACATAAAAATTATGGCAGGTTGGTGGAACGTCAAGGAAAGATGACAAGATTTGAAAGCAAACCCAACGATTGGATTCATGAAACCTCGATTGACCATTGAATATTGTCCCAAATGCGGCTGGTTATTACGCTCAGCCTGGCTAGCTCAGGAACTATTAACCACGTTTACGGAAGAATTAGGCGAAGTAGCTTTGCGACCCGCCGAAGTGTCGGGCCGATTTAAAATTTATATTAATGACGAAGAAATTTTTGACCGGAAGCGAGCAGGTGGTTTTCCTGAAATTAAAGAACTCAAGCAACAGGTTCGCGACCTGATTGCTCCCGAAAAGTCACTCGGTCATTCGGATAAAAAAGCCAACTAATACCTATATCCTGATTAACCACTCAACCTTTATGAAGAAGTACCTGTTAATAGCCAGCCTGAGTTGCTGCTTTCTGAACTGTCAGACTGCCGAAACCAAGCAGGAGCCTAAGAAAACCAAAGTAAAAGTAGTTACCGAATCACGTACCCTCGAACCGCTGGCTTACGATTTGCAAAATCCACTGCAGACTTTTAAAATGCCCGCCTCGCTTCGGGAAATTTCGGGTATCACTTTCGTTAAAGCGGGACAACTGGCCGCCATTAATGATGAAGAAGGTGATTTATTTCTCATTGATGCGAATACCGGAAAAGTAACAGACCGGCGAATGTGGGGATCCAAAGGAGACTATGAAGACCTTACGTATCACGGAGGAAAATTTTACGTACTCCGAAGTGACGGACGTTTGTTTGTGTTTACGCTTGATCAGACCTATCAGCCGGGAGGTTTTCTGAGTGATCGAAAAACGAATATTCAGACCCTGACTCTGGGCTTACCCGATAAAAATGAACTCGAAGGACTCTGCTTTGATCCGAAAACGAAAAACTTTTTCATCGCTGCTAAAGAAACCAAACGCGAAGGGGTGGATAAAGACAATCGCTATGTGTATTTCTACGATCCATTGAAAAAAGAATCCCGCCGCGGATTGGTATTACGAAAAAGAAGTTTTGAAAGCGTAGGGTTTACCGGTAACGATGCCAAATTCCGGCCTTCGGCTATTGCCGTACATCCTATTACTCAGGATATATATATTCTGGCTGCTTCAGGGCAAAAGTTACTAGTGCTGGATCGGAAGGGGGGCAACTATATTCACGTAGAAAAATTGGATCCCAAAGCTTTGGAACAACCCGAGGGCATTTGTTTCAGTCCTGATGGCACTTTGTATATTTCCAGCGAAGGCAAAAAAGGACCGGGAGTTATTCAGGTATTTAAATGGAAAGGAAAGCGTTAACATAACTAATGCTGTTACCAACTTCTTTGCTGTCCGCGTTGTATTAATGAATTTTATCACTTGTAAAATAAAAGAGGCTGTTATCCAAATGGATAACAGCCTCTTTCAGGTTCGTTACAAACGGACTATTTCTTACCGTAACGTTTGTTGAATTTATCAACACGTCCAGCTGTATCCAGAAGTACGTTTTTACCAGTGTAGAAAGGGTGAGATTGTGAAGAAACCTCGACTTTCACTACAGGATACGTTTTTCCTTCAAATTCAGCCGTGTCTTTCGTGTCAGAAGTAGAACGGGTCAGGAATTTATAGTCGCTTGAAAGATCCCAGAATAACACCTCGCGGTATTCTGGATGAATGTCTGCTTTCGCCATTATATTGATAGTTAGTCAGTTACGATTCTTTATGAACGGGCCGCAAAAATAATCATCTTTTGGGAATGTTACAAAATTTTACCCGAATGTTTTTTATAAGCTATTGAACTGAAAATCTTTTTATTGGACTTTTTAAAGTTTCTTCATTCCACTGTCTTTAACGGGCGAATAATCATTCGAGACGTAACTTTTTGTCTGTGAATTCAATGCGTTCAGGAACCCTTCGCGGCACAGAATTTTAGTAAGTTCGATGAACTTTCAGGCAGTTGCAAGTCCACGTTCTTAACATTAATTTCACATTCGAAAAGTTAAGGTCTGGAGGGAACGATTGTAAAAAATATGCGGTTCGACTTTTCATGTTTGCTTAACACTTACCCGCTCGCTTAGGGAGCAAATGTACCTCAACCCAAGTTTTTAAGTTATTCCCGATATATTCTAACTCGCTGAAAATATGCACGTTATCAAGAGAGATGGCCGACGCGAGTCGGTGAAGTTTGACAAAATAACCGCCCGCATTGAGCGTCTTTGCTACGGACTTGACCCGGCTTTCGTCCAACCCGTTGAAGTAGCGATGAAAGTAGTTTCTGGTATCTATGACGGTGTAAATACCGTAGAGCTGGATAACCTCGCTGCAGAAACGGCGGCCTCTTTAACGACCCGCCACCCGGACTATGCAACACTGGCTGCTCGTATCGCCATTTCTAACCTGCATAAGAACACGCAGAAATCATTCTCGGCGACGATGAAGCAATTGTATCATTACGTCGATCCTAAGACGAATGAGAACGCTTCATTAATTTCAAAGGAAACGTACGATGTAGTAAAGAAAAATGCTGCATTACTCGATTCCACTATTATTTATGATCGTGACTTTGGTTACGACTACTTTGGCTTCAAAACGCTTGAGAAATCATATCTACTTAAAGTAAACGGTAAAATTGCCGAGCGTCCTCAGCACATGCTGATGCGGGTAGCCATTGGTATTCATGGCAGCGACATCGAGTCGGCCATCGAAACCTACAACCTGCTATCCGAACGCTGGTTCACGCACGCGACACCAACGTTATTCAACGCTGGTACGCCGAAGCCTCAGTTATCGTCCTGCTTCCTGTTGACCATGCAGGACGACAGCATCAACGGTATCTATGACACCCTGAAACAGTGTGCTTTGATATCGCAGTCGGCGGGTGGTATTGGTCTGAGCATTCATAACATCCGGGCTACGGGTAGTTACATCAAAGGCACCAATGGTACTTCTAATGGTATCGTTCCGATGCTTCGGGTATTTAACGACACGGCTCGTTATGTAGATCAGGGGGGTGGAAAACGCAAAGGTTCCTTTGCCATGTACATTGAGCCCTGGCATGCCGATGTGTTTGACTTCTTGCAACTGAAGAAAAATCACGGAAAAGAAGAACTTCGGGCCCGCGATTTATTCTTCGCACTCTGGGTTCCCGATTTATTCATGAAGCGGGTAAAAGACAATGACGTTTGGTCATTAATGTGCCCCCATGAGTGCCCGGGTCTATCGGATGTATACGGAGACGAGTTCGAAGCTTTATACGAAAAATACGAGCGTGAAGGTAAAGCTCGCCGTACGGTAAAAGCTCAGGATCTGTGGTTTGAAATCATGGAATCTCAAATCGAGACCGGTACGCCTTACATGTTGTTCAAGGATCACGCGAACCGTAAATCCAACCAGAAAAACCTGGGTACGATCAAGTCTTCGAACCTTTGTACTGAAATCATTGAGTATACAGCAGCTGATGAAGTAGCGGTTTGTAACCTGGCTTCTCTGGCTCTGCCTAAGTTTGTGGAAAAAGGTGAGGACGGATTCCTGCGTTTCAACCACGAGAAACTGTATGAGATTACGAAAGTAGCTACGCGTAACCTCAACAAGATCATTGACATTAACTATTACCCCGTACCGGAAGCCGAACGTTCAAACAAACGTCACCGTCCGATTGGCTTAGGTGTACAGGGTCTGGCAGATACATTTGTATTACTACGCATGCCCTTCGAAAGCGAAGAGGCCCGCCAGTTAAATAAAGATATTTTCGAGACGATCTATTTCGGAGCGATGGAAGCTTCGATGGAAGAAGCTCAGAAATACGGTACCTACGAAACTTGGGCAGGTAGCCCGATTTCTCAGGGTATCTTCCAGTTCGATATGTGGGGTGTGAAGCCTACTTCGAATCGCTGGGATTGGGAAACGTTGCGTGAGCAGGTAAAAACTCACGGCGTGCGTAACTCCCTGCTGGTAGCTCCGATGCCAACGGCTTCGACGAGCCAGATTTTGGGTAACAATGAGTGTTTTGAGCCTTTTACTTCCAACATCTACGTACGCCGAGTACTTTCAGGCGAATTCGTAGTGGTGAACAAATACCTGCTGCGTGACCTCGTGAAAATGGGCTTATGGAACGAAACGATGAAAAATAAACTCATCGCAGCCAACGGTTCCGTACAGAACATTGCTGAGATTCCTGCTAACCTGAAAGAACTCTACAAGACGGTTTGGGAAATCAAGCAAAAAACCATCATTGATATGTCAGCCGACCGCGGTGCATTCATTTGCCAGAGCCAGTCGCTGAACATCCACATGACGGATGCCAACTTCGGTAAAATCACTTCCATGCACTTCCACGCCTGGGAGCGGGGACTGAAAACGGGTATGTATTACCTGCGTACGAAAGCCGCTGCGGATGCCATCAAGTTCACGGTAGAAACACAGGCTCAGGTAGCTATTCAGCCCAGCACGGCAACCGTGCACGAAAAGGCTATGAACTATTTAGCAACGCCCGAAGCACAGGCGGCTCTTTCCTCACCTGTGATGATGAAAGACGCCGAGCCTATGAAGTGGTCTGAAGAAGACGCAAAGGCAGCCATTGCCTGCTCTCTGGACGATCCAGAAGGTTGCGAGATGTGCGGATCATAATTGATTTCTTACTAAATCAGGTAAAAGGCAGACGGCAGCGTCTGCCTTTTTACTTTTCCTACAGGGCTGTCTTGCCTCTTCATCGTCTCTTGGATAACCTACTCGCTAGATCGATGAAAAAATACCTCTGGACTTTTTTATTCATACCTCATTTATTACTTGCCCAACGCATTAACCGACAGGCCTTAGTGGAGCGTCATTCGGTTATGACTACAAAAATGGATACGCTGGCTTCGGTATCGGTGGGTAATGGCAGTTTTGCCTTTACCGTTGATGCCACGGGCTTGCAGACCTTTCCAACGTATTACGCTCAGGGAGTTCCCCTCGGTACGCAGTCGGAGTGGGGATGGCATAGTTTTCCCAATCCCGAGAATTATAAACTGGAAGAATCGCTGAAGCCTTACCCGCAACAGGGCAGGCAGGTAACCTATGCCGTTCAGAAGGGCTCAACGGCCCGCGAAAAGGCAGCCATCGATTTCGTTCGTCAAAATCCCCATCGCCTTCAACTCGGTAATCTAGGTCTGGTATTATTAAAAAAGGATGGTAAGGAAGCCCAGCCTTCCGATTTGACCCATATCCGTCAGGAATTGAATATGTGGACCGGAGCCATTACCAGCCATTTTGAGCTGGAAGGCAGCCCGATAGAGGTGATAACATACGGTCATCAAAGTAAAGACGCGGTAGCAACTCAGATTAAATCGCCTTTGCTAACTCAGAAACGATTGAAAGTCCGTTTACGCTTTCCATATCCAACAAATCAGTTTGTAGATGCCGGAGCGTATTATGAGCAGACGAATAAGCATACTTCACGAATCGTAAGTCAGTCAGGAACGACCGCTCAGATTGAACATAAGCTGGATAAAGACCAATATTTTGTTAACCTAGGCTGGAATGGAAAAGCTACGATTCAAGCGGCTCAGCCCCATGAATTTCTGATCAGTTCTACGGAACCTACCTTAACGTTATCAGCCTTATTTACCCCCCAAAATGCTCAGGTTCCCACTTTTAATGAAACTCGATCCAGCAGTATTAACGGCTGGAAGAACTTCTGGATCTCAGGAGCGGCGATTGATTTTTCAGAAACAGCAGATCCCCGAGCTAAAGAGCTTGAACGCCGCATTATTCTTTCTCAATACCTGACGAAGATTAACTGTACGCAAGCCATGCCGCCGCAGGAAACGGGCTTAACCTATAATAGCTGGTACGGCAAACCTCACTTGGAAATGCACTGGTGGCACGGTGTCCATTTTGCTCTTTGGGGACGACCAGAATTAATGGAAAAAAGTTTGAACTGGTATCGGAAAACGGTGGATAAAGCCAAAGCTATTGCCGTTCGCCAGGGTTATAAAGGAGTAAGGTGGCAGAAAATGACGGATCAGGAAGGAAACGAAACGCCATCATCGGTTGGTTCTTTTCTGATCTGGCAACAACCCCATTTTATTTATCTGGCTGAATTATGTTACCGGGACAAAAAAAATCCTGCGGTTTTAAAGAACTACTCGGATTTAGTAGAAGCAACGGCTGATTTCATGGCTTCTTATGCTACACTTGAAGGAAACCGTTATGTATTGGGTAAAGGATTAATTCCAGCTCAGGAATGTTTCCATCCGGATAAAACCTTCAATCCTACCTTTGAACTAACCTATTGGCGATGGGCTCTGGAAACGGCTCAGCAGTGGAGGGAACGACAGAAATTGGGTCGTAAAAAAGAATGGGACGATGTACTTCAGAAGCTTTCGCCCCTACCTCAGAAAGATGGCGTTTATCTGGCCACCGAAAGTGCTCCCGATTCTTACACGAACCCCAACTGGATGATTGATCACCCGGCGGTGCTGGGAGCCTTGGGTGTAATGCCTCAGCAAGCAGGGACGGATTCAACGGTTATGCACCAAACGCTAAATTTGATTTGGGAAAAATGGAACTGGGGTCATACCTGGGGCTGGGATTTCCCGATGACAGCCATGACAGCAACCCGGCTCTACCAACCCGAAAAAGCAATTGATGCCTTGTTAATGCCAGTTCAAAAAAATACTTACTTACCAAACGGACATAATTTCCAGGATGGCCGTCTACGCATTTATCTCCCTGGTAATGGCGGACTGCTTGCCGCCGCAGCTCTCCTTTGTGCGGGTTTTGATGGCAATACCAAAGAAAATCCCGGCTTACCCAAACATTGGAAAGTGAAATGGGAAGGACTTAGGAAAATGCCTTAATAAAAAATTCCGGCTGAGTCTCAGTCGGAATTTTTTATTAAGGCCAGTTGCTTAAACTAGGGATTTGCTCCGAGCATGCTTAGCGTCCCTAAGGCATATTGTAACACCGCAGAGGAGTGATTTGCACCCGCTACTGGATAGTACGAAACCTTCGTGGCTCCTTTGGCTTTCATAGCCGCAACGGCCGTTTCAGAGTTCAATACCGGCACCAGATCATCCGCTGTACCATGGTACATCCAAAGGGTAGTATTGGGTTTCCAGTCATATACATCATTATCCTTTATGGCATTCAGAAAACCCGTATCTGTTCCCTCATTCAACGCTTTCTTGAACGCATCAGTAAAGGTGTTACTGATGCTCGTATTAATCATCAAGGTAGATAAGTTAGCCAGATTTTTTACTTCTGTTGGAATCTGAGAAGCGTAAGGCTCTTTAAAATAGTAGCTAGCGGGGCGATTTAAGCCATAAATTCGGTTGTAAGTCAATAACACCCAAGCATATAAGCGATTGTACCCCGCCGTTGTTGTAGACTGATCATTGACAATATACTTCATAAATGCCGTCTTATTGTAAGCTCCTGAACCGACGGAAACAGCTCTTAAATTAAATTCAGAAGCAGCTTCTTCTTCCATTTTCTTCAGGAGAGACATCGTTGCATACCCGCCTTCCGAGTAACCCGTCAGATATAATCGTTTGTCCCAATAACGGGTATCTTTCTTAGCAAAATATTCTTTGGCTGCCCGGAGTAAGTCCAGACTAGCCTGCGATAAGCCCTGCCGATGCTCATACGTATGAGCCAGATTTTTGGAAACCCCATAGCCAATGTAATCAGGAGCAACGGAAACGTAACCCTGGGCCGCCAGAAGAGCCACTAACTGGGCATCATTACCCGCGTTCGGATTGAAATTGGAGGGAGCCTGTGCATCCGTCGAAATGGTACCGTGCTGATAACTTACCATAGGAACAGCACTTGCATTAGCCGCCAGCATGGGAATGACCACCGCTCCCGAAGCTTCCACCTCCTGGTTATCCGTATTTTTAGTTTTATAAGTAATTCGATAAGCTTTGATTCCGTACTTCACTAGCGTTCCATATAAAGGATTCGTAGTTGTTACCAAGGCCTTCACAGCATCAGCAGATAAAGAATCAATGGTTTCTACCTTGACTAAATACTTATCCGGTTCGGATGGAGCAGGTTCGGGATCTTTACCGCAGGCCAGCACTAAAAAAGTAGCCAGCAGAAGAAGCCCCTGCGACGATAGGCTTAATAAATAAGGTCTTTTCATGGATTTATAAATGAAAACTAGCGAACGGAATACATGTGTAACGGGTATCCAATGTACAGAAAAAATAATCGTAACCTACTAATAATTAGACACTCGAACTAGATAAATATACAACTATCTGCTAATAAAAAATTTAAAAAGTATATACGTAAGTACAGCCTGATTAAGTATTATAACCTACCAGGTTACCTAAACGAACAAAGAACTATTCATTGTATCCAAAGGCATTTATATATTATGAATTCTGAATTAGCTGATTTAAAAACAAGGTACCTACTAACAATTAATTGAGTAATTCACTTAGCTTTCACTACTTTCAATTAGGCTTTACTATGAGCACATAGTTCGGATTTAACGAAACAATCTTAGTTTAAAAAAATATAAATTACGTACTAAAATATTCAATAAGCTTAAACCTATTATTACTTATTCCGTCAAATTTGCCAGCTAGCTGAATCTACTATTTATAGCCATAAAATGTTTTTTAAATGACTACTTAAAAACAAATATTCAGCTAATCCGGTTAAGTAATATCAATAATGCAGCAGATTTAAGGTTTATTTTTTTGAATTAGCTTCTAAAAAATTCATACCTATCGATTTATGATAGCCGAGGTTTGTTTTTTAAATCATAAATCAGATATTTGTTTCGTTACTATACACAAGCAGCACAATTAATTATTTATCAATTCATGAAAAAAAAATCAATTCTTTTCTTTTCTCCTAACGACAATGTAGAGGAAAAGAAAAAGTCAGCAAAAACGAAAGAAGCCCCAACTACTTCCATTTCTAAAAAAGGGAAACTGTTGTTATCACCTGCTGTCCTAGAATTGTTGGAAGCAAATCCTGCTTCCAGTCAATTCAAAGTAGGTACAGAAGAAAGAAAAAGAGGCGTTGGCTCCTTCTT
The DNA here is from genome assembly GCA_913774715.1 of uncultured Siphonobacter sp. Classification (GTDB taxonomy): domain Bacteria; phylum Bacteroidota; class Bacteroidia; order Cytophagales; family Spirosomataceae; genus Siphonobacter. The sequence continues at coordinate 1,186 of CAJYHS010000145.1, read as the reverse complement.
TTTAGTAAAGGCTGATGAAGCTGATACGGATGCTTTCCCCATCGCGAAAAGTGGCCGTGGTCATGGCATCGCTCTGGGTGCAATTTTTGATAGAATTGGTCTTGATTACAAAACGTTTGATTATACGTTTGACATCAAACCTTTCACTTACGAAGAAGAAGGTATCAGTGGATATGAATTGTCTTTGAAAGACAAATCACCTCGCACAGCTACTAGTGGTTCTGACGAAGAATAGTAAAGTACTATTTAAAAGAAAAAGGTTCGGCTTTACTAAAGTCGAACCTTTTTCTTTTAAATAGTACTTTACCAGACTAACTATCGAGTGAGTGCTCAGCCAATGTTTTGTATTTCAATTTTATCTTTAACACCGCTAGTATAAATACATCTTCTTTTAGAATTGAAGAGTTGTGGGCTATCGGCAAATCAATTTTACTTAACATTGGTGATACCCTCAATAACTTCCTTTGATGGCTTACTCCTCAACCATTTATTTATTATTACCTGAGTTTGCCAGTACTTTTCATTTCTTTAACTCCCTTTAAATCTTACTTTTATTTCGTGGTATTTGATAGTTTCTGCTCTTCTTCTAAGTTAAATTCTGTACCATTTTTTCAAAAACTAGTATAAAATTACCTTTTGTTATCCTTTGCTAGCGAGCTCGCTGGTCAAGGACCTATATCTGATAGAGACTTAAAATTCTAACAAAATTCTAATTACCTGCACACTGCAAGTCTTACTGAAAATGCAGAATTTTAAGATTCTTTACTAGTACTAAAGAAAATTGGGAATGGACTGACCGGGAAAATTTTATCCCGGTCAGTTTTTATAAAATCCCTCTTCACAGAGCGAAACAAAGGTTTTTCAAAGAAATAGGTCTTGATTTTCAAGGCAAGGACAGGTGTCCCCATACCTCATCTACCTACTGCAAATTCGGCTATTTTAGAACCATCCTTCGTTAAAATACCGTATATGTTTGCATGGTATACTGCCAAACAGTCTGGTATATTTGCACTCGAAAACTGAATTTGCTAAACATCCCCTTTAAAACTAGTATCCACATTATGAGAAAAGTTTGGGTAATGCTGGCTCTGTCCACAGCCGTAATGACAAGCTCCTGCGTGAGCAAGAAAAAAGCCCGGGCTCTGCAAACCCAGGTCAATGACTTGCAAGCCGAAAACAGCCGCCT
>CAJYHS010000144.1 GCA_913774715.1 uncultured Siphonobacter sp. | reverse complement strand
TGTATGCTTAAAATTGGGTACCATTCCTCGCACGAACAATTTAAGCCCAGTGTCTTATTGAAACTCGTCCAGAGGGCCCAGCAGGCTGGGTTTACGGCAGGTTCCTGTTCCGATCACTTCCATCCCTGGACGACCCGGCAGGGGGAGAGCGGTTTTGCCTGGTCCTGGTTAGCAGCAGCCTTACAGGCCACCTCGCTCGATTTTGGTGTAGTCAATGCTCCCGGCCAGCGGTATCATCCCGCTATTATTGCCCAGGCCGCGGCTACCTTAGCTGAAATGTATCCCGAACGTTTCTGGATTGCCGTTGGCAGCGGACAGGCTCTTAATGAGCACATTACCGGTGAACGCTGGCCCGATAAAGAAGATCGCAATGCCCGGTTAAAAGAAAGCGTAGACATTATGCGGGCTTTGTGGGCAGGCGAAACAGTCACGCACAAAGGTTTGGTTACGGTTGACGAAGCCAAGTTATACACCCGGCCCGCAGTTAACCCGCTCATAGTCGGAGCGGCTATTACTCCGCAAACTGCTCAGTGGCTAGGCGGTTGGGCGGATGCCCTGATTACCGTTTCTCAACCGCTGGAGGATCTTAGAAAAGTAATTGAGGCGTTTCGACGGGGGGGGGGAGAGAATAAACCGATGTTTTTGAAAGTGCAGCTTTCCTACGCCCGTACCGCACAAGAAGCCAAACAGCTTGCCTATGAGCAGTGGAAAAGCAACGTGCTGCCCAATAACGTGTTAACCGAACTACGGAATCCCGCTCAGTTTGATGCCTTAGGAGACCAGGTAGATCCGGCGGTGGTAGAGAAAATGATTCATATTTCAGCTGATACTACTCAGCACACGGATTGGCTCAAGCAATACGCCGAAATGGGTTTCGAGCGTCTGATGCTTCATAATGTTACCACCCAGCAGGAGTTATTCATCGATGCATTTGGAGAAAGAGTCATTCCCGAATTATTAAAATAAGGGACTGTCGAGATTAAATGTCTGGCTAAGTACCTTTCCTGAATTGCTCTGATGATCCTGCAAATTATGCTTCTCAGGATTGTGTAGGTTAGCCTTAATTAGCAAAGCTTTATCCGAGGTAAAATCAAACGACCTGGTCATGGGTAGTAAAGAGAAATCTTATTCTTGAAAGGATTTAATATAAGGATAAATTGAAAACATTTTAAGTATAAAAATTCTTATGCTACTAAAGAAACTAACCCGTAAAGTTCATGCCCGTTCGTTCAGATATTGTTGTGGTTGGCGGTGGGCTGGCAGGGCTAACGGCTAGTATTCATCTGGCCCGCCAAGGCTTTCAGGTGGATTTACTTGAGAAGCATTCCTATCCACAGCATAAAGTATGTGGCGAATACATTTCTAATGAAGTGCGGCCCTACCTGGAATCGTTAGGACTCGATATTCAGAGTTTACATCCTTCCGAGATTTCCAGATTTCTGCTTACTACGCATTCGGGTACGCAGATAAAAAGCCCATTACCCCTGGGAGGGTTTGGCATAAGTCGTTACCGACTGGATTACGCCTTATACGAATTAGCCCGGGCAGCAGGCGTTCGAGTGTATCAGCAGCAGGTCAGTTCCATACAGTTTTCAAGCAACGAGTTTAGCGTTCTAACGACTCAGGAGAGAGAAATTCAGGCTCCGCTGGTGATTGCAGCGTACGGCAAACGGTCCTCACTGGATACGCAATTGCAGCAATCGCCCTGGATGGCGATCAAGTCTCATTATCAGGCTGATTTTCCCAGTGATCTGATTTCGTTAAGCACCTTTCCCGGAGGGTATTGCGGCATCTCACAAGTAGAAGAAGGCATTGTAAACGCCTGTTATCTAGTGAAGACAGAAACGTTTAAGCCCTATCGTACGGCGGAGGAATTTACATGGGAAGTGCTCAGGAAGAATCCCTTTCTGAAATCGTTTTTTTCAAAAGCCATTCCACTTTTTGAAAAAGCCCTGGCGATTAGTCAAATCTCTTTTGCTGCCAAGCCAGCCGTTGAAAATCACATCCTTCGTTGCGGTGACACGGCGGGTTTAATTCACCCCTTGTGCGGAAATGGAATGGCCATGGCTATTCATAGTGCCAAACTGGCGGCTGAGGCTATTACTAATTATTACCAGCATAAAAACCGAAGTACCCTGGAAAACGAGTATACAAAAGCCTGGAATCGTCAATTTAACCTCCGTCTCAAAGCTGGACGCGTGGTGCAGCGGGTATTACAGCAACCGAGCCTTACTTCGGCGTTAGTAAAAGTAGCTCCGATGGTGCCGGGATTAATACCCTTAGTGATTCGCCAAACCCACGGACCTTTGATTCAACCTGCCTATGTCGCTTAACACTCGTAACCGTAGTCAGCAGGCTGAGGTCATGGATGATTTTTCACTTGAGGGCGAAGAACTCAGAGAAACCCTGGATCAGATTGCCAGCATTAACCGCTGGCTGGGCGGAAATGCAGTTACTCTGGATGGACTATCTCGGGTATTGCAATCGGTGCCTGCTCATCAAGCCATCACCGTGCTTGACATCGGATGCGGTAACGGTGATATGTGCCGGGCCGTAGCTCATTGGGCACGCAGGCATAACCGATCCTTACGGATTCGGGGAGTGGATGCCAATGCCTTTACCATTACTCATGCTAAGCAGTTGTCCGAAGCCTACCCGGAAATTTCCTATGAAGTCATTGACGTTTTTAGCCCGGAATTTACCGAAGAAACCTACGATCTGGTGCTGGCAACGCTGACGCTTCACCATTTCAGCGATACCGAGATTTTATACCTGCTCAATCTTTTCAATGCCCAGTCCAGAATTGGAGTTATTATCAATGATTTACAGCGAAGTAAACTCGCTTACTACTTGTTTAATCTGGTCTGTCGGGTATTTCGTTTAAAAGAAATGACCCGTGAAGATGGCCTTTTATCTATTTTACGCGGTTTTAAAAAGCACGAGTTACAAACGTTTTCGCGGCAGGTATCCTTTGCGTCGGTTCGCATCCGGTGGAAATGGGCCTTTCGTTACCAGTGGATTCTGACTAATATATGAGTGTAACCATCAAGACTGTAGCCAAAGCTTTACCGCCTCATTCGCGGGCTACGCAGGATATTTTACCTTTTCTCGATGAGTGGCTCATCGGTCAGGAACCTCGGTTTCAGCGGAAAGTGTTTAAAATTTTTGAGAACGCCGCCGTGGATCAGCGGTATTCCATTATGGCCCCGGAGGAAGTATTCACACAAACGACTTTTG
>CAJYHS010000143.1 GCA_913774715.1 uncultured Siphonobacter sp. | reverse complement strand
CGCCGAAGGATTGGCCGAAGGTGGAAAAGTCATTACCATGGATATTAAGGCCGAACTTGAGCCTTTCGTTCGGGAATTTCTGGATCAATCTGAGTATAAAGACCAGATTGATTATCAGTTAGGAAACGCTCGTGATTTGATTCCTCAACTCGACGAAACGTATGACATTGTATTTATCGATGCCGACAAACCGAGTTACTCTACCTACTATGACCTGACCATTGATCGGGTTCGGCCCGGCGGCTGGATTATTGCCGACAATGTGTTATGGAGTGGAAAAGTAGCTCAGTCTAACGCAAAAGTTGACAAAGACACCCAGCATTTACTGGATTTTAATGCAAAAATTCAAAATGACGACCGCGTTGAAAATATATTATTACCTATTCGTGATGGGTTAATGGTAGTACGCAAAAAATAATTCTGCATTTTTACTTTCCCGAATTAATCTTTTGAATCGTTAGGATTCAGAGTCTTCCAGCTTAGAGGACAACGCTTAACCATATCAACCATGATTAGAGGTATTCTTATTCTTGCGTTTAGCATTTTTTTAAACGCATACGCTTCAGCTCAACTCTTTCAGGCCCCTACTCGGCTTACGTTTGCGAATGTCAACGTCAAACTTGATGCCGGTGCCCAGCAAATAGTTCAGACCGATGTGTATGCCCTTTTGTCCAACCGGACTACCCTGAACACGCGACTAGATCGAGCTTCGCTTTACTTCCCGATCATTGAGAATATTCTTTCGGAAGAGAAAGTCCCTAATGATTTTAAATATCTGGTTTTACAGGAAAGCGGTCTGGCTCCTGACGCCGTCTCAACCTCTAATGCCGTAGGATTCTGGCAATTCAAAAAGGAAACGGCCACGGATTATGGTCTTCGGGTCGATGACGAGATTGATGAGCGTAAAAATATCCACGCCTCTACCCGGGCAGCAGCTAATTATCTCAAGAAAAATAACACTACTTTAAATAACTGGATTTCAACCCTTTATTCCTATTATTTAGGATTAGGTGGCATTCGCTCCCTGGTACCCTCGGAATGGAATGGAGCCAACGAGATCACACTTACGGATAAAACGGACCGTTACATTTTACGCTGTATGGCTCATAAACTCGTATACGAAAACGAGTTACGTGGATATCGTACCAGCCAAACGCCTTTTTACGAATACAAAGCCAGTGGCGGCAAAACCTTTACGCAAATTGCTGACCAACTCGGCGTTGATGAGGTAGAGTTACGTCGTTACAACCGCTGGGTGGGAGGATCGAAAGTTCCTCAGGATCGAGCGTATACGATGCTGGTTGTGGTTGATAATACTACCCCAGCTCAACAGGCTGTTGCCTCCAACCAGTCTGCTCCAGTTACGACGGCCAGCCAAACTTCGGCATCGGCTAATCGCAACGCAACGGCTTTAGCTACGCGAAAAGCGAAAGCCAAAGAGCCTGATTTCCCCGTTTTAAAACGCATTACTGCTACCAGTAAGCGTTCTACCAGCGGCCCTATTTACTACCAGATTAACGGTAAGGATGGAATTTTAGCTCAGGATGGCGATACGTATGAAAGTATTTCCAAACGGGCTGACATTCGTCCGGGACGTTTCCTGTCAATCAATGACATGGAAGAGAGTGATAAAATTGAAGGAGGCAAAGTTTACTATATCCAGAAAAAAGCGAAGAACGCAGCCGTTGAATTCCACACCCTGCAACACGGAGAAACCGCCTGGGACGTATCTCAGATGTATGGAATTCGCCTAGGATTCTTATTACGTAAAAACCGAATTGCCTCCGCTACCGAGCCCCTGCAACCCGGTCGGGTCCTTTGGCTGAAAAAGCGTCGTCCCTGCAAAACCGCAATTGAAGTGGTGCCGCTACCGGAACCGGAAAGACCAAAAGAAGAAGAGAAACCCTTAGTAGCTGATGTCCCTGATAATACCAATTCAGGAACGGATGTAGCCGTCACAGTTCCTTCAACAACGACTCCTACCCCCACTAAGGGTACTTCAAGTCGAGTCGTGTTAGTGGATGAAAATGGTCAGGTTGTATCAGGTAACCCCTCAGAAAGCCGCCCCTCTCAGCCCGTCACTACACAACCTGTGAAGACTGCACCCGCTAAAACTCAGCCAGAAGTAGCGAGCCGTCCAGCGACTAATCCCTCGAGATATCCAGTTACTCCGGGTGAAGACGAGACATCCTCGCGTTCTACCCGCCAGCCAGCCGCTTCTACAACCCGCCCGGAAGGCACTACTTACCACACGGTTGAATCAGGTGAAACCTTCTACGCCATAGCTCGCAAGTATAATCTGAAACCCGATGAGCTATTGGAACTCAATGGCTTGAAAAGTTATCCCCTACTGAAAAAAGGAGAAAGCCTGCTGGTAAAAGGAACACCTCTGAGCAAACCTGCCCCAGTGCAAGAAACCGTTTCAGCACCCGTTCGGGAGGTAGCATCCGCAGCAGGGAATACGCCAAACTATCACATTGTGAAAACGGGTGAAACATTCTTCTCTATTGCCCGCAAATACAATATTACCCCCGAAGAGTTACGCGACATTAACAAACTGAAAGAATTCCCACGGGTAAATGTTGGCGATCGTTTTCTATTGCATTCGGGTGCTGGTCGTCCCAACACATCAGCCAGCAGTAGTATTCCTGCTAGTACGAATGAAGGCGAATGGCGTTATCACACGGTACAAAACGGCGAAACCATGTACGGTATTTCCCGTCAGTACAATGTAAAGGTGAATCAGATACGGACCTGGAATAATATGTTAGAAACAGATTTAATTCGCACCGGCATGCGTCTGAAAATCAAAAACAAATAATTACAAGTCTGTGTGAACGCAGGCGTACCGACAAGTGTTAATTTTGATAGCGGGAAGCATTTCCCGCTATTCTTTTTTAGTGGACGATCCACATCAACGAGCATGATACTGATTGATAATACCGTCATTTCGGACGACATTGCAGACCAATATTTTGTTTGCGATCTTCTTAAATGCAAAGGAGCCTGTTGCGTAGAAGGTGACCTAGGAGCTCCGCTTTCGCTGGATGAATTACCCAAACTGGAAGAAGTATACGAACAGGTGAAGCCTTACCTATCGGAAATAGGTATTAAAACTATTGAAGAACAGGGCGTATACGTTGAGGATTGGGAAGGCGATTATTCTACTCCAGTGATTGAAGGCCGGGAATGTGCCTATGCGATTTACGATCAGAAAGGCATTTTAAAATGTGGCATTGAGCAAGCCTATCTGGATGGTAAAATCAACTGGAAAAAGCCCATTTCCTGCCACTTGTATCCCATTCGGGTAACGAAATACGACCAGTACGATGCTCTGAATTATGATCGCTGGCACATTTGTTCACCCGCCTGCGAACACGGAGCCGCCCTGAAAGTTCCCGTTTATAAATTCCTGAAAGATCCCCTGATCAGTGCCTATGGCGAAGCATGGTACGAAGAACTCTGCCGCGAAATTCAGGATCGGCTGGACGCGAAGCAGAATGCTTAAAAGCCATTACCTCGTCGAGTGAATACTGACGTTCGTATTCACTCTTCTTCTAACTTCCTAACGCCATGCCTTCTTCGGATGCTTTTCAGGATATTTATGAAGTAGTAAAACTCATCCCTCCCGGACGAGTGACCAGTTATGGAGCTATCGCTGAATACCTCGGTTCGAAAGGTGGAGCAAGACTGGTGGGCTGGGCCATGAATGCCTGTCATAGCTTAACGGACGTTCCGGCTCACCGCGTGGTTAATCGGAATGGCGTTCTTACCGGTAAGCATCATTTTGGTGGAAACCGAATGCAGGAGTTACTGGAAGCTGAAGGCATTGAAGTCAAAAACGACCAGATTCAGGATTTCAAAAATCGTTACTGGATACCCAAGGAGGAATTGCTGTAATTAGTTAGATGCCCTTAAACACAACATCCCGAAAGGTTTGAACTTTCGGGATGTTACTATATCAATCAAACCTTAGCTAAACCGCGAAGCTTTCGCCACAACCGCAGGTACGAGAGGCGTTAGGGTTGTAGAATACAAAACCCTTTCCGTTCAATCCACCGGAATATTGTAATTCAGTGCCCGCCAGGTAAAGAATTGACTTGCGATCTACCATAACTTTCACCCCTTTATCTTCGAAGACCATATCCCCTGCTTCCGGTGCAGAAGAAAAATTAAGGTCATACATCAGACCTGAACATCCGCCACCTTTTACGGCTACGCGTACACTAAAGTCCTCCGTAAGGCCATCATTCTTACGTAATTCGATGATTTTATCAGCTGCTTCCTGAGATACCGTTACCATATTTATTGATAAATAAGAAGGTTAAAACTTCTATTGTTGATTTCTTCTTACAAATTTACTTCCGAAATCCGAACAGTCATAGACTACAATAGGTTTCCTGAGTACGGAATTTTACCACTTACTGTTAAAAGTAATCAACGCTTTCGATCATTGGTCGATGCTTTATTCTTTCAGCCATGCACTATTATAACCATATCATTGAAACCATCGGAAATACCCCGCTCGTTAAACTCAACAAAGTTACCAAGGGGATTCCGGGGACTATTCTCGTAAAAGTAGAATATTTCAACCCGGGGAACTCCGTCAAAGACCGCATTGCTATTCGGATGATTGAGGATGCCGAAACAGCGGGCATTCTGAAACCCGGTGGAACCATTATTGAAGGAACTTCGGGTAACACGGGCATGGGACTGGCTCTGGCTGCCGTTGCGAAGGGGTATAAATGTATCTTCACGATGGCCGACAAGCAGTCTCAGGAAAAAATTGATATTCTGCGGGCGGTGGGAGCTGAAGTAGTCGTTTGCCCAACGCACGTAGAGCCGGATGACCCGAGAAGTTATTATTCCGTAGCCAGGAAACTGAATCAGGATATCCCGAATTCGTTTTATCCGAATCAGTACGATAACCTTTCCAATTCGGCTGCTCACTACGATACCACGGGTCCCGAAATCTGGACACAGACGGGTGGTGAAATTACGCACTTTGCGGCGGGTGTAGGTACGGGCGGAACGATCTGCGGAACAGCAAAATTCCTGAAGGAGAAAAACTCAAACGTAGTTACCGTTGGTTTGGATACGTACGGTTCAGTGTTCAAGAAGTATAAAGAAACGGGTGAGTTCGATCCGCACGAAATCTATCCTTACCTGACGGAAGGCATCGGCGAAGACATCTTGCCCAAGAACGTAAATTTTGATCTCATTGATCATGTGGTAAAAGTAACCGATAAAGATGCCGCTATTATGGCTCGCCGGCTCGCCCGCGAAGAAGGTCTTTTTGTGGGCTGGAGCTGCGGAACAGCCGTTTACGGAGCTCTGGAATACGCACGGGAGCATTTGAAAGAGGATGACGTGATGGTTATTCTCCTACCCGATCATGGTACACGTTACCTCAATAAAATTTACAATGATAACTGGATGAAAGATCACGGTTTCCTGGAAAGCCGTTCGTTTGCCACTGCTCGCGATCTCATCCGCATTCGTCAACAGAGTACGCCCCTCATTACCTTACCTCAGCAGGCTCGCGTCAGTGAAGCCATCCGACTACTCAATCGCGACGGTATTAGTCAGATTCCAGTAGTGGATGAAACAGGTAACTTTGTTGGCAGTATCTCGGAATCCACGATTTTGTCCTTATTGATTCAGTCACCGGACATTAAAGAATTACCTATTCAGGAAATCATGGAGCAGCCCTTCCGGTTCGTAGGATTCCACGATACCATCGACGTACTGGCTTCCCTGATCGATAAAGACAACAAAGCCCTGCTCGTGCGGGATGAAGCCGACCGCGTTCATATCATCACTCAGGCCGATTTATTACTGGCCATGACCAATTAATCATTCCGGCGAATGATCTACCCAAAGGAAGGCCTGAAAGCCTTCCTTTTTTAATAAATAAGACTTTCATTTGGGCTAATGATTCTATATACCCCCAACATGAAAAAATTTCTACTCCCTCTTCTCTTGACTCCACTGGCGAGCTACGCTCAGCAAAGCATGGATCTGGCGACAGGTCACGCCAACACGGTCAACGGCATCGAATATGGCTTTGATATTACCAACGAGCGAAAGATGGAAATCAAGGACGAACCCTATAACCGTTTTGAGTTACGGGTGTATGTTCGAAATAATAGCGGTTGTTCAAAAATCCTCTTTCCCAGACCAACTACTTTCGGCGAACAGAATCAGAATTTACTGGCTGCCTTTCTATGCGTGAATGCTACGGGGAAACGGTTAACTTCCAAAGATGCTCAGGTCTACGCCAAGCCTTTCATTATTCCTTACAAGCAGACCGTAAAGAATGCCGAAGGCAAGATGGTGACGACCGTAACGAACATTCAGGCGGGTCATCTATTAAAAAATGGAGAAATATCTTCAGAAAATTTAATTGTAATAGTACCTGAGGGTGAGGCACCTAGGATGAAAGTAGTCGTTCAGGACTTAACAGAATTATAATTTTTTTGAAACAGGACTTGACAAAGCTCCCAAATACCACTACTTTTGTGACACAAACAGAGGGTTGGCGGAGTGGTCGATCGCGGCAGTCTTGAAAACTGTTGACTGTAACAGGTCCGGGGGTTCGAATCCCTCACCCTCTGCTGATGAAATCAATTAAAAGCCTGATTATCAATTAGATAATCAGGCTTTTTTCGTTTCTGGTCACGCTTTAGTCACGATCTGTATTCCATTAGTTTCCAATTCTAGCTGTATGAACTACGTAGTTATTACTGAAAATGATGAGTCTAAATGGAAAGACACGACCGGAGATCAATTCCATTTCCCAAAGCGTTATCTTAAATTTCTACAACCAGGCACTAAAGTCCTATACTATAAAGGAAAGCTTAAAAATAAAATCTACAAAGATTTAAGGCTTACTCCCCTACCTCATTATTTTGGCATAGCTGAAGTTGGGACTACTTATCAGGATCCTACAAGTGAAAAGGAAGATTTCTTCTGCTCCCTATTAAATTATACTGCATTCCCGATACCCGTTTTAGCAAAAGACGGCCTGGGTGAATTATACGAGCGAATCCCAGAAAGCCGACAAACCAACTATTGGCGTGACGGAGTAAGAGTGATCACCAAAGAGATTTACGAACGTATCGTAGCTGTCGCAGAGATAGAAACCTTTAACGACTTTAGAATACTTGAAGAAATTCAAATAGCATATCAAGAAGGTGAAAGTAAGACTCGTACTAGTGTATATTATGAACGTAGTAGTGCATTAAGGCAACAAGTATTAAGTATTCATGGGTATACATGTATGGGTTGTGAGTTCAATTTTGAAAAAACTTACGGTGACTGGGGTAAGGGTTATATTCATGTTCACCATTTAAGCCCTGTCTCACAGGCAGGCATTACAAAACCTGATCCCAAAACAGATTTTGCGGTTCTTTGTGCAAACTGCCACTCGATGGTACATAGAAAAAAAGATAAGATGCTAGGCCTCGATGACCTAAAACAGCTTATAGATTTGCAGAAATAGATTAAGTTTACATAAATCCAAAATCAGCATGTTACCCAATCAATTCTACATTTTCTATTATTATCACGGAAATGCTTTTCTGCTAATTCTTTAGCTTTACTTAAAGTTTCGCATTTGTTTGAAAGGTTTATTTGATGTGATTTACATATAGGCCTGTAAAATATCTCCTGACCATTCATGATGCTATTTACAATAAGCGTATTGCTTGATAGCCTTTTCAAATGTTTTGATTTCATTGTGATTAGTTATTTAAAATTAAAAGGAACAGAAAGTCTTATCCCTATGTTACTTCTATTTAGCATATTTAAATTTGTTTTATATCGATTCGCAATATCGTTAAATTGAACAAATCCTTCTGCATTTAAAATAGGCTGATCTTTTTTATAGTTTTTAAAAGAAAAAACATACCCAATCCCCAAATTTATACTTGTAGGATCATATTTATATAAGTAAATAGATGGGAATAAATGTAACGAGCTGCCATTTTTTAGATTTGCTACATAAATATTAGCATAAGCTTTAAGCGATATACCTTGCTTTACGGAATCAGGATAAGTCAAATATTTATTTAATACTTTTCTAGTGGTATCGCCTAGAGCATTTTTAATTACTTTTTCTTCACTCACTTCAGTGCTTGTAAGAAGTTCAATATTGTTGTCATTTTGAATAATAAAACCTGTATTTACTAGTAATCCTTTATTCTTATAAAGATTAGCCTGATAAAAATTATATGCTAAACCAACCCTTAATGTATTTATTTCTCTTTGATTAAGTTGTTTAGAAAATGAAGAATCAGGTTTGAAAATATAAAAGTCTTTTCTATTGAATCCACCAATAAATGTAATCCAGCCAAATTTATATCCTAATAAAGAAATTTTAGACTCTAAGGTATCTAGCATAGATTTCTTTTTATTTTCCACTTTCTCTAGCTCTACTACTTCGAAAGCAACTGCATTGTTTATTACTGCATTTATAGAGTCAGCCCTTAATTCTAAATCTTTGATAAGTGAAGTTAGCTTAGTTATTTGATCATAGACTTTCTCTAAACTATCTCCTAAAATTTTCTTCTGTAGTAAATTAGTATTTGGAGTCATATTAAATGATAAATCGTAATATCTTAATTTGGCATTAAGACTATCTAATAACAAGGCATGATATTTCATTTTACTATTTATGATATCTCTCCGTATACCATTATTATCAAATTCTCTTTGATAAGCCAACTGTGCAATATTATATTTTTGATTAATAATTTGTTTTTTCAAATTTATATTTACCTCATCGACACCAGAATATGAATATTTAAATTTATTACTTGTTTTAAAATGATACTCTATATCAATTGAAGAGTTTTTATTGATAGTTGAATTTCTAAATAATTCTATAGAATTATCTGAAAGTATTCCTCCTTTAATTTTAAAATTAAGAACAGATATTCTTGCATTATTTGAACGTTCTTTATTCATATCTATTGACCCATTAAAGGCTGCAGTGCCATTTAATGGGTCAATAGAAGCATAGTTTCCAATTAAATTTCCATTAGTATTATATGATAAAAGACTATGAAAACTTTTATTTAATAAAGCAGACACACCTTCTTTACTTATAAATTCATATAATTGTTTAGGCTTCTTGAACTCTTCAGATATATCATCTTTCAAAAGTCTTTTTTTCTCTAAAGTCCTTATCTGCCCTAAGGACTTATTTACTAACATCAAACTTAATACTAATACTATATAGACGCGATCCATCTCGTTAATAATTGATATTCATCGCAATAATCATAAATAAATTACAATCTGTATATACCTATTAATGGTTACATTGTTGTGATCATTTCCATATACATTACCATACCCAAAACATGTACATTCATTAGCAAACTAGTTTGTAACATATATTAAGATAATATCACATCCTTCCTAAATACGTTTCTTTATCCCTTAACCGAATCGTATCCTGCAATCCATCTACTTTCAACGTCACGTCTAAAGGTTGGGCGTTAAGAATCGGATTGTGACCCACAACTACGTAACTACCTCCGTTTTTCACTACCCGAACTATTGGGTGCCTATTCTTTTTCGCATACATTCCGTCGTTTTCGTGCCAGGTCTTTCCGCCATCGAAAGAAATCTGAGGCACCAGAAAGGTAGGTTTTCCCTGACGAATATCATTCACGAGACTAGCCCGGTGGAATCCAGCCATTAACGCTTCGTCTGCTGAAAAGTATTGATCCCGGCCCCCTTCATCCCAGTTCATGAGTCCTTTGCCGCCTGTGAGTAGTATAAATAAGGGTACTGCATGAGCGATATGATCGGGAACGTACACCTGACCCGTAAAATCTCTTTTCCACCAAAACGAAACCTGGGCTAAATCAGGATCAGTCGCCCGTGCCCGCTCGGTCAGGTAAGCCGCCGCATACAGCCAGTCACCCGAATCAAACCAGTTCGCCTGCAAGTACGGATATGGATCATCGTAATTCACTACGCCCCTAAAATGCCGCCCAAAATAGCTATCGGTCAAGGGCATACCTACCATATTGAAATCCGACTCAATCACGGTCATTCCTAAGAAATCCACATACTTCACTCCTAACTCAGCTCGACAAAAGGTAGCCATTTCCCGGCAAGCGTTTGCGTATTCATCGGAATGCTCATCGTTTTCAAGGTCTAAGTTTAGAACCTCGATCCCTCCCGGATTATGGGAGTTAATTTCAGCCGTCAGCCTGCGTTTATTTTCAGCCAGTGTTGCGTATCCAATCGGCAGGGCAAAGAAATTCCGATACAGAATCAGGAAGCGTTTTCCTGAAGGCGTATCAAAATTCACTTCTTTAGCTTTCTTAATATTGATCTGGGTTACTCCCCGCTCAAGCAGATTGCCTGCCATAATCCGGTTTAATACCAAGCTATCCCAGACGAAGAACTCCCCTTTATTGAGTTGAAAGGCTGGAAATTTCTCGGGCTTAAAAGCAGTCAGTTCCGTTTCTTTTTTATAAACGAACGGGTACACATACTTGAGCCGGGTACTGGGTTGTTCTTCCTTTTTACCTCCAGGGAAAGGCTCTAAGCCGATACTCTTTCGGTTCTTATACCAGATGGCCCACGCCGCTAAAATAACGGCCAAAGCAATTCCGGCGTACAGGTAAAGATTGTCTTTCTTGGAAAGTTTGAAAGCTGGCAGAGAAAGCTTAGGCAAACGGGGAATGGCTAGTTTCACGGGATTACAGAGTTACGGGGAAAGCGTGAACAGTTTGAGAATTTAAGGTCAGAGGAAATCGCTTTCCCTCATAGCGAACAATCACCGATTGCGACTGATTCGATAAGTGAAACGGCTGACCTGCAACCGCCACAATGAGCAGTTCACCGTTTGCATACGCACCACGCACGTAGGGTGTTACGTCCATGTTTTCAGATAAAATGTTAGTGTGCGAACGTTTATCAGTCATCCACGTCAGCCCACCATCGAGGGAAAATTCTAGCTGAAGGTTATACTTCGTTTCGGGATTATTCCAGAGGCGATTGAACTGATAGGCTCGCCATTTGCCCGCTTCTAAAGCATCATTGCTTTCGTTGCGTTGGCGACCGTCTACCCAATTAAATAAACCGCCGCCCCACCGATACGAACCTGTAACAGCTCCCCATAAAGGCAATGATTCAGAAACCCACGGGCCAACCTCGGGCCAGTTCAGAGAGCTAATCCAATTTCCTTCCTGATCGTAAAAACGTTCTTTGCCATTGTCGCCGCCTTCATAGATCGACATGGCCCATTCCAAATTTTTCGGCTTATGTCCAGAAGGAATACTGGCAAAGTACGTATCCGTCCAAGCCAGCTTGATTGCAATCGGATACAAGGATTTCAGACAGTAATCAGCCTGGGTAGCATAGAGCTTACCTGGCCCGATTACACTAGGCTCATGACTGGGATCATTCCAAGCATACGAGGGCAGGTGAAAGTAAGGAAGGGTACCTGAAAACACCGAAACACCTGCTTCTTTAAACAGGCGAAACCGCTCACTGCCATTCGTCATTTCATCAGGGGTGGACGCACTGCCGCCCCGGTCACTCGATGCGTTATTATGTACCGAGGCGTACACCTGAATAAATACGTTCTTATGCCTTTCAAGGGTGTATTTGATAGCTTCGGCCTGAGCGTTCACAGCCGCCCACTTAAAGAAACGCTCATCTTCAAAATCAATATCCAAGATAACCGGGTGCGAATCACTCCAACCCATTGCATTTCTAAGCCCAACTGCATACCCTTCAATAGCTCCGTTTAATTCCTGCTGAGAGTTTGGACGGGGGTTGTAAATTTTCTTACCGTCCTTTTCAATCTTCTGAGGCCAGAATGTATTCACCGCACCAGAATACATCATTCGGTAGATACCCACATTTTCAGGCAGGTTATAAGACTTGACAATTTCGGCTATTTGTTCCCACGATTTACCCCCTGGGTTGTACTTCCAGTGATATTCGCCTCCTAATTCACTCATCAATTTCTCAACGTGAACGAAATTGACCATACCCCGACGGGCCATATCAGCTTGAACGGCAAAAGGTACGTCCGTGGCTGTCATATTGGTAGCCCCGACCGGAAGAGCAAACGTAGGAATATGAGTAATAGCAGTGCCCGGAGCCAGCCGTTTGACCTCACCACCCGGTACCACAACCGGGACTACGGGAGCCGATGTAATGCTAGTTTGTTCTTGCTTTACATTCACCACGGGCAATGGCTCCAGCAACACCCGGCCATTGTCGTACACGTAATCCGTTTCTAGATACGAAACTGAAGGAACGTTCTTCCCTTCAATATCAGCCGAAGAAGCAAACAGCTTAGATTCGATCAAAGGTTTGATGTACGAGTAAAAGGGCAGGTAATGATAGTTAGCAAAGTATTCGTATTGCTTCAATTCAACCGGGCCGTAATGGCTTTCATCGCCTAGCGACGTACTCAACAAGAAAGCAGGTTTTCCGGCCAGTAGTCCGAAACTTACCTTATGAAATCGGAACGTCTGATCTTGAGGTACTTTCAGCGTAAAAAGCACATCTCCGTTTTTCAAACGGCCATTGGCTCGAATTCCGAAAATATCCGAACTAACGACTGAAACAGGTACCACCGGAGCCGTGCCCGTTTCACTTTCTAAAGTACGTAGCTTCCCTTCGGAAGTAAAGGTTTTAAACTTTCCGTCTTTTTCATCGAAGAAAACGGGAGACAAATTCTGAGCCTGTCCTACCACTCCCGATAGGAACAAAACAGTAATAAAAAGATACTTTGATAACTGATTCATGGGGGTTGGATAAAACGTAAAGGGTTAGATAATTACCGTTTCTTTTGAAAAAGTA
Source organism: uncultured Siphonobacter sp. (assembly GCA_913774715.1). Classification (GTDB taxonomy): domain Bacteria; phylum Bacteroidota; class Bacteroidia; order Cytophagales; family Spirosomataceae; genus Siphonobacter. Next base: position 9,477 of record CAJYHS010000143.1, on the reverse strand, counting down.
CAACGGAAAATAAAGCAACGACGACGGCAGATAGCCCGACGAGAGCATAAGGAAACCACGTCTGATTGGTAGTCGCAAACTTATCTTTTTGAACATCGCCGTCGAAACCTTCGGGAGCAGGGCCACCCGGATCGCCCTGAGTCGGGTCTTCAGGTTCCCCGTAGATGGTATCATCATTAGCAGTAGTCTTGAACACAGGCCACGAAAAACCACTTGTGAAACCACTCGGCGTTGAATTGCCGGCATTGAAAGCAACGGACTCCCGATCTTCTAAGGGAATTTTGTCATGAATGAAACTCACTACGTCCTTTCGTGTAATATTACCGTCCTTATCCCAGTCCAGAGCTTTATTACCGTTGTATTCCCTAGTGCCGCCTTTGTAACAGATCGTAGAATTAGCTGAACGAATGTATCCAGGAGCAAACGTGGCTACATAAATATCCCCGATACTGCGAAGCTTACCCTTCCAGTCAATCATTCGCTGGAGATACTTTTGAACCATATCTAACTGTTGAATATGATTCATTTGCAAAAGCTCGGCTCGGGTTGTACCGATGGCTTTGGCACTGCCCACCGTGAACTGAATGAAACCCACGGCACTACCGTTCGATGCTTTCGGATTTAACTTACTTTCCGTGTGCATGACGACCATGAGCCATTCCGGGCGAATGTCGAGAGCCGTACACACGGCTTTCATTTTGGTTTCCCACTGACTACGAATAGCCACGGGAATCACTTCGATATAGGGCCAATTTTCCATTACTTCTTTCCAGAGATTAAGTACACAATTCCACCGACAATGAGAGCCAGCAATAAGCCTGCTTCATGGAGTTTCAATCCGGTTGTCTCTTCTACTTTTGCCGTCAGCGTATTGCCCGAATTGGTATACTTGTTGGGTACAATGATTAGATTCGGTTCCGTATTAATGCCGCCCTGGGTGGCAGGTTTCACCGGAATAAAGGGCGTGAATAGATTAATCTGCTGATTAACCGAATCGGCCCAAAGCACAGAAGCTTTACGAAGGCCCGTTACCGAGAGGTGCAAATCATCGTAACGATCCGCTTTCGTTAAGGACAGCACTTCATCGGCTCCGGGCTTCAAATCGTTCATAGCTGCATCATAATCCGGGCCAGCGTAGCAGTCTTTCACCGTATGAATCACTTTCTCCTGAGCCTTTCGAACTTCTGTTAGTTTACCTAAACTCCCATCGGCATTGCGACCCGAGACGCACGAACGGCAAATCAGCCACGATACCCCCGGAGCGAAGGTGCGACTCGTGTCAATCAGCGTTTTATAGTACTCGGCTACCTGATCGGCGGGAGTACGGTCATTTTCGCCGTGGTGACTTAATACGGCCCGTAAACCTGTTTTAGCAATGATGTTCTGCATCATGTGACGCATGGTACCGTAGGGTAAAGGCTTTTCCCAGTTAAATACCTGCCCCGGTGCCCGCTCGCCGTCTGGATTATCGAAGTAGCCGTATTTCTCGCCTCGAATCCCTTTCACCCACATTTCAAGCGAGCTACCCCCATAGGCACAGTTCATGAGTAGCACCGGAACGTTTAACTGCTCGGAAAGTCGGTGTGCCATATGGCCCCAGTGCTGCGGGTCAGAATTGATCGGAATTTGCTTGCGAACCGCGACCGGAACGAATTTGAAGGGAATCAGGGCACCGTTTAACGTGCGGTTATATTCATCACCTACCGTACTATTATCATAGTCGATAGTCATGACCCGTTCATTGATGGCTAAATCTTCCGGGTAGCCCCGACCGTTATTTGAAGCAATCGAGTGACCCGTAATCATAAATACTTCACCCACCCCGATTTTTTGCGTAATGCTTTCCTGGGCCTCGTTGGTGATGCTCATCGTATACCAGCCCGATTTAGCCGTAACGGTATCGTTAAAGTTTCCACCCTGAACGGCCATCGTGGTACTCAGCTCGGTTCCCCAGCCCGTTTTCACAGGCGTGAGCTGAATAGTAATCGTAGTCACTGAGCGGGCACAGCTTCCCTTGATAGGAAGAACAGCCCGACCCGTAAGATCGCGTTGAATAATTAAGTTGTCGGGAGTTTCGAGCGTTATCATTTTTTCTTGAGATATGTCTTCGTAGCCTTATCTAGGGTGCCTTCTTTTTTCTTACGGATGGTCACGGTTTGGCTTCCCGTATCCACGCCCACCAAATCGTACTTACCTGGGCGGTTAATCCATTTTTTCAGGTTCTCTTCGGTAGGTGCTAACACCTTTTTATGAGTGACGGGATTGTCTCGGAGTTGCGACCCCGGCGTTCGATACATACTGTTAATTACCCGGCCTACCTTGATTACCCCCACCGGAGACATTCCCTTTTTCAATTCCCGTCCGGCTTTTTCGCGTTGCTTTTTCAGTTCAGAGGCTTTCGTTACTTTCTTTACTGGATCTTTCACCGCCGCTCGCTTTGTTGCCCTGGCTACCTGCACGGCTTTTACCTGTTTCATGGTGGTAGCTGCCTTCCGTCCCGCTTTGGCTTTTGCCGTAGACTTTTTGGGAGTCAGCATGACGTAATTACCATTTGCATCCGTAGCCAATTTCCCTTTGGGTTTCGTGGGCTTCTTCATTCCTTTTTTGAGCTGGGCAACTTTCTTTTTACGGGGAGCTTTCACGGGTTTCTTTTCTTTGGGTTTAGCTTCTTCTTTCGATTTCCAGTCGGTCACGTTAGCGTAAGCTATCTGCTCCGTCCAGGAATACGGCGTTTTCACCGTTACCGTTTTTTCGTTGATTCTAACGATCTCATGCCAGCCGAAACGGTTTTTCACGAAATGAGCATTGGCATTTTTCAGCACTTCTTTCGAGGGGGCGACTCCTGATGATCCGTATAATTCGCTCAATTTCCGCTGATAAAAGGCCAGTTTTTCCGTAGCTTCTATATAGGCATCCCTCGTTTCGAATGTTCCTGGCTTCCAGTTCTTTTTGAACTTATTGATCGTCTTTTGATTCTCATCAATGCGTCGTCTCAAGTACACACTGTCTTGGAACTGTCGGGCTTCTGCGGTGTCCTGAGCGGCAGACGAACGACGATCATAGTAATCGGCTTTCTTGTCTCCTTCGACAGCACGACGCATCGCATCATCTGATTTTTGAAGCAAACGCCGATGCCCTCTTTCGGAATGGTGCCCGACCAGAATGGGCTGTCCCATTGGAATCACGCGAAGCATATCAACTGCTTTTCTCGTATTACGGTCCGCTTCATCACGGGTCTTATCGGCTTTGACTGAGTAACGTTCAGCCCGATTATCGGCCCGCTCCCGCTTCTGCTCGAAACGCTCGTCAAAACTGGTACGCTCTCCAATAGGGGCCGCTTCTGGAATGCCGTACTGAGCGAGTTGGTACTTCAGATACGTAGCTCGATCATACGTTGCCTTAGATATCCAAGCTCCTTTATTTCGCGAGAACAGGCAGTATTGTTTGATGTACTTCTGTTGTTGCGTATCGAGCTTATTCCATTCCGTTTTTGAGCTATGAATTTCCAGCTTCAGCGTTTCCCTATTTTTCAGGTAATAGATCGGGGCTTTATCAGGATCAACGTATTTACTGTCTACCTTTTTTGCTGCTGGTTTCTTTTTACGAGTCAGGGCTTTATTGATGGATCGAACTTTGGAGGTACGGGTTTTACTTCGCATGGGGTACGCGGGTCGGTTTTTAGTGGCAATGAGAATAGATTCAACGACTTTGACCTGCTGGTTTTGTGGCAAATCGAATAAGTCCTCTTTACAGCGTTCCACGTCGAGCAATGGACCGAAATACAGATTCGGACTCTTGATAAACTCCTGAGCTTCTTTCTGCAATTCAGGTTTAGGAAGGATAGCTAGGGCATGATCCACGTAACACTGAATGTCTTCGCTATCGACCGGGATGCGGGTCAGTTTACGCTCGATGGCGGCTTTCTCCTTTTTCTGCTCTTCAATCCGGTTTTTCAAGTACGATTCCATGCTTTTGGCCGAATCGTGCGAATCCGTGAAATCGACAACCGCCTCGATAATCTGATCTTCTTCTAAGAAGGAAAACTGCTCGTAGGCTTTGATATCCTGAGCAATCAAATCGAGTGAGCGGCCCTTACCAGCCGGAGCCAGCCACATTTTGCGAAGGCCCGGCGTAATCCGGTTTTTATCCCCGAACCTTTCGTAACTGGTTGTTGAAATCAGGACGTGACGATACACCAGGGCGGCAATCGCATCGGAGAGCGTTTGAATAGAAATCTTGACGGCTAGGGCTTTATTTGTCATGGGGGGTTAGATCGAAACGGGGGTGGCTCCAGCTTGAATAATGAGTTGCCGCAGGTGAGCCGGTGAAATCTGGGCAGCATTGAGATTCCGGTTGATAGGTAATTGAGCGAAATCCCGAAGTACGATATACACGAGTTCAGAGCAGTAGAATACGTTCTTCTGAGCGATCACTACGCCAAAACCGTAGTAGCCAATCACGGCCCCGAAGTTGTACCCAGCGTCAAGCTGTTCAAGCAGGTAATCGATTGCTTTTGCATCATCGGCGGGGACTTCGTAGAAATCCCATAGTTTGGGTTGACTGATAATCGTTTCAATCGGGCGAACCTTTACCCCTTCCTCGGTTCTGGCTCCAATCGCCACGCCCAGGGAAGGAAAGAAGATCTCACAGTGTTTGTATTCATAGCCCATCTCACCGTTTAGCTGTTGGGCCAGACTTACAATCTGACCCATCAGCGAACTATCATCATCGTGTTTGAAACCAATAATCATAATACGTGGCTGGACTTAGGTTTTAACGTACTTGCGTAATAGTTTGCGTAAGCTTTAAACGCGACATAGAGCAGAAGGAAGAAGGCACCAAAGGCAAGGATGTATTTCATTTTTTCTTACGCGATTCGTTTAAAATTTCCTCCTGAATGCGTTCGATTTTGTCTAGACTCTTGAATACGTTATCCCACTTTACCTCGTTAGCGGCCTTATCTTTTTCCAGAGCTGACACCCGGTCAGCAACACTATTCACGGTTTTTATTAAATCTTCATCGGAGCGTCTGGCCTTATCGAAGGGAGTATTCACAAAGTGCCCAGCGACAGCGGCTAAGACAAATCCGCCGATAATCACCAAGGAGTTTTTTTCAGGACTTTTAGGAGGGGTTTGCATATAGCGGTAAAATCATGGGGGTTGGATAAGCGTACTTTACTTTTTAGTGAATAGGAAGTTTCGGGCTACTTCCTTGAGAATTACGGCAACGGCACCAAGTCCGAGTATCTGCCTGCGTCCATATCGTCTACCTTCTTTCGTTCCGTCTTTTCTTCCTTCCTGATAGCCTGCGTAGTAGGCACTGTCTTTCTGGATCACTGCTTTTCTTCGGAATTGATGGAAGCTTACCACTGAATCCGTTAGGGATTTAGAAAGGGAATCAGCCCTGAGTTTCTGAGAAAACCAGCTACGGGTGAGTGCCCTGACGGAATCGGTACAACTCACGGAGGAAGACGGTGTCTTTTGACAATTCCCATAGTATGACAGAATCAGGAGCGGTAGCACCAGCAGTAACGGCTTTAGCTTCGATTTGACGAACTTCATGCTGCACCTCCTTCCGCTCGTCTACTTTTGGCAGGTCGGGCTTTTCTTTCTTTCTGCACCCGATCACGCCGATCAGATAGAGTAGAATCAAGAGAATTTTCTTCATGGGGTTGGATTGAATTTTGACCGACAAAAACCTGTACAGCCGTATTAAGGATTCCGGCCCCTAAGGCTAAATAGGCCGCGATTTGGGGATGGTTCGTCACTAAAGACGAACCTGCAATTAGTCCCACTGTGATATTTAGAAACAAAAGGAACTGAGCAAGCCTGACGGGAATAGGCTTGTAATAGGTTTGCAGATTCATGGGGATAGGATTATAATTAATTAAAGACCTGAACTTCCCTGAAGCTCATCTGTGAGCCTGGCTGTCTGGGTCCGTCTGGTTTCAGAGCTTTGATGTACACGTATCTGGCGTTCACTGATCCCAAAGAAAGGATTAGCTCTGTCTTTAAATTTGAGTTATTAATCGACAAGCGTTTCGTTAAATTGACTCCATCTAGGGAGGTGTAAATTTCCATCTCAGTACCGATATTCTCGGGCCAGAAAAACAGTTTGACTTCCCGAATCGGGGTAGTTTCCAGTAGATCAATCCGGTAGGTATACGCGTATTCGCCGCCACCCACGGCGATGGTATTCATATCTCCATCCACTCCGTTTTCAGCAAACAAGAGTTCGGCACTCGGATTTAGCAAGGATCCATTGACATTCGACAGAAAGACGACGGGTTTCCCTAAAGCCAAATTTTTACTTTTCTCGGGGCTTAGCTTGTATTTCAGATTCAGTAATGCCCCGTATCCGTCAACTACCAGAGGCATTCGATCTCCACGGGCATTCAGGACGTATTTTTCAACCAGGCGAAGGTCTGAATTGAAAGGTAGCGTACTCAGGGTATTGGCCAGATAAGCACCATTTTCTTTGAAAGCGATCAGATACGAATGCCCAGCCGTCAGCCGGGTTTCTGGAAGCCGCAGATAAGCTGTACTACCTTCTTTCGTCACCGCCGAGCCCTTCCAATGCAATACGGGCTTATCGCTGGAAAAATCTTTAATGAGTAGCTCGTAATCCGCCTGTCCAGCGTCGGGACGACCAACCGCCCCCAGCCATACATCCGCAGCTCCCACCACTATTCGCATACCCCGAAAGTATCCCAGCGTGTCTACACGGGATACGTTACCCGTAGCCGAAGTAAACAGCGTCGCGTACCCCGAAAGAGAAGAGACTACTTTCTGAGGGCTCTCAACCGTCCGGCTACGGTTTCCCTCTTTGGTTACCGCGACCGCTTTAATACCTTCTACTGCGGGTATTTTATTCATAAAAATGGGGCTTTGCTCGCCGGGCGTAGTCCCGTTGGTAGTATAGAAAATCCTTGTGCCTTTCTCGGCCTTGATTTCAATCTTGCCTTCTTCTTCAACAATCTCAGGAGCGGGCAACCAGGGCTGATTAGCCCTCACAAAATTCCCAATTTTGGTCAGAGCGGCCCGGTACTCAGGTACGATAAAAGTACCGTCCGGTTTTACGGGCCAGTTGAGTGAAACAGTAGCTCCATTCTCCCAATTCCGCTTGATATACTCAATGAGAACATCGGGGTCTTTAGCCGGTACGTTAGGAATACCTCGGGACGAATTCCAAGCCCATTCCAGATCGAGCAAAATAGTTGTTTCTGCGGCCATTTTCTTCGGGGTGGCTGGCAAGTGACCGACACCTACCAAAGCACTTTCCATGCGGGCCTCACCCTCAAAAACGGCTACATCATTGTAAAAATAGTTCACTGCCGACCCAAAGGCCCGGATGCCCGGATTTGAAAAAAAGATAAAGTAAGGATTTTTGGTCCGGGCATAGGATACGATTTTCTGCCAGTTAAACCAGTTCGGATCAACGGCGAATAATTCGGGAGTTGCCCCTACATCCACCCATACCCCGTCCGCTCCCATATCCACGAGTTCTTTACACAACCCGAAATTCAAATTACCCCATGCATCAAAACCAGTAGCAACCTCGGGAGTCCATACTGCGTAATCAGTATTGCCGGGATTCCCTCCTTTATCAGGTGCGAAATAGCTGATGAACTTGATATGCTTGGCATGACAGGCGGTGATTAGCTCTCCTACGTAGTTGCGAGTGGTTTTCATTTCTCCGTTCGTGGGAGTAATTGAAGGCCACATTCGCCACGCATCAAACGAGTGCCCAGCGTAATTTAGAAATTTACCCCCCAGATTTATCGTCTCATCCACCCAAGCGTTTGCATCGAAAGCGGTCATACGAGCCTCCAGCTTCCTGATTTTAGCCTGAATGGTGTCTTTAGGCATCGTCCAGGCTCCCACGATTCGGGGTTCTGACAGGAAACCACAGGATACGTTTACTCCAAATTTGGCCCGTTCATACCACTGGGCACGGTAAGGTTCCGCCACCATGATTAATTCTCTGGTGGCAGATTGCTCACCCGATCTTACTTTAACGGTAAAGGTGAATGTACCCTCCTTTTGAGGAGTACCAGCGATTTTTCCCTCTAAACTCAGGGTCAATCCATCGGGTAATTGCCCCTGAATCACTTCCCACGCATAGGAACTACCCCCGCGAGCCTGAAGTTGGAAATAATCCTTACTGCCCGATTCAGTCCAGCTTTGATAGGCCATATGATCGACAAATGCCGGGTAAATGGCATTGTTACGATCCTGCATATACGCAGTACTGGACGTGGTTGTAATGGTTAACTGTCCCCATACCGCCCAGGGCAGGAAAGCAAGGAGTAAACTGAGAATTTTTTTCATTAGTTTTCGGTGATTACCGTGGAATTGGCAAGGGTATTAGCAAGGGTCTGGTCCGTGATGATATTACCTGACTTGAAGTAGCTACATCTATCGAAGTCGAAGGCTTTCGCCGTCGCAGTTTCTCCAAAAACCATATTACCCGTTATCATCAGGTTGGCTGCGTTCCGGGCATACAGGGCAATACCTTTGTTGATGATCTGATTTCGCTCAACCCGCACTTTATTGAGAACGCCAGTCTCTGAAATCAGAATAATAGTATATGGGGTGTTGGTCAGGCTGGAAAATGAATTTTCAGTAATCTGCAAATTGGTAAGGGTGATACCCGTTCGCACGGAGAAAACGATAGCTACCGTTCCATAATCAACGATGTTATTTTTGGTAATTAAAATATCTGACAGCGTTCCGGCGTTCAGCTCGGGCTCAAATCTGATTAGCTCGGGCGTTTGTACACCATTACTTCGGAAGTTGTTTCGCTGAATCAGCAGATTTTTAATCCGCTTGATGTAAACGCCTACGTTCGTTTGATTTTCAAACGTATTATCGGTTAGAACGACCCCTTCAATACCGCTCGTCATACCGCCCAGCACGGCAAAACCTCCGCCCTGAAACATACATTTCTGTATCAGTACATTTTTAGCATTTTCTAAGGCTACGGAGACGTTTTGAAAGGTGATCTGCTCGATTCGGCTTCCCTGATTTACAAAGGATTCACTAAATCGGGTTAATCGAATACCTGTCGCACTTCCTCGATTAGAAACAGTTAAGTCCCGCAGGACAACAGCCTGCGAAGTCTCTAAGCTAAACAGGGATGATTCATTTGCGGTAAAATCGGCATACAGAACAGAAGCGGCTCCGGCTCCGTAAATAGTTACTCCGGCCTGAACTTTCAGTACGGAGGTGACCTTGTAAAAGCCTGCGGGTATAAACACCAGCTTTGAACCACTCGCCGCCGCATTGATTGCGTTTTGCAGGGCCTGGGTATCATCGGCGGCCCCATCGCCGATGGCTCCGTACCATTGTGGGAACAAAGGGCCGTTGTAGGTCGTGGTCTGAATGAAAGGAATGGCCTGAGTCACGGCTTTTACCTGACTGGCAAAACTTTTCAACTGGGACACATTATTGACAAGTCCAGTGGCTACCCAGGTA
>CAJYHS010000142.1 GCA_913774715.1 uncultured Siphonobacter sp. | reverse complement strand
GGGAGCCATCGAGATTGGTCACGGAGGTGATCTGAGCCCGGGTGGCGGGCAGGGAAATGAGCGGTCTGACGCGGTTGGCATCCAGGGAGAGGAAGGTGATGTCGTTGTTACAGAGGGTAAAACGAATACTTCCCGTCCCCCCCTGAACCACGGAGAGCTCGGGGTGGAGGATGTTAATGCCTACTTCCTGAGCTAGCAGCGGTGTGCTGAGAGCCAGCGAAAGGCATGATAGAAGAATTTTTTTCATAACGTACCGGTTAAAGCCGTCTCTGTCTGGTAGGACAGGACAGAGACGGCAGACAAAATAGTTAGTTAGTGGAAACCGAAGTCACTACAGTGTTATTGTTAGTGGGGGCTTCACCGCCACCTGTTCCTCCAATAATACCAACCGTAATGTTCTGAGTCGTTCCGGGAGGGATGTTAGCTTTACGAGTAATTGTGAAACCAATGATTGCTGAGGAATTTCCTGGAATTACTACCCCTGATTTGGAGGTGAGAATGAGGAAGTTACCATTATCAGCTACCGACCAGTTTGCATTTTGATTAGGCGTACCGCCATCTACCTGAGAAGTACCATTCGTAGGTGAGAAGGTAATATCAAAGGCGGATATTTTACTGATTACAAAGGTAACAGGAGCGGTGGTTGCTGTACTATTCTGCGTATTGATATAAACCACAAAATCACGGCTGGTAGTAGTACCTGAGAAATCCAGATTATCAATATCCGTAGTTGGGCTTAAGTCAAGTACAGCAACGGCAGCATTAATTGTGATTGAGTACGTCTGCGTAGCCGTTTGAGCGGGGCTGGATTCATCCGTGACTGTTACGGTAACGCTGGTTGTACCTGCACTGGTGGGCAAACCAGAGATTGTTCTCGTAGCTGGGTTAAATGTTAATCCGGCAGGCAACGGTGAAGCTGTATAGGTTTTGGTACCCGTACCACCCGTAGCTGCTGGAATGGTAGCCGAGTAACTAGTGCCCACCTGACCGGAAGGCAGTGTAGCGGTTGGCTGAGCTAAAGCAGCATTGATCGTAATCGGATAAGTCTGCGTAGCCGTTTGAGCTGGGTTAGACTGATCAGTTACGGTAACGACTACGTTAGTGGTGCCTGGTGTAGTAGGCGTTCCAGAGATGGTTCTCGTAGCAGGATCGAACGTTAATCCAGCAGGCAGCGGCGAAGCGGAGTAGGTTTTGGTACCTGTACCACCCGTGGCTTCCGGAATAGTCGCCGAATAAGGAACACTTACCTGACCAGAAGCCAGTGTAGCCGCAGGCTGATTCAAGCCAGCATTGATCGTGATCGGATAGGTCTGGGTAGTAGACTGAGCCGGATTGGATTGATCGGTAACGGTAACGACTACGTTGGTTGTTCCGGGCGTAGTGGGTGTCCCCGAGATAATGCGAGTAGCAGGATCGAACGATAATCCGGCGGGTAGCGGCGAAGCGGAGTAGGTTTTGGTACCCGTACCACCCGTGGCTTCCGGAATTGTCGCTGAGTAAGGAACACTTACCTGACCGGAAGCCAGTGTAGCAGATGGTTGAACCAGCGTAGCTGCCCCAATAGTAACAGAATAAGTCTGTGTAGTCGTCTGGACCGGGTTGGATTGATCGGTAGCTGTTACTGTAAACGTAACTGTTCCCGGTGCCGTAGGCGTACCCGAGATCACGCGAGTAGCAGGATTAAACGCTAATCCGTTAAAAGGACCATTTGCCGTATAGGTGATGGTTCCGGTTCCATTAGTAGCGGCAGGAAGCTGAGCCGAAGTATAGGCTGTTCCTACCTGAGCAGGACTTAACGTAGCCGTAGCTAAAGCCAGACCTGGATCTACCTGTAAAGTATACGTACGAGTTCCTGCAGCCACACCATTGTTATCCGTAAGTACAACATCAAAGGTTTTAGGACCCGGTGTGACAGTACCGGCAATAGTTCCTGTAATAGTGCCATTAGGGTTAAGTGTTAGACCCGCAGGCAAACTTGAGCCACTTGCTAAAACATACGTAAAGGTTTTGTTAGGAGAAGTGGCTACGATAACACCGTTGTAAGGTTGCCCTGTTTTACCATTAACAGGGTTCGTAATGGTGAGAGGTAATACTGTTACGACAGCAGGAGCACGTAAAGAAGCATCTGTACAACCATTGCGAGTCGTTCCGACATAATAATAAGTAGTAGCCGTTAGTGCAGGGGTTGTAAATGTTTTGCTTGTGCTAGCAACGCCAGTACCGGTAGCTGAAGTAAACCAGGTTACACCATCAGCAGCAACACTCGTCGTCGCCGTTAAAGTCGCCGTTTGCCCTGCATAGATAGTTACGTTTTGACTAGAAGGGGCTACCACGGGGGCACCTGGCGTACGCTGAATTTCAAAAATATTCAGACTAGTCAATACATTTAAAGTGCCACCTAACCTAACCTCAACTCGATCAAATGAAAGAGTGGTTTTGTAGCTAATGTAATATTTGTTTGTTGTACCTGGAAGTAATCTTAAGGTTAATAAACTGCCTGTACCATCTTGATTTCTGATCGTATTGCCGAGGTACGTAATAACCCTAACGGATCCTAATAGCTGAGCATCAAGTATAGAAGTTGCAGGTCTTTGAACAAGTACCTTCACGCTGTCTCCTGCGGCAGCTTCTGATGTGAATACCGCGGTTTGCTGAGCATAGCCAGCAACACCTACTACACTATTTAAGACAGAAGCTGTATTAATGTTATTATCAATAGCATTGAGAGGGTTAGTAACTACTCCTGCTAATGTTGAGGCTAACCCTGATACTCCGTGTAATTCGTCATCAGGAGTATCACAAGCTATATTTGATGCAGCAGTTTTGTAATAAGCTCCGTATACACTTATACCACCACTTAACAAAGAAACTGTCGGAGCATATGTAATACGCAAACCTCTGGTTGTGGCAAGTGTAGTTGTATAAATAAATTCATACTGATTAACACCATCAAGTAAGGAAATTAAGTTCCCCAATTGTTGGGATGTTCCAATTGGAGCGTCTGAACTATTAACAGACTGAACGGTTAACCCATTTCCTATACCTAATAAATTACCATCACTACTAAGTTTGACGTGAATAGAAGTTCCTACTGGAACATCTGCATCAAACTTTAAGTTGATGTAAGAAGTAGCTAACAAACCGGTAGCATTTAAAACGGCAGCTGTTCCTCTCTCGGCAAGCGTACCATTAGTAGTAGCATTAGTTGGGGTCGTTACAGTGCCTATTCCAAGAAGAACGGTAAAAGGTCTATATTCAGTAACACCACTAGTCTGATTAGTTGCATACACCCGCGAATAAGGTGTCTGGGCGAACGACTGCGATAGCAGCGTTAAGAATAATAGGCTGAAGAGTACGCCGAACTGAAAAGTTCGTCGGGCATACTTCTCCAATGAAGAAGTAAAAATTTTCATTTATTAGCAAATTAGAGTTAAAAGGGAACTTTCTGTGATCAAGCACAGACTAGACGCGTCAATAACTTCTCATGAGAACATGGAAGACCGTAAAAAAGCATACAGGTGCGGGCAACTGATGAAAATCAGTTGGGACGAAGCCAATAATTACTTTGGCCTGAAAAGCAGAAGCTGAAAGCAGAGTTGTGTAGATGTATTCATAATGCGGATTGAATTTATTAGCGGATAATAGTTTTTACTCGTAAAGCTGAATCTTTGGAATAGAAAAGTACCTCTATTGCCCGATGCTGGCAAATGATAATAAAGAGGTGTAAAGATTCAGGAAATGGAAGCTAGATAGCAGAAGAAAGTAGAGTGACCCTTCATAGGCGATAGATTGATTGAACGTGGTTGATAATTTCGGTTGAGTTAAATTGAAAATGCCAGTTTCTATGAGTCATATTACCAAAAACTAATATTTTACTACTAATTCAGGGATAATAACAAGTATAAATACCGGCTTTATTGATCAATGTGTCGTAAAGTAAATAGATAAATGTTTATTAAAGGCCTAATAATGAATGTTTTTTTTTATGTTTTTATGAATTGCTAGGAAAAACCTATAAAAAAAGCCCTCGCAGTGTCGAGGGCTTTTTTGTTATTTGTCAAATACGGTACGTTTTTCCAGATGTTCTTCCATATCGAGGCGGTCAATACCCTTCTGCCACCAGTCAGGAGCAGGCTTTCCTTTCAAATGGTAATCGAAGAACTCCATCATACGGGTGGCGTAATCTTTACGATTCACCAGCTTTGCCAGACCATGGTTTTCTCCTTTGTATTGGACCAGGACCACGGGCTTTTTCAAACGACGGATCGCGGTGTAATATTCAATGCCCTGCGTGAAGTCTACGGCTCCATCTGCATCATTATGTAAGAGTAATAAGGGCGTCTGAATATTTTTAACGTGATGCAGCGGAGAATTCCGAAAGTAAGCTTCCCAATTATCCCAGGGGGCTACTAAACGTCCTTGTGAAGCTTCGAAAATTTGCCCGTTGCTGGTACCTGAGTTCTTGTAAATCAGGTTATACATCGAAACCATGTCCGTTAAAGGAGCCCCGGCAGCGGCTGCCTTAAACATATTGGTTTGAGTAATCAGAAAGCTGGTTTGATAACCACCCCAGGAGTGACCATGGATGCCCATTTTTGTTTCGTCAATCACGCCAGTCTTAAGAGCGGCCTTTACTGCTGGTAATACACACCACACGGCAGACATCCCCGGATCATTGAGTTTATATACGATATCCGGAATGAAAACGGCATACCCGTTAGAGGTATAAACAGTCGGATTCCAACCTGTACCACTGAAGCTGGGGTTAGAGTACGTGTTCAGTGTCTGGGATAATTTTTCGTAATAATAGATGATCGTCGGGTACTTTTTGCCTTTTGCGTAATTAGCGGGTAAGAATAAAGCTCCCTGCAAAGTATCTCCCTTATCTGACACATAGTCTACCAACTGAACACCCGAACTCCAGCTGTATTTATCGAAGTTGGGCGTATTTTTAGTTATCTGATTACCTTCTGATAATTTTGCAGATTTACTAACAAAGAAATCGGTTGGATCGGTGAATGATTCACGGCTATAGGTATAAACGGGAGCTTTTTTGGCTTTACTCAAATTACCAATACTTGCGTCCTCCCACAGTAAAGGTTTTACCCCCGGAATCAGGTTTCCTTTTTTGTCTACATCAATCAGTCCAATACCTGATTTCTTCGTAAATTCTCCATACGTACGTACGTATAAAGGCTGCATTATATTGATTCCTTTTTCTTCAGGATCAAGCTTATAACGGCCGGAATAGCGTATTTTTTCCTGACGACCGTTCTTGGTAAGGTTTACTACTTCCTTACCATCTACCGATACTTTCCAGATATCCCAGAGATCACGCAATAAAACGTATTTTGAGTCTGAAGACCAGCCTACCATGGGTACCATGGGTTTGGTTACATTGTGATCATCTTCCGTATCGATAAAACTGCTGGGAATTTTACCGGTAAGATTCACACTTTTTTTAGACGTTATGTCATATACGTAATAATGTCCATCTTTTGCATAAAGGAATTTTGTTCCATCCTGAGAAGGGTTTGGAGTACTGGCATAACCCGCTAGGTAATACTTCTCAAAAATCTTGGTACGAGCTCCCGTTTTTAGATCGACGATATATACGTCTGCGTAATTCTGGCCGTCCAGACTGGACTCTAGCTCGTAAGCCGCATCTTCCAGACCAATGGCATATAACTCTTTCGGAGCAGGGCTTACGGTGAGTAATGAGCTGTCTGTAAGTTGCGTGAATTTTTTACCGTCGTACATAGCCAGAAAACTGAATTGCTTATCCTGCATTTCCGTCACCTGCTGACGCGACTGTAAACGTTTATCCTGCCAGTTCCATACCGTTACTTCGGGTTTGTCGAGGTCTTCTTTGGTACCAGAAACGTTAGGGACGTTACCTCCACGCTGAGCAATTTTCGCGGAATCTGTTTTAAGCTTAGCTAATGCTTTCTGCAAATCATCCAGCGATTTGATACTGGTATCAGCCTTAATTTTCGCTAGTTTTTCAACGTCAGAAGTGGGCTTAGGTGCAACGGCAGGTTTTTTCGCTGTATCAGCTTTGGCCGTCGCTTTGGAGTCTTTCTTAACTAAATCTTCTTTATGGATGCCGAAAAATAAGCGAGTCAAGTCTTCCGTCCAGTAAGGGCGACGACTAGGGCTGATTTTCATTCCCTTAGGAAAATTCAGGCTGTCTTTCTTAGGAGTATACTCGGTAAGTTCGGGCTTGGTAGCAAAGTTCTTCACACCCACCACGCTCATCACATCCGTTTTGTATTTTTCATCCTTAGTACCTTTCAGGGCAGCCAGTCCGTCCCCTTTTTCAGTCCAGTTTAAAGACTGATAACGGGCCTTATCGCTGTCAATGATGGTGGTTACCCCCGTAGTCATATTCCGAATCTGAAGGGCGTTACCTGCTTTTTCGTTCGCGTCAACGGTAAGGGCCAACCAGTCTCCTTTTTTATTAAAGGACATTTCTGAAATATTACCGATGTTCTGAGTTTTGCCAGAGCTTAATTCATACAGTAATAAATCACGACCCCGAGGAGCCGTTGGCCCCGCGGCTGGTGTGGCTGGAGATAATAGTAGTGCCAAGTGAGAAGATTTTTCTCCGTTGAAAGCAAATGTAGTAACCCGCTCGAACTCGGTTTTTTTATTACCAGCTAACTCAATGAGAAATGCTTTTTCGGGTAAAGGCTTACCGGGAACTTTAGCTGCGGCTTTTTTCTCCTTAGCCGTTGGATAAACCTTGAAAACGAAAAACTTGGAATCTTCTGAGAAACTCATAGGCACGAGTGTGCCAGCTCCGATGGGATACTTGTACTGAGTAGTATCTGAAGTTTTCTGAATAATCAGATCCGCATCGCCTTCTGCCACTGACATTAATACATAAGCCATCCACTGGCCGTCGGGGGAGAGTTGTGTGCCACCGAAAGGAGAGAGGGCTTTCCAGTTATTAATGTCCTTCCAGGTAATGGGGGGCTTAGGTGTAGTCTGGGCTGAAGCGGAAAGGCAGGCTCCCAGCCACAGCCCAAAGAGTAGTATTTTTTTCATATGTTAATGAGAGAATAAAAACAGTTAAAATAAAGAAAATCTAGGCCTAAAACCTATTGAATAAGGGCAGAAGCGGTGAATTGGCGGATGGATGGAAAACATGAAAAAAGCCCTGACCGATTAGGGGCAGGGCTTTTTTCGAAAGAACGAATGTATTATTTGGTTTTGTATTGTTCCACGATGTCCTTTAAAAAGTTCAGGAATGGTTTTTCGAATTCTTTACGTTTCAGGGCAAACTCAACGGTCGTTTTGAGAAAGTCCAGCTTATTACCAATGTCATGGCGTTTGCCTTCAATGCGGTGCGAGTATAAGTTTTCACGAGCCAGCAATAAGAGCATGGCATCGGTCAACTGAATTTCGCCACCTTTCCCTTTGGGCGTTTGCTCAATCATGCGGAAAATTTCGGGAGTAAGGATATACCGACCCGCAATGGCAAGGTTCGAGGGAGCCTGACCTAAGGCGGGTTTTTCCACGAGCGTTTCCAGCTGCATGATGCTATCGCTTAGTTCTTTACCGCCCACAATGCCATAACGATTTACTTTATCTACAGGAACGGTTTCTACCGCAATAACAGAAGAACGATACGTGGCGAACGTATCTATCAGCTGTTGGGTAACCGGAATTACGGAATCCATGATGGTATCTCCCAGCAAAACCGCAAAGGGCTCATTTCCTACGTGGTGACGGGCATAGTAAATGGCATCACCTAGGCCATTCAGCTCTTTTTGACGAACGAAGTGAATATTCGCCATATCAGAAAGGCGACGTAACTCGTGGAGCATTTCGTCTTCTTTCTCGGCCAGTCGGGTTTCAAGTTCGAAGTTCCGGTCAAAGTGATCTTCAATGGAACGCTTACCTTTACCCGAAATGATCAGAATATCCTCAATACCCGAATCAACGGCTTCCTGTACGACGTACTGAATCGTAGGCGTGTCGATGATGGGTAACATTTCTTTAGGCTGTGCTTTCGTAGCAGGGAGAAATCGGGTTCCGAAACCAGCGGCAGGGATAATCGCTTTTTTAATCATGTCTTAATTATGGTTGATTGTTGTTGGTGGATCGTTGCTGGCAGAGCAAATGTAGGTTCGGCTAACTTACCTAAAATTCTAAACTGCCTACGGCTCTTTCGGATCATCAATCTGAAGCAGCCTTGCTAACAACCAGAAACTAATAACCAACAACCAGACTATTACATCACATAGGGTTTAATAACCCGGGTATTTAATTTTTTTAGTTCAACAAACAGTCGGTTCAGCATTTCGTCATTTTCGTACATGCCAATGATACTGCCTCCCGAACCCGTAAAAGAAGCGGAAGCTCCAAGCTGACGAGCCGTTTCAATCATTTTGATGTTCACGGGATGAATATTATAGATTTGGGTACGATAGTCAAAATTCTGATTAATCAGCTGATTCAGCTGTTCGTAATCTCCGGCTTCGATGGCCTCTTTCCCCAACGTAGCCAAGTTCGCGATTTTCTGCATGGTTTCTACCACCAGCGGTTCGCCGCGATTGAATCGAGCCTTTACATCATTATGAACTTTTCCCGAAACCTTACTCATATCCGTATTGTAGGCGAGGTATAACTTCGGAAGCTTATTGGGATCGACCCGTTCGTAATTTCCGTAGCCTCGACTTTCCAGTAACTCGCGGGAGAAGTCCATGTGTACGCAGCCTTCGTAGGTCTGAATCACTCGATCCTGCAAGCCAGCGGTAATACCCAGTTCATCCGTTTCGGACTGCATGACTAATGTAGGCAGGTACTCAATGGGAATTTCAACTTTGTAAAACTGCATCAAAGCCCGCATCGTTGCAACGATAATGGCACTTGAGCCCGAAAGACCAACCTGCCGGGGAATAGAGCTGCTGTACCGAATGGTGAAATTTCGGTTTGGCAGGCGGATGCCCTGTTCGATGCAATAGGTAGTGAATTTGCGGATGGCCGCTTTAATGAGTGGGATGCCTCCATTGTAGCCAATCTGACCCACCGTGTCGCACAGGTGAAAAATACTGCGGAAGGTATTGGCATCCGCTTCCTGTTGTTCAATGTGGAGTTCTGGTGATTGCCAGAGGGTTACGGAAGCCCCAAAGTTTCGGACGGTGATGGATAATGTTTTACCAAAAAAGCCATCGGAGGGATTGCCTAAAAGCCCGGCCCGGGCGTACGCTCGCGTTTCAATCAGCACTAGAGATGAAGGTTTAAAGTGATGAGGATGAAAGATAAAGCCTTAAACGGAAAGAGTTAGCGGCTGGTCAATAAAAAAAATAGATGTTGAAAACGGGAAGTTCACGAACTTTACTGCCGGATTTTTAAATCCATTCGCAGGAAAAGACCCTTTTTATGGGGAAAAACCCTGATTTTCTATGGGAAAACTTTCAATGGATGAACTTGACCGGATGTCGGTTGAAGAGTTCAAGAATACGGAAAAGTTTCCGTATTCAATTTTGCTGGATGACGTCAGAAGCCTCAATAATGTAGGTTCCGTTTTCCGTACTTCGGATGCTTTTCGGGTATCTACTTTATATCTCGGGGGAATAACCGGAACGCCACCACACCGTGATATTACAAAAACAGCCCTCGGTGCGGATGAATCCGTGAACTGGGAGCACGTACCGGATTCCATTGAGTTCTGTAAGATATTGAAGAGGAAAGGGGTAAAGATCATCGCAGTTGAGCAGGCGGATACCAGCGTAAAGCTTCCCGACTTTCAGCCCGAGGAGGGCCAATATTATCTTTTCATTTTTGGGAATGAAGTTTTTGGAGTAAATGATAAAATAATTGAACTTGCCGACGAGTGTCTGGAAATTCCGCAGTATGGCACCAAACATTCGTTGAATATTGCCGTCACAGTTGGAATTGTTTGCTGGGACTTTGTCCATAAACGATTCGCATCCAAACCCTGATTTCAGTTAAAAAATCTTCGAAACAATTACCTTTATGAAACCCGACAAAAAGCTTACCTCCGAGCTGGCCTCTGTTTTAGCCGATAAACTGGCAGGTCTAAACCCAAAACACGGCAAAAAACTTTCTAAGCAAATTGAAAAAGCCGCTGAAGACCTGGCGAAAAAATTTGGTAAGCTGCAATTGAAAGAAAAAGAGAAGGAAGAAAAAGAGGCGAAGGACGCGAAGAAGAAATTATCAAAACAGTCGAAAAAAACTTCCCAGAAGTCAGTCTCTGTTCCTAAGAAAAAAGAAGAGAAAGCTCAGGAAACGAAGTCGGATCAGGTAGTAGAGAATAAGGTCGAGGAAGAAAAGCCGAAAGCCGCTTCTAAACCAGCACCCAAAGCTCCCGCTCGCAAACCAGCGGCTCCCGCGGCTAAATCGACCGCTTCCAAAGTTCCTGCGACTGGAGCTAAAAGTGCAGTAAAAACTACGAACGAAAAAGTAGAGCCAACGGATATCGAAACGCCGGAAACTCCGTTATAATCCATACGAATTGATTCTAAGTGAGGTTTTCATGCTAATGAGAACCTCATTGTTTTTTATTACCACAGACACCAATGAAAATTTCTTATTTAGCTCTGCTTTCTCTGGCCCTGACCAGTGGACTGAGCCAGACGGTTTCTTCTCAATCTTTATACGTTAGTCGTGATTTTACGGCCGAAAATCAGTTTAGCGGTAACATTGAAGGTCCTAGCTTTGATAAAGCCGGAAACCTATACGTGGTGAATTTCAAACAGGATGGCACTATCGGTAAGATGGATGCGAATGGTCAGGGTGAAGTATTTGTAACCCTTCCTAATCAGAGTATCGCTAATGCCATTCAGTTTAATTCGAAAGGGGAAATGTTACTGGCAGATTTCGTGAATCATAACGTGCTGAAAGTAAATATGCAAACTAAAGAAGTAAGCGTGTTTGCCCACGATGATCGGTTTAATCAGCCTAATGACATTTGTATTACCAAGAAAGATGTGATTTATGCCTCTGACCCCAACTGGAAGGATAATACCGGAAAACTATGGAAGGTAACTCCCGATGGTAAAACTACCTTAGTCTTGGAAAATCTTGGCACAACCAACGGTATCGAGTTAAGTCCCGACGAAAAGACACTGTATGTCAACGAAAGTGCCCAGCGAAAAATCTGGAAATATGATCTGGATACTCAGGGAAATGTGAAGAATAAGACGCTTTTCCATGAATTCACCGATTTTGGTATGGATGGCATGAAATGCGATAAAAAAGGAAATCTGTATTGCACCCGTCATGGCAAGGGAACGATTGCCGTGTTAAGCCCAACAGGAAAACTAATCCGGGAGATTCCGTTGAAAGGAAAGAGTTGCAGTAACCTTGTGTTTGGAGGAAAAGACAAGAAAACGGTATATGTAACCTTGCAGGATCGCCGGGGAATGGAGGAGTTTCGAGTGGAAACTCCGGGCAAGTAAAAGCAAAAGAAGTTTGATTTCGTTTAAGTGTTTGACGTCTGAACAGTTAGAGGGTTTGATTGGAAGTAATCACCCAACCAAACCCTCTAACTGTTCAGACCTAAACCTATAGACTGGTTGCAGGTAACTCGAATAACTTCGCCAGTTCTGTTGCTTCGGAGGGAGCCATCCGTCCGGCCAGAACTAAACGCAGCTGACGACGGCGAAGGGCCGCGTCGTAAAATAACTTTTCTTCGTCAGTTTGGGGAATAACCGCTGGAACTTCCGTGGGTTTACCATCGGCCCCCATGGCAACGAAAGTATAAAAAGCCCGGTTGGTCATCACGCGTTCTCCAGCGGGAATGTTTTCCGCGTGAACATCAATGAATACTTCCATGGAAGAGTTAAACGCCCGCGTAACAAAGGCCCGTAGCGTAATCACACTGCCTAAAGGAATGGGATCTTTAAACGCCACATTATCTACTGAGGCAGTAACAACGATGCGACGGGAATGCTTCTGAGCGGCTACCGCACCGCAGATATCCATAAGACGTAACAAATTACCACCCATCAGATTACCCAGATTGTTGGTGTCGTTTGGGAAGACCATTTCGGTCATGGTGGTCAGTGAATCGGAAGCGAATTTGGGTTCAGTCAAAGCCGTGAATGTTCGGAGTAATAAATGCTAGTTGATGAAGTCTGACGGGAAGGTATAACCTTTTTGGAAATTATTGGCAAAAGTAGGAATAACCCACTGATGGAAATACCGCTGGTGTAGTTTCTGCTAAAATTCAAACGTTTGAGGGTTTGATAAGCTCACAAGTGCCTACCTTCGTCAAAAATTAGTTTTGTAACCATGAATTTACCCGACTGGTTGACCATGCTTACTGACTCCCAGGAAATTATTCGTACGGGAGGTCTGGTAGTAATTACGCTGATCGTTTTTGCCGAAAACGGTCTCTTTTTTGCCTTCTTTCTTCCCGGTGATTATCTGCTGTTTCTGGCGGGAGTTTTCTGTGGAACGGGCGTGCTAAATGTTACCCTGCTTTTATTGTTACTCTGCATCTTTGGGGCGGCGGTGTTAGGCTCGCTAACGGGATATCTCTTCGGGAAGTTTTTCGGAAATCAATTCGAGAACCGACCGGATTCTCTCTTTTTCAAGAAAAAGAATATCGAAACAACTCGCCAGTATTTTCTCAAATATGGTTCCAGCATTCTGATCATTAGCCGTTTTCTGCCCGTCGTTCGCACATTTGCTCCCATTCTTTCCGGGATGATTAAGCTCGATTTTCCTCATTTTATGACTTATAACGTCTTGGGCGGAGCCTTATGGAGCTTATTACTCTGTGGAAGTGGTTTTTATTTAGGCGAAAAATTCCCAGGCATTATTAACTACGTGCATTACATCATTATCTTCTTCCTGGCTATTACCACGTTTACCGTAGTAAAAGGGTACTTTAGTGCTCGTCGGGATATGGGAGAAGATAAAGTTTAAATGCTTACAGGTATCACTGGGACGTAACTTGCCAGAAGTTGAATACTCTCGGGAAGGCTTGCTATAACAGGTATATCCTCCGACATCCTAATAAAAAAGGTCAGCAATTAAGCTGACCTTTTTTATTATTGACAATATTTTTTAATCCATTTGGTCGCTTCTTTCTCACCCGCTTTTTCCAGTAACTTCCAGTCTTTACAGGCTTCCTGGGTTCGGTTAAGTTTGAATAAAGCTGCGGCCCGGTTGAAGCGAATGGATACATTACCCGGATCTAGATCAACACATTGGTTGAAGATTTCAAGAGCTTGCTCATACCGCTGTCGATTAAAATGCTGTAGCCCGGTTTCGAATAAGTCTTTGGCTTTTAATGCTTTGATATCGTCTACAGATAACTGACGATTTTCGGGTACGCCGTAGGGAAATTCGTAATTCACCTGCGTCCGAACAGGTTTATTGGATACCCGGGCTGGAATCCACATACCCTCTGAGGCCTTTATGGCTTTGCGTAAGTTTTCATCGTTTTTCGGATCAGTACTTTCGACAATCTGTATATTTTCGATCTTGCCCATCCGGTTAACAATGAAACTAACCCGGAAGCGATCCCGACGTGGTCGGGCTAATTGACGAAAAGCATCTTCGATAAACGTGTACGAATTTTGATAAGACTCGTAAAAACTACTGTCAATCAGACGAGTACGGAACTTTGGAAAGATCGTCTCATTCATGACATAAAAGGTGTCGGAGTCGAAACGGGCTGCGGGAAGAATGAATTTTTTACGAATGTAGTCGTCATAACTACTTGCATCCTGACGGGAACAAATGAACCGTAGCTGGTCGGTTCGCATTACCGACGAGGTCTGCTCAGATAGCTGGAGTTCGAAGTCCGTTAACTTATCAATCTCATACGTAGCATTCTGAGCGGTTCGAATACGATTCCCATTTACAGTGTAGCTGACGGACGTAGAACGTTCGTTGGTATAAAACCGGAGTCGCTTATCTTCAAATACAAAGACAACATTGGATTGATCTACTTCGGCGTCGCTCATCATCTGATACCCATTTCGGTATTCTACTCGCTTCGCCACCCAAACTCCTTTGAGTTTGTCGGTATCAATATCCTGAGCCAGCACCTGCTGGGTAAGTACAAAAAGCAAAAACAAACAAAACGGTTTCATGGCAGTCGTTTTGGATAATCAATAGGTCGTGAGTCGGGAAAATGTGGGTTATTCTTAATCACGGCCCATCTAGGAAAACCGAATACCGAAAATGAATGACTATTCGGAATTCCGCAAATATACCTTTGAGTATTAACGAAAATTAACGTAAAATGATGTTGAATTAACCTTTTGAATTTCCAAATCCATCGATCTTCCGAAAAATGAAGTGGAGTAAATGCTTTTTAATAGACTCCATTTTTACTAAAAAGTAATTAAATTAAATCAGAATCTTTTTCAGAATTAAGATAAACGTAATGGGAAAACGGGAATGGGTAACGAAAACGCTGGTTAAATAACATCGCATTTTTTACAAAAAACGACTACAAATGTTCTGAAACCATAGATTTTTTTAATTCTCTTTATTTCAACAGCTTTTCAGCAAAAGTGTTTTACCATCTTTCGTTTTGATAAGTAGGGTTTTAAGCCCGAAACTCTGTACGGTTTTAAGGTAAACACTGCCAGTAATAAAAAGTGCCTAAGCGGGTTCGGATAGGTTCGCTTCGATTGACCGCCTGAAACCCGGCTTCGGTAAGGCAGCCGGGCCAGTAATTAGCAGGGCCAAATCCATTTTGGGTGGGGTCGATCCAATGTACCAGTTTGCTTAGTACCGTCTGAACGGAGCCCTGGGAAGGTCCCCAGTCTCCAAGCCAGAAAATACCGGTAGGTTTGAGAATTCTTCGAATTTCCTGAAAATAGAATAAAGCTTCCTCTTTCGAAAAATGCTGAAAAACCCAGGTGCTGGTCACTACATCAAATTTCTGATCAGGGTAGGGCAGTTTACCCGCCGTATAAAAGTCAATGGGGAGGCCTTTTTTTCGGGCCATTTTTACCATGTAAGGATCCGTGTCCAGCCCACAAACGGACTGATTGGGATTAACTACCAGTAGTTCTTTCAGGAAAGTCCCCGTTCCACTACCAAAATCCAGTACCTGATCGCTGGCTTGAATTTTCCGGATTAATTCTTGCCGAATCTTTCTTTCCGGAACTCCCAACCAGATAGCCCACTCATAGAAGGGTGTCAGAAAGGCATAACCTAAAGCGGGATGAGAGTTAGGCATTGAATTGAGTTGAAATAGGTTGAGAAAGAAATCCAAATTAGTAAGGATTGGGAAAATAAAGGTAATAATTAAAGAAACTGTGCTACTCTAAACGCAAAACTCTAAAGGCTGAACAGGTTTATTATCTATTTTTGCAAAATAGACGTTTGTCTGCCTGAGATGTAAGATCATACCGGGCTTTTTTCAAGTGATTGTATCAGTACTATGAATATTTCCCTCAATTGGCTCAAGCAGTATATTTCTCTGAACGAGTCGCCCGAAGAATTAGATCAACTGCTAACTGGCTGTGGGCTGGAAGTAGAAGAAATCGAACGAATTGATTCCGTTCCCGGCGGCCTTCAGGGCGTTGTGATTGGTGAAGTACTGACCTGTGAGCCATTTATGGTAAAGGAAAAGAAACTTCACCTGACGACGGTCCATATCGGTACAGACGAACCCGCTACCATTGTATGTGGGGCAGCCAACGTAGCCGCTGGTCAGCGGGTAGTAGTAGCTACCGTCGGAGCAACGATTTATCCCACCAATGGCGAGCCGTTTACCATCGGCAAACGAAAAGTATATGGTCATCCTTCAGAAGGGATGATTTGTGCCGAAGATGAGTTAAGTCTGGGGACCAGTCACGATGGAATCATAGTATTAACCACGGACGTTCCCAATGGAACGCCTGCCGCGGAATACTTCAAGCTCGAACCAGATTTTCAGATCGTTATCGGTTTAACGCCCAACCGGGCTGATGCCGCATCTCACGTGGGGGTGGCTCGTGATCTGAAAGCTCTGTTACACCGGGAAATCAAGTTACCTTTCGCTGATAATTTCTACGCTGACAACAATCAACACCCGATTGAAGTAATCGTAGAAAATACCGAGGCTTGTCCGCGTTTCTGCGGTGTTACTCTGGACGGCGTAAAAGTGGCCGAGTCTCCCGACTGGTTAAAGCAACGGTTATTAGCGATTGGTCTTCGGCCGATTAATAATATCGTTGACGTTACGAACTTTATTTGCCACGAATTAGGACAGCCTATGCACGCCTATGACTGGCATGAACTGGCAGGTCAGAAAATCATAGTAAAGACGTTACCTACAGGTACGAAATTTACCACCCTGGATGGCGTAGAACGCATTCTGTCGGATGAAGATCTGATGATTTGTGATGCAGAAAAACCCGTGGGTATCGCCGGAGTATTCGGTGGTCAGGATTCGGGTATCAAGGAAACGACGACTCGGGTATTTCTGGAAGTGGCATACTTCTCAGCGGACTCCGTACGTAAAACATCCATGCGTCACGGCCTAAAAACCGATGCGAGCTTCCGTTTCGAGCGTGGAACCGACCCTAACTTCAAGTTATACACTCTGAAACGGGCGGCTCTACTGATTCAGGAAATTGCAGGTGGAAAAATTACGAGTGAAGTGACGGATACGCATCCGGCCCAGTTCAAACCGGCTCAGGTTGAAATGAGGTACCGGAATATAGATCGTCTGATTGGCCAGAAAATTCCTCACGAACGTATTCATCAAATCCTTACGGATCTGGATATTAAAGTGTGGAATGGTACGGAAGAAGGATTCACGGCTTCAATTCCCGCGTATCGCGTGGACGTAACCCGTGAAGCAGATGTAATCGAGGAAATTCTGCGTATTTACGGTCTGAACAACATTGAATTATCCGATAATTTACAGACGGATTACCTGGCTAAGTTCCCGGCACCTTCGAAGGATCAGGAAACGGTACCTTACAAAATTTCTCAATTACTGGCCGGAGCTGGTTTTCAGGAAATTTTCACGAATTCACTGACTAAGCCTTCGTATGCAGAAAGTATAAAAGAGAGCCTGCCCGGTGAGAATGTCGATATTTTGAATAAATTGAGCGAAGATTTAGGAGTAATGCGTCAAAGTATGCTTTTCTCTGGTCTGGAAGCTCTGGCTCACAACGTCAATCGTCGGCAGCGGGATTTGAAGTTCTTTGAATTCGGAAAGACGTATTACAAGTCGGAAGGTAAATATTTCGAAACGCGTCACCTGGCTTTGTACCTGACGGGGAATGTGGTATCGGAAACCTGGCAGCAAAAAAGTCGTCCCGTGGCTTTTCACGATGTGGTGTCAGCAGTGAATCGGATTTTCAAGAAAATGGGAATTACGGGCGTAACTACTCAGGAAGTTGAACCGGGCAACGTTTGGGCGTATGGGTTGCAATACCTGGTGGGTAAACAAGTTCTGGCTACCATTGGTTTGGTAAGAAATGATCTGACGAAACGTACCGATTTGAAGCAGGCTGTTTTTTACGCCGATTTGAATTGGAGTGCTCTGATGAATCGTTATACGACAGAAGTTACTTTCCAGGAGATTTCTAAGTTCCCGGAAGTGCGTCGTGATTTGTCACTGGTCATTGATAAAAACATTTCTTTCAAACAAATTCAGGAGGTGGCTCGTAAGTATGAGAAAAGCCTTCTGCAAAGTTTAAATGTGTTTGACATTTACGAAGGCCCCAATTTAGGTGAAGGTAAAAAATCGTACTCGGTAAGTTTTACATTATTAGATTCCACCCAGACGTTAACCGATACGCAAATTGACAAAACCATGAATAAATTAATGATTGGTTTTGAGAAAGAACTAGAAGCAGTCATTAGAAAATAAGCGTAGCCTTTCGTGTTGGTTAGTAAATCCAGAACGGGCTTGTTAGCCAACACGAAAAACTAACTCTAAACAAACCTTCACACATGAACCCCCTAGATACCTCCCGCTCGGCGGATGAACTGGAAGATCGACTACGTGCCAAGGGGCAGCATCTGGAATTGAGAATACGTACGGTAATCTCACAGGTGGAACAAATGAATATGGTGTTGCAGGATAAGCAACGGGAGCTGGAAGGGTTACATGCGTTGTTGAAAGAGCGGGATGAGCTCATTAAGAAACAAAAACTGGAACTTGCTGACTTACGTAAACGGAGTGAGCAGAAAGGTCGCATGAGCCGTGTTGCGATGGATTCTTTAAATCCAGACAATCCGGAAGCGTTACGAATTCAGGTAGATCACTTTATTCAGGAAGTGGATAAAGCCATTAAAAAGTTATCGGAATAAAGCTTTTAGATCTATTTTAAGTAGTTGGAAGTAAGGAAGTAATGCATTAGTTAAGAGGAAGTCATTAGGAGTTTTCAAGATAGAAAAATCCATTTTTATGGCAACTTTAAAAAGGACGATCTAGGAATAGACGGTTTACTATTTGTATTATTTCATTTTAAAGTACTAAACTTGTAAAAGTTTAGATTGTAATACAGGCCATCTGACCGGCCCCACAGCCGATTAAAAGACCGAAGAAAAATGCAGTTAGAGCGATTATAAGCCATAACTACCATTGCATGGGAACTAACCGTACCATCCACATACAGCTAGCAGGCACTCAATATGAAATGAATATCCCGAAGGAGGATGAACTCTACGTTCGGGAAGCAGCCAGATTATTGAATCAGCAAATGCAACAATTACTTGAGAAGGAAAATGTGCATAGTATGCACGAGAGAATGACGCGTGTGATGCTTTTTTGCATGGTTACTAACCTGAAACTGAACGCATTACAGCATCAAGCTTTCGCCCAACTCGAAATGATGGATGAATTAGTCAGTCCAGTATTAAGGAACTGATTAAGCATGGAATAACTCTTGATTCTTCACTTTTGACGGCTTCCGGAAGAGGACTGTTTGGTTTCACTATAATATAACCATACAGAGAAATGCAGGATAGTAATGTTCTATCGTATTTGCTCGATACCCTCGTTACTGCGACAATAGTGTTTTTGATAACTCGGTATTTTTTAGGAAAAACGATTAAAGATCGGGATGCCGAAGCCGAAATCAGAGCAGGAGACATTATCAAAAACGCGGAGGAAAAGGCCGAGAATATTAAGAATCAGCGGATTCTTGAAGCAAAAGAAAATTTCCTGAAACGCCGAAGTGAGTTCGAAGAAGAAACGAATAAACGCAAGCGTATTCTTCAGGAGAACGAAGCAAAATTAAAGGACTTCGAACGTCAGATTAATCAGCAACGTGAACAGTCCAAGCGTAAAGAAGACGAGCTGGAAAAACAAAGACAGCAAGTTACTCAACAGCAGGACTCGATCAAGAAAAAAACAGAAGAGGCTGAAAAAGCTCGTCTGAATGCCATTGCTCAGCTCGAACGCATCGCGGGTTTAACTGCCGAAGAAGCTCGTCAGCAACTGGTAGATAATCTGAAAGCTGAAGCCGAAACACGGGCATCCAGTTATGTGAAAAACATCGTGGAGGAAGCTAAACTAACGGCTACCAAAGAAGCGAAAAAGATCGTAATTGAAACCATTCAGCGAACCGCAGCTGAACAGGCCATTGAGAACTGTGTCTCAGTGTTTAATATCGAATCTGACGATATTAAAGGTAAAATCATTGGTCGGGAAGGTCGTAACATCCGTACGCTGGAATCAGCGGTTGGGGTAGAGATTATCGTCGATGATACCCCAGATGCCATTGTTATTTCAGGATTCGATCCCGTTCGTCGGGAAATTGCCCGCTTATCCTTACACCGCCTCGTTCAGGATGGCCGGATTCACCCCGCCCGGATTGAGGAAGTAGTCGCAAAGACGCGGAAAAACATTGAAGACGAGATCGTTGAAATTGGTGAGCGTACGGTAATCGACCTAGGCATTCATGGCTTACACCCTGAGTTAATCAAGATGGTGGGTCGGATGCGTTTCCGTTCTTCGTACGGTCAGAACCTTCTGCAACACTCTCGCGAAGTAGCCAAGCTTTGTGCTACGATGGCTTCTGAGTTAGGACTGAATGCAAAACTGGCCAAACGAGCGGGCTTACTCCATGATATTGGAAAAGTCTGGCACGAAGAACCTGAGTTACCCCACGCCATTCTGGGTATGGAAATGGCTCAGAAGTACAAGGAACATCCCGAAGTGTGTAACGCCATCGGTGCTCACCACGACGAGATTGAAATGACCAGCATGATTTCGCCGATTGTTCAGGTTTGTGATGCCATTAGTGGTTCACGCCCCGGAGCTCGCCGCGAGATGATGGAAAGTTATATTCAGCGTCTGAAAGACCTCGAGGCACTGGCCTTGAACTTCAACGGTGTTGATAAATGCTACGCCATTCAGGCAGGTCGTGAGTTACGCGTGATTGTTGATTCAGACAATGTAACGGACGAAAAAGCCAGTCAATTAAGTTACGATATTTCTCAGAAAATTGAGAAAGATATGCAGTATCCGGGTCAGATTAAAGTGACCGTGATTCGGGAAATGCGTTCTGTAGCGTATGCGAAATAAGATCTGTAGATAAGTTATAAAAAGAGCCTCGTGTCTAGCGAGGCTCTTTTCATTTATCGACGACGTTTCTTCTCTTTAATCAGCTTCTGTTCAAATAGGAACGAAATGGGTTGTTGAGTAACAGGATAGTCCATGCGGTAAAAAGCGGCATCTCGATTAGATTCCAGCAAGACTTTTCCTCGTAAGGCTTCTCCGGGGTTTAAAACCGTTTTTCGAAAGGTTTCCTGCTGGAAATTTCCTTTTTCCCAGCTGAGCTGGTCCATCCGGTTGGCAAACCGCTGATGATCGGCTACTCGTTTAATGGCTAAGGTTTGCCATCCGCTGGCGATGCTAACACTCTTGGAGGCAAATTCTCGGTAACTCTGACGGTTATTCGTCTGGTTGGAGATATCAGCAGCGACTAAGCCAATTAAAAGTACCGTATTAAACACTTTATTGAATTTCAGTACTTTCTGCTCCTGCTGCATTTGACGATCCACCCGAATGAGTTCCTGATCGGGATCCAGGGCTTTTCGGCTCCAGGCTCCCGAGTAATCGGCTGCAGAGGGAAGCAGATTCTTTTTCCCATCTAAGGCCGAAATTTCAAAATCACTGGGCTTAATTTCAATAGGATGTTCACTGAGGTTGGTTACTTCAGTATCAAAAATGAGGTATTCAATTTTGGCTCCGCGTTGACGGCTTAGGTATACACTTTCGAAGGAGGTGACTATTTTCAAATCCTGACCAAGTTGCCGGGCTACTTGCAAACCGTCTTCCTGGTGAGTATCGGGATTGAGTGATTGAAGTCGGATTGTAGACTTTGTGCAGGCAGTACTGGCTAAAAATAGGAATACGTAGAGGAGAGGTTTCATAGCTAGTGCGGACTAAGGTTGACTAGCCAAAGGTAACTGAATAGTAGTGCATTAAGAATGAATTAACACGTATTAACAGTTGTCAGTTGTCAGTTGTCAGTTGTCAGTTGTCAGTTGTCAGTTGTCAGTTGTCAGTTGTCAGTTGTCAGTATAAACGAGTAAAGATATAGAGAATCTAAGAGCGGATAGGTATATTCTTAGTGAAGTGTTTACTTGAATAAAGTGTTGGGTTAATGAATGACGGCTGAAAGTGGGTTTGTGTTTCTGGTTTTATACTACTATTGTTTCAAGTTGCTAGTAAGGAGGATTGGAATGCGATCTAATACAAGAGCGGCCTGTGAATTTCACAGGCCGCTCTTTCAAAACTGAAAGCAGTAAAGGGTCAACCGAAAATTAAACTTAATCTTCCATCGCAATTACTGAAATTTCTACCGATACATCTTTAGGCAGACGAGATACCTGGACAGTTTCGCGTGCTGGATAATCGCCCGAGAAAAATTCACCGTAAATTCCATTTACCACGGTGAAATCATTCATGTCTTTTAAGAAAATGCTGGTTTTAATGATGTTATGATAATTCATGCCAGCAGCGTGCAGGATTTCTCCAATGCTAATCATAACCTGACGAGCTTCTTCGGCTACACCGGCTCCACTAGAGGCTAAATCGGCTGCAATCTGGCCTGA
Source organism: uncultured Siphonobacter sp. (assembly GCA_913774715.1). Lineage (GTDB taxonomy): Bacteria > Bacteroidota > Bacteroidia > Cytophagales > Spirosomataceae > Siphonobacter. The sequence continues at coordinate 31,667 of CAJYHS010000142.1, read as the reverse complement.
AACGTAAACTCTACCGTCAATTTTTATGGCTTGGGAATAAGGGCCGATGGGTGCGGGAGCATTCGGGGTGAAGATAATTTGCTTTTTCATTGGTCTCGAAACAAGTAATTTAAGGAGGCAAGATATAAAAATCCTCGAAGTTCTTCGGATAAACTCGACGAGATTGATTCCTTAAAACTTTCTAATTAAAATTGAGTTTCTATTCAAATTTAAAATAGGCTAGGTTCGCAAAAAAAGACTTTTGGGCCTCTATATTACCTAACCTTTGTAATCGGTTCCACATTTCACTGCAACGTCATGCCTTCGTCCAGCCGCCCACTGTATCACCGTGTTTCTCATGTGCTGATCATTTTTACCATTTTGACGTACGGAATCTATATTAGTCAAGAAATAATTGTTCCGTTAGCACTGGCGGGCTTGCTGGCCATTCTGCTACGACCCATCGAAGCCTGGTTTATGAGACGAGGTATTCATAAAGTCATTGCTATCTGCCTGACATTGTTCTTGGCGATGTCCTTTCTAATTGCGGTCGGCTTTTTTATTTCCGTGCAAGTGGCAGACTTCTCAGACGACATACCTAAACTTCAGGCTCACATCAATGACTTTTACCGCGATGCCCGTCGCTGGATTCGCAGTGAATACCGCGTAAGTTATGGTAAGCAGGCCCAGTATGTAAAACAGGTGCAGGAGAAAACGTTGGAAAGCCTGCAAAGTAATGGAGCCATTTCGGCTATTTCCGGACCCTTGGGAACGCTGGCCTTATTACCCATTTATATCTTTTTATTACTCTATTACCGGGCTGTGTTACTCAAATTCGTCGTTTCGCTCTTCGCTGAAGAAGCGGCTGAAAAAGTCTGGGAAATTATCGGGCAGGTAAAAGCAGTAATTCAAAGTTACGTAGTTGGTTTGTTATTGGAAACGTTATGCGTAGCCGTTATGAATGCGATCGGATTACTGGCTTTAAACGTAGAATACGCTATCATGCTCAGTGCTATTGCTGCTATTTTGAATTTAATCCCTTACATCGGAGGAATTGTAGCCACGATTTTAGCCGTTATGATTGCCTTTATTAATAATCCTGACCCCGGGGTGTTGTTGGGCGTGGTGGGCGTTTTTCTGGTGGTACAGTTCATCGATAACAACATTCTGGTTCCTATGATTGTAGGATCGAAAGTGAAAGTAAATGCTCTGGTTTCCATCGTTGGGGTATTAGTTGGAGGAGCCTTGGCGGGAGTCTCGGGTATGTTTCTTTCCATCCCGGCCATTGCTTTAATGAAGGTCGTTTTTGATCGGGTTGAGGGGCTCGAACCCTGGGGAATTTTGATTGGAGACGATCAACCCGAAGATGCGAAACAATCGATGTTTCCGCGTTGGATGCGTTTCTGGGAACGAGCGGGCTAGAAAATGGGTTGACTCAATACCTTTTCTTTCCCATTCATGATAGAGACTGTTACGCCTGATAAAAAAACATTTTACCAACGGTACACATCCTCAGCCGTTGGGTTAATGTTACTGGCTTCGCTTTTATTTGCCGGAATGACCTTGATGGCCAAACAACTGAGTTCGCGATTTGAGGCCGTTGAACTGGTGTTTTTCCGAAACGTCGTAGGAGTGATCTCAATCCTGATCAGTTTAAAGCAGAAACCCATGCAACAGCCCGGTGGTAAGCCGCTGTTGTTAATCTTTCGGGGCGTGGTTGGAACGGCATCCTTATATATGCTCTTTTACTCCGTTCGGACCCTTAGCCTGGGAACAGCCTCGGCGTATCAATACACCTATCCGATTTTTCTGAGTATTCTCTCGTTTCTATTCTTTGGCGAAAAACTGAATCGTCGGGAATGGTCGGCCATTGGAATGGGCTTTCTGGGAATTCTGTTGATTTTCCGTCCGGACGTGACCATGCCTTTACGCTGGCACCTGATTGGACTGAGTTGTGCTCTGCTCACAGCCGTCTCTTATCTGTCCATTCGTGGATTAAATCGCTACTATGATACCAGAGCCATCGTTCTTTCCTTTATGTTGTCGGGATTAATACTTCCGGCTATTTCCATGATTGCGGGTAGCCTATTACCGGACGTTAACCACTGGCTGATTGGCCGTTTCGAATGGCCTCAAGGCTGGGAATGGGCCGTATTATTGCTCATGGGATTAGCCGCCTTACTCGCTCAGTTATGCATGACCCGCTCCCTGAGCATGGATAAAGCAGGCCGTGTTTCGGCCGTTGGTTATTCTAATATTGTCTTTTCTCTCATCTTCGGCATCATCCTCGGCGACCCGCTTCCTTCTTTCATTATGAGCTTGGGTATCGCTTTGATTATCAGTGGAGGAGTATTAATTGCCTGGAAGAAAAAATAGTTGAGAAAGCTTCCAAATTGCCATTGAAATTCTTGGAAGTATCAGTTTTTGTAAAAAAAGCATTAGATTTTTCTTAGAAAAAGCAAGGGTTGAGTTCTTGTTTAAACGTCTTATAATCAGCATTTCTTAGCCTCTTTCCTGCATATTATTCTTTAATTTTTTTAATAAATCGATCAGGGTTATTTCTGTTCGCAGAAATCAACTGGGTTTGAGCTTTTCATCGCTCTGCTCGTGAAATCGTATGGTCAAATGAAATCCATATCTCTATAAACTATTTATAACCAACCACCCAAAAACCAGCATCTCTTATGACTTTTCTGGATGAAACCATCGCTCTTCCCGTAGGCGTTACCCTTGATCGCTTTATTAAACGTAATCAGGATGCTTTTCCCTTTGCTACCGGGGAATTGTCCCAATTGTTACGTGACATTGCCATTGCCGCCAAAATTGTCAATCGTGAAATCAACAAGGCTGGATTAGTGGATGTGACCGGAGCTATCGGAACATCTAATATCCAGGGAGAAATGCAGCAAAAACTGGATATGATCGCTCACATTCGGTTTATGCGGGCTTTGCGTAATGGGGGCGAAGTAGCAGGTATTGTATCTGAAGAAGAAGAAGACATCGTAATGACGGGTAACGACGACGCTCGCTATGTAGTTGCGATTGATCCACTTGATGGCTCTTCGAACATTGACGTGAACGTCTCAATCGGAACGATTTTCTCCATCTACCGTCGCCTGAGTCCCGTTGGAACGAAGGTGAATATGGACGATTTTCTGCAAGGCGGCGATGCTCAGGTGGCTGCGGGATACGTATTATACGGCTCCTCCACCGTGCTGGTATATACGACCGGGCACGGCGTGAATGGCTTTACGTATGAATCTTCGCTAGGGGAGTTTTTCCTGTCGTATCCGACAATTCAGGTACCTGAGAATGGATCAATATATTCGATTAATGATGGAAACGCCCTCGACTTCCCAGAACCTATCACCCGTTACCTGGATACTTGCCGGACACGTCGGTATTCTTCGCGTTACATCGGGTCGTTAGTAGGAGATTTCCATCGAAACCTCTTAAAGGGTGGAATTTATTTCTATCCTCCAACGGCTAAGACGCCCAATGGAAAACTTCGGCTCTTATACGAATGCTACCCATTGGCTTTTATTATAGAACAGGCCGGCGGTTTGGCAACGGATGGCAAACAGCGGATCATGGATGTGGAAATCAAGAATTTACACCAGCGTAGTGCCTTATGCATCGGTTCTAAAAACATGGTGGAGGAAGTAGAATCAATGTGTCTGGAAACCGCTGAGGTGCTGATTAATAAATAGTTAACAACTATATTGATCATAATTACCCACTTCTACTCGTTCGGGAATGGTTTTCTACAGGTGCTGATAAGTACTGATGTTGTAAGTTGTTGATTATCAGTTGATAATTAATTAGGACTGCTTTTTTAAAATAGTAGTGTGTGTCTATCAACCACATAAAAACTTATAAGTCATGGAAACTACAGTAACAAACGAGAAATTAGTAGATGTATTAAATGATCTGGTACGTATTAATAATGACCGGATTTCGGGATACGAAAAAGCAGCAAATGAAACTGAATTTGAAGATGTAGATCTGAAAGCTCTTTTCAACCGTTTTGCAGACGAAAGTCGTACGTATCGGGATGAATTAAGCCGCGAAATTGTAAGTCTGGGTGGATCACCAACCGATGAAACGACTACTTCAGGTAAATTCTATCGCGTATGGATGGACGTAAAAGCTGCCTTCACAGGTAAGGATCGTAAAGCGATTCTTGAAAACTGTGAATTCGGTGAAGATGCTGCTCAGGAAGCATACCAAACTGCTCTGGAATCAGATGCAAGCATGTCTACTGACATCCGCCAGCTGATCAGCAACCAGAAAGCAAAGCTGAAAGATTCGCATGATGCAGTGAAAAAATACCGTGATCTGCACGCTAAATTAGATTAATAGATTTTAAGTATTCTGCTTTAAAATCAACAGGGCGATTCCAAACGTGGAATCGCCTTTTTTGTTGATTATCTGGAAGATAGGCCTATAAAATAAGTACTGATTTCTATTTGAAATTTTTTTATTATTCCAAGATGATAATTTAAAATAATTAATCAATTGTCTGATTTTTAGGGGTTTATGTGAAATAGTTGTCGATTTGTTTTTGAATATAATCGGGATAGTGTTCATTTGAAGTAGCTGTCAGCAAACTCAAATAACGTAAGTTAAAAAGATAGCCTGATGCAGCGGTCCAACCCCGTTTTATTAACCTATTAAAGTCAAATCAAAACTATGTGTGGCATTGTAGCTTACGTTGGGCACCGGGAGGCTTACCCGCTCATCATCAAAGGTCTGAAACGATTAGAATACCGAGGGTACGATTCGTCGGGAGTGGCTTTGCACACTGAAAACGGGTTACAGGTTTACAAGAAAAAAGGAAAAGTGATTGATCTGGAAGTTTCTCTGAAGGATGAAAATCTGACCAGCCATGTGGGCATTGGCCATACTCGTTGGGCTACCCATGGAGAACCCAGCGACCGGAACTCTCACCCGCATTACTCGCATTCGCAGAATCTGGCCATTATTCACAACGGGATCATTGAAAACTACGGGGCTATTAAGCTGAATTTACAGAATAAAGGGTACGTATTTCGTTCGGATACCGATTCTGAAGTATTCATCAATTTCATTGAAGACATTCAGAAAGAAACCTATTGTTCCATTGAAGAAGCCGTTCGACTGGCCATGCAGGAAGTGGTCGGAGCGTATGCAATTGTAGTGATGAGTAAGGAGCATCCGGATCAGCTCATTGCGGCTCGGAAAGGATCACCCCTGGTGATTGGTGTAGGAGAGCAGGAATACTTTTTCGCGTCAGATGCGACACCTATCATTGAGTACACCAATGAGGTCATTTACCTGGACGATTTTCAGATTGCCATGGTTCGTCAGGGAGAGTTAACCATCAAAAACATTGAGAACATTATTCAGTCACCTTACATTCAGCATATTGAACTGGAGCTGGAGGCGATTGAGAAAGGTGGCTACGAGCATTTCATGTTGAAAGAAATCTTCGAGCAACCGCGTTCAGTAAAAGATTGTTTCCGGGGGCGGGTGAATGCTGATGAAGGTCACTTGGTATTAGGCGGACTTCGGGATTACCTCGATGACATTGCCAAATCCCAACGGATTGTCATCGTTGCTTGTGGCACATCCTGGCATGCCGGTCTGGTGGCTGAATACATTTTTGAAGAACTGGCCCGAATTCCGGTTGAGGTAGAATATGCGTCTGAGTTCCGGTACCGTAATCCGATAATTCAGGAAGGCGACGTCGTAATTGCCATTTCCCAGTCGGGTGAAACGATGGATACTCTGGCGGCTCTGGAGCTGGCGAAATCCAAAGGAGCAATCATTTTAGGAATATGTAACGTCGTGGGAGCTTCGATTCCCCGGATTTCTCATGCGGGAGCCTATACTCACGCCGGGCCGGAAATTGGTGTGGCTTCAACCAAAGCCTTTACTGCTCAGGTTTCGGTATTGACTCTGATGGCTATTTCGGTGGCCCGTCGCAAGGGAAATTTGCACGAAGATACCTTCCGCAGGTTCCTGTTTGAACTGGAACGAATTCCCGAAAAAATTGAGAAAGTGCTGAAAAATGCTGAGAAGGTAGAGCAGATTTCAACCTTATTCAGCAATGCTCGTAACTTCATTTATTTAGGTCGTGGACTTAATTTTCCCGTGGCTCTCGAAGGAGCGTTGAAGCTCAAAGAAATCAGTTATATCCACGCAGAGGGTTACCCGGCGGCTGAAATGAAACACGGCCCTATTGCCCTGATTGATGAGGATATGCCCGTTGTTTTCATTGCGACGAAAGATCAGTCTTACGAAAAAATTGTCTCGAATATTCAGGAAGTAAAAGCTCGGAAAGGCAAGGTAATAGCCGTAATTACGGAAGGGGATAAGCTAATACCAACCATGGCCGATCACGTAATTGAAATTCCGGTTACGCACGAAATTCTAACACCTCTGCTTTCGGTAATTCCTTTGCAATTACTGTCTTATTATATAGCTGTTATGAGAGGTTGTAATGTAGATCAGCCCCGTAACCTTGCCAAGTCGGTAACGGTTGAGTAAGGAACTCAGGTAATGTTTGAAAAAGCCATCCTTAGGGAATGGCTTTTTTAGTGTCTTGCAAATCTTTATGTACAAAAAAATATCATAATTATTATATAAAATATCAAAATACAGTCATTGGATAGCAAATTTCAGGGAGTTGATCCTCTGAAGCAATGATATATTTGTGTAGTAGATAAGTTCATTATTTTCTTAGATAGTGAATATTTATAAGAGATATCTACATCCCACTGCTAACTACTTATTATCCGCAAAACTTCCGCTATGACTTAACGCCAAACCTGTAAAAGAAGAGAAAAACACTGGTTTTCTCTTCTTTACCCTTCTCACTATTACTTCTTTTTCACACTTCGTATGACGAAGTGAATGGAACCCTATTGCTTACAAATACTCTTCAAAACCTTAATTTCTATGCTTATACGTCGACTCTTACGGAGGAGTGACCCGTCTCGCTGGTTACTAGTATGCCTCTTCTTTAGTCTCAATTTAACCGTAGCCCGGGCTGCGGACGTACCCGTTTCGGGAACCGTGCTTAATACCAGCGGTGAAGCCTTGGTTGGCGTAAGTGTATTATTGAAAGGAACGACCCGAGGGGTGGTTACGGATACGCAGGGAAAGTTTAGAATCAGTGTTCCTGATAATGAGTCTATTTTGATTTTCAGTTTTGTAGGCTACACACCTCAGGAAATGGCCGTGGGTTCTCTAACTCAAATGACCATTACTTTGCAGCAGGATACCAAAAACCTGACGGAAGTGGTCGTAGTAGGCTATACCACGCAGTCGCGGGCAACGGTAACGGGTGCAGTAGGAACTCTGAAGTCTTCGGATCTCCTTCGTACACCAGCGGTAACTACTTCGGGAGCGTTGGTAGGGAAAATTCAGGGGATTACGGCTCGTCAGGCGGATGCTCGCCCCGGTGCCAGTACCAGCATTCAGATTCGAAACATGGGTACGCCACTGTTCATTATCGACGGCGTGCCTTCGGATGCAGGTAACTTTAACAACCTGGGTCAGAATGACATTGATAACATTTCTATTCTGAAAGATGCGTCCGCCGCTATTTATGGACTACGGGCTGCCAATGGTGTTGTGCTGGTAACTACTAAGCGTGGAAAACTGGGTTCGAAGCCGCTTATTAACATCAATGGCTATTACGGCGTTCAGAACTTTACGCGTTACCCTCGTCCGGCGAATGCGTATCAACACGTGCGGGCTTTGGCGGAATCGGATCAGAATCAAGGCATTGCAACGACCTGGACTCCTGAAGAACTGGCGAAATGGAAAGCCGGAACCGAAAAAGGCTATCAAAGCTTTGACTATTATGATATGGTGATGCGGCCAAACGTACCTCAGTATTCGTTAAATGCCAATGCCTCAGGTGCTACTGAAAACGTAAATTATTATGTGTCAATAGGACACTTAGACCAGCAGGCCCTAATCCGGGATTATAAATTCAACCGTACCAACCTGCAGACCAACGTAGAAGTGGCACTGGCCAAGCGTTTCAAAATCGGAACCCAGTTGAGTGCCCGTCGCGAATTGCGGCACCAGGTGGGCGTACCGGGTCTGGATGATTACTTCAATCCCTTCCTGAGTATCTTCTCCATGTGGCCAACGGAACGTCCCTATGCGAACGATAATCCGAACTATATTAACCAAACGCATAACGTAAACGTGAACCCTGCTACCTATAAGGAAGACATCACGGGTTACATTGACGAGGTCTGGATGAACGGCAAAGGGAACTTCTACGCTCAATATGATTTCGATTTTGGACTGTCAGTAAAAGGCACGTATTCATATGCTTTTACCAACTTCGATTTTGACGGATTTGAGTACACGTATAATGCCTATCGTTATGACGAAGCTACGGATACGTACAACATTGTACCCGGCGGCGGTAACCAAAACCCCTGGCGGGAACGGCGGAAACGGAACATTATTGACCGCTTCGCTCAGATTCAGCTGAGTTACAACAAGCAGTTTGGTAATCATAATATCTCGGCAGTAGCAGCTTACGAGCGGTATGATCAAAAAAATCATTACATGGTGGTGCACACCGTTCCTCCGAATAATTACATCCCGGTTCAATATTTTGCCAATCAGGATTATTTGAATGATGATCCTAGAGAGGAAGCCCGGGCGGGTTACATTGGTCGGGTGAACTACAACTACAAGCAGAAATACCTGGCTGAAGTGGTGGGTCGTTATGATGGGTCATTTCTGTTTGCTCCCGGTCACCGCTATGGTTTTTTCCCTGGGGTATCTTTGGGCTGGCGTTTATCGGAAGAACCTTTCCTGAAGGATAATACCTCTCATTTCCTGGATGATCTGAAACTGCGGGCTTCCTGGGGTCGCACGGGAGCTGATTTACTCAATGATGGCTTCATCGTGGCTCCCTACAGTTATGCTCCGGGCTATAACTGGAACAGCGGTACGGCGGTATTCGACGGTAATCTGATTACGGGTTTACAGCCTCGTGGGTTACCCATCACGAATCTCTCCTGGGTAACGAATACCAACCGGAACATCGGGGTTGATTTCTCTTTCTTCAATGGTAAACTCTCCGGTACATTCGATGCCTTCGAGCGTTTGCGTGAAGGACTCCCTGCGGCTCGTTATGACGTATTATTACCCAGTGAAGTAGGGTATAGCTTACCTAACGAGAACCTGAATTCCGATTCTCACCGAGGGATCGAAGGGGTGTTAACCCACCGGAACAAGGTGAATGATATTCAGTATTCCTTCAGTGTAAACGGAACTATCGCCCGTCGTTGGGACGTGCAGGGGCAGTATAAACCTCGCTTTGGTAACTCCTGGGATGAATATCGTAACTCCTGGAATCAACGCTGGTCGAATATTAACTGGGGGTATCAGGTTATTGGTCGATTCCAGTCGCAGGCTGAAATTGATAATTATGCCATCAACAATGACGGTCAGGGCAATCGCACGCATTTACCCGGTGACTTCATGTATAAAGACGTCAATGGCGATGGGATTATTAACAACCTCGACGAACGTCCGATTGGTTATGCTGAAGGAGCCAACCCTTACGTCAGCTTTGGTATCAACAGCAGCGTTTCCTGGAAAAACTTCACCCTGCAATTTGACTTCGCCGGGGCTTCTTTACAAACCTTCCGTCGGGAAGTGGAAATGAAGATTCCCTTCCAGAACAATGGTACGTCTCCGAACTATATGTTTGAAGACCGCTGGCACCGCGAAGATCCTTTCAACCCGGACAGCCGCTGGATTCCCGGCACGTACCCTGCCGTTCGAAAGGACAACCCCAGTCACGTGAATTTCCGTAAAAGTGATTTCTGGTTAACGAACGTGAGTTACATCCGTCTTCGGAATCTGGAGCTGGCCTATAACATCCCGACAGAAGTGCTGAAAAAACTTAAAATCTCGGGCTTACGGGTTTACGTCAACGGTACCAACCTGCTGACATTCGACAACGTGAAGCAGTTCGGAATTGATCCGGAAATTTCTTCGAATGGGGCACTGGTGTATCCACAACAAAAGCTGGTGAATGCCGGATTTAGCTTGAATCTTTAAACGACACTTCAATGAAACTGAATTATAAACACCTTTTTCTCGCCGCTTCTGTCCTGCTGGTTTCCAGCTGTAAGGAAGGCGATTGGCTGGAACGACAGTCGCCTACGCTGATTACCGAAGAGCAGGTCTGGAATGATGCTAAAATGATTACCAGCTTGCTGGCCAACTATTACAACCGCTTGCCCGCTCATACGCAGCTCGACAACGGTTGGGCCGAGTTTGCTGCCTACGACGAAGCCATGTGGTCGGGTAACGACGACGGTCGGAATAACATCATTTCCTATCCGTTTGATCGCTGGCGGTTGTGGGATTATGGACTGGTGCGGGATATTAACCTGGCTCTGGAAAGTATCGAACGATATGGTAATACCCTTACGGCTACCCAGAAAACCCAGTTCTCGGCAGAGTTACGTTTCTTACGGGCGTATCAATACTTTGAGTTGGTAAAACGCATGGGTGGCGTTCCGCTGGTAACCAAACAGCTGATTTATGATTTCAGCGGTGATCCAACACCTTTGCAGCAACCACGTAATAAAGAAGCCGAAGTGTACGATTTCATTGCTTCGGAACTGGATGCCATTAAGGATCAACTGGGTAACTCCGGCAGTAATACCCGGGCCAATAAGTACACGGCTCTGGCTCTGAAAAGCCGGGCGATGTTATACGCCGGCTCTATTGCCAAGTATAATAACCAGATGCCTGCTCCGATTACCTTACCGAATGGAGAGGTAGGCATTCCGGCCGGCCGGGCAACGGATTACTATACCAAAGCTCTGGCAGCAGCAAAGGAAATCATCAGTTCGGGAGCGTATACGCTGTATCAGACGAATCCGAACCTGGGCGAAAACTTCTTCGAAGCGATTACTAAAAAAGTAAATAATCGCGAAGTAATCATGGCTCAGGACTTCCTGACGGCCAAGGATAAACGCCATGGATTTACTTACGATAACATCGCCCGAGGTGTTCGGGAAGATAACCTGGGTTCCTCCGCAGTAACGCCTACGCTGAACCTAGTTGAGGATTACGAGTATCTGGACGGAACGTCTGGTGAATTGAAAAACCGGACGGCGGACAACAGCGATTATATCTATTACGACCGTCCACAGGACATTTTCGCTAATAAAGATGCTCGTCTGTACGGTACGATTATCTATCCGGGTACTAGTTTCCGGGGGCAGGAAGTACAAATTCAGGCCGGGGTGAAAGTATGGAATGGCAGTGCCTATCAAAATGTGGAATCCAATACGCTGGGTTCGACGTATACGGACGGCAAACTGTTAACCGGAACTTCGGGCCCACAGCGGTCGCAAACGGAAGTTTCGAATACGGGCTTTTACCTGCGGAAATACATCGACCCCGCACCGATGGCGAGTACGCGGGGAATTCGGAGTGATATGTGGTGGGTACGTTTCCGTTTGGGTGAAATATATCTGAATGCCGCCGAAGCAGCTCTCGAACTAGGCCAAACTGCCGATGCTCTTCAATACGTAAACACGCTTCGGCAGCGAGCTGGTTTTCCCGCCAATAGTCTGAAGACGCTCAACATTCAGCGGCTACAGAATGAGCGTCGCGTGGAGCTGGCTTTTGAAGATCACCGGGTTTGGGATTTGAAACGCTGGCGAATTGCCCACGAAGTATGGAATGGCAGTACCAGTAATCCTGATGCGATGGCCTTCGCTTTGTATCCCTACCGCGTGGTACGTCCCGGGGATCCGAAAGATGGCAAATACATTTTCGAGAAACTGGCCGCTCCCCGCTATCGGGCTCCGCGTCTGTTTCAGTTAGGGAATTATTATTCATCGATCGATCAGGCTGTTATCAACAATAATCCCAAAATCGTACGCAATCCTTTCCATTAATATGAAGAAGTTGATACTGGGTAGTTTGCTGGCTTTAGTTGGGTTGGCGGGCTGCGTAAAAGATAATTTTGATGCTCCACAATCTACCCTCACCGGACAGGTAGTATACAACAACCTGCCTGTAGGGGTGCGGAGCAACGGCGTACAACTGGAGCTGTGGCAGCACGGCTACGCCGCTTTCACCAAAATTCCGGTGTACGTAGATCAGGACGGTTCGTTTTCAGCAACCTTATTTGATGGCGATTACAAGCTGGTGTTACTGCGGGGAAATGGTCCCTGGGTGGATAATAGTGATACTCTGCAGGTAAATCTGAAGGGTAACATGGAGGTTAATGTCCCCGTCACTCCTTATTATACCGTTGGTTCGGCGACGTATACCAAGTCGAATAATACGATTACGGCCACTACAAAAATCAATCAGATTGTAAACAGCAAGGCGATTGAACGGGTAACCTTTTATTTGGGAGCTACGCAGTTTGTCGATATCAATAACAACGCCGCTCGCGTAGATCTGACCGGAACCGCTCTGGCTGATTTATCCAAGAACTTGACACTGACGGTGAACGTCCCTAATAACCTCGGGAAAGCGTACGCTTATGGTCGCATAGGCGTGAAAACGGCGGGAGTTGGAGAGATGCTCTATTCTCCCGTGCAGGAAATTAAGTGGTAATAAATTAGTTCATGTGATTTTACTTCCCGAAGGTATTTTGCTTTCGGGAAGTTTTGTTACTAAGGGGTTTGAATACTATTTTGACCATAATTTTAATATTAAAATGCATTAATGTCAAAATAAAGGAAATGATAGCTAAATGATAGGGAGTAAAGGCCTGATCTGTATTTTACTTTTGGAGAATGTATAAGATGTGGAATAGCATTACTTTTGACTGATAAACTCGCCTCTGCCTTTCTTGTTTTATGAAAAAAATAGTAACTACTCTTGCCTTTGCCTTGGCTTCCAGCTGGAGCTTTGCTCAAAATCAACTGACGATCAGCACCTCTGCTGAAAACGTTACCATTGACAAACATATTTATGGACACTTTGCCGAACACCTGGGTCGCTGTATTTACGGTGGGATTTACGTGGGTGAGGATAACAAAATTCCCAACCAGAAAGGCATCCGTAATGACGTGGTGGACGCGTTGAAAAAGTTGAAAATACCGAACCTTCGCTGGCCGGGTGGTTGCTTTGCGGATACCTATCACTGGAAAGACGGTATTGGGCCTAAAAAAAATCGCCCTTCCATCGTTAACACCTGGTGGGGTGGCGTGACGGAAGATAATAGCTTCGGCACACACGATTTTCTCGATCTCTGCGAACGGCTGGGAACAGAACCTTACCTGGCTGGAAATGTGGGCAGTGGAACAGTTCAGGAACTAACTGACTGGGTGCAATACACCAACTTCGACGGAAAAAGTCCGATGTCTAATCTTCGGAAGGAAAACGGTCGCGAAAAGGGCTGGAATGTCAAATTCTGGGGCGTTGGTAATGAAGCCTGGGGTTGCGGTGGTAATATGAAGGCCGAATATTATGCCAATGAATACCGGAAGTACGCCACGTTCATGTCCGACTGGAATAACACCGGAAAACTCTTCCGAATTGCTTCGGGAGCAAACTCGGCGGATTATCACTGGACCGAAGTACTCATGCGGGACATTCCCCACGAAATGCTTTCTGGTGTAGCTCTGCACCATTATTCCGTAACGAACTGGCAGCAAAAAGGTCCTTCTACCGAATTCGACGAGAAACAGTATTTCGGGACCATGAAGCAGGCCTTATTCATGGAAGAACTCGTGCAGAAGCACAGTGCCATCATGGACAAGTACGATCCTAAAAAGAAAGTAGCTCTGGTGGTGGATGAATGGGGCGGCTGGTACGAGGTTGAACCCGGTACCAATCCCGGCTTCCTGTATCAGCAAAACACCATCCGTGATGCCATGATTGCGGGTGTAACGCTGAACATTTTCCATAACCATGCCGACCGCGTTCGTATGGCAAACCTGGCTCAGGTCGTGAACGTATTGCAATCCGTGATTCTGACGAAAGATGAGAAGATGTTGCTTACGCCAACGTATCACGTCATGGAAATGTACAATGTGCATCAGGACGCCACGTTATTACCTGTTCAGCTGAAAAGTAATGACTATGCTTTTGAGGCAGACAAACTGAAGGCCGTATCCGCTTCTGCTTCTAAAGACAAAAATGGACTGACGCACGTTTCACTCGTTAACATTGATCCGAAAAAAACGCAGGACATTACGGTTGATTTAAAAGGATTGAACCTGAAAACGGTGACAGGACGCGTGCTGACTTCGGCCAAATTACAAGATTATAACACCTTTGAGAATCCTACCAAAATTCAGCCCGTTGATTTCAAGGGAGCCAGCCTTTCAGGAGCTCAGTTGAAAGTTAAACTTCCACCCGCTTCAGTGGTGGTGCTGGAATTGAAGTAAGCGACCGATTTTATTAACTAATACATCTCCATGCAATTACCTAAACTTTATAAAATAGTACTAGCCCTGGGACTGGCGGGGCAGGTAGCCGCCCAAACGCCCCTGACTGTCCAGGTAAACAAGCCGAAAACGGATATTCAGCCTACGATGTGGGGTCTGTTTTTCGAAGACATTAACATGGGTGCCGACGGCGGTTTATACGCGGAGTTAATAAAAAATCGCTCGTTCGAATTTACCACGCCTATGATGGGCTGGAAGGAAAATAAAGGTTCGAAAAGTACCGGCACTGTGCTGGTCATTAACCGGGCAGATCAGCCCGGTAACCCCCGGTTTATTCGGGTAAAAACCGACGGTGAAAAATACGGCCTGACCAACGAAGGGTTTCGCGGCATGGGTGTTAAAGAAGGCGTAGGTTACGACTTCTCGGTATTAGCCAAAAATGTAGAAGGTAACCTCACGCTGAAACTGGAACTGGTAAATCCCGCCGGTCAGGTGCTGGGAACGGCTTCATTACCTTTAACCAGCACGGACTGGAAAAAGCAGGCCGTTAGTTTCACTTCGACCAAAACGGAGCCTAAGGCCAAGTTCAATATCTGGTTTGAAGGGAAAGGCACGGCGGATCTGGACATGATTTCATTGTTTCCGAAAGATACCTGGAAGAACCGTCCGGGTGGCTTACGGGCTGATTTGGTGCAGTTGCTGGCGGATATGAAACCCGGTTTCCTGCGTTTCCCCGGTGGATGTATTGTAGAAGGGTATGACCTGGACCGCCGTTACCAGTGGAAAAATACAGTGGGACCGATTGAAGCCCGTAAAGGTGAAATCAATCGCTGGAACACGGAATTCAAGCATCGCTTGACGCCCGATTACTTCCAGACCTTCGGTCTCGGGTTCTTCGAATATTTCCAGCTTTCGGAAGACATCGGAGCTGAGCCTTTACCCATTCTGAATTGTGGCATGGCCTGCCAGTATAACTCCGGCGAAGTAGTTCCTGTAGATGAACTCGATCCGTACGTGCAGGATGCTCTGGATCTGATCGAATTTGCGAATGGTTCTACGGATACCAAATGGGGAAAACTGCGGGCCGAAATGGGTCATCCCAAGCCTTTTGACCTGAAATTGCTGGGTATTGGAAACGAGCAGTGGGGACCTCAATACATTGATCGTTACGTGGTTTTTGAGAAAGCGATTAAATCAAAATACCCTAATGTGCGACTAATCTCCAGTGCCGGGCCTAACCCCGATGGCGAAGTCTTTGGGTTTCTGAGTGGAAAACTGCGGGAATTGAAGGCGGATATTGTGGATGAACACTACTATCGCAAGCCCGAATGGTTCATGGAAAACGCCAATCGTTATGACGATTATGACCGCAATGGACCTAAAATATTCGCGGGTGAGTACGCTTCCCAAAGCAAGGACATCGCCAGTCAGGAGAATAAGAACACCTGGTTGTGTGCCCTGTCGGAAGCGGCTTTTATGACCGGTCTGGAACGGAACGCCGATGTGGTTCACATGGCTTCGTACGCCCCTCTGTTCGCTCACGCCGATGGCTGGCAATGGACACCCGATCTGATCTGGATGAATAACCTCCAATCTTATGGGACGCCCAATTATTACGTTCAGAAACTCTATTCGACGAATAAAGGAACGAAGGTATTACCGATTACGGCTAACAATCAGCTGGTTACAGGAAAAGACAAACTTTATGCCTCTGCCACCTGGGATGAGCCAACGAAGGAAATTATCCTGAAACTGGTGAATACATCTGATCAGGCAAAGACGGAAACCGTTAATCTGGAAGGAGTGAAAAAACTGGATGTCAAAGCCAAACGCTGGACCATGAAAGGCTTTGATCTGAAGGCTGAGAACAGTTTTGATACTCCCAAGCAGGTAAGTCCCACCGAAGAAGAACTGTCAGTGAAAGGTACCAAACTCAACCTGACCCTGGCTCCGCAATCCTTCTCTGTGATTCGGGTAAAAGTAGTGAAATAGTACTTGGCTACGTTGGTAAGTACAAAGGCCGGGTTTGGTAATCCCGGCCTTCATTTTTTTATGGAAATCAGGTAGTAAAATCGTAGACAACAGCCGTATTGCATTCTCAAGTAATACCTGTCACTACGTGCGAATAAATTTCTCGACTATCATTTAAAGTACAGCGAAGAGCCTTATCGGGAGTTTCGAGTCGTTTAAGGCTCTGCATTTATCTGATTCCCGAGTAAGATACCCTCACTAAAGGATGAAATAACCGTTGATGTAAATACTGCTTTTCTGGGGTACTAAGATCACTCCCATAAAAGCTACCTTTTCACTATACCTCTAAATCTGAAAAACCATGGTACGAATGCTCTCCTTCCTGCTATTCCCGCTGTGGGTATTAGCTCAGGATCCCGCCTCGCATGACCCCAGCACAATCATTTACGACGCCGGGAAGTATTACTTTTTCTCCACGGGAAACGGTATCACCGTTCAGACTTCTACTGATCTCAAAAATTGGCAGTTAGCGGAGCCGGTATTTAAGAAAGGAACCTGGCCAGAATGGGTGAATGCCAGCGTTCCGGGCTTTAAAGGCCACTTCTGGGCTCCTGATCTTCTGAAAATGAATGGGAAATATTACCTCTATTATTCCTGCTCCACCTTTGGTTCTTCAACCTCTGCTTTAGGATTGGCAACTAATGTCACCCTGGATCAGAAATCCCCGGATTATCAATGGAAAGACGAAGGAATGGTGATAGAGTCCAAAGATCGGAAGGGATTTAATGCGATTGACCCTAGTCTTTTGCAGGATACGGACGGACGTATTTACCTAACCTATGGCTCTTATTTTGGCGGAATTGGAACGGTGGAACTGGATGCTTCAACGGGGAAAGTGAAAGCTGGAGCCAGCGTAACGAAAGTGGCCGGAGGGAACATGTCAGATTGGGAAGCAGCCTGCCTGATTAAAGAGGGCCAGTATTATTACCTTTTCGCCAATAATGGGCAATGCTGCAAAGGAGTCAACAGCACGTATTATATCGTCGTGGGACGTTCAGAAAACCCACTTGGACCTTTTCTGGACGCGGAATGTAAGGATTTAACCAGAGGGGGAGGAACCCTGGTTCTTCGTACGTCGGGGCGTTACATCGGGCCGGGGCATGTAGGGTTACTGAAGGAGAAGAAACTGGTTTCCATTCATTACTACGATGCAGAAGATAACGGTAAATCAAAGCAGCGAACCGTACGACTACATTTTAAAAAAGGCTGGCCTGTGTTATCTGAATAAGAATAGAAAAACGCACTGACAAATGATCTGTCAGTGCGTTTTTCTATTCTTCTAAATCCTTTATCGTTTTTTCAATTTGAGACAGGTATTTACCGTAATACATTTGAACCCATTGTCGAATAATTAACTCCGTTAGTAAGGTTATTGTAACCAAAGCGGCAATGGTTAATAGGATCTCTTGAAAACCGATGGTATGAGTAGAAAGATAGTCATAAATACTTTTTAAGGGATTTGTAAATAAATCCTGAATAATGAGCATTCCTAGCAGCGGAAATAAAAAGATAGAAAGGTTATAATTGTAAGCTTTATACATTTCAATATGTAATTTTAATTCATAATATAATTTTTGCAAATTATCTTTCATATTATAATCCATAACCAGCGTTGATTGATAGAATTTTGAAAACTTATAGAGATAATAACCGGCAATAGTTAGCATAACTGGGTATACTATATAAAAGAACGCCTGAGTTTCATTTGATAATCTTAAATAGTGAGCTAGGAATCCAATGAAGGCAAAGCAGAAGAGCTGAATCCAAAACTCATTCCTCATATTTTTTTGAATAATAGACACGGCGTTATTGGTAGGTTTAGTAAAATTAACTGATACTAGTGGTGTTTTTGACTGCGAAGAACTGTCGTTCCATTGTTTTTGCAGATCATCTAAATTCATAGCCTTGTTGTTTAATTAAGGTTTGTAATTTTTCTTTTGTTCGATTGAGTTTCACGCGAGCATTTCCTTCCGTTATTCCCAGGTTATCCGCAATTTCTTTGTGAGATTGTCCTTCCAGAAAAAGGAAGATCAACGCTTTCTCAATTTGATTCAACTGCTGAACGGCCTGATAGAAATAATCCAGTTGCGTTTCTTTTTCGGAAGAACTGGAGTCTTCCTGCCAGTCCATCTCCTGATGTATTTTTTGATTATCAGGTTTCCGTTTTTCTTTTTTGAAAAAAGTAAGTGCGGTATTTAAAGCAACCCGGTACATCCAGGAGGAGTACAGACTATTGCCCTGAAAAGAATCATAGGATTTCCAAAGCTGTAAGATGATTTCCTGAAATAAATCTTCCTGATCTTCAGAAGTTTCCATGTACATCCGGGAAACTTTATGGATAATACCCTTGTGTTGATCGATGAGTTTTAAAAATTCCTGCTCCCGATGGTTCACGGATCAATAGGTTTAGTTGAGGACGGGTTTGAGCGTGTAGCCTTGATTTATAAGTAACTGAATTACGCCATTTTCTCCAGCGAGATGAGCCGCTCCAACGGCGAAAAAGGTGCTTTTGTGCCTCATTACCGTTGGCATTCGATTCGCCCAGTTTTGATTGCGATTCGTCAACGTATGTTGTTGTAGCAAGTCACTGGTAAAACGAGGGTCGTTCATTACGTAAGCCAGATCCAAATGTTTCTCAGCTTTATAAAGCTCAGTAGCTTCTTTGATCATTTGTTTATATTCAGGAGTTAAGCTTAATAAAATAGCCAGATTCGAGGTAGTATAAGAACGATTAATAGCCTCCATCTGATCTTTTGCTTTTTCTAATCCAATCACGGGTTTATTTTCCTTCGTAGCCTGCTTTAATAGATTTAATTCATAGGATTTTAAACGGCAACACCCTACAGATTTCAGGGCTAGTAATGAAATCAACTGGGAATTTGAAAAGTGGTCAGCTTGCTGAAGTGTTAATTGGTAATACTTACGGAGGGACGAATCCAGTAAGGCTATCTGTTGTTCATTCAAATTGCTGCTAAGTTTTTGGGTAGAAAGCATACCGCTCTGCATGACTTTCATTTCTTCGGGATCCGTATAATTAACTTCAAAGGCGAGCTGATCGGTCTTACTTAAAGAGGTAATTACTTTTTCCTTCAGTAAGAAATCGGATTCGCACATGATGTGAAAGGTACCGAATACATACGATGGTTTAGTTAATTCTTTTCCTGTGATTTCCCATAGTAAGGATTGGCTGGCGGTGGCTACCTGAGCTTTCACAGTAGAAAAAATGTTAGTAATAAATAGAGCAATAATAAGGCTGAGTTTTTTCATTTCGAGTGATTTTTGAACAGTTAGTATCAGACTGTGATCAAACGTTACACAATGAAATGAATTTTTTAAAAAAAAAATTGATGGGTGTAGTAGGTGGATTGTGATGAAATAAAAAGTTTTAATTGGAAAGATGAGTAGTGCAGGCTGATGCTATCGTAATAGAAACGGCCTGCCCGTAAATATTAATTTTTTTGTGAAAAGTATGGAAATATAAAGTAAATCGTGTTATTTGTACACGATTTCTCCCAATACGATTCCTAAGCTCTATACACCTAACGAATGCTTCAGCAGTACCCTCACGATAACCGCGTATTGGTCGCCACCGATTGTATCATTTTTGGCTTTGATGGCGAAGACTTGAAAGTCTTGCTCATCAAACGAAATTTTGAGCCAGAAAAGGGAAAGTGGTCGCTGATGGGTGGTTTTATGAATGTAAATGAGGATCTGGAAGTAGGAGCGAAGCGTATTTTGCATGAGCTAACGGGGCTGGAAAACGTCTATATGGAGCAGTTACAGGCCTTTGGAGAAGTCAGTCGTGACCCAGTGGAACGTACCGTTTCGGTGAGTTTTTATGCTCTTATTAACATTCACGATCACGATGCCGAGCTGGCTCGGGCAAATAACGCGTATTGGGTAAGTCTGGATAAAAAGCCTTCCCTCATCTTTGATCATGACCGAATGGTAACGATGGCTCTGCAACGACTGCGTTATAAGGCCGCTTTACATCCGATTGGATTCGAATTGTTACCCGAAAAATTTACTATTCCTCAGCTTCAGCGTCTATACGAAGCCATCTATAGTAACTCGTTTGATCGACGGAATTTTAGCCGTAAAATATTGTCAACCAAGCTATTAATAGATACGGGAGAGAAGAATGAGCAGGGCATAACCAAAAAAGCTGTCCTCTACCGACTCGACCAGGAGCGGTATCAACGGCAGTTCAATGCTTTCCTGAATTTTATCGCTGATTTTTAAGGTCGTTTGAAATAAATTCTAGTCTTTGACTAATGAAGTAATCAGAATGTGTCAGCTTAACACTTTAAACTACTAATGGCAGCTAAATACGTGATTGGCGTTGATTATGGGACGGATTCAGTACGCTCACTCGTACTGAACGCTCATACGGGAGAAGAAATCGGAACCGCCGTCTATGAATATCCCCGCTGGAAGCAAGGCCTGTATTGCGATGCCCCGCATTCGCAGTTTCGTCAGCACCCGCTCGATTACCTCGAAGGGCTGGAATACACTATTAAAGAAGCTCTGAAAGAGGCTTCAGAAGAGGTTCGTCAGAATGTAGTGGGTATTTCCGTGGATACGACGGGTTCAACGCCCGGCCCCGTGGATGAAAATGGAACGCCACTGGCTCTGTTACCAGAATTTGCTGAGAATCCGAATGGGATGTTTATTCTCTGGAAAGATCATACAGCAAATGCAGAAGCTCAGGAAATCAATGATTTAGCTCATACCTGGGATCTGGATTTTACGAAATACGTGGGCGGTATCTATTCTTCCGAATGGTTCTGGTCAAAAATTCTGCGTACGCTTCGGGTCGATGAGCAGGTACGGGAAAAAGCTTTTTCCTGGATTGAACATTGCGACTGGGTATCTGCCGTATTGACGGGTAACACCAATCCATTAACGCTGAAACGCAGCCGTTGTGCAGCAGGGCATAAGGCTCTCTGGCACGAAGACTTCGGCGGCTTACCTTCCGAAGAGTTCCTGACCCAGCTCGATCCATTATTGGTTGGCTTGCGTGATCGTTTGTTTCAGGATACCTATACTTCAGATGAAGCCATGGGCCAAATCTCGAAAGAATGGGCCGAAAAACTGGGCATTTCTGATCAGGCCGTTATTGGCGTAGGAGCCTTCGATGCTCACATGGGTGCCGTGGGTGGCACCATTGAAGCCTATTCCCTTTGCAAAGTAATCGGGACATCCACCTGCGATATGCTGGTGGCTCCGACGGAAGAAATTGGTAATCTGCTGGTTCGCGGCATTTGTGGACAGGTGGATGGTTCCGTGATTCCGGGTATGCTGGGTATGGAAGCTGGCATGTCAGCCTATGGCGACATTTATGCCTGGTTGCAACGCCTAGTACTGCAACCCGTGCGGGAGTTACTTGGCGAGGAAGCCGCTGAAACCATCCGCAAGCAGTTAATCCCGCATTTATCGGAAAAAGCGATTCAGTTACCCCTGACGGAAAATGATCCCGTGGCAATCGACTGGTTCAATGGTCGTCGCACGCCGGATGCCAACCACACCCTGAAAGGAGCCATCATGGGTCTGAATCTGGGCAGTGATACCGCTCGGGTGTTTAAAGCTCTGGTGGAAGCGACGGCTTACGGTTCAAAAAATATCGTGGATCGTTTTGTGAATGAAGGGGTGCCCATTAAACAGGTGATTGCCATTGGTGGTGTGGCCCGGAAGTCGGCATTTGCGATGCAGACGCTGGCGAACGTGCTGGATATGCCCATCAAGATTGCCAAGTCCGATCAGGCTTGTGCATTAGGTGCGGCCATGTTTGCTTCAGTAGCTGCTGGTGTTCATGCCAACGTAGGCGAGGCTCAGGAGGCCATGTCTTCGGGCTTCGACGCGATTTATGAACCGCAGCCGGAGAAGGTAGAAGTGTATAAAAAGCTCTACCAGAAATTCCTGGATTTAGGTCATTTTGTGGAGTTTGGCAAAGAAGAACCCGCCGTGTTAGGACACGCCTAAACGGTGTTTCGAGGTTGGATTCCAATCTGCTACTGACTTACGCTCGCAAACCCGGGCTTATTAGTATCAAACCCCGCTGGGGTTGTTATTAGCTCTTTCGGATTTGCAATCCGAAAGCCATCTGTTTCGGGATTTTTAATCCCGAAACAGTATAAAAATTGTAACGATTTACTTAATTAATAAACTGATTTTCAGTAATCAAGATCATGCTCGATTTAAAACAGTTTGAGATCTGGTTCATAACGGGTAGCCAGCATTTATACGGAGAAGAAACGCTTCGTCAGGTAGATGAACATTCCAAAACCATTGCCGAACATTTAAATGCTTCCCTTCCGGTGCGGGTGGTTTTCAAGCCCGTCGTGAAAAGTACCGAAGAAATTTACCGCATTGTTCAGGATGCTAACGTATCTCCCAACTGTGCTGGTATCATTACCTGGATGCACACGTTTTCACCCGCAAAAATGTGGATTCTGGGTCTGAAAACTTTGCAGAAACCCATGTTGCACCTGCACACGCAGTTTAACCGGGATATTCCCTGGGGCAGCATCGACATGGATTTCATGAACCTGAACCAGTCCGCTCACGGCGACCGCGAATTTGGCTTCATGATGTCCCGGATGCGAATGAACCGCAAGGTGGTCGTAGGCCACTGGCAGCAGGAAGATGTGATTCAGAAAATCAGCGTCTGGGCTCGGGTATCGGTAGCCCGTTACGAAATGCAGGGCATGAAAGTCGTTCGTTTTGGCGATAACATGCGGTACGTAGCCGTAACGGACGGAAACAAAGTTTCCGCTGAAATGACCTTCGGTTACTCCGTGAATACCCACGGCATTGGCGATCTGGTTCAGGTCGTGAATCAAATCTCCGACGCCGAAATTGATCGGTTGATTTCAGTCTATGAAGACGAGTATAAAGTAGCCGCTTCTTTACGTCAGGATGGTCAGTTCCGTCAGTCGCTTCGCGAAGCAGCTCGCATTGAATTAGGTATGAAGGCTTTCCTCGAAGATGGTAACTACAAAGCCTATACCGATACTTTTGAAGATCTGCACGGCATGGCTCAGTTACCCGGCATCGCCTCGCAACGTTTGATGGCGGCGGGATACGGTTTCGGTGGCGAAGGCGACTGGAAAACGGCGGCGATGGTTCGTACCATGAAAACGATGGCGAGCGGTCTGCAAGGCGGTAACTCCTTCATGGAAGATTATACCTATCACTTCAGCCCTGGTAATAACCTGGTCCTGGGCTCACACATGCTGGAAATTTGTCCCTCCATTGCGGATGGTCAGGCTTCCTGCGAGATTCACCCGCTAGGTATTGGTGGTAAGGCTGATCCCGTGCGTCTGGTATTCAACGCGGCGGGCGGACCTGCTCTGAATGTGTCGGTAATCGACGTAGGAAACCGTTTCCGTATTCTGGTAAACGAAGTAGAAGCCGTAGCCGCTCAGGAAGAGTTACCCAAACTACCCGTAGCCCGTGTACTCTGGAAACCCCAGCCGGATATGCAAACGGGTTGTGCAGCCTGGATTTTGGCCGGAGGTGCTCACCACACGGTATACAGTCAAAACCTGACGACCGAATATATTGAGGATTTCGCCGATATGTTCGACACCGAACTGGTCGTGATTGATAAAGACACTAACCTGCGTCAGCTGAAGAATGAGCTTCGCTGGAATGATGTCAGCTATAAGTAAACTAATTAGAATGTAAGGGAACATGTGCTGCCAGCGAAAAGGCTGGCCGGGCCACGCTGGCAGCGGCATTCCTAAGCTGAACTACTGATATTAAAACTCCCCATTCGTATGAGTTATAAAAGTCTAAAAGAGGAGTGTTACGAAGCAAACATGATGCTTCCCAAGCTAAATCTCGTAGTATTTACCTTTGGTAATGCTTCGGTAGTGGATCGGGAAAAAGGCGTTTTTGCTATTAAACCTTCCGGCGTTCCTTACGAATTTCTCAAGCCTGAAGATATCGTCATCTGCGATTATGACGCTCAGGTAGTGGAAGGGACCAAGCGTCCTTCGTCCGATACGAAAACCCACGCCGTGCTTTTCAAACACTGGGAAAACATTGGTGGCATTGTACACACGCACAGCATGTACGCTACGGCCTGGGCTCAGGCTCAACTGGATATTCCCATTTTAGGAACCACGCACGCCGATCACCTCACCGTTGATATCCCCTGTGCTCCACCGATGGAAGACGAGATGATCAAGGGTAACTACGAATACGAAACGGGTTTTCAGGTGCTGAATGAATTTGAGCGTCGTCAGCTTTCGTATGAAGAAGTAGAAATGGTCCTGCTCGGGAATCACGCTCCCTTTACCTGGGGAAAAACGGCAGAAAAAGCGGTGTATAACGCTGGTGTTCTCGAAGCCGTGGCTCAAATGGCTTACCTCTCCTGCACGCTTCGTCCGGACGTTCCCCGACTGAAACAAACCCTGATTGACAAGCACTTTTTCCGCAAGCACGGTAAAGATGCCTATTACGGTCAAGGCTGTTAAGTACAAACCACTTTCTCTATCCTAATAAATCCTCTAAGTCTGCATGATAACGCTGGGACTAGAATCCATTGACTACGCGATATTTCTGATTTATTTCGTGATTGTGGCCGTGTACGGTTACTGGGTCTTCAAAAATAAGGGCAAACAAACGGCCGATTCCAAGGATTTCTTCCTGGCCGAAGGTTCGCTTACCTGGTGGGCCATTGGTTCCTCCATCATCGCCTCCAACATTTCAGCGGAACAGTTCATTGGTATGAGCGGGCAGGCCTTTCAGTTGGGTCTGGCCATTTCAGTCTATGAAATAGCCGGAGCTTTCTCGCTGATCATCATTGCCATTTACTTCCTGCCGATGTATATCAAAAACAAGATATACACCATGCCGCAGTTCCTTCAGGTGCGGTACGACAAACGGCTGGCTACCATCATGGCGGTATTCTGGCTGCTCTTGTACATTCTCGTAAACCTGACGTCCATTATCTATTTGGGAGCTATTAGTCTCGAGAAAATGACAGGTTTCGGCTTTATGCTCTCCGCCATTTTTCTGACGGTCTTTGCCGTATTTATTACCCTGGGCGGAATGAAGGTAATTGGTTATACCGACGTGATTCAGGTGGTTTGTCTGGTCGTGGGTGGGTTAGCTACTACCTATCTGGCTCTGGACTTACTGTCGGATCGGGTGGGAACGGGTTCCGGTGTGCTGGAAGGATTAAGTCTCCTGAAAGAGAAAGCCGACAGCCATATGCACATGGTCTTTTCGCCGGGGCAGTATAGTGTACACGACGGTCGCGGCGGATTTATTGATGCCTACAACCAGTTACCTGGCATGATGATGTTCATCATCGGCGGGCAGTGGATTGTAAACTTCAACTACTTCGGCTGTAACCAGTACATTACCCAGCGGGCGTTGGGAGCGGATCTGAGCACGGCCCGGAATGGCTTGCTTTTCGCTTCGTTTCTGAAAATAATGATGCCGTTCATCGTGGTATTACCCGGTCTGGCGGCGTATGTACTGTTTCAGGAAAACGCCGATGCTTCGATCGTTCAGGGAATTACCGAAGGCGGAGTCGTCAAGCCTGATAACTCCTATCCAGTATTGCTGAACTTGTTACCCGCAGGTTTGAAAGGGCTGGCATTTGCGGCTCTGACGGCGGCCATTGTGGCTTCGCTGGCGGGTAAGGCAAACAGTATTTCTACGATTTACGTACTGGATATTCACAAGAAATTCTTTAACCCGAATCTGGACGAGAAACAAACCGTATGGATGGGCCGCGTTTCCATCGTGATTGCCTTTGCTATTGCCTTGGTATTAAGTCCTTTCCTGCGGAATTTCGGTCAGGGCTTCGAATACATTCAGGAGTATACGGGCTTCATTTCTCCGGGCATCCTGGCGATTTTCCTCTTGGGCTTCTTCTGGAAAAAAGCCACTACCAACGGGGCTTTGGTATCGGCTCTGCTGAGTATTCCCCTGTCTACGCTGTTCAAGTATCAGGCTCCTGACATGCCCTTCCTGAACCGGATGGGTACGGTGTTCTGGATTTGCGTGGTCGTTCACGTCGCAATCAGTTGGTTTGAATCCAAAGGAAAAGACAATCCGAAAGCCTTCGTGGTGGAGTCCAGCTGGTTTAAGGTCTCGACGCCTTTCTTAATCGGAGCCTTAACTATTACCGGACTGATTCTGACGATTTACGGAGTCTTCTATTAGTTGTCAGTTTACCGTTTTCAGTTAGTTAGAATTAACCACGGAGTTCCTCAAAGTTATGCACAGTGTTACTCTGTGTTCTAACTCTGAGGAACTCTGTAGTTAAGTACGGGTACAGGGTTAAGATTTTATTATTAACGCAACTGAAAACGGTAAACAGCCAACTGAAAACTATTTTTGTCGCATGAAAAAGAAAGCGTTAATCTTCGATATGGATGGGACGATGGTGGATAACATGATGGTACACCACCACGCCTGGCAATCGAAACTGGCCGAGGTAGGCAGGGAGCTTACCCTGGAAGAAGTCATTGCCACCTGCCACGGCATGAATGATGATATTCTGGTACGGATTTTCGGCGATCAATACACCTTTGAAGAAAGGGATCGCATTTCAGCCGAGAAAGAAGCCCGCTATCGGGAGATTTTTCTGGAGCAGCTTCGCCTTATTGACGGCTTACCCGAATTACTGGCCAAAGCTGCAGAACTGAATATTCCGATGGGCATTGGCACGGCGGCCCGCTACGAAAACGTGGACTACGTGCTCGATAACCTCAACATCCGGCATTATTTCCAGGCCATCGTTTGCGACCGCGACGTTAAGAAAGGAAAGCCCGATCCGAGCGTATTTTTTCAGGTAGCTCAGACGCTGGGCGTGGAGCCCGAAGCCTGTCTGGTCTTCGAAGATTCGCCCACGGGAGCCCGCACGGCCTTTAACGCCGGAATGGAAGCGATTATCCTTACAACTACCCACCAGGCCGAAGAATTCGAAACTTTTACCAGCGTTCGGAAATGTGTGAAAGATTATACGGAGATTGATCTGGAAGAGGAACTGGCAAAGTAATGCCGAGACAATACTGGGGCGAGAGGTGGATCTCGTTTTTAATATAAACGGCAGGTTCTTACCTGCCGTTTATTAGTTTATAATGTAGAACGTTAGCTTTTAGGTTTACTAAATTATCTTCACTAGTTCTACGCGTCGATTCTTTGCTTTATTATCTTCTGAGTCATTCGGTACTAAGGGTTTCTGGGCACCGTAGCCGACGGCTTTCAATCGGGATGCCTCAATACCGGATGCGGTTAACGCTTTGAGTACCGTGTTAGCCCGGTCTTCCGACAGCTTTTTGTTATGGTCAGCATTGCCGGTATCATCGGTATGCCCTTCGATGCTAAGCTTAAGGCCCTTATCGCTGGTAAGTACTTTTTCGATTTCCTTCACCGCCTCCTGACCTTCCGGTTTCAACGTGGCTTTATCGGTATCAAAATTGATGTAGAGGACCGCTTTCCCTTTTTCCGCCAGCTGGCTCTGGATTTGCTCGGATTTCAGCAGGGTGATGGTTTGCTTGAACGCTTCTTTTTGCAGGATATTGAGTTTACCGGAAGCCGTGTTTCCGCTGAGCTGGATGTAAATGTCACCACCATCCGCCCGGCGAATGACGTAGGTCTTTATGTTTTCTTCGGTATACCCAATCGAGCCATCTTCGCCTAAATAAGGGGCCTGATTATGGTAACGTTCGTACTCTGCACTCGTAATTTCACCATCAAAGACCTTGACACCTCCCACTTTAGTGATGGCGTCATCGTAGCTTTTTTCAAAATAAGGCAGTGACCATTCCTCGTTACTACCCGGCTGTGTAACGATATAACTCTTCCAGACTTTTCCTTCCAGCGGCGTCATCACACCATTTAGTGCAAAGAACAGCTTGTCAAAGGACCGCTGGACGGGCTTGTTTTGTTCGGCTAAGCCCTTGGGCAGACTGAAAAACGGAAAAGCTTCAAGCGGATGAGTAGATACCGGAATGGTGCTTACATCAAAAGGTTTGGAAGCTTCCGCATTTGAAGCCTCTGCTTTGGGGTCGGTTTCATTGGATTGGACTGCCTCGGTAGTTTTTTCATTTTCTTTACCGGACTTCTGGCAGGAGGTACTTGAAATAATCCACCCAAAGCAAGCCAGCATAAGCAGTGATTTGAAGGATCTGATCATAGGCGGTTGTACGTTTAGCGTATGTTAAAAGAAAAAAGGTTGAGCGTGGCGGTAGTGTTGAGGATTAGCCAAACACCACGTCTTTTAATCGGCGGTAATTTGGGCCTTACCGGAGTAGTAATCCAAGCCTAAGCGGACTATCGGCAAAATAGGAAAGGTATCCTGCCGATAATCTGGACCAGCGGTTCATGCGATCATTACTCTAGTCCTACGTTTGGAGCGACCACTGACTTTTGATCCTATTTCCTGCAAAAGGTAAAACGACCAGAGATCACTTTCTACGGGTCGCCAGCTAGCTGACTACCGTCTGTCTCAAAGGTGAGTGGAGGTAGTTACCCAATCGCTTGTCCAGGAAAGCCTTTAAAAACTACGAATTTTCAAGGGGTGAAGTTTGGTGTTTTGCGTCAGGTAAGTTGACGACAAATGTAAAGTCTTGTGCTTCTGGTGAACTTTAGTAATGAAATGTAGTTTTGTACTACAAAACCCGCCCAAACGCGAAGCACAAAACGTTCGCGACAAAACAGCAAAAAGACACTAACAATGTCAAATATCAAAATAAAACTTTCTTATTGGAGATATCCAGAAGGTGATGACTTTGAAAACATTGAAGCATTCAAAGCCAATCTATCAAAAGAGTTTGATACTGAAATTACAAGTCAGCCGACAGATGCTATGGGTGGCGGACTTTATGAATTTGTTATTGAAATAATAAACAACGTTCACTTTGCAGACATTGCAAAAGACTATTTTGAGGACGGAGTAAAAGTTGGACTTGGATACTTATGGAAACCAATATTCAAAAGGATAAGAGAGCTTTTCTCAAAAAATAAGCAATACATCCCTGATATTGAAGTTGCAAAGTTTGTATTTAGAGATATTGAGATAATTATTTATCCTTTATATCCAGATAGTATTGATGAGGTGGTAGATGAAACTGTTCAAACTCTCTTACGACACTATGCCAAAATTAAGACAGACACGACTTCTATAAAATCTATTCATGTTCCAATTTTTAATAAGATTGACACTTATGAAGTTTGTGCTTACAGAGTAAGGCTGAACGTTGATGAAAACATAGATTCATTTAAGAAAGCTGATTATTTCGGTCTTTGGGGTATTAGGTGCGATAATGATACTGACTATATTTATAACGTTAAGAACAGAGTTATGATAAAAACAAGGTTTTATACACAACAGGAGTATGATATTCTCCTTAACAGAAAATTTGAATCCGAATGATAAAATTACAAACCCAGCTGTTTCAAGTGTTAAGTACAAAGGACGTCACTTGGAATTAGAAATTGAAAGGAAGTTTGCAACTGCCCTCAGTTACAGCTGACATTTACTAGTCATTCCAACTGACGCCTGGCATGGAATGTTATGCAAATTTAATACTTGGAATAGCCAGGTTTACCTATTAATACTTAAAGTATCATAAATAGAATTTTGTATCCAATGTTATTCATAATAACCTTAATAAAATAATTTTCTGAATACATTAAAAAAAGAAAATATTATAATGAATGTAACCATATATATGATACTTTTTAAGCATATAGTGATAGATAGTAAATAGATATATAAAAAAAAATATAAAATAGAAATGATAGTTAATGCTATGAATAAGAGAGAAAGGATATATAATAATGATAGATAAGTTAAACTTATAACTTTCTTTACTGGATTGAAATTTGAATAATTTTTATAAAAAATATGCTCATCTTGTATTTTTGATATAGACGTATGTAATTCTTTGTTTATGATATTTAATAGATTATTAATTGAGTTTTTGTTTGTAGTAAGATCAGCCGATATTTTAATTGATAGTTCAAGCATATTTTTATCTACATATGCAGATCTTCCTGTCATCAAAATGTCTTGTAGTTTTTGCTTATATTCTTTGCTAGTTTCTTCATCTGAAAAAATATTAATAAACTCTAATAATGATTTTATTTCGGTTAATATTTCTATTCTTTTTTCAATAAACTTATGAAATGTATTACGTGAATCCTCTATAGGATTTTCTATAAAAACCTTAACTATCCATGATATAAATGCAATTAAAGTAGTTAATGAAAATATAAGTAGTGCTGAATTACTAGTAAAAATATTTTTTATGTCCATTTATAGTCGTTATTTTTTGGTTTTTGATTAGGTTTAACTATTGAGTTCCAGAAGTTTTTTATTTGATTAATAAAATTACCTTCTTTCGTGTAGTCGTCAATATCATTCTCATTTCTCATTAAAATATAAGTTGTTTCACCATCATTTAATGCAGCTAATCTCTCTTTATTGTCATTAGTTGTGCCTGTTTTTATAAATGCATTTTTAATGTTAATGCCAGTTTTATATATAAATATTTTGTTTAAAATATTTAAGCATTCTATCTTGAATGGAGTTACAGTATCTCTTCTAAAGAAATTATTGTATGATATAGCTAAATCATATAGAGATAATCCATCTTTTGTAGCTCCTAAAATACTTGAAGGGTAGAATTGATCTATGTTTTTATCTAAGACAGATGATAAATATAGTAAAACTAGATTTAAATTGACTTTATTACTAGCATTCAAAAAAGCATTATTATTAGAGTATAATAGAGCATCTTGAATATTTATGTGATTATCTAGTGAAGAAACCTCTTTCACTGGCCAGCCTAATGAATTATTTTTTGATGAAAATAATTCACTCCTAGTGATTCCTTTTTCTCTTAAAAAACAATATATGAAAGGTTTTAAAGTTGACCCTACATTAGATTTATAAAGAAATGGATATTCTGATCCATAAGTGCTAGAAAATGCAATCACTTCTCCTTTACGCACAGCAATAATACTAAGAGGATATTTAGATTTTTTAATAAATAGTTTTAATTGTTTTTGTAAAGCTATTTCGATACTAGAAGAAATTTTATGAGCTTGTGTTTCTATACCTCGTTTTATAAAAGGAATAACCTTTTGGCTAATTATGTCTAGCCTGTTATCTTTTAGTATTATATTCTTCTTTTTGTTTATGATATATTTTTATTTATTGCATTATTTCTATATAGAATTTCGTTTATTAATAGATATCTATTTTTTAATATTTTAGTATTTTTTATA
>CAJYHS010000141.1 GCA_913774715.1 uncultured Siphonobacter sp. | reverse complement strand
TACTTACCTTGGTTTACGAGTTTTCATGCGACTAGTTAATCGTTACCAGACGAGCAGGCTGATCGGTGCTGAGCACAAAATCTTTGACAAGCTTGGTTTCGCCATCCGTTACTTCGATGGTATAGGTACCGTCTGAAAGGCTGGCTACGTCAAAACGACGGGCATATCCTTTGGCATTTTTGGTAATATTTTCATTGAAAAGAATATCGCCTTTGCTATTGCGAAGCGTGACGCTGAGTTTTTTACCCTGCGATTTTTCCAGCAGGAAGTTTACTTTACCTTCTTTGCCTTTAAAGACATTGACAGCGTAAGTAGCTTTAGCGGTTTCTTTAGGATCTTCCAGAGTAGCCGCGTTAACGCTAAGAAAAGAAAGAGCAAACAAAGCAGAAGCGACGATGGAATTGAGGGTAGTTTTCATGGCTTGTATAGATTGATACTGGTTTGACAGAAAGGTTCGTAATGAGTTTTCAGAGATTCATGGCTTATCAACTTTGGGTAATTTTCCCGGATTGATGCTTCAAAGGTAATGGACTAAAAGGTACTATGTAATACAAAGTAGTATGTGTGGCTATCTAGTGTGATGAATGGTAGGATTGCTGTACCGACTAGGGCCTTGGTTTTGGTTTGAATTACGTATCAAGGATGCGGTGAAAAGCGTCAGCGTTGCAGGCAGAAGACTTTTTTATCTAAATCGAGGATGAACGGAGTAATAATCAGGATGAAAGGTAAATGGACCTTTAAATCTTCTCAATAGCCAACAGTTTCTTGATTAAGTCAATAAAAAAGAAGAAAAATTAAGGTTATCCGCAGGTTAATCTTTTATGAAAAATGGATGAAGCGGAGGTCTGAGCTTCGCTATTATTCGTAGATTAAAGTCGACCGACCGAAGAAAACGCAGGGATTGTTTGATTGAGCCAGCGGTTTGTTCTAATTTGGATAACACAGCCAGAGAACAGCCTAACCTTAACCTATACTAGTACATGACCTATCCAGAACAGGCCGGAGACGAACCTTTAAAGCAAGCTCAAAAGGAGGCCGCTTTAGCCAAAGCAAAAGCCGAACGGATTGAAGCGGAAAAGCAAATAGCCGAAGGCGAACGAGCCATTCAGCAGGCCCGGCGAAATTTGACCTTAGAACGTAAAGAAACGACGGCGGCTCAAGTGGACGAATTGAAGTCCCTGACCGGTCTGACGGAAACTTCGGCAACATCTATTGCTCTTCCCAGCGGGGGCTTGACTATTGGTGAAGGAGTCGTTTTTCCACAAATACTGGATTCCGTTAATCAGCAGCTGCGAAGCTTGATTCAGCAATGGCTCAGCGACCAGGTAAATCTTCAGTCGTCACATCTCATTATTTATCAGGAACAGGATGCCCGGGCCATTCATCATTATCGACTGTTACTGGATCAGATGCAGTCGCTTCATAAAGCGACTGAACTGGTTTTTCAGCGTATCCAGCAAATTATTCGACGGGCGAATGCCTGGCTGGAAAATCAGCCGTTAGCCGAGTCGCAAAACGTAGGAATTGGGCTGATTGCTGTGCCCGCTCTGGCCAGCGGAATTGTCAAATCAGTGGCCGATCTGGTGCAGTTATTTAAAAAGGAGGTAGACATTCGCAGCCAATCTTCCTTACTAACGGAGGAGGACGCGGTGGCATTATTGCAAAAAGAAGCCTTAAGGGCCGGATTGAAGCTGGAAATATATTACCCGAAGTTATACCCCGTCTATAAAACCGGAGTGACTTCCCCTTTTGTAGAACAGTGGCATTCCTTGGCTCAATCGCTTCAATTGGCAGTGGAAGCAGCGGGGAATGGGCCGGAATTGCTGAAACGTCTGCAAACCTGGGCTGATAGGGATGAAAGAAGATTTCGCCTGCAACAACTTACACAGGAATGGAACGACTTACAGGCAGCTTTAACGGTTATTCAGACTACCCATACTCAACTCAAGCAAGAGGCGACCCAGGAAAATGCCCTTATGATCCAGCCGCTGGAACAATTGTCTCAGTTGCTAATGAATAACTCAGCCTATCACCTTCGTTTGCAGGTAAGTTCACAGGGAGCGTATCAGATTACCAAGCGGCTCTGGAGGAACGCCGTGATTGAGTATCATGCTTCGGTGGAATTGAATTATATGTTGTTTCAATCGGATGGGCAATTAATCCGAGCGGATAAATTAAGCAGTCGGGCTTCATTTACCTGAGTTTGATTAGACTATGTTTGATGTAGTTTGATAACGTTTGCCAAGCAAAGTCCAATCAAACGTCAAACCTTTAATCAAACTCTCGAACTTTTCTATCAAACGCGTTACTCAAACTTCCTCAAACCATTAAGTAAGTACCTCAAACCATTTCAACCCAGAGTAATGGATTATCAGAAAGCAGTTGAAGCGAAGAATCTCTTATCGGGGCAGTTACTAGCCTCCCAACATAAAATCATCAGGGCCTTTGGGTTGGAGTCCGTTTTAGAGACGAGTCATAACCTGATGCAGCCACCGGCCATTGCGGGGATCGGGATCGGCCGGGAAGGGCTGGATGACTACCACATGCGGATTCTGTTACAAAAGCCTTTATCCGAAGAAGAAGTGAAAGCTCTCATGCAGGTACTGGAAGTAGAAGAATCGGACTTGCGACTCGTAGCCACGGACCGCATCAGAGCTTTGAACGGACCTGTTCAAACCCGGCAACGGCCCTTGCCTTATGGCATTTCCATTGGCCATAATCAGGTTTCGGCAGGAACCCTGGGCGGCGTTGTCTACGATGAAGGCAAGCCGTTCTGGCTGAGTAACAATCACGTTTTTGCCAACGGAAATGCGGCCACGCCGGGGGATGCCATCTGGCAGCCCGGTAGCCGGGATGGTGGGACCGAACAAGATCAGGTAGCGGCATTGGCCCGATTTGTACCGATTGACTTTTCAGGCTCCAATGAAGTAGACGCGGCTCTGGCGGAACCTTTGGATAATTCATTGATTTCCACTAACTTTCCTCCATCGAATCCGGTTTTAGCGGCCATTACGGGCATTACCGTACCTACGTACGGAATGGAGGTTGTGAAATACGGCCGCACGACGGGTTTTACGAAGGGAAAAATCGTTTCCCTGACAACGGATTTACCCGTAAGTTTTGGCCAGAAACAGGCTTATTTCGTGGATCAGCTGGAAATTGAAAGCGAAAGAGGAGGCACGTTCTCGCAACCTGGCGATTCCGGTTCACTTATTTTGCAGGCTGGAACGGGATTAGTGGTTGGTTTGTTATTCGCCGGAGACGGCAATCTGACGTTTGCCAATCCGATTGCCCAGGTCCTGAAAGCTTTGAATGTTACATTCGGATAATGCTATGAAAATGAGTACGGTAGGTGAAATAAAAAAAGAACTTTCCCGGCAACTCTGTGACAAACAGGAGTTTCTAGGGGTTTCGATCCGGCGGGAGAATGAAAAGGAATACATTCTCATTCGGGTTAAAAGTTTTGGGTCTGAATGGGAAAAACGAATTCCTTCTGAAATTGATGGCATTCGTATTAAGCTGGAAAAAGGAAATCCGGCTCAGGCGTATGTTTTGAAATAGCGTTGTTTATTAGTAGGTAATAAAAAAACGACAACTTTTGGTTGCCGTTTTTAGATGAATAAAGTATCGTTTTAAGACTATTACCGCGTTCCGGTTAAGGTATTAATTTCTGCAATTGCTAGTCGATACGCCAGTTGAGCCGCGTATAAATCCTGTTCTGCTTTCGCCAGATTTACTTTTGATTCCAATAGATCTTTCTCCAGTTTGAGTCCCGCCTCTCGGGCGTTCGTTTTCATCCGCACTTCTTCCCGGCGTAAAGTAACTGCCTGATTGGCTACCGTAATTAACCGCTGTGACTGCGTAATTTTCCGATAGGCTTTTCCAATTTTTGCGGCAACATCTTCCTGAGTATACGCCAGATATTCTTGGGCTTGTTTTTTCTGGGAAAGTCGCTGGTTTTCCTGTGATTTGCGTTTGCCAAAATCATAAATATCCCAACTGAGATTCAGGCCCAGAAAGTAATTATTATTGGGTAAATCAGAAACTACATTCTGATAGGTATAACCACCCACTACGCCAATGTTGGGTAACTTATCCTTCTTGGCGGCTTCCAACCCATAATTCACTTTCTCGATCGTCTGATTGGCCAGTTTTACGTCTGGGTTGGCATTCTTCGCTTCCTGCTGATACGTTTCCAGTGTTTGCATGGAAACAGGCTCCACATTTACATCCGCGAGTTTGAAAGAAGTAGTATCCTGAACACCCAATACATTTTTTAAATCGGCTGAGTAATCTTCCATTTGGTTCATAATCTGC
Organism: uncultured Siphonobacter sp.; assembly: GCA_913774715.1. Lineage (GTDB taxonomy): Bacteria > Bacteroidota > Bacteroidia > Cytophagales > Spirosomataceae > Siphonobacter. Next base: position 137,640 of record CAJYHS010000141.1, on the reverse strand, counting down.
ACGACTTTCTGTTGCTGGTTGGCTAATTCGGCCTGCAAACCTACCTTATAGACTTCATCCGTTTTTCCCGCCAGTAAGGCACTTTCAACATCGTATAACTTCGCCTGCGTTAACTGCACATTAGCGTTGGCTTCATCGAGTTGTTTCTGGGCAATAAGCATTCCGTAGTACAGCTTTTCAACGCCCTGTAATACTTCCAGCTCGGCCTTGCTTACCTGCGTTTCTGCGATGCGAACATCGGCTTCGGCGGCTTTCACGCCTACTTTGATTTTACCTAGCTGACTAATGGGCTGATAAGCGGCTACCGATCCCAGTAACAGGTTATGTTTGCCTTTGAACAGCGGAATGTTTTGCTGGGGGAGATACGTGCCGTCCACTTGACCGAAGGCTCCCATGGGAAGCTCCAGGTCTTTTTTGATTCCGTTGAAAAGGTAAGTCCCCGAAGCCAGAAACATGGGTTTATTCTTGGTTTTGGCTTCCAGTACTTTCAGCTCACTTTCTTTAACTTTCTCTTTTTGAATGCCGACTAAGCGGTTGTTCTGAAGAGCCAAACTCTTGGCCTGCTCCAGGGTAAGAGACTCCTGAGCCTGAGCGTAAAAACCACTCATCAACAGAAGACTATATAAAAGAACCTTTTTCATGACGTTCAGGTCTTGTTTTCTTTGGAAAACCTACCGAATGCGGTTTGCTTCGGCAGGCAGTTGGGTTGATAATTTAGGCGTGATTACCTTCCAGAATGTACTTTTTATCCTTCGGTTTAATCATCTTGACGTAGAGCACGGGAACGGTTAGTAAGGCCATGACCATGGACCAGACTACCCCCACGGCAATCACACTGGCTAGCGGACTCCACATCGGTGACCCCGAAAGAATCATGGGTAATACTCCAATAGCGGCGGCCATGGCCGTCAGGAAAATGGGGCGTAATCGTCGTTTCCCGGATTCGGCGGCGGCGGTAGGAATGTCCATGCCGTGTTTGAGTAGTTCGTTAGTGTGATCGACGAGGATAATCGCGTTACGAACCACAATTCCCGAAAGACTGATAAGACCGACAAAAGCCGTAAAACCGAAGTTGTTATGCGTCAGGTAAAGTCCCAGCACAGCTCCGAACAGACTCAGCGGAATAGTTAACATCACCAGCAGAGCTTCCTTAATATTGCGGAACTGGAACAACAGAATCAGGAAAATCAGGACGATACTAATGACCATGACTATCACCATCTGACTAAAAGTTTCTTTCTGACCTTCAAATTCACCGCCGTATTCAATGCGATATCCCGCCGGCAGTTTCAGATTATCGATCTTCGGGCGAACGGATTTTAGCAGCTCCGAAGGCAGCAGGTTATTCGCCGTCTCACTCTGCACCGTCAGCGTTCGAACGCCGTTGCGGTGCATGATCCGGCCCGTTTGCCAGGCGGGTTGTAAGTCGGCAATCTGCCGCAGCGGAACGCTGGCTCCTGTCACGGGCGAGGGCAGGTAGGTATTCTGTAAATCATCGAAGTTGCGACGATTGGCTTCATCCAGTCGAACGACTAAATCAACGGGTGTATTCCCCTCGTACATGGTCGTTACCGGAGCTCCGTTAAAGCCCGCGTACACCGTCTGGGCGATGCTGGAAGTGGTAAAGCCGAGCCGGCTGGCTTCGCCTTTCAGATTAATGTTCACGCCGTAATAATCTTCCATGAAATCGGTGCGGATCATGGCACTGCCGGGCGTAGAACGAATAAGGCTGTCAACTTGTGAACCGATGTTTTTCAGGGTGTTTAAGTCATCACCGACAATTCGCACTTCCACGGGAGCTTTCGTGACCGTTCCCTGTTGCATGAGTTTTACCTGTGGGCGGCCTTCCGGAACCAGAGCGTCTACCTGTTTGGAGAGATCCGCCGCCAGACTTTGCGTAGTTGGAATGTCCTTGGTATTAATCAGAATCTGAGCGTAGTTGGTAACGGGCACTTCGGGCGAGAAGTTATAGTAAAAGCGGGGGGCACTCGTACCCGTGAAGGTCGCATAACTCGTGACCCGATCATCTTTTTTAATCACGTTTTCAATCTTCTCAATCGCTGATTTGGTTTTATCCAGTTGCGTTCCCGTCGGCATCCAGAGTTCTACTACAAACTGGTTCCGTTCAGCGGCAGGGAAGAATTTCTGACGAATCTGCGTGAATAATAACCCCGCCAGAGCCACCGTTACCAAACTTCCCGTGATGGTAATGCCCGAGTGACGCATGCACCAGTCGATCGCCTGGTTATAGCCATTCTGCATCCGGTCGAGAAGAGAAGTACGTTTTTTCTTATTCGCCTCCGAAGGATCGTGTAAGCCTTTTTTAATGAAGGTGTAACACAACAGCGGCGTTAAAATCATGGCGACAATGAACGAAGCCGCCAGGGCAATGGCTACGGTAATGGGCAGGGCAAAAATGAATTCTCCCACCGAGCCCGACAGAATTACCATGGGCATGAATGATGCAATGATGGTAATGGTTGCCGCCAGTACCGGAATGACCAGATCACTCGCACTCCGCCAGGCTGCCGTCCAGCGATCTACGCCTTCGTCTAGCAGCTCTACGTAGTTATCGGCAATCACGATGGCATCATCCACCACCATCCCTAATACCACAATCAACGCCGCCAGCGATACCTGATGCAGCTCAATGCCGAAGGCGTGTAATAAGGCAAACGTCACGGCTACCGTCATCGGAATGGCCATGGCGGCTACCGTGGCAATGCGGAAGGGTAATAGCAGGATCACCACAATCACTACCGAAACAATGGCCAGGAAAAACTCCCGGATGAAGTGACCTACGTTTTCATCCACCAAGTGCGGCTGGTTCACGATGGTCGTGATTTTTACCTCGGAAGGTAATAATTTTTGGACGGCTTCCAGTTGAGTCTGAACCTCATCGCCGAACTTGACAATGTTATTTCCTTCGTGCATTTCAACCGCCAGCATCAGAGCTTTATGTCCATTGACGGTTGTGGTGCTGGTGGGATCCTGATACTGGCGGGTAATCGTCGCTACGTCACCCAGACGAATCACGTCACCCGTTTTGGAGGTACCGATGATCTGGCTGGCAATCTGACTTTCCGTATTATAAATACCATTGGCGTAAAGCGGTACCTCGGTGGTGCCTGTTTTTACATTACCTGTAGGACCAATGGCATTCTGCGACTTCAGCACGTTCATCACCTGGGTAAAGGGAATGCCGTACTGAGCCAGTTTTTCTGAATTACTCGTGATAAGAAGCTGCTCTTTCTGCTCGCCAATGCGTTTGATTTTCGAGACCGCCGGAAGCGTCCGAATCTGATCTTCTACTTTCTGCGTGTAGTTTTTCAGATCATTATACGAAGCCTGATCCGACTCAATGCCGATAACCAGGGCTTCGGTATCTCCAAAATCAGAGTTAACAATCGGGCCCCGTACGCCTTCGGGTAAGGATAAACTTTTGGCAATCAGTAACTCGTGGCGAAGTTTACTCCAGAAAATGTCCGGGTCTTTGACCTTATCTTCCAGTTCGACGTTAATGACCACGGCTCCGTCGCGGGTGGTGGAAAAGGTTTTTGACTTTTTAACTTCTTCAAACTGAAAAAGATACTGTTCCAGTTTTTTAGTGACCTGATCCTCCACTTGAGCCGAGTTAGCTCCGGGATAATAGGCCAGCACCAGACCCGTACGAATGGTAATTTTAGGGTCTTCCCGCCGGGGCATGGTCAGCAGCGAATGCACGCCGACGGCAAAGACCATCAGTAGCACCGTCAGGGTGACCTGCGAATATTTTAGGGATGATTTAACGAAATTCATGACTATAGGAAACCGATTTAAAAGCTTACTTACACTTGGTAAATCAGTCTTTTAAGAAGATGAAACTGAATACAACGATTATGGGTATACGTCATTTTAAATTAAGGGTTTGTGAAACTTACTGATGAACCATCATGTATTTTCTGTTGACCACCCGTAATAACCAGTTCACCCTTTTGTAAACCAGAGGTAATTTCTATCGTTGAATCCTGCAAACGACCGATGGAAACCCGACGTTTAAAGGCCTGCTTTTTCTGTGGGTCAGCCACGTAGATGTAAGAAGAATTATCCGTATCCCGAAGAACTGCTTCGGTGGGTAAACTCAGGAATTCTGATTTTTTAGCGGAGGGTAATTTTACCTCTGCAATCATTCCCGGACGAATTAATAACTTCGGATTACTGATTTCAATTTTAGCCGAGAAAGATCGCGTAGTAGCATCTGCCGCAGAACCTACTTCAATGACTTTTCCGGTGAAGGTGCTATCCAAAGCAGAAATATAAACCTGAGCTTTCTGCCCGATTTTGACATTTCGAAGTTCAGCCTCAGGAACGGCCGCGTTCACCTTTACTTTCTGAATATCCGAAACGATAAACAGGGGCATGCCCGAGCCCACAATTTCACCGATTTCGGTATTCTTTTTCAGTAATACGCCCGAGAAAGGAGTATAAAGTTTCGTATCCGATAAATTCTTCTTTTGTAAGCCCGCCTGAGCTTCCGCCTGCTTGAGGCCATTGCTGATTTTGGAGAAATCGGCATCGCTCAGACTGTTGCGATCATGCATGAGTTTAAGGCGATTATATTCATCCTGAGTCTGGCTGACGCTGGCATTAGCCGCATCAACGCCAAGCTTATAACTCGTAGGGTCAAGACTGGCTAATACCTTTCCAGCGGATACCATTTGACCTTCTGCCGCCGCGATATAATTGACTTTGCCCGCTACCAGAAAGCCCAGTTTTACGGTTCGATTTCCCTCCACATTACCACTAATGGACATCTGACTTTCGGAAGAAGAAAGAGCAGCGGCCTGAGTAAGGACCGGCACGGCAGATTCAGTAGTAACCACGTTTTCGGTGGACGGCTTGGACTGGCAACTGGCTAGTATCAGTCCCATAAGAAGGGCAGGATAATATTTCGTTTTCATAATTTGATTAACTGGCAATTTCCAGAAGGTTAATTTGATGGGTAGTTACTCCTAAAAAAATCAATTGCTGATGAATACAGTCACTCCATTCTTCCTGGGTTGATAAAAAGAAATGAAGTTGGTCTTTATCGTAATTATTAAGAAAAGATTCAATCATTTCTAAGGCGACAACCGGATCATAAAGACTGGAGTAAATAGAAACGTGATAGAATCTTAACTGGATAAAATAGTCTTGTTCCAGACGGCTTAAAGTTGCCGTATGAAAATGGGAAGAAAGATCATTTGTTACATAAAATACACTGATTTTATATCCCTGTTTAATCAAAGGAATAATTCGTTCAGTGACCTGATCAATCGAAGCTTCGCCAGTAATAAATACCAGCGAAGGCTTCGTTTGATTAGACTCATTTATTATTTCAGATAACTCGTTCATGGCTTTTACTCTGGATTGGTGACACAAAGGTCTTAAAAGTTAAGGCCAGAGTCTTTGACAAAAGTCAAAAAGCAAATGGGAACGTGGCAACTAGGCAAGAGCGTGATGAAGCTTGGTTATGAGAAAGCAATTAAAGCAACATCCCAAAAGTTTTAAACTTTCGGGATGTTAAAGAAGCAGACCCCAATCATTAACGCTTACTTCGAATACGGCTCAGGGTCTCCTGAGAAATCCCCAGGAACGAAGCAATGTGCCCCAGACTAACCCGCTGGAAAATGGAAGGCTGGCTTTTAAGGAGCGATTCGTAGCGTTCGGTAGCGGTCTGGAATTGCAGAGCTGTAATTCGCTCCTTCATTTCCCGAATGAGTTGGTGCATCACCAGAATGTGTAATTGCTCAAACTCCGGGTGTTGTCGAAGAATGTGTTCGAAATCAGTATGAGAAATCGAACAAATCACGGAATCTTCGAGCGTCTCGAATGTATACTGACTGGGCTGGTTATCGATGAAACTTTCGTCAGCCGTAACAAAACTACCTTCCGTATGAAAACGATAGGTGGTATCCTTTCCGGCCATACTGAGGTAATGTTCCCGAATGAGACCTTCTTCTACAAACATCAATCGGCGGTAATACTGGCCGGGTCGAACCAGAATATGGTTTTTCGGAAACTGTTCCCGCACAATGATGCGGGCCAGGTCGGCTTCTATTTCCGGGCCGAGATGAATCGTTTGTTGAAGGAAAGAGATAACATTCATGGGGTGAGCAGGCCAAGTACGAACCCTGGCTTAGGGTTCGTACGGATGATTGTATTAGGAAAGGCTACTGTAAAAGGCCAGTGCCTGTTGCATTTCTTCGCTGGAAACGGGAATATCAAAAACGCAGCTGCCCAGTCCCTTCAGGAGAGAGAAGCGAATTTCCTTACCCCGGTTTTTCTTATCCTGAGCGGTCAGTTCGATAATCGAAGTATAGGTATCTGCAGGAATTTCTGCTTTTCCGTAGGTAGCCAGCAGGTAAGTGGTAATGGTTTCAAATTCTTGAGCAGTTAACCACTCGCGTTGGTAACTCAGAAATGCTTCGGTAATCATGCCGGCAGCGATGGCTTCGCCGTGAAGTAAACGCTTGGCAGGGTCTTCCAGAAAATACGTTTCAATGGCATGACCGAGCGTATGTCCGAAATTCAGGATTTTACGAAGGCCTTTTTCGGTAGGATCCTGCGTGGTAACGTTTTCTTTAATGGCTACCGAATGCGTAATTAAATCCGTCCAATCCTGCTCTTGCCAGTTGTTCTGACGAATTACTTCCCATTGGCGGGCATCAGCAATAAGACAATGTTTAATGATTTCGGCGTAGCCTGAACGAAGCTCCCGTGAGGGTAAGGTTTGCAGAAAAAGGGCATCGATTAATACTGCATCAGGCACCCGGAAAACACCAATATGATTTTTCAGACCATGAAAATCAATGCCTAATTTACCTCCCACACTGGCATCTACCTGCGAAAGTAGAGTAGTAGGAATTTGGATAAAATTCAGTCCACGTTTATAGGTAGCAGCACAGAAACCACCCATATCTCCAATCACCCCGCCGCCGAGATTAATGACCAGTCCATGACGATCAAACGCAGCCTCCGTTAATTTTTCCCAGATCAAACTGGCCGTGTCGAGCGTTTTCTTACTCTCACCCGATTGAATTTCAATGAGCGTATGAGCCGGAAGGAGCGACTGAATCAGCGGATAGCAATGAGCCTTCGTGTGTTCATCCACTACAACGGCTACCTGAGAAAAAGAATGAGCGGCCAGAAAAGCAGGCAGACTTTCGGTGATCGGAGCAATTTTTACCATAACCGCAAAAATAGAGAATTAGCGGTTAGGGTGAGTAAGGGTAATTTCTACAATCTTCGGAATCAACGTTTTTGTAAGATAATTCTATCATTCCATAAGATTTAGCTCCTCCGAATCGTATGAAAAGCGTAGGCAAACTTGCTCAACTGAATGAAAATAGACAGCTTGCGTAGAAGATTGCATAGATAAAACGATAATGGAAGAAGAAAAGGAAGGCTTACCACCCTTTGTTCGCTCCTGGCGGCAATTATATGGGTTGGTGATTGCCAATCTGATTTTGATGATTATCCTGTTCTGGTGGTTTACGGAAGCGTTTTCGTAAGCACTGGCTTGTTCTTCAGTCCACACTTCTTAACCCTAAAAGTTAAATACTCTGGAATGTCTTTATTCGACTGGATCGTTCTGGCCGTTACGTTAACCTTTATTGTAGGTTACGGAATTTATCGCAGTCGACGGGAACAGAACCTCGAATCGTACCTGACGGGCGGTCATACCTTACCCTGGTGGCAGGTATGCCTGAGCGTCATGGCTACGCAAGCCTCGGCGGTTACTTTTCTTTCGGGACCGGGACAAGCCTATACCGACGGTATGCGGTTTGTGCAGTTTTACTTTGGTCTGCCCCTGGCGATGGTGGTGATTTCGATGACCTTCATTCCCATCTTTCACCGCCTGAATGTTTATACTGCTTACGAGTACCTCGAAACCCGTTTCGACCTTCGTACCCGAACGCTTACAGCCATTCTTTTTCTGGTTCCCCGCTGGCTTTCAACCGGCATTAGTATCTATGCTCCCAGCATTATTCTTTCCACCATTTTCGGTTGGGACCTTGTCTGGACCAATATAGCCATGGGCGGTATTTTGCTGATTTACACCGTAATAGGAGGAAGTCAGGCAGTAAGTTACACGCACGTGCAGCAGATGTTCATTGTATTGGGGGGCATGTTTCTGGCGGGCTGTCTGGTCGTGCGGTTACTCCCCGAAAATATGGGCTTTGTGGATACGCTGGAAGTAGCCGGGAAGATGAACAAACTCCAGACCATCAACTGGAAATTTGACCTCAACGATCGCTATAATGTCTGGTCGGGTCTGATCGGTGGGTTTTTCCTACAACTGAGTTACTTCGGCACGGATCAGTCACAGGTGGGACGTTATTTGGGCGGCGAAACCATCAGTCAAAGTCGTCTGGGTTTATTAATGAATGGTATCATCAAGATTCCCATGCAGTTTCTGATTCTGCTGGTGGGAGCCCTCGTTTTTGTGTTCTATCAATTTCATGAAGCTCCGTTGGTTTTTAATGAAACGGCCTTGAGTAAAATTGAAAATACGTCTGCTTATCAGGATTTACAGAAAAATAATACCCTGATTTTTGAGGAGAAAAAGCAGGCGGTTACTCAGTTGCAACAGGCGTTGAAGCAAAAGAACGAAACCCAGATTAATACACTTCAGAAACGGGTACTGGACTTAAACCAGCAAAGCACCGAGCTTCGCGAAAAAACACAGAAACTGGTCAAGGAAAAAGGCGGCGATGCCAACGACACCAATTACATTTTCCTGACGTTTGTTGTGAAGTACTTACCTAAGGGAGTGGTTGGTCTACTTATCGCCATCATTTTTATTGCCTCCATGGGTTCCATTGCTTCAGCTATCAACTCGCTGACTTCCAGTTTTGTAGTGGACATCTATCGACGGATGTGGGTAACCCAGGCTTCGGAAGCTCATTATGTGCAGGTTTCTAAAATCAGTACGGCCATCTGGGGAGTATTAAGTATTGCAGTAGCCATGTACGCCAGTCGGGTGGGTAGTTTGCTGGAAGCCGTTAACATTTTGGGTTCCTTGTTTTACGGAACCGTTTTGGGCGTTTTTGTGGTTGCTTTTTATTTCAAACAGATCGGAGCTAAAGCAACGTTCTGGGCGGCAGTGATAGCCGAGATCGGAGTAGTGATTTGCTGGTTACTAAATCTAACGGCATTTCTCTGGCTTAATGTGATTGGTTGCCTAGCTGTAGTAGCGATGGGTCTATTCCTGGAAACTATACTGGGGAAGAATGAGGTTGCGAGCAGGTAATCGCTGACAGCAGAAAATCTGGTAGTGTAAGTAGCGAATCTTTGGTAATAATTACCTGGTAGCGGAAGTTAGTAACTCCAAACCCCAAACTGAAAACAAAACCGATGCAGGAGGCACTGATACACCTGGCTCATAGTGAGGCAAAAATGGCTAACATTATCGCCTCCGTTTCTTTATCTGAACCCCAAAGTTCGGGGGATGTTTATTATGATCTTTTGAATTCAATTGTATCCCAGCAGCTTTCTACGCAGGTAGCCGTCGTGATTTTCAATCGTTTTCTGAAACTATTTCCCGGAGAATACCCGCATCCCACCCAACTATTAGCTCTGGAAATTGACGAGTTACGGGCCGCTGGTTTATCCAAAGGCAAAGCTCAATACATGCAAAACGTCGCCGAGTTCTGGTTAGCGGAGCATCTGGAAACCAAGAAGTGGGACGAAATGGACGATGACGCCATTGTCGATTACCTAAGTCAGATTAAGGGCGTAGGTCGCTGGACGGTAGAGATGATTCTGATCTTTACACTACAACGTCCCGACGTTTTTCCAGTGGACGATCTAGGCGTTCAGCAGGCTATGATGCTGGCCTATGGACTTGAAAAAGACCGGAATCTTCGCAAACGAATGATTGAAATGGCCGAGTCCTGGCGGCCCTATCGCTCGACGGCTAGTCGGGCTTTATGGCGTTGGAAGCATCAGCAAAAAAAGTAAGAGGTACGTATCAATGAAAGTAGTAATCGTGATTGCTGGGCCTACGGCCGTGGGAAAAACGGAGCTGTGTGTACGGCTGGCTCAGGAGCTGAATACCGAAATTGTATCAGCCGATTCCCGGCAGTTTTACCGGGAAATAAGCATTGGGACGGCTAAGCCCACACCGGAAGAAATGCAACAGGTGCGGCACCATTTCATTGATTCGCATTCCATTCAGGATTACTTCAGCGTAGGTGATTTTGAGCGGGAATGCCTGCAAACGCTTGAAGAAATTTTTTCCCGTAAAGACGTAGTCATCCTTACCGGAGGCTCGGGGTTATTTCTGAAAACCATTACCGATGGTATGGACGAAATGCCCGAAGTAGATTTAAGTATTCGGGAAGAGCTTATGCAACGCTTTGCCAGGGAAGGCATAACGTCGCTGGTAGAAGAACTAAAAAGGCTTGATCCTGCCTATTTTGAATACGTAGATCGCAATAATACCCAGCGGATTGTGCGGGCTTTGGAGGTGTGTCTGACCACGGGAAAACCCTATTCCAGCTTTCGAACCGGGCAAAAAGCGAAAAGACCGTTTGAAGTAATAAAAATCTGCCTGACCCGGGATCGGGAAGTCTTGTATGATCGGATTAATCGCCGGGTGAATCTGATGATGGAGGCAGGTTTAATCGAGGAGGTACAATCGGTAAGCGATTACCGCGATCATTATGCTTTAAAGACCGTGGGGTATCAGGAAGTTTTCGAGTATTTTGATGGTAATTACGATTATGGGAAAATGGTCGAAAAAATTCAGCAAAACAGTCGCCGATATGCTAAACGGCAACTGACCTGGTTTCGCCATCAGGGCGATTTTCAATGGTTTGAAGCTGCTGATTATGAGTCATTAAAGGCGTATGTGCTGAGTAAGCTAGCCCACTAATATTCCTCCAATGCATACATCCATGCCCAATCATCATAAAGTAATATCCTCACCCGTAGGAGCCTTAACCCTGATCGTAACTGAAAAAGGACTGGCGGCGATCCTGTGGGAAAATGATAATCCTGACCGAATTCCCGTGGATTATGGTACGCGGGATGAACAACATCCGCTTTTACTGGAAACCGAACGGCAGTTGAATGAATATTTTGCCGGAATAAGAAAGGAGTTTGAGTTAACCTTCGATTTTATCGGAACGGATTTTCAGAAACAGGTCTGGCAGGCCTTACTCACTATCCCCTACGGCATGACCCGCACGTATGGAGAAATTGCCCAGCAGTTAAATAACCCTCAGTCGGTGCGGGCCGTAGGTGGGGCTGCCAACCGTAACCCCATTTCCATCATTGCTCCCTGCCACCGGGTGATTGGGTCTTCCGGGAAGTTAGTGGGCTTTGCGGGCGGGCTAGACCGTAAAAATCGTTTACTGAGACTGGAAGGGGCTATTAAGCAAACCTCATTATGGGAGTAACCAATTTGCTTCTTTTTTCAGATGTGAGATTTGATAAGTAAATAGAAAGGAGACGGAAGGCTGAAACCTGTCAAGGTACTATAGGTTTATGCCCGAACCTTCCATTTGTAAAGTTGCAGCAAACTATTCTTTACAAATTTAATGCTACATTAAAGTTTATTATTTGAAATAAGTCTAAATACAAATAAATTTGAGGCGTACAATGAACGCTTCAGTTATGCCCCCCATTTCAAAACTTCCCTATCTATTATTTTTACCTTTATTTTTCTTTGCTTCCGCCTGGGCTCAATCCGAACGAACAACTTTGCAGGGAACGGTCCAAACAACAAAAGGACAAGCCGCTTTTATCAATATTTCGCTGGAACAGGAAGGACGCATTCGGGCCGCTACTACAGCAGATGAATCGGGTAAATTCTTTCTGAAAGCCGCCGCGGGTTCTTATGTCCTCATTGCCAGCGGGGTAGGTTACGAAACCCTGCGACAAGCCGTTACGCTGGTGGCAGGTGAAAAGAATGAAGTGAGCTTACAGGCTGCAGAAGTCGACAAGCAGCTCTCAGAAGTAATTGTCTCAGCGGGCCGTCGGGTAGAAACGCTGGCGGAAACCCCTTCGTCAGTTAGCGTTATTACCGGAAAAGACCTGGAAACACAGGCCGGAATCAGCCCAAACGTAGCTACGATCCTTTCAAATACGGTACCTGGTCTGGCTCCTTCTACGAATCAGACGGGTAATAGTGGGCAAACCTTACGAGGACGTAATGTATTAGTACTCATCGACGGTATCCCGCAATCTACTCCATTGCGGGCGGGTGGCCGTGACATCCGCAGTATTGACCCCTCGGTTATTGAACGCATCGAGGTAATTAAAGGAGCAACCTCTATTTATGGAAACGGAGCTGACGGGGGATTGATTAACTACATTACCAAGAAAGTTCGTCCGGGCAATCACTCTGGCGGTAACACGCAACTGGCCATGACGGGTAATACAAAAGGTGACAGCACATTTGGCTACCGTTTTTCACAGCAGTTTTTTGGACGTAGTGGAAAGCTGGATTATGTCGTTAGCGGTATGCACGAAAAAACGGGTGTCTTTCGGGATGCTGAAGGACAAGTGATTTCTCCTGAATATGGCCTGGGGGAAACCCGAATCTATAATGCCTTTGCGAAGATAGGTTACGATATTTCCAGCAAGCATCGGATTGAAGGGATGTACAATTTTTACGGTTCCAATCAGCATTCCAATTATGTTCTTAAGGCTGGTAAGTATGGGGTAAGCCCTGCGATTGGGGTTATTGGCAAACGCGTAGGAGTAGACGAAGGAACTCGCCATAACCATAACGCAAACCTTCAATACCTGGGTCGAAACATCATTGGAGGAACCAGCATCAACGCTAGTTTGTATTACCAGGATTTCCTGACGATTTACTCAAACTCAGCCTCGTTCTACGGATCGGGCCAGTCCCAGATTCCCTCCATCAAGAAAGGGCTTCGGGTGAATCTGAATAGTCCCTTCGTGTTAGCCAGTCGTATTCGCGGGGATCTTACGTACGGTTTTGATTTGCTCAATGACCAGACTTCTCAGTCGCTGGTGGACGGACGTACCTGGGTACCTAACATCAATATGAGAAATCTGGCTCCTTATGCACAGTTAAGTGCTCTTTTAATGGAAGGGCTGACGCTGAAGGCAGGGGTTCGGGCCGAAAACATCAAGATTAAAATAGATGATTACAATACGCTGGCAACGGGTGCCAATGGACAGGGAAGTATTTTTGTAAAAGGTGGCAATCTGAGCTATGAAGCTTTGGTATTCAACGCCGGCTTACGATATTCCAAAAATAAATGGTTCAATCCTTTCGTGAGTTACTCGCAGGCCTTTTCCATTTACGATCTGGGACGGATTCTACGATCAGCTCAGGAAAATACCATTGAGAAGCTCCAAACCCAGCCTATTATCGTCAACAATTACGAAGTTGGCTTCAGTAGCCAGGTTGGAACACTCTCCTTGTCGGCGGCGGGTTATGTCAGTACTTCTAAACTGGGAGCCAATTTTGTTGATCTGGGAGAAGGTGTATATACAACGGAGCGGGCTCCTGAACGCGTTTGGGGCTACGAAGTACAGCTGGACTGGACTCCGATTCGCACATTCTCAGTCGGTGGAAATTATGCTATTACCGAAGGAAAAGTAGATAAAGCTTCAGATGGGCATTATGATACGTATCTGAATGCCAGTCGTATTTCTCCCGACAAGACCACTTTATATGCCCGCTATTCTGGTATTAAAAACTTAAGTGTTGACCTGAATTGGTGGCGATTAGGAAATCGGAATCGGTTTAGTCCCCGGGCTAACGGTACGTACGCCATTTACGAAGGAAGAGTTCGGGCCTATGATCTCTGGAATTTGAACGTAGGGTATAAAATAAGTGAAGCGGTGCGATTGAGTCTGGGCATTGAAAACTTACTCAACAAGAGTTACTACACCTACATTGCTCAGTTTTACGGAAGTAATGAGAATTATACCCGTGGCAATGGCCGACGATTCATGCTCATGCTAAACTATTCTTTCTAGTCATAGAATGGATGATAATAGAAAGAGGTGCTTCCCTGCAAAGCACCTCTTTTTTTTGATTCCCGTAAAAGGAAAAGCTTCTGACATTCATTATAACTTCTGACATTCATTATAATTTGATTAAAAACACCCTAGCCGGGGTAAAGGCCGCTTAGCTGGCAAGGCTTTTGTGTCTCTACTGGACTGTGCAAAACCTATCTATACACGTATGGCTAAGACAATTGCGGCTGTTATGGTCGATATGCTAGTGAATGCAGGAGTGAAACGCATTCACGGAATAGTGGGAGATTCTCTCAATGGACTAGTAGACGAAATCCGTCGTTCGGGAAAAATAGAATGGATTCATTACCGACACGAGGAGGCCGCCGCCTTCGCTGCCGGAGCCGAAGCTCAGGCCACGGGTCAGCTGGCGGTATGTGCCGGAAGTTGTGGCCCCGGTAACCTTCACCTTATCAATGGTTTATACGATTGTCACCGCAGCATGGCTCCGGTGCTAGCCATTGCTGCCCAGATTCCGAGTATGGAAATCGGTACGGGCTACTTTCAGGAAACCAAGCCTGAGTATCTTTTCCAGCAATGCAGTCATTACTGCGAAACCATATCTTCGGCGAAGCAAATGCCCCGGGTTTTGCAAATCGCTATGCAGAATGCCCTTGGGAAGCAGGGCGTCGCCGTCATTACCCTTGCCGGGGATGTTTCATCAGAAAAAGTGGAGGAATCCCATCTGGCACATCCGATTTTCCTTCCCCAGCCCGTCATTCGGCCTTCGGATCAGGAACTACAGCATATGGCTCAGCTGATCAATGAAGCGGAAACGGTTACCATTCTCGGCGGTAGCGGTTGTGCGGGTGCTCACGCTGAAATTCTGCAATTATGTGAGCAGGTAAAAGCTCCCCTGGTTTATGCGTTACGAGGCAAGGAATACCTGGAATATGATAACCCTTACGAAGTTGGTTTAACGGGACTGATCGGGTTCCGCTCCGGGGCAAAAGCAGTAGCGGGTGGCGAAGTATTACTCATGCTCGGAACGGACTTTCCTTATAAAGACTGGTATCCCGATAAAGCCAAACTTATTCAGGTAGATACCCGTCCTGAGCATTTGGGGCGTCGTTCCAGCCTTACCTTGGGAGTAGTGGGAAGTGTCGCTCCGACCATTCAGGCTTTGTTACCTTTATTAATTGAAAAAACGAATCGCAAACACCTGGATCGGGCGTTGGAAGATTATCAAAAAAATCGTGAAGAATTCGATTCGCACGCCCGGGGAACGGAAAACGACGGGGTGATTCACCCGGAATACCTGATGGCCGCTCTCAGTGACAAAGCCAGTCAGGACGCAATTTTCACGGCTGATGTGGGAACACCCACCGTCTGGGCGGCCCGTTACCTGAAAATGACCGCTCAACGCCGATTACTGGGTTCATTCACGCATGGTTCGATGGCCAGTGCGATGCCTCAGGCGATTGGAGCACAACTGGCCTTTCCCAATCGTCAGGTAATTTCGCTTTCTGGTGATGGCGGCTTTGCGATGTTAATGGGTGACTTGCTAACCATTTTACAGTATAAGCTTCCCGTTAAACTGGTCATTTTCAATAACTATTCCCTGGGATTTGTAGCGATGGAAATGAAAGTAGCGGGTCTGCCACCTTTTGGTACGGACATGAAAAATCCCAACTTCGCCCGCATGGCTGAAGCAATGGGCATTCGGGGCATTCGCGTTGAAAACCCGGATGATTTACCCGAAGCAATTGACGAAACATTCCGTCATTCTGGTCCGGTATTACTGGATGTGGTGGTAAATCCAACGGAGCTTTCCATGCCGCCCAAAGTAACCTTCGAACAAGCCTGGGGCTTTGGCATGTACATGATGAAAGATACGCTCCGCGGCGATGTTAGTGAAGTGGTAGAGACGATCAAGAGTAATTTTCTGAATAAGTTATAATTCGCTGTCAATAAATGATAGTGCTGTTCAACTTCCCGAAAGTTTTAAACTTTCGGGAAGTTAAGTTTAGCTATTTTTGACTGTATCCAGATCGGAATAACGCTGAAGAAGTCATTTCAATAAAGATTTTACCTTCTCCCTTGGTAACTCTTCAATGACTCCATTTTTGCCTTTCGTCGTATGAGCCGCCCATAGTGAATTAAGAATGGCTTCCTCCGTTGCTTCAATCGAAGCTAAAAAAAGAGCCGACATGGAATCATTCGTTACTTCTTCCAGCGTTTGGGTAATACCTTTGGTTTCATGAGGAATGCGAACCTTCTCGCTCGTTGAAAAAGCCAGCACGTATTCTCCTGAACCATTACTGGCAATGCCGCCTACTTTCGCCAATGCCGACCAAGCCCGTTTGGCTAGTCGCTCCAGATTTCGATGGGTAAGGGGAGCATCCGTAGCTACTATAATCATGCAGGAACCATCGGCGGGGTCGTTTAACTGATCGCTTAGAAAGTATTTACCCAGAGCTTTTCCAATGGGTTTACCTTTGATTTCCAATACACCGCCAAAATTGGTTTGCACCAGTACGCCTACGGTATAACCTCCCGATTTTTTAGGAATCACGCGGGAACTCGTGCCGATGCCGCCTTTCCAGCCAAAACAGATAGTGCCCGTTCCGGCTCCTACATTCCCCTCGGCAACTGACCCCGTTTTCGCCTTTTGAATAGCTTCCAACACGTCTTCAGGCTTCACATGAAAGCCCGTTATATCATTAAGGTAACTGTCATTGGTTTCGCCCACCACGGCATTGACCGAGCGAACTTTTTCATTACCCGGTTGGGCTAAGGTATAATGGATGATCCCCTGCATGCCTGCTGCGACGGAAAGTGTATTTGTTAACACTACGGGCGTTTCCAGATTTCCTAACTCATTCACCTGACTGATTCCCGCCATTTTTCCGAAGCCATTGGCGACAAAAACAGCCGCCGGAATTTTTTGTTGAAACAGATTACCTTCCGTTGGAATGATAGCAGTCACGCCTGTACGGACGTCCGCCCCCTGATTTAAGGTAACGTGTCCAACTTTTAATCCGGCAACGTCCGTAATGGCGTTGCCTGCACCCGTTTTCAAAATTCCAATCGGAAGTCCGGTATCCTCGCGAAAGCGGGTTTGAGCCTGAAGAAGAGAAGTGTTCATGATGAAAAGTAATAAGAGATATTTCATAGGGAAGATGAAGAAGTAAAGTGTTTCGAAATGGGTATGATTCGATCCTTCTATGTTGGTATTGCTTAATCGAATTGAAATTCTGATTTATAATACTTGTACGCATTGATCCAGGCGGCGTAAATCCATAGTAAACCACCTATAATCGTCAGATCCAGACGGAACATAATGAATACTAAGCCAATGATGAATCCCCATAATCCGTATAAACTAAGTTTTTCCAGACTTTTATCATGCTGGTACACCCGGTGTAAAGCCGCCATCTGAATGCCGCTGATAAAGACGAAGGCTTTAACTACGAAAAGAAAGGAAATCGGGTCTGGTAGGTACCGAAATAGAAGCAATACTTCCGGAAGAAAGATCAACAGCATTTGCAGGGTATGGGCTGTAAAACGCTTCAGAAAGGATAAAGGTAAATTGCGTACGAAGAGCAGATACTCGTGTTCAAAGGTATAATGTTCCGTTGTGAGTCCGAGGTGAATTAAGCTGCCGATTAACAAACCAATGGCGATTAGTCGTTCATCGTAATCATCTGTAGGGTATAACAGGCAAACGCCGATCAGAATGGCTCCCGAAAACAGCTTGGTGATCAAAACCAGAATGGCATTTCTCCGCAACAAAAACTGAATAAAGAAGAGCGGATAAGGAAGCGGCCAGTTCCGTGCAAAGGTTCGAACCTTCACTTCAGTATTACTTTGCCGGATCACGCGTTCGAAGATTATTAAGGCTGTTGCCACCATTCCAAGAGCAAACAGAGCAATGCTACCGATAGCCGTCCATTGCTGATTTCGAACGCCGTGAAAGCTCATCCACAGAGCATAAGCCAGAATGGGTAATAGGAGACTAATGGAAATGGATAACCAGTAAAAAAGTCTTGTACCCGGGGGTATTAACCGAAAATGATATAAAAACCGATAGGCCGGATGACGAAACTGATGCCGAACGAAAGCAATCGTTTTAAAAACGTATAAAGTCCAAATAGCGAAGTAATACAGTAAAAATGGGGGCGAACTCATGGCATATTGAAACAAGGCCACGTGATCATCCGGACGAATGATCGCAAAACTGATCATCAGGATAACCAGAAAGAAACCCGTGTTTTGTCGGTAAAACTCCGTTACCAGCGTACGATAGAGGACTGTTTTCAAGAAATAGGCGAGGCTTTAGCCGAGGTGAATTTCCTCTAGCGTTTGGTTACGGATGATGTAAGAGGAGTCCATTTTCAGGTCGGTTAACCTAAAATCCTGATGAGAGGAAAGCAGAAACTGGACCCCATTCTGGTGATACTGATCGATGAGCTGACACACATTCGCTACCGCCCGATCATCAATCGTAATGAGAGGTTCGTCAAGCATAATGAGCGTTGGATTACCCAGAAATCCCAGAATCAAAGACGTTTTCTTGAGCATCCCCGAAGAGTAAGTTCCAACGGGCTGTTTCCAGAAGGAAGTGATTTCCAACGTTTCCACTAACTCATTTACCTGACCTGCGGGAGCTTTTTTCGCTTTAGCGACGAAAGAAATTAGATCAAACGCGGATAAATATTCTGGGTAAAGCGGCTCAGCTTCGGCGTAATTCACCCGTAACCGAAAGGCAACGGGATCACGCTTTACTTCCCAAGTATCATCTAGCCAGATTTCACCCTCGAAAGGCAACATGCCTGCTACCGACCGAAAAAAAGTACTTTTCCCGGCTCCATTTACACCCCGAATCCAGTGAATGCCGGGTTGAAGTTGCAGTTCGGGAACTTCCAGAATGGTGCGACTGTGATACGCTTTTCGGTAATTTTTGACGTGTAGCATACCTACAAAAAAAGACATTTGGCAAAGCTTTCCCAAACCTTTCCGGTATACGGACGAGCCGTTTGTACTTTTGTATCATGCAAAGCAATTATTACTTCCTCCGACAATTGTCCAATGAACTGGAAAATCAACTGAAAGGGCTGGTGCTGGCGGAGTGTTTTTCTCAGGAAAAAGACGAGTTGGTCATCGGATTTTGCCCCGAAGAAAAACAGTGGCGGAAGAAACGCGATTTTTATATTCGAGCTACCATTCGACCTGATTTTGTGGCTCTAAGCTTTCCCGATGATTTTAGAAGAGCGGGCCGAAATACGGTGGATCTTTTCTCGGAATTGCTGGATAAACCCGTACTTGGCGTTCGTCAGTTTCTCAACGAACGGGCCTTTTCAATTGAATTTGCGGATGATTACCATCTGATTTTTAAGCTCTTTGGCAACCGTTCCAACCTGGTATTAATTCAGGGTACGCAGGTCGTTGATCTCTTTCATAATAAACTCGTTTCCGACGAAAATCTGGATATCCAGACGCTGGACCGACCTTTAGACCAGAGTCGGGAAGCCTTTGATCGGGCTAATGGCGACTGGCGGAAGTTATTCCCAACGTTTGGTAAAGATGTAACGTCCTGGCTGGATAGGCATCACTACCGATCCTTACCCATTGACGAAAAGTGGGCCTTGGTAGAACAGGTAAGAGCTTACGTGGAAAATCCGCAGTATTACATCAAAACGGTGGAATACCAGCCCGTATTGACGCTCATTCCTGACGACGCAGAGAAGACGTTTACCAACCCAATTGAAGCGGCGAATGGCTTTTATTATGCCTATTCAAGAATTAACGTTTTTGATCGGGAAAAGGGCCAGATTGTACGACTGCTGCAAAAACGTAAGCAGAAAACCCAGTTATACATTGATTCGGTGTACGAGAAACTCGACGAGATGGAAAAAGCCATCAAGCACGAGGAAATCGGCCATATTTTGATGGCAAATCTGCATCAGATTCCTGAACGATCCGAAAGTATTGAGTTACACGATTTCTACCGCGATCAGCCCGTCACGATTCGTTTAAAGCCCGATTTGACGCCTCAGAAAAATGCCGAGTCGTATTACCGAAAGGCTAAAAACGAGAAAATTGAGATAGAACACCTGATGGAAGCTCTGGAAGTTCGGGAAGGCGAAATGGCTGAATACGATGCCCAAATCGAAAAAGTGGAGTCGTTGGAAACGTTAAAGGAGCTGCGAAAATACCTAAAAACCAGTGGACTGGACAAAATGGAGAAGCCCGATGTTTCGGCGGCTACCTTGTTCAAACGCTACGAGTATCAGGGTTTCGAAATTTTTGTGGGAAAGAATGCCAAAAACAATGACCTGCTCACGCAGCGATACACACGTAAAGAAGACTTGTGGTTGCACGCCCGTGATGTCACGGGTTCGCACGTCATTATCCGTCATCAGGCCGGAAAGCGGTTTCCAAATCCAGTCATTGAACGAGCGGCTCAGCTAGCGGCTTATTATTCCAAACGTCGCAATGACAGTTTGTGTCCAGTTATTGTTACCCCGAAAAAATTCGTCCGCAAAACCCGCGACTTACAGGAAGGTCAGGTCATTGTAGAAAAGGAGGAAGTAGTGATGGTAGAACCGAAAGCGTAGCTTAGTTGATGGTTGTTCGTTGTTAGAAAAAAGTAGAGACGTCGATTCATCGCGTCTGTCGCTGGACGACTACCGAGTTCATTGCTTTAATAGTAGCATTACTGCTGTTACTCACTGAAAACAGAAAACTGACCACTGAAAACTAAATAAATGAAAGTTAAATATCTATTCATAGGAGCCATCTTCTTATTGATGGCCTACATGGTTTATAATGCCACTTCTCAACCCGGCATTCAGGATTTAAAAGGTAATTTTCAGGAAGTAGCCCTGTATCGGAATGAAAACAATACCGGACCTATTACCCGGATCTATACCGTGAGCGTAGAGGATACTCTATGGGGAGAAATGAAAAAATACGGTGATTTCATGCCGCACACCAAATACGGAACTACTAAAGTGTATTTCTTTAAAACTGGTAGTTCTGTCCCTAAAGAATTAAACCCGGAAGAAAGAAATTTCGAAGAAAAATATCATCCTATTGCTTCGTATGAAAAGGATGGAATGGGAGAGGTTGATTTTAAAAGAAACTAAAAAGAGGGGAGCGGAAATTAGAATTCCGGTCCCCTCTTTTTTTAATTATTCTTCCTCAAATCAAGGTTCAATTCATTAATAATATTGATTAAATCTTAATTAGGAAAGAGTAGAATGATTCGTTTCATTGCTTAATGAATTCATAATGTGAATGAAAGAAAGTTAATAAAAGTAAAGCGTGAAATTTATTTCAGAAAGTATATTTTTGAGAGTTAACAAAATCTAAAATAAGACGATGAGTGACTTTACGATGGCTTACCATTTAAAAACAAATTCAAAAGAGGATGCTATTGATTTGCTCGAAAGATCCGGGCTTAGGGGCTATGTTTTCGAAGAAACAAATGGGTGGGTAACCTTTGTGATTGAAGGAGGGATGAACGATCAAATAGTTTCTGTCAACCAGGGTATTTTGCTTCACTTCACCCGGACAAGTGACTTTCTTGGATGGGGAGTCATAATCTACGAAAAAGAAGAAGAACTAGGCGGCTTTTCGATTGCGGAAATGGCTGAACATCGAGAAAATACACTCACTCCAGAGCTGTTGGAAAAGGTAACAGACCCTGCTACAGCTCAGGAGATTTTAAAAATTGTTGAAGCAAGTACTTTAAACGAAGATGGAGATACTGAAGCAGAATGGAAA
Organism: uncultured Siphonobacter sp.; assembly: GCA_913774715.1. Lineage (GTDB taxonomy): Bacteria > Bacteroidota > Bacteroidia > Cytophagales > Spirosomataceae > Siphonobacter. The sequence continues at coordinate 115,881 of CAJYHS010000141.1, read as the reverse complement.
TGTGCTGAAAAACTGGGTCTGTCGAACATCGAATGGATTTCCTTTGAACAAGTGGAAGGAGACTTAGAAAATTATGAAGTTACTCCCGTTAACGTTTAACTATTACTATTCCTAACCTAATTGATTTATGAGTCTTGCCTTAAGTATGACTACGCGGGTGGCTTGTTTGGCCGCAGCTACGGGCGTTTACCTGACGTATAAATACATTCAGAACGTACGCACCAAACGCGGAACGAACAATCTGGTCAACCAGCTCAAGGCGAATCCTGAAGTGGCTGAGGGTTTTGCAGAAACGCTGGATATTTTAGTGCACAAGCGAACGATGACAACAGTAGATCTTGACAAAAAATTTGAATCCCTTTTGAATGGAACTACCAATAAATTAGGTACCTGGCTTGTCAAGTATATTCAAAAATTAAATAATGGCAACTATCTGTTTGTTACTACGGTCAAGACGAGTGAGTTAATGCCTGTGGGCGGCGGTGGAGTAAACGCAGAAGAAGTACATAACCTCAACTTTCTTTTAAAAGAAAACGCTGGTCAATATGCCGTTTACTCTGATCTCCATGCGACGTTAGTAGATAAAAACCTTCGGCAATCTTTTGCTGAAGATGTTTTTAATATTATTCAGCTTTAATACTCGACGAGGGGTAAAACGCTGTGGATTAGCTTCAGCGTTTTACTTCATTCATGACAAACCGGAGCTGGCTGCGAGGCAGATATACTAACTTTTGGACTGTAAGGAAGATTTAGTCCCAGTCCTCGCCAGATAAAAAGAAGAGCAATGGTTAAGGTAACTACGGGTAACCAACGGTTCAGTCGTTGACGAATGGGAAGACTGATCCATCGCCAAACCCAGCTAACGGCCAGCAGAGCAGGTAAGGTGCCGAGACCGTAAACGCCCATAAAAAGCATCCCTTCCAAAGGCGAATTAGCCGTTAATGCCCCCGCTAAAGCCACGTAAACCAGTCCGCAAGGTAACCAGCCGTTGAGAAACCCGGCAGCGGGGTAAGACCACCAGGTTTTCTGGATTAATACCTTTCCAAATAGTTTTTGTAGCCGCAGAATCGGACGAAAAGCCAGCCAGCGGTTACCCACCAGAAAGGCAATCATCAACATGCCAGCCAACACTGAAATCTGCTGTTGCCAGCCAAAAAGTGAAAACCGTTCCCCCAACAACCCTACTGCCATTCCCAATAAACTATAACTCAGGCACCGGGCCAGATGGTAACTCAGCCGGGCGAGCCATAACTGCTTGCCTGAAAGTCCACCCACGGGCAGGGCCAGCGAAAGCGGCCCACACATGCCCACGCAGTGCAGGCTGGCAGTAAGTCCGGTGATGAAGGCGATTAGCATGGAGTTTTCAGTTTTCAGTTTTCAGTTTTGAAAGGCAAAACCTGTAAAGGTGGGGGAGCGGTTTGAAAGGAAAGTAATAAACCCGGAGGGTGTATATTGAGAGAAGTAGTTTTGTAATCACCGTGATGCTGATCCCTATCAACCCAAAACTACAACCTGACTTCCTCCTCAGTATAATACTCCTGCTGCCCATCGGTCCAGGTGATTTTGATTCGCCAATGGCCGGTCTTTAACTTCTGGGAAGAAACGACTTGTTCACTACGTTCCGGCTGAACGGTTACGTTAAAATCCAGCTGGGCATCAGAGGGGCGAAAAAACTGAATTTGGCCCTGCGTCAACTCTTCCGGAATAGAGAAATGAATTGCTTTTTCAGAAGGCTGGTAGTTGATTTTAAAAGGGTGATGAACAGACTTGTTATTCTGAATCCGGTCAATCTGTTGCTGATAGGCCATTTCAGTCTGGTAATAATCCTTCCGCACTAGATCTACTTTAGTAATGGCCATGCGATAGACCAGAAAGCCAATGAAGCTACCGAAGGCAACAAAGGCAAGAATGATTGATTTTCCCCAGTTCATCTTTTTAGTTTTCAGTGGTTTGTTGTCAGTTTTCAGTAGTTAGCTTTCGATTGCGAGTTCCTATTTAACTGAAAACTGACAATCGCAAACTGAAAACTCATTCTACGGGTCCCATGAAATTGGTTTTTACCTGGTCGATGAGCTGACCGTTGGCGGTTACTTCAATTTCGATGGGCGTTTTATTTTCGGTAATCTTTTTTGCGGGTGTAAGTAAGAAAAAAGAACCTTTCGTTAACTCACCGGGTCGGGCTGTTTTCAGAGCCTGTCCCACGTATTGCAACTGAAAATCGGGATTTTTTACTTTGAAACTTAGTTCGATGGGGCGGAATGTTTTATTAATGACTTCTACCGTATAGAGATTGGAAATGTGGTTGTTATCCTGTTTCTGAAATGTCAGTCCCGAAGCTCGTAACACCGTAGTATCTACTTCTTTTCGATTAATCAATAAGTAAGTCAGTACGCTGATTAATACCATTAATACGGTTGTGTACGCTTTTAATCGACCATCAAAACGGAATTTTTTATGCTGCTCAATACCTTCCTGCGAAGCATAGCGAATGAGTCCGATGGGCTTCTGAATTTTGTTCATGACTCCGTCGCAGGCATCGATGCAGGCCGTGCAGTTGATGCATTCGAGCTGGGTACCTTTCCGAATGTCGATGCCCGTCGGACATACCTGTACGCAGAGTGAGCAGTCCACACAGTCGCCTTTGGGAGCCGTATCCTGTTTTTTGAGTTTCCCCCGAGGTTCGCCCCGAACGTAATCGTAAGCCACTACAATGGATTTTTTGTCGAGCAATACACCCTGCAATCGTCCGTAGGGGCAAATCACGACGCATACGATTTCACGAACCTTGGCAAAAACCAGATAAAAAAGTAACGTAAAAACCCAAATCGAAGTCAGGCCACCGAGGTGGTTAGCAGGATCATCCGTCTGGATTCGAAGTAATTCATCTTTGCCGATGATATACGCCAGAAAGGTATTGGAAATGGCAAACGCAATCATCAGGAACAGCCCATGCTTGAGTATCTTTTTCCTGATTTTTTCAGCCGTCCAGGGAGCTGTTTTGAGTCGTTTCTGAGCTTTGTAATCGCCTTCAATCCAGTTTTCAATTTTTCGGAAAACTATTTCCATGAAAACCGTTTGCGGACAAGCCCAGCCGCACCAGAGTCGCCCAAACGCTACCGTAAAAACGACAATAAATAAAATGAAGGTTAGTAAGCCGATGGCTACCAGGTGAAAATCCTGTGGCCAGAACGGCACACCGAAGAAGATGAATTTCCGCTCCAGAACATTAAAAAGAAACAGCGGGTGTCCTTCAAATTCCAGCCAGGGTAAGCCGAAGAGGGTGAGCAATAAAACTCCGGCAACAATCCCTCGCCAGCGATAGAGCCGCCCGCCTTCGGGTAAACGCGGATACTGACGTTTTCCCGAAGTCATGGTGAGGTCCTCTAATAGATCATCTGCGGTATTCATGACTTACTGTTTTTGGGCTACCTCTTCGGACGTCACTTCTTGGCCCTGAGGTTCCTTGGCTCCGGCGGGATTACTGCCCTGGAGTGAAAAAATGTAACTCGAAACCTGCTGAATCTGAACGGGGTTCAACTGTTTCTTCCAGGAAATCATTCCCTTGTCAGGCACGCCTTCGGTGATGGTTTTGAAGACTGCTTTGATCGTTCCACCGTGTAGCCAGTAAGCATCCGTCAGGTTCGGACCCACTTTGCCTTCCGCCGCCGCTCCGTGGCAGGCAGTACAGTTCTGGTCAAAGAGTTTCTTTCCGGCTTCGATGGATTTGGCATCTTTCAGTACCGTCACATTCGATTCATTTACCGCATTGGCAAATTTCTTCAGATACGCTTCGTGAGCCTGCTCGGCAACGGCCATTTCGGCGGTGTATTCCTGATGCATCACATCGCCCTCGCCAATGACGTGGTAGATAACCATATAGCCAATTGCACAGACAATGGAGATGTAAAACAGACCCATAAACCAGCCCGGTGTCGGGTTATCCAGTTCCTGAATGCCATCGGGAGCGTGAGCCATTAATAACTGTTCGTTGGTAGAAGAAGGCGGCACCCGAAAAATGCGATTCCAGATGCTACTGCCTTCATACACGTCTACTGTAGCTTCTTCCTTCGTAGGTAAGGTACTTTTTACCGTCAGGTATAAGTGAAGGGTAGAAAATAGTAAAGCTAAAGCTCCGAAGATCAGGCAAATGAGTAATACCATCAACAGTAACTCTTCGCCCGTTTTTATTTCAAAGTTCATTTTATGTCAGTTTGCAGTGTACAGTTGTCCGTTTACGATTGAAAACTGAAAACGGACAACTGTAAACTCATTTATTCCAAAGGCATTTTACTCATTTCCTGGAGGTGTTTCTGGTCGGTCAGAAAAACGAAAAGACCTACCGTAACAAAAAAGGCAACGAAGATGATGAGCGACGAAATCATAAAGAAATCGGCTCCCTGAAGCTGGGTAATGAGGTTGCGAAACATGTGTTTGGTTGTTGGTTAATGGTTGTTGGCGGCTGCTGTTGCGGTTATAGTCGGGAGAACTAACAACTACTAACCAACAATCATCAACTTATTTCAGAGCCGCTTCATCCTTCTTGATGTCCGTTCCCAGACGTTGTAAGTAGGCAATGAGGGCGACGATTTCCTTATCGGATTTTACTTTGATACCTTCCTGTTTCAGCCGTTCCGAAATGGCTTCAGCCTGTTGTTGAGCATCAGCAGATGCTTGCGAAATGGCATAGTCATCATAAGGAACGCCGAGGGATTGCATGGCTTTAAGTTTAGCCTCCAGGGTGGAGTTATCCAGCTTTTGGGTTAATAACCAGGGGTAGGCGGGCATAATGGATCCCGGCGACATACTCGTTGGATCATTCATATGGTGATAATGCCAGGAGTCAGGGTATTTGGCTCCTTCACGGTGTAAATCCGGGCCGGTACGTTTGGATCCCCAGAGGAACGGGTGATCATATACGAACTCGCCCGCTTTGGAGTATTCTCCGTAACGTTCGGTTTCGGAACGGAAGGGACGCACCATCTGGCTGTGGCAGTTATTACAACCCTCGCGGATGTATAAATCGCGTCCCTGAAGTTCCAGCGGCGTATAGGGTTGGACAGAGGCAATGGTTTGTACGTTGGACTCAACAGTAAAGGTTGGAATCAATTCCAGCACCGTTCCGATCAGGATAACGATGAATGAACCGGCCAGCATTTGCATGGGGCGACGTTCGAAGACGCGGTGCCAGTAGGTGTCTTCTCCTGTGGGTACGTATGCTTTCTCCAGAGCCGGAGCTTCGGCGGATTCGTTGGCTACGAAACTGCCTTTCGCCATGGTTTTGAAGAGGTTATAGGCCATCAGAATCGCTCCGAGCAGGTAAATCGCTCCGCCTAAGGCCCGCATCATGTGCATGGGTAATAACTGTAAAGTAGTTTCCAGGAAAGCGGGGTACTTAAGTGTTCCTTCGGGCGTAAACTCTTTCCACATCATGCCCTGTGTAAACCCAGAGATGTACATTGGAACGGCGTAGAACAGAATACCGAGCGTACCTAACCAGAAGTGGATGTTCATCATCCGTTTCGAGTAAATTTCCGTCTTCCACATTTTAGGAATCAGGTAATACAGAATGGCAAAGGTCAGAAAGCCATTCCAGCCCAGAGCCCCGACGTGTACGTGAGCGACAATCCAGTCGGTGAAGTGACCAATGGCGTTTACGTTTTTCAATGAAAGGAGTGGTCCTTCAAAGGTTGCCATCCCGTAAGCCGTAACCCCCACAACCATGAACTTCAGCTTGGCATCTTCCCGCACTTTATCCCAGGCTCCTCTAAGCGTTAATAGCCCGTTAATCATCCCGCCCCAGGACGGAGCAATGAGCATAATCGAGAAGGCCGTTCCCAGCGATTGAGCCCAGTCGGGCAAACTCGTATAGAGCAGGTGGTGAGGGCCAGCCCAGATGTAAATAAAGATCAGCGACCAAAAGTGCAGAATCGAAAGTTTATAGCTGTACACGGGCCGGTTAGCCATTTTGGGCAGGTAATAATACATCAGACCCAGGTAAGGCGTGGTCAGGAAGAATGCCACAGCATTGTGGCCGTACCACCACTGGACCAAGGCATCCTGAACGCCAGCGTACATGGAGTAACTCTTCAGGAAAGTAACCGGAATGGAGAAGGAGTTCACCACGTGCAGAACGGCTACGGTAATGAACGTGGCGATGTAAAACCAGATTCCCACGTACAGGTGACGTTCGCGGCGTTTGATGATCGTTCCGAACATGTTAATGCCAAAAACCACCCAGATGAGCGTAATAGCAATGTCGATGGGCCATTCTAATTCAGCGTATTCTTTGGAAGAGGTGATTCCCAAAGGCAGCGTTGCTACGGCAGAAACGATGATGAGCTGCCAGCCCCAGAAGTGAATCCAGCTTAAGGTATCCGAAAACATCCGGGCTTTCAGGAGCCGTTGCAGGGAGTAATACACGCCCATGAAAATGGCATTACCCACGAAAGCAAAAATCACGGCATTCGTGTGTAAAGGCCGGATGCGACCAAACGTGGTGTACTGGTTATCCATATTCATGGCGGGTTGAAACAACTGCGTGGCGGCAATCACACCGACCAGCATACCGATTAACCCCCAGATAATGGTAGCAATGGAAAAGGCTTTAACGACCTTGTTGTCGTACGCAAAGCGTTCGAGTTTAGGTGGAGCGATTTCAGTAGAAGAATAGGAAATCATGGGATACAGGAATGGTTAATGTGAACTCAGGCTTCGTCGTCGAGTAAGGCTCGGAGACTGGGTGTATACAAATCATCATTCTGCCCGGATTTCATAGCCCAGAAAAAGGCGGCCAAAAAGCCTAAAGCCAGCAGAAGACTAATGCCGATAAGAAGAAAAATGATTTTCATAAACCTTTGATTTTCAGTTTCAAAGGTCGGGAGGGAGGACACTCTTAAAAATGACAAAAATCACCCCGGGGGGTGATTTTCGAAGGGTAGACCAGTAAGAAATGGAGTTTAATTCTCCATATAAGAATCGTTATTGATGTATTCGAGCTTGCTGTTCCAGACCAGAGCAATCTGCGTGGCTCGTTGTCGGGCGTTTTCGGCTCCTTCACCCTCAAAATTTTCCGCAAGGGTTTCCGTAAAGAGCGTTAACCAGCGTTCAAAATGCTCGATGGTTAAGGTATGCTTCTGATTAATAATCAAATGCGGACGAAAAGGATGGCCGTGGTAACTGTTATTCCCCAACAGCAGGTTTTCCCAGAAGCCGTACATTTTGGGCAGGTGTTTAGCCCAGTCTACCTGAGCTACATCGGTGAAGATGGGAGCCAGTAACTCATCCTGCTGTACTTTTTCGTAGAACGAATCTACCAGATGCCGCACGGCTTCCGGGTTATCGAGGTATATCTTTTTTGAGGAAGGATTCATAAATAGTTGATGTGCTTACTAATCCGCTAGTTACCTAAAGCAGATTATAGAATCAATGAATTAACCTTAAATCAATCCAGCCATGAAAAACGTTCGCTTTCCTATCTTCTTTGCCACGCTTTATTTACTGGTCTATACTATTGGAGCAAATATGGGCTGGTTTTCGCTGCCCCTCATCGTTACTCTCTGGATACTGGCTCCAGTTGTAGTAGGCTGGATGGTGTATCGCATTTTGAAAGATGGTGTGCCCAGTGGAAATACTTTTGATGATCGTTTTTACGAAGACTATCAGCCTCGTAGAAAATAAAGATAGGGGCAATCTGGTGCTTTGTAGGATCGGAAGGAAATCTCGCACCTATTATTAATCGTAGTTCGTCGCTACGTTTTCAACCCAAATCAGCATATCTCACAGATTACATAGGCAGAGACGCGACTTTATCGCGTCTGGCCGGGGCATGACAATCATAGAAAGGTAACCAAAACGCCTCTTATCCAGACGCAATAAAGTCGCGTCTCTACAAACCGCTGCCAGCTTTTTCGTTGGCAGCGGTTTGTAGGTTATATATAAGAAAGATCACCTACATATAATTCAAATCATTGTTCTTCTTCAGCTTCAGCACACCTACGGCATTTAGTAACAGAATAACCGGAAACGTAGGATCAAATTCAAACCAGCGAACACCGAAGTTAGCCCGACCGCCAAGCTTATGGTGATTGTTATGGTACGATTCACCCATCATCAGAAAATCAAAGGGTAACAGGTTCTTCGCGGTATCATTTACCTTAAAATTGGTATAGCCGTATTTGTGAGCAAACCAGTTGATAATTACGCCGTGAACGGGACCCATCAGGTAATGAATCGGCAGTAACAGATATTGCCAGGGGCTGGTAGCGAAGTGGATGTAAAACAGGGTATAGGCAGTGCCCCACGCAACCCGTGAAATCCAGTTATCACCAATCTTTTCCATGAAACCCCAGTAGGGTACATTCTTGAAATACTTCGGATCTACGTTTTCCTGATGGTGCAGAATACGGTTATAAATCGTTTTAGTTTTCCACATCATGTCGAAGGCATTATCCGAAAAGCTGGGAGAGTGCGGATCATTCTCCGTATCGGCAAAGGCGTGGTGAAGGCGGTGCATAACCCCGTAGGCATACGGACTCAGAAAGCTGGAACCTTGAGTAACCCAGGTGAAAAAGTAGAAAAACCGCTCCCATCCTTTCGACATGGTAAACATCTGGTGTGCCGCGTATCGGTGCAGAAAAAACGTTTGTGAGAAAAGGGATAGATACCAGTGAGCAAGGAAAAACAAAAGGATGTACATAAAAAAAGAGTTAGAAATCGCGGTATTAAGGGTTAGGCTGAAGGTTGATGTAAGTATCGTCGACTGGCCCAGTTCATGCCCAGGGTAGCAATGAAAACCATGGTAGCCGAGCTGACGGGCATAAGAATGGCGGCCACAATGGGAGCAAGGTGTCCCGTCAAGCCGTAACTCAGTCCGATGAAATTGTAGATGAGTGAAATCAGAAAACTAAAGCGAATCACCCAGAGGCCCATGCGGCTGAACTTAAGAATTCGTGGTAAATTTCTAAGCTGACTGGCTTCCAGAATACCATCGCTGGCGGGACTGAAATGCAGGGTGTTATCCGTTAAAGCAATACCTACATGAGCCTGTTTCAAAGCTCCGGCATCGTTCAGGCCATCGCCGAGCATCATCACCCGTTTTCCTGTTTTCTGTAATTCTTCGATAAAAGCCAGTTTATCTTCGGGTTTCATCCGGAAACGCATATGCTCTGGGGAAAACCATTGCTGTAAAGCCGTTTTTTCGGAATCAGAATCGCCGGAAAGCAGATAAAGCTGATACTTGGGGTGAAGTTGTGTCAGCATGGAATCAAGTCCCTGGCGGTAGGACGTGTGCAGGAGAAAATAACCCCGGCACACCTGATCCACGCTGACAAATACCGTACTGCCCTCCTGGGGAGTTCCATTCGCTCCCGCCCATGAGGCAGAACCTATTTTGATCGCATGTCCCTGAATAGTGCCTGACAGCCCTTTACCCGTAAAAGAAGCAAAGTTTTCGACGGGCTCAAGGGGGGAGGATTCATGGAGAAAATGCTGGATTTTTATACTCAGGGGGTGATTGGAATGCTGAACCAGCGAAGCTACCATCCGCCGTTCTTCGGAGCTTAAAGCTAGTCCAATGAATTGAATGGGCTGTTCTTCGGTAGTTGTTAGCGTTCCGGTTTTATCGAAAACAATGGTATCGCACTGAGCCATTTGCTCGATCACCTCGGCATTTTTCAGGTATAGCTTGCGAAGGCCCAGCATTCGTAAGCCATGTCCCAGAGCAAAGGGATAAGACAGAGCCAAGGCACAGGGACAAGCAATGATCAGTACCGCCGTGAAGGCATTGAGCATTTTAGACGGATCATAAAAGTACCAGTAACCTGCCGTCAGAGAGGCTAGAATCAGCACGCTGATGGTAAAGTAATTGCCTACCTGATCGGCAAAGGTTTTTAGCACGCTATTCTGATTTTTGGAGAACGAAATGTGATTCCAGAGCTGGGTAAGGGTACTTTGAGAAACGTTTTTGAGCACTTCCATTTCAATGGAATCCCCCATTTGGCGGCCACCGGCATAAACCAGATCACCTGCCTGATGCGGTTCGGGTAGGGCTTCTCCGGTCACAAAACTGTAATCAATGAGTCCCGAGCCTCGGTATAATAAACCATCGGCGGGAATTAACTCGCCGTGACGAATGCGAATGCGATTACCTTTCTGTAACTGTTGAACGGGAATAACTTTCAGAGTCGAACCAGACGTATCTGCCAGCGTAGCGGTTAGAGGGAAATAGGATTTATAATCCCGCTCGAAAGACAAAAAGGAATAGGTCTTTTGCTGAAACCATTTTCCGGCTAATAAAAAGAAAGTCAGACCGGTAAGGGAGTCAAAATATCCGTTTTGGTGGAGAAAAATAACTTCGTAGACGCTCCGCAACCAGGCCACCATAATTCCAAGTAGAATCGGAAAATCCAGATTTAAACGCCCGGCACGCAGGCTTTTGTAAACGGACTCGAAGTATTCCCAGCCGGAGTAAAACACTACTGGAATAGACAGAACTAAACTCAGCCAGCCGAAGAGAATTTTGTAGGAGGCATCTTCCAGCCCCAGGTATTCCGGGAAACTGAAAAGCATGATATTCCCCGCACAGAAACCCGCTACACCCACGCGGCTTAACAGGTTTCGATAACCGGGATTCTGCTGTTCTTTGACTACATCCTGAAGACTAATCAGCGGTTCGTAGCCAATGGAAGTTAACAACTCGGCTAACTGCCGCAGCGTTACCTCATTCGAAAATGAAACGGAAACCTGCTTTTTTAGAAAATCCACTCGGCTACTCAGCACCGCCGGATTCAGCCGATTGAGGTGTTCGAGTAAATACAAACACGAAGAACAGTGAATACTGGGAATATAGAAAGTAACTTTAGACTGAGTATCGTTCTGAAAATCAAGTAAAGACTGACTCACTTCCGCATGGTCGAGAAATTCAAATCGACTCGAAGAAGGTGAAATGCCTACCTGCTGATCTTCAAGGGTATAATAACGGCATAGATTATTCTGCGAAAGCAGATCATAGACCGTCCGGCACCCTTCACAGCAGAACGAATGCTCGTCCTGCTCGAAGGCCTTTTCAGGGCATTCGTTACCGCAGTGGTAACAATGCGTTGGGGTAAGAACGGAATCCTTTATTGTATGCATGGATCGGGAAAGGGGCTGACGTTGACAGGAAATACCCACTGGAAAGAAATTTTTCTGCGGTACGGGTAGTTCTTTAGATAAGGCCTCCAATTCGACATCAAAGCTCCGATGCATTGCCCCGGCGGCCTATGACAAGGAATAAGTGTATAAAGTGATTTATATCATTTTTTGAACTGATAACTTCTGTCACCTTTGTAATGCCAACCCGGAAGAATAGTCTAAACGGAAAGGCGTATTGTTAATAAGCGTAACGGCCCGTTGTTCGAACCTGGTATTCAATCGGAACCGTTGCCCGAGATCCACTAGAATCTGATGAAATCGCAAGCTGCTCCCGAATGCCAACGTTGTGCTTTTCGTGAATTTTCACTCTTCAAAAACTGTCAGCATGAAGAGCTGGAAGGCATGAATGAAAACAAGTGCTTTCATACCTATAAAAAGGGACAGGTGATCTTTCATGAAGGAAACCGACCCTTTGGCTTGTTCTGTGTATTCGATGGAAAAGTAAAAATCAGCCGCCTGAATTCTGACGGTAAAGAACATATTATTCGTTTGGCCAAACCCGGTGATACGTTGGGTTACCGTTCGCTGATTGAAAATGCGAAATACACGGCTTCAGCTGTGGCTTTAGACGATACACAAGCCTGTTTTTTGCCCGCTTCGGATTTTAATAATCTGATTGATTCGAACGTAAAAGTGGCGAATGATCTGATGAAGATGTTAGCCAAAGCCCTGGGCGATTCACAGGAACGGATGATTCATTTAGCGATGAAACCCGTCCGTGAAAGATTGGCTGAAGCTTTATTATTACTGCGTTCAACGTATCAGCAGAAAGATGAAAGTGCTCCCTTTAGTATTTCTATTTCCCGGGAAGATTTAGCAGCCATTGTAGGTACTGCCAAGGAGACGGTTATACGTTTTTTATCTGAATTTAAGGAAGATGGAATCGTTACTTCTCACGGTAGCACCATTACCATCGTAAAGCCTGATCGCTTATTAAAAATCAGCCAATTGTACGATTAATAGATGTAGGTAAGAATCGTGTTTCTGTTTATTGATATTCGGAAATTCTCAATTCTTCGACTGATTTATATCATTTCTTACTCGCCAGATTTTCAACAACTTCGCCTTATAAATAAGCTTTTAATGAATCGAATAAAATTGATTCCCAAAAAGCCAGACGAAGAGCTATGCTACTAGATACGGAGAAAATACTGTTGGCCCGTGGGACTGAACTCTACGCTCACAAAGGAGAATACCTATACCGAAAACAACAACTCGCAGAGTTCGTTTTCTATCTGAAAGATGGGTCGGTAGATATTGTGGATGAAGAAGCTCAGACGGGTCATCGTTTGCAGGGATGTCGCTGCTTTTTAGGGCTGCACGAAGCCTTATTAAATGAATTTCATCAGTCTTCTGTGAAAGTAAATGATGAGTCCATCTTACTCGTTTTTGATAAACAGCAAATTGAGCATTTCATTGAAGAACATGATATGGCTCGCCGCTATTTCATGATTAAAATGTGCGATCAAATGGAGTTAATGCGGAAGAAATTTGAATGAAGTTAATAATGCCGCTGCCAGCAAAAAAGCTGGCAGCATTAGGCACCGAAAAGGGTCCAGTTTTCAGACCTTTATTAATGCTAGTCAACTAGTAACGTTTAACCTTCGATCTATTTATATTACCAGTTAATTTCTGGCAATCCCTTACTTCGCAGGTAATCATTCGTCTTGCTAAAGTGTTTATTACCGAACCATCCTCCGTAATTAGCGGACATGGGTGAGGGATGCTTGGATTTTAAGACCAGGTGGTTTTCAGGATTAATAACGGCCCCTTTCTTTTGGGCATACGCTCCCCAAAGCAGGAAAACCAGGTTTTCTTTCTGTTCAGATAAGATACGTATAACCGCGTCAGTGAAGGTTTCCCAACCTTTTCCCTGGTGTGAACCCGCTTCGCCCGCCCGAACGGTTAGGGTTGCGTTGAGTAGTAATACCCCTTGATCTGCCCATCGTTCCAGATTACCCGATTGCGGAATAGGCTTACCCAAATCGTCTTTTATTTCTTTGAAAATGTTTACCAGCGAAGGGGGCGTTCGCACACCGTCGTTAACCGAAAATGACAAGCCATTGGCCTGATTGGGCCCGTGGTAAGGATCTTGTCCGAGAATGACAACCTTGGTATTTTCAAACGAGCAGTGATTAAAGGCATTGAAAATCAATTTGCCCGGTGGGTAAACCTGTTTGGTGGCATACTCCTGCTTTATAAATTCTACGAGAGTCTGAAAGTAAGGTTTTTCAAACTCCGACTGTAGATAAGGCTTCCAGGATTCAGCGATTTGAACGTTCATAGGGCAAAAAATTAAGAATAGAAGGCTTCGATACGACCTGATCGGGGCTTTTTCCGTAGATATTTTATTAAGAATTCATAAAAATCAATTCCAGGATTTGCCCCGTATCGGGTTGATGGTTAATTTCGATTGTTTAGTAAGTAAGAACCCATTCGTCAAACTACGAAACGATTATGGTAACGGCTATTACGGAAGGCGTCAAAGTTAGTGTGATTACGGAATTTATTTCCGATCATTCGAATGCTTCCTTGCAGCATTTTGTGTTCACGTACCGCGTACGTATTGAAAATCAGTCGGATCATACTATTCGTCTTCGTCGTCGTCATTGGTTTATTTATGATTCTAACGGCACTATACGTGAAGTGGAAGGGGAGGGCGTTATTGGACAGCAACCCGTTCTTGAACCGGGTGAAATTCATGAGTACGTTTCTGGAAGTAACCTGCAAACGACGATGGGTAAAATGGCGGGAAGTTATCTAATGGAACGGACGTATGACGGACGCGAGTTTTCCGTCCAGATCCCTGAATTCTTACTCATTGTTCCCTATAAGCTTAATTAAGCTTTATAGAGGTTTTTTCTATCATCCATAATTTAACGGCTTTAAAAAGATTAACCTAAGTTAGTCTTTACGAGCGAACGTATTTTGATTACTGCTTTCCTGCGTTATCTGCTTTTTGCTAAAAACGAACATTCGATTCACTCTCCGTTTGTTTTTGAATTATACACTAAAGTTATTCGGAATGTAACGAATGAGCCCGTATTTGAGAACATTGAGGCTATTCGGGCACAAATGAAAAAAAGTACGCAGGAAATTGAAGTAGTTGATTATGGAGCTGGTTCCAGAGTAAGTAACTCTCCTCGGCGTAAGATTGCTACTATCGCCAAAAATGCTCAGAAGACGCCTAAATTTTCCCAGTTGCTCTTCCGTCTGATTCAGCATTTTCAGCCTGAAGTCGTTTTTGATTTAGGGACATCTCTGGGAATTACGACCCTATACGAAGCTAAAGCAGCTCCAAAATCCCGGATTTATAGCTTTGAAGGATGCCCCCAAACGGCTCAGGTGGCTTCTAAAAATCTTGAATCCCTTCAGGCCTCCGGGGTAGAGTTGATAATTGGAAATTTAGATGAGACGCTAAGAAATCAGGCTGAGAAAGTTTCAAAAATCGATTTTGCTTTCTTCGACGCCAATCACCGTTACGAACCTACAGTACGCTATTTCGCCCAATGTCTGGAAAAGACACATGAAGGTAGTGTTTTCGTTTTCGATGACATTCACTGGTCATCAGAAATGGAAAAAGCCTGGATTCAAATCCAGGCTCATCCAAGCGTGATGCTAACAATCGATTTGTTCTATGTGGGTTTAGTATTTTTTGGCAATAAACAGCCTAAACAACACTTCGTACTTCGATTTTAAATGTTATTCTTAGGGGTTTGTACGAGGGAAGCCAAAAGTAACCCCTACGTTAACTGCCCAAAGTTTGCTGGGGTTTTCCCAGTTAATGTTGTTACCGGAACCAATGTTTGCACTGCCATCTTTGTTACCGAAGATAAAGTTATAAGCACCTTCAGCAAAGATTCCAACGCCACCTACTGCGAAGGCTACCCCAAGTTTAGGGGCGGCACCGAAGTTGGTACGTGAGCTCTTGTATTCGGTTCCTAAGATTGTTGCCTTAGTATTACGAATGTATGCACCTGCTTCTGCTCCAATATAAGGACGCACAACGCCACTAGTTAAGAAGATATCCAGGGTACCCGTAATAGGGACTAATGAACCTTTGTTTTCTACATTTTCTCCTACGGATTGGTTGTAGTCATACGATAAGGCAATGTATTTAGCCGCAGCACCTACCGCTACGTTAGGACCCAGGAATACCTTTAGACCTGCTCCAACACCGGGTTTCACCTGAGCACCATCCAAATTAGGAGCAGCAGCCGTTCCGTGTAGAGTGAAACCAACTTGTGCGAATGATTTTGTGCTGAAGGTAGCTAACAAGGCTACCAAAGCCATACTAGCGTAAAATCGAATTGTTTTCATGGATAGTTGTCTAGTTTTAATAATTGTACTTAAATAATATAAAAAAAGATGCCAAGCCTCATATAAGGCTTGGCATGAGTTTAATTATTGGGTAATAATATCTACAAAGTAGGGACTTTTTTCAGGGTAAAGACCACTAATTGAGAAGATCAGTCCAAAGGAAAACCAAATATTATTTTGAATGAGGTATTCCTATTGCGATTCCTGCGTTAAAAAGCCAATATTGATTTGGCGTAGGCCATCTAAATTTTCTAGTCTGATCAATCACACTACCATTTGTACTACCAAATAAAAATTGATAACTGCCTTCCGCAAATAAAGATAACTTATTGACTTTGAATATAATACCAAATTTAGGGGCCGTTCCAAGCTTTGTATAGGTGCTTTGGTAATTACCATTAGCTTCTACGGTTGTCTTTAAAGAATGAATATAGGCTCCTGCTTCTACTCCGAAGTATGGACGAACCGAACCTTTAGCTAGGTATACATCGGCGGTAGCGGTAAGAGGAATAAGCGAACCCTTATTTGTAATAATCGAAGAAGAGGATTGTTTGTATTTGTAACCTATACCAGTGTATTTGGCTGCCACTCCAACCGCAAGAGACGGAGTGATAAATAACTTAGCTCCTGCTCCAAAACCAGGTTTTAAAGAAGCATAGGGATAATTAGCTACTGAGGCTGTTCCATGAATGGTATAAGCGATTTGGCCATACGTAACAGAAGTGGACAGCATAATGAAAAACAGAAGGGTAACTCGGGAGAATAAGGCTATACTTTTCATGTATATCTGAAACGATGAATGAAAAAAACAGAATCAAACAGTAGCTGATAGGTTCACTAACGCCTGATTAGATCAGAAATATACGTGAAGGTAAAATAAAAAAAGTACCAATTATAGTGTTATAATTGGTACTTTTTCAATAAAAATGGGTTATTCGTCTATGTAATGAAGATCAACTTCTTTTTTTCATAGAACAACGTAGATTAGTTAGAATTAGGAAATCCGAAGGTAATTCCGGCATTTACGGACCAGAGATTCTGTGGATTTTTAAAGCTTACATTACTGCCCGAGCCGATGTTTGCACTGCCATCTTTATTCGAGAAAATGAAGTGATAGTTACCTTCAGCAAAAATGCCCAAGTTACCCAAGGCAATGGCTAATCCAATTTTAGGAGCGGCACCGAAGCGAGTATTTTTAGAAGAATACAAATCATTATTACCCCGACGTAAATCAAAACGCTGAATGTAAGCCCCAGCTTCACCACCAATATAAGGACGGAGGAATCCAGAAGTTAGGTAATAATCGGCCGTAACCGTTAATGGAATGAGTGAACCAATGGCCTGTAGATCCAGATTGTCATTGGCTTCGTAGGAAAGGCTGATGTATTTAGCGGCCGCTCCAATGGCGAATTGCTTACCAAGAAATAACTTTAGGTTAGCACCTGCTCCGCCACGTACATTGGCATCGTCTAATGTGGGAGCCGCCAAAGTCCCGTGAAGACTAAAAGCTACCTGAGCTTTAGCTGCTGGAATGAGGAGCATTACGAAGGCTCCAAGACTAAAGAAACGGCGAAGGTTCTTTGAAGAAATCATAAGTGACGATTGAATAAGGTTGGAAAATGAACTATCGATAATGGAACACGCTTCGATATATAGAGCCTGGTCACATTATCATTTGTGAGGAATTACCTAGATAACAGGTATACTTAGCTAATGTTTAGTAGGGATGAAATAGTTCAATAAAAAAGTGGTCGGCGAAATATTCACCGACCACTTGAGTCACCTGTCAAACCAAACATGGATACTTGATCCGGTACTCTATTTGTAAGGGGAAAATTAAAGCTTCTTGCTACCAGCGATTATATCCACGTTGGCCGTCACGTTTTTCCCAGGTAATGGCTTGGTCAATGCGATCTTGTAAGTTACTAATGATCAAACGTTCGCGAGGGGAGGAGTAACCATTGGCACGAGCAGACCAGATGGCACGATCGGCATCAGCCTGCATGCGTTTCAGGTTACGCACTTCACGACGACTCAACTGACCGGAACGGATTCCCTGCTCAATTCTTCTATTTTGTTGTTGCTGACGAAACTCAGGATTAAAACGGCCCCGGCTCTCAGAACGACGATCTTCGTATCGATCCCGACGATCATACCGATCATCGTAGCGACCATAAGGCTGAGCCTGAGCCAAAGCAGTAGAACCGATGACAAGAGTGGCTGCGAAAAAGAAAGCTTTGTTAAAAAAGGAGGTTTTCATGGCGTTTTTCGTTTATGGCATTAATGATTTTTTCAAATTCGAGACTATGAAAAGAAACCATTAGCCACGTTTAAAGCCTTAACTTTCTTTAACAGGTTTGGCGTTTATAGTTTAGTGTTGAGAGTAGAATTAAGAAAGAGTTATAAAATAGAAAAAGCCTGAATATCAGCTAGATATTCAGGCTTTTTAGTGGGTTTAATTGAGGTTTAATCAATTTTCAAAAACTGAAAACTAAAAACCGTCAACTGAAAACTCCCTTATCCTTTCGCTACTTCAACGTTTACGCGTTTGCCTTTGATGGTGTTGCCATCCAAAGCACTCAGAACCGTTTGGTGGTGTTCTTTCGGAACGTCCACAAATGAGTAGCTGTCAAATAAATCAATTTGACCAATCACTTTACCAGGCAGACCGGTTTCGCCAGTAATGGCTCCAACGATGTGGCTAGGCGTGATTTTGAAGTTCTTACCGATGTTGATGAACAGACGAACCATACCCGCATCTGCACCGCGACGGAAAGGCTTACCTTCACGATCAACCCGCTCACGCGTGTTACCGTTACGTTCGGCAGTGTTACCACGACGATCACCGAAACGATCGTTGGTACGACGCTCGCCAAAACGGCCATTGCGATCACCACCGCGAGAATCACGACCTTCGAATTTGTTATTACGAGGTTGTTCTTCCAGGTTATCTTCTGTTGTTTTCACACCACCCAGGTTTAACTGAGCCAAAGCCGATACGATAGCCGCAGGCTCGTGTCCAGCTTCTTCGAGGGTGCTTAGTACGTCAGCGTAGAATTCAGAAGTACCTTCTTCGATCGTCTGCTGTACGCGTTCGATGAAACGGGTTTTCTTAATAGCGAATACGTCAGCGAACGTAGGCAGTTTGCCACGAGTAATTTCTACTTTCGTATAGTTCTGAATATCGCGGATACGGTATTTCTCTGAACCAGAAGCCAAAGTGAAGGCTTTTCCAGATTTACCGGCACGGCCCGTACGACCAATCCGGTGTACGTAATACTCAGAATCCATAGGAACGTCGTAATTGAATACGGCTTCCACGCTGTCTACGTCAATACCACGAGCGGCTACGTCTGTTGCCACCAGGATTTGAGTCGTACCTCCCCGGAACTTGCTCATTACCTGAGTACGAGCGGCCTGACGCATATCGCCGTGCAGACCCTCCGCGGCATAACCCCGCATCTGGAATTGCTCTACGATTTCGTCAACGCGGGCTTTCTGATTACTAAACACCAGCATCAGGTTGATTTGGTGGAAGTCGATCAGACGGCACATCGCTTCGAATTTCGCATCTGGACGAACGGCATACCAACTCTGCTCAATGTTAACGTTAGTTACTTCGTTCTTCGTAACTTTTACCAGTTGGGGATTCTTCTGGTAACGTTTGGTCAAGTCCATGATAGGCTTAGGCATCGTAGCCGAGAAGAACACCGTTTGACGATCTTCAGGACAGTCAGCTAACACCGTTTCAATATCTTCCCGGAAGCCCATGTCCAGCATCTCATCCGCTTCATCTAATACGACGTAACGAATATTATCCAGACGAAGCGTTCCACGGTCAATGTGATCCATTACCCGACCTGGCGTTCCTACCACAATCTGGCAGCCTTTACGCAGGTCACGGTTCTGGCGTTCGTAGCTATCACCACCATAAATGGCAGTAATCCATACACCCTTTTTGAATTTAGCAAGTCGGCGAAGCTCTTCTGATACCTGTACCGCTAATTCGCGGGTAGGGCAAAGAATAAGCGACTGAATCACTTTTTCATTGGGGTCAATAATGTCAATTAAGGGAATACCAAAGGCGGCAGTCTTACCAGTACCCGTTTGAGCCTGGCCAATAACGTCACGACCTTCAAGTAAGTGAGGAATAGATTCTGCCTGGATAGGCGAAGGTGCCACGAAACCCATTTCCGCGACGGCTTGCTTAACCTCGTCAGAAAGACCCAGGTCAGCAAATAAAATTTGATTCTCCATGAATTAGTAATACCACAAGAGTTCCTTGTGCTCCGGTCATCCACAGGCGGCTGCCTGTAACCAAAGACGTCACAAACAGGAAGTTTGTGGTACAATCGGTTTTAAAATGATGTAAAATAAACCACAACGATGCCTACACATCCGTCGGGCTTCTGATGACCAAAGTGTGAGCTACAAAGGAGGGTTCGGCACGCGAACCTAATCAGAGCAAGGCAGACGGGAGGCCTTTTTAGTCAGTAGAACTATGTGTATCTTCCACTGCTATAAATACAAATGCAAAATACGGTGAAAGAGTTCGCTTCTGCAACTAAATTGTACTATGTGGTGGAAAAATCCAGTATAATCAATGAAATGTATCATAGTTTGTAAATTTTCCTGGAATCTGCTTATCAAATGAGGCGATGACCGCTTAAAGTCACTGATTCTTATTCAAATTTGCAGCAAAATCGTTTACATGAAAAAAGCCTTATTCATAGATCGGGACGGGACGATTATCGTAGAGCCGCAAACCGATTTTCAGATTGATTCCCTCGAAAAACTGGAATTTCTGCCCAAAGCCATTTCTGCCCTTCGGAAAATTGCCGAAGAAACAGACTATGAACTCGTCATGGTTACCAATCAGGATGGCCTCGGCACGGATTCGTTTCCTGAAGATACCTTCTGGCCAGCTCAGAATAAAATGCTCAAAACGCTGGAAAATGAAGGGGTAAAGTTCTCGGCCATACATATTGACCGTTCGTTCCCGGAGCAAAATTTACCTACCCGCAAACCCGGAACGGCCCTACTGACGCAGTATCTGGACGGTAGTTATGACTTGGCCAACAGTTATGTCATCGGAGACCGTCTGACCGATGTTCGGCTGGCCTTAAACCTGAAAGCGAAAGCTATTCTAGTGGAACCGGAGTATAAGGAATCCGAAAAAAGTTTATTGACACCAGAACTGGAAGAAGTCGTGGCTCTGATAACGCCCGATTGGGATGAAATCTACCGGAAAGTAAGACTAGACGACCGAATCGGACAGGTTCAGCGGGATACGAAAGAAACTCAGATTTTTGTCGAACTTAATCTGGACGGAACGGGTAAAGCCAAGATTGAAACGGGACTTGGGTTCTTCGATCATATGCTGGATCAGTTAGCTAAACACGGTGGACTGGATCTGACCATTAAAGTTAAAGGCGATCTCCACATCGACGAACACCATACCATTGAAGATACCGCTTTAGCTCTCGGCGAAGCCTTCCGCAAAGCCTTGGGTGACAAACGCGGCATTGCCCGTTATGGCTTCTTATTACCCATGGACGAAGCTCTGGCTCAGGTAGCCATTGACTTTTCCGGTCGCCCCTGGCTGATTTGGGACGCTGATTTCCGTCGGGAAAAAATCGGCGATATGCCCACGGAGTTATTCCACCATTTCTTCAAATCCTTTACCGATACTTCGCTTACGAACCTGAATATTAAGGTAGAAGGGGATAATGAGCATCATAAGATCGAGGCCATTTTTAAAGCCTGGGCCAAAGCCATTAAAATGGCCGTCCGCCGGGAAGTAAAGGAACTTGATAACCTGCCTAGTACGAAAGGTGTACTGTAATTTGAAAAATGGTTTTCGAGTTTAAGCTTTGTGGCTTACTTTTGCATGCATCGAATTCTGAACACTGATCATTACACAGATATGTTACTGAATATCCCGCTTCCCACTTATGTTCCTCTGGCATTCTTCGTAGTGCTGATGGTTTCTGCGTTTTACATCGGATCATTCCTGGAAAAACGGGAGCCTAAGAAATAGGACCTAAGTCAAGATAAAAAGAGCGGTATTCTTCGGGAATGTCGCTCTTTTTTCATGAAAAACTAAATAGTTTTGAAGTTTCGGGTGTAGTCAAGTTTAAGGAAGTAATCTGATCCACGCTTATGTATACATTATACGCGATTCCCAATTGTGATACCGTAAAGAAAGCCCGCGTTTGGTTAGCTGATCAGGGCATAACGTATCAATTTCACGATTACAAAAAACAGGGCATTAGCCGGGAGATTATTGAGCACTGGTTAACTCAGAAATCCTGGGAAGAGCTGGTAAATAAAACGGGTACGACCTGGAAAAAGCTGGAGGAAAAACCAACGGACGAAGCAGCTGCCATGACTTTGATGATGGAGAAACCGTCCGTTATTCGTCGTCCACTCATTGAATCAGATGGGAAGATTATGGCTTTGGGTTTCAAGCCCGACGACTATCAGGAAACGTTTAAATAATATGGGTAGTATTGAATCGAGCCAACTGATTTTTCCACTCGTGGAAATTCAATTGGCTCGATTGCGTAGGGTATACTCGATGTGATTACCAGTCCATCCGGGGTAAAGGCGAAACCGTTTGTGGGCAAAATTTACCTCGCACGGCTTTATAATACCCAGCCATGCCGATCATGGCGGCATTATCGGTGCAATATTCAAAATCGGGAACATACACGTTCCAATCGAGTTTTTCGCCCGTTTCCTTCAATTCCTTCCGTAAGCCCGAGTTAGCCGAAACCCCACCCGCAATAGCAATTTCCCGGATACCCGTCTCGCGTGCGGCCCGCTTGAGCTTGGTTAGTAACGTCCGAACCAGAGCCGCCTGCACCGATGCACAAATATCCGCCAGATTTTCTTCAATGAAGTTAGGGTTCTGAGCCGTTTCTTTCTTTAAAAAGTATAAAATGGCCGTCTTGATTCCAGAAAAAGAATAACTTAATCCGGGCGTATCTACCGCTGGGAAAGGAAAACGTTCAGGATTACCTTCCTTGGCATATTTATCAATTAAAGGACCGCCGGGATAGGGCAGGTTCAATAATTTAGCTGTTTTATCGAAGGCTTCGCCAACGGCATCGTCCTGGGTTTCACCAATGACCTCCATATCCAGGTAATCCCGGACGAGTACAATTTGCGTATGTCCACCCGAAACCGTTAAACACAGAAAAGGGAAAGCCGGATGAGGCGTTTGCAGGAAATGAGCCAATACGTGAGCCTGCATGTGGTGAACGTCCACCAGCGGGATGTTCAGACCCAGGGCCAGCGATTTAGCAAAGGAGGTTCCTACCAATAAAGCTCCTAATAGGCCCGGACCACGCGTAAAAGCAATCACGTTCAGGTCCTTTTTTGTAACTTTGGCCTGTTCAAGGGCTTCCTGAACTACCGAAACGATATGTTGCTGGTGGGCTCTGGATGCTAATTCAGGCACCACGCCGCCGTATTGCTGATGAATAAGCTGAGTTGCTACGATATTGGAACGAATCTGCCCGTCCACTAATACCGCAGCGGAGCTTTCATCACAGGAAGATTCGATGGCGAGTAATACCATAATCTGGAGATAAACCGAAGGTTTCGGCCTGATTTTATTAATTTTAACTACTGAACTATCAACAAAAGTACGCGTGAAACGTTCTAAAAACAGTTTTTGATGGCAGGTTTACTGCTGTTTCTTGAACTGTCTTTCTTTTCCATGATGACTTATTTGCTGCGTTTTATATTCCGGTTTCTGCTGACACTCCTCGTAGTGGCAGTTATTGGGCTGAGCGTAGGTCATTATTTTTCCTGGATCACCCTTAGTCCCGGTCAGATTGAAGAAATTAAAAACGGACTGGTTTGGGTAGGGTTACCCGCCGCAGTTATTATTCTGGTACTGCTGATTTTTATCCCTTCCCTGCGAAGTAAAGTAGCTTCTCTGGCCAAACGGGAAATTCCACTTTTAATTCGAAATGTTACTTTTTTCTTTCTGGTAACGGTAGGATTAGGGGTAAGTCTGATGGCTTTCTTACGAATTCCAAAAGTGCAGACAAGGATTACCCGTTATGTTACCGACTGGTTTTATAAGGAAACGCAGTATCCCATTACCATTGGCCGGGTTAATTATCAGTTCCCCGATTACCTGATTCTGGAAAAGGTCTCTATTCCAGATACGCTGCGGCAGCCGATGATTGATGTGAACCGGCTGGAGGTGAATCTTTCTCTGTTTAATCTGATTGATTCTGCCAGCACGAATATTCACCTTGATAAAGTCAAGCTGGTCAATCCTGACGTTCGTTTGGCTGTTCAGCCGAATGGAGATTTAAACATTGACGGCTTCATTGCGGCCATTGATCGCTTGACGGCTCCCAAAACGCCCCGCAAAGGCCCACCCAAGATTATTCCCTTTACGATTGGAACGGGGGAAGTAGAAGCAGGGGAGTTTCACTACGACGACCCCAGGGCCAAACCCCTAAAGCGGAAAGGAACGTTTGATTATAATCACTTTGTCATCCATGATTTAAGTGGAGATGTAAAAAACTTCCTGGTTTTTGCCGATACCATTGCCGCTGATATTACCAACCTGCGGGGTGTTGATCGCGTGGCTCAAATGCGGATCCACAAGTTTGATACGAAGTTCTTCTACTCATCCGAGCAGATGCGGTTTGAAAATCTGCTGGTGCAGGTGAACCGTTCAACGCTTCGAAAACACATCGAGTTCCGTTATAAACGCAGCCGGGATTTAGGAGATTTCAACGAAAAAGTCCGCATTCTGGCTGACCTTGATCATAGCGTGGTGTATGCCAATGACCTGGCCCGGTTCTCGCGGCCTTTGTATGAATTCAATGATCGTTGGGAAGCAACGGGGCATTTTGATGGCATTGTTCGGAACTTTAAATTCTGGGCGAAAGACCTGCGGTATGGCAAGAAAAGCCACGCGGCAGGTGTTTTTGCATTTAAAGGATTACCCGATTTTGAAACCACTGACATGGATTTCAACCTGACGCAATTTTCTACTAATGCTCAGGATCTGGCTCAATACACAGGCAAAACAGCGGCTGAAACACTTGATGATTTCGGGACGCTGGAATATACCGGTCTGTTTGCCGGACGCTATAATGATTTCAGGGCCAATGGATCGTTAAAGACCAAGTACGGGGTAGCCAGACCAAATCTGAGCATGAAAATTGCTGATCAGATCGAAAACTCGACGTATAAAGGGGATATCGAACTAGTCAATTTTGCTCTGGGAGACTTAATTAAAGATCCGAAAACGCTTCAGAACATCGACCTGAAAGGACAGATTGAAGGAAAAGGTTTCAATAAGGAAACGGCCATTGTGAAGCTGAATACGGACGTACGCAAGTTTGGCTTTAATGGCTATGATTACCGAAATATTCGAGTCGATGGGAATCTGCAATTAGGGCAATTCGACGGGCGTATTGCTATGCAGGATACCAATCTGGTATTTGACCTGACGGGTAAGGCTGACATTCGCAAACAACGCAATTACTTCGATATTGATGGAACCATCCGCAAGGCGATGTTGCATCCCTTGGGTATTTCCGAAGAAAATATGCGTTTGCAATCGGAGGTTCATGTCGTTTGGACGGGGCTCGATCTCGATGAAATGTATGGGGTAGCTCGCTTAAAAAACACGTATTTAACTCGTGATTTAAAAGACGGTGACCGCAATCTGTTGATTGATACGCTATATCTGTTCATGCCTAAGCCCGTGAACAGTCGCTATATTTCGCTGCAAACCGATATTATGAATGCCAGCGTAGAGGGGCCGTTTAAGCTGTCTCAGGCTTTAAAGGATTTACCAAATCTGGTTGAAGAGTATAAAATTTACTTTACGGAGCTGGACTCGACTCGCCAGAGTTATTATCAGAAAAAAGCTACAAAGCCCATCCCCAATCCTTATAATTTGAACTACTCCGTTGAATTTAAAGATTCCCGTCCGCTGATGGCTTTTCTTTATCCCGACGGGTATCTGTCGCCTAATAGTAAAGTAGAGGGAAATTTCACGATGGGTAATACCTCCGTCTTTACGCTTAATGCCAAGGCAGACACATTACTGACCGGAAAATACAAATTCTTCCATTCCGAGGTTGACATCAATACGTCGAAATTTGCCAATCAGAATGATGTGCTGGCTTCGGCTGTCATTACTTCGGAGAGTCAGCAGATTTATTCTGCCGCACCCACCGAAAGACTTCAGGTAGAAGCTTCCTGGGATAAAGATCACATCGCTTTTACCAGCCGCTTGCAGCAGAAAGAAAGCACAAACCGACTGAGCCTGAACGGTGATATCTTCTTCCGATCCGAAGGCACGGATTTGCATTTCCGCCGCTCCAGAATCCGGATTCTGGACCAGGACTGGAATCTCAACACGGGTAATATGATTCGCTTAACGGGTTCGACGGTGGACGTAAAAGATTTGACTTTTCAGAATACCGAGCAGTCCATTGCCTTGAATGGCAGAGTATCCGAAAATCCGCAGGAAACATTATTACTTAATGCCCGAGATTTTAACCTGCAAACGCTCGAACCCATTTTACAGGTCAAGATCAGGGGAACGCTCAATGGAGATGTTCGCATGCGGGATGCTTACGAAAATATTAACCTCGACGGAAAGCTGAACATCGATGAGCTAGTGTATAAAGGCTTCTTGATTGGAAATGTAGATGCGTCCTCGCAGTGGGATAAGGCAAATCAGCGGGTAAATGTGAACGTAAAAGTAGACCGGATGAATAATCCCATCCTCAATGTAAAAGGTACCTATACGCCCGATCAGGGGGAAAACGCTCTGGATTTAGCCGCCGATTTAAATCGAACGGATTTACAGATTTTTGAGCCCTTTGTTGAAGGATTATTTTCAGAAATCAAAGGGCAGGCAAGCGGTAAACTGACGATCAAAGGAACGCCAATCTCACCCCAGATTCGCGGTTTGGCCGATGTTAAGAAAGGACAACTACGATTCGATTACTTAGGGGTTCGACTCAATTTCGCTGATACCATCCGATTCCGGGGAAGTGAAGTATTAGCAAAAATGGCCGTAACCGATGAAGAAGGAAATCCCGGTACGGTTCGGGTAGGTCTTTATTCAGGGGGAAATGGTAACTACGCTCTGGATTTAAAAGCCAATCTGCGAAATTTCAAAGTGCTCAATACGACCCTCAAAGAGAATAAGTTATTCTTTGGAAAAGCCTACGTAACGGGTGATGTGAGCGTGGAAAGCGTAGGATCACTGGATAATCTGGTCGTCAAGTCCAACGCTACTACTCGTCCCGGAACGGAGATAACCATCCCCATTGATAACGCCAGTGAGGTAAGCAATACCGATTATATTCAGTTTATCAATCTGGCTATTCCTAAGAAAAAAGAAGAGGATTTTAGTCTGAAGCGGCGGGTTCGTACGGGAATTCGGATGGATTTCAACTTCAATATTACCCCCGATGCTAAATGTATTCTGGTGCTGGATCGTCGCACGGGTGACCGTCTGGAGGCGTATGGAAATAGTAACCTGGCCTTGGAAGTAGATACGAAGGGAGATTTTTCCATGCGGGGTACTTATGAGCTGGAAAAAGGAAAATACTTTTATAAATACGAAGCTCTGGTTTCGAAAGAATTTGCCATTCAGCCCAACAGCCGTATCAGCTGGTACGGTGATCCTTACGAAGCCTTTCTTGATGTAAAAGCCTCGTATACGAAGCTCACATCATTAACCCCCATCATGAACCTGACCAATGAGCAAACATCTTCGGCTCAGGCTCGACGGGCGTATCCGGTGGAAGTAACGATTAGTCTGAAAGATCGTTTAATGAAACCGAACGTAGCTTTCGGATTAAAGATTAAAGAGTATCCGCTGGAACCACAGTTTTCAGGTTCAGTGCAGGCCTTTGAAGCCCGGATTGCCAATGATGAACAGGAATTGAATAATCAGGTGAGTAGCGTGCTATTCTCGGGTCGGCTATTGCCTCAAAACTCGCAGGCTTCTTTTTCACAGGGAACGTTGCTGAACCTGCTGGCTGAAACGGGTACGAGTGTCTTAAGTGATATTCTCTCAAAAGTAGCCAATGGGGTAGAAGTGGATATTAACACGGTTAATATCATTGGCTCGAGTCCAAACCTGGCCGATCAGTTACGGGCGAGGGTTTCCTATAACTTTGGTAATGGATTAACCATCAGTCGGGATGGTGGATTTTCTTCCGTCTACAGCACTCAAAATGCCAACCTGATTGGAGACTGGGCGGCTGAATGGACGGTAACGCCCGATGCCCGCTGGCGTTTGAAAGCGTTTAGCCGCTTTCCACAAAATACCTTTCTGCAAAGTACCATTAACCAGAATACGCCAACGGTGGGGGGAAGTGTACTGTATACCAAAAGCTTCAACTATATTTTTCCCCGAAAGAAAGTTGTTCAGAAGCCGTTACCAACGCCCGTTAAATCCACTAGTTCGACGGGTAATCAATCCTTACCGATCTTCATTAATTCTTCGAATGTGCTTCAATTCAAAGACTAGGTTAGTTTTTCAGTTAACGGTTTTCTGTTTTCAGTGATATGGGTGCAGAGTTACTTATAATCTATAGCGAA
The DNA here is from genome assembly GCA_913774715.1 of uncultured Siphonobacter sp. Lineage (GTDB taxonomy): Bacteria > Bacteroidota > Bacteroidia > Cytophagales > Spirosomataceae > Siphonobacter. The sequence goes on along the minus strand of CAJYHS010000141.1, from coordinate 87,762 downwards.
GGAGTAAAACTGGCTAAACACTGCACTGCTCACTGCTCTTTCGGATTTGTAATCCGAAAGCGATCTGTAAAGGATTTATAATCCCGAAATAGCCCAAAAGAAAACCCCGGGTTTCTCACTCGGGGCTACTTGTATTTACTATACCCTCACTAGACTAGTAGGGTTATTGATTGCTTATAACTGAAAACAGACAACGAAAAACTGCAAGCTATAACAACGCAGATAACAAAGTCTGACACTTCATCTCTGTTTCATTCCATTCCTGTTCGGGTACTGAGCTTTCAGTAATACCAGCTCCGGCGTAGAGAATAGCCTGATCCCCTTCAATTTTCATGGTGCGAAGATTCACAAATAAATGAGATTCATTGTTTACATTAACCGGGCCCAAAAAACCGCTGTAATACGTGCGGTCGTAGGCTTCGTAGTGTTCAATGAATCGTAAAGCGGATGATTTGGGCGTACCGCAAACGGCTGAAGTAGGGTGCAGTAAGTCGAGCATCACCGTGCTCAACTGAGGAAAATTAACGGCCTTGGTATCAATCTTATAATCCGTCCTTAAATGCAGCAGATTTCCCGCTTTCACGGTTTGTGGGCCACTTTCAGCGTATTCCCGCAGTCGGATTTTCTTGAAACATTCAATGATATAGCGACTCACCAGGGCCTGTTCTTCAATTTCCTTATGCGACCAACGGGCTTCATCCAGCGGAATGGGATGATTATTTTCATCCAGAGCTGATTGCGTTCCGGCTAGCGACATGGTTCTAAACATGCCCTGCTGATCCTGGCTAACCAGAATTTCGGGCGTAGCACCCAGCCAGACGCAAGCCGATTCGGGTAAGGAAACCAGTGAGATGAACGCGTGTGGATAGGCTTCACACAAGCGATGAAATGCGGCTACATGATCGAACTGAGCGGGTAACTTTACCCATTTTCTTCGCGAAAGAACGACTTTCTGAAAAGCACCGAGCTTCATTTCGGTAACGGCTTGCCGCACGGATTCCTCGAATTTTTCCCGTTCACTCAAAGATTCCAGATCCAGCGGGATAGGTGAAAGATCGTATTCCGGAGCATCCACTTCTTCGAAGGCATCATCCTCAAAAGCCTGAATTCGCCAGAAATCAGCCGAAGGAGAAGTCGTTTCTGCCACTAAATTTTCTTCTGAATCAAAAGAAAAATAAAGATCAGCCCTCAAAAAACGAGTCTGATCTCCTGCCGGATTTATAAAAGGGCTAATGGCAAAACCAGCGGGCAATTCTTCCAGATCAATCTTGGTACGGCGGTCTTCGCTTGACAAATCAATAATCAGCTGTTTTTCACTTGCTCGTGGCAGTCGCCATAACGCAGCAGGATAACCTCCACGCTCAGCGGTACTCCATAGATTGGATAATGAGTGGGTACGAATTGAAGTATTTTTAGATTGAACTGTTTCCATAGCCTCCATTTCAAGATACAACTATAACTATTTACAGGCAGAAATGGTGCTTAAAAGAGCGAAAAAGATCGGAAAGTCTCCTAAAAACTTCCCGATCTGAACCTATTTATCGTAGTGCAACGGCATTGCCCGTTTGGGTACTTAAGAAGGCCGCTTCAATGACTTTAAGCTGATTTACTACGTGTTCAGGTTTGACTGCAAGCTCCGCTCCGTGTAAAATGGCCTCGGCCACGTTTTCATAAAAAAGACCCCAGTTTCCGGCCTGACTTTCTACTTTCCGTTTGATGGAAGTATCGTCTAGTTGCGTATGAATTGTTCCCCAAAGTGACTCAGGTTCTACGCCAAAATTGGGATGGCCTGGCATGATTTCTCCGGCTTTCAGCTGATCTTCCTGAATATCAATACCAGGTTTCAAAAAGCTTCCTAATGTTCCGTTAATGGTATAACGCGGAGCTGGCTCCAGGACTAATAAGCTTGAACGAAGCCGAACCCGAAGTTTATCGTAGGTTAAATGAAGGTCGAAAGCATCGTGAATGGTAGAACCCTCGCGTTGGGTCCAGATATCGGCCCAGACTTTATTCGGAATGCCAAACAGATGCAAAGCCTGATCCAGAATGTGCGAACCCAAATCATAGAGGGTGCCACTGCCGGGCGACGGTTTTTCTTTCCAACCTTTGACATTCAGAATGGGTTTATAGCGATCATAGTGAGCTTCATAACTCAAAACCTCACCCAGTTCGCCCGACTCCAGCACCTCCTTAACCGTGCGGAAATCACTGTCCCATCGACGGTTATGATAAATGGTTAAGACCAGATTTTTCTCTTTCGCCAGTTGTGTTAACTCTTCGGCTTCTTCAACCGTGGGGGTAAAAGGTTTTTCTACGACCACGTGCTTCCCCGCTTCCAAAGCCTGTCGGGTATAATCAGCGTGCGTTTCGTTAGGCGTATTAATGATAATTAGATCAATCGAAGGCTCTTCGAGTAAGGCTTCAAAACTGCGAACGGTCGTTACAAAAGGAAAAGCCTCAGCCGCCCGATTTTTGGAACGTTCGAATACGTGCGTAAGTTGAAAGGAATCATTGGCGATAATAAAGGGAGCGTGGAGGTAATGAGCAGAATCTCCAAACCCGGCAAGAGCAGTACGGATCATAGCTATAGAGTTTACCGTTTTCGGTTTACAATTTTCAGTTGGATCAACCACAGCATTACAAAACAATGTACCTGTAATTAATTAAGCTTGGTAAACCTGGTTGGCTTCGGGCCGGAGTGGGGAAAATCAAACTGAAAACAGAAAACTATAAACTGAAAACTAATTAGATTAATTTTGTAAAATGAACGAGCGTTACGCGGAGCACAAACGGTATTTGAACCGGCTTAAGGCCCGTAAACCTAAAAAATTAGACGAAGCTTTTGAGCAATTGCACGAAGAAGTTTTTGACGACATGGATTGTCTGACCTGTGCCAATTGCTGCAAAACAACCAGTCCTATCTTTACGGATGCCGATATTGAGCGAATTGCCAAACATCTGCGAATGCGTCCCGTGGATTTAATTGCCAAGTATCTTCACATGGACGAAGACCGGCATTATGTATTGAACAGCTCACCCTGTACGTTTCTGGGCTACGATAACTATTGCTCCATTTACGAAGTGCGGCCTAAAGCCTGCCGGGAATACCCGCATACGGATCGGCGACGGATGCACCAGATCCTGGATTTGACGCTGGCCAATACGCAGATTTGTCCAGCCGTGGCTGAAATTGTAGAACGCCTTCAAAAGGTAATGCCCGCCTAAATTCTCATCAATAAACTCATGCAGGAAAAAGTTTTTCATTGTGCCTCCCTGGCGGATTTACCCGAAACGGCTCGTCAGGTACTGGCTTATGGTCAGGATTTGCGGGTGTGGTTATTTGAAGGAGAAATGGGAGCGGGCAAAACAACGCTCGTGAAGGCCTTATGCCGCGAGCTGGGTGTATTACAAACCGTGCAAAGCCCAACCTTTGCTTTAGTGAATGAGTATTCCACGCATCAGAATGATACCCTCTATCATTTTGATTTTTACCGCATTAAGTCAGAGGTGGAAGCTTTTGATATTGGGGTGGAAGAATATTTCTATTCCGGGAACTTTTGCTTTGTCGAATGGCCTTCCCAGATACCTCACCTCTGGCCGGAAGCGTATTTGTCCGTACGGATCGAGAGCAATGCTGATGATTCGCGGCGTATTTCAGTAACTAAAGTTTCCTGAAATGTCGCAGGTCGATTTTCCCCATCCATCCCAAAACCATGAATAATCCATACATTTCACTGCTATGCACGGCCTGGCAGTATGCCCGACAGGAACGTCGAAGGTACGTGCTGGTCTATACCCTTTTCATTCTTTCCAATTTAATAGAAGCCGCTTTGCCGCTCATGCTGGGCTGGCTGGTGAATAAACTTCAGCAGGACGGCGTTCATGCCCTGCGTTACGCCATCTGGTACGCTTTAGGGTATTTACTGATTCGTTTTCTGTTCTGGGCCTGTCACGGCCCGGCTCGGGTAATGGAGCGGGAACTAGCCTTTAATTTAAGTCGAAACTTCCTGCAGGAACGCTATCATCAGGCCCTGCATTTACCCGTGAAGTGGCACAAAGATCACCACTCAGGGGCAACGATTAACCGGATTCGGAAAGCCTTTGAAGCCCTGCGGGAATTTTTCCAGAATGGCTTCGTCTACCTGCATGCACTGGCCAAGTTCGTGTTTTCACTGAGTGCAATGCTGTACTTTTCTCCGCTTTACGGGACCGTTGGGGTGGTCATCGGTGCTATTACCTTACGAGTAATTTTCTTGTTTGATAAGCCTTTTATTAAGTCGTTAAATGAGGTAAACGAACATGAACATACGGTTTCAGCTACCTTATTTGACAGCCTTTCCAACATCATTACCGTAATTACCCTTCGACTGGAGAAAAGCATGGAAACGGGTTTGATGAGTAAGGTTTCTGCCATGTTTCAGCCGTTTCGCAGAACGGCAGTCATTAATGAATGGAAGTGGTTTACCGCTGAAATGATGATTGGTCTGATTTATGCGATCGTTACGCTGGGATATATTTATCAGAACTATAACCCCACGGGAGCTTTTGTCGTCGGCGGACTGGTTACTTTACTGGGGTATGTCAATCAGTTTACCAGCGTTTTTCAGGACATCGCTTGGCAGTACACCGACATTGTGCGGCACAATACCGACTTGCAGGCGGCTAATGAAATTGCGGAGGCTTATAAGGATCATCACCGTCCGGAAGCCGCTACGAAAGTGCCTGATCACTGGAAGGAAATTACGCTTCAAAATATTAATTTCTCTCACCAGACTGAGCAGGTAACGGGTTTACATGGACTTCATTTACGCATTCGACGCGGTCAACGCATTGCTTTGATTGGTGAAAGTGGAAGTGGAAAAAGCACCTTACTGGCGTTACTCAGAGGCTTGTACGAACCTAAAGAGGGGATTCAGTTAAGAGTAGATGACGTAGAAGTTCAAAGCATGGGCACGCTCTACGACACGGTAACGCTGTTTCCACAGGAGCCTGAAATTTTTGAAAATACCATTGCCTATAACATCACGTTAGGCTTGCCTTTTTCGGAAGAAATCATTCGGCAAGTCTGTGAGATTGCTCATTTTCAAACCGTCGTAGATCAGTTGCCACAAGGACTAGAGTCCAATATTCAGGAAAAAGGTGTGAATCTTTCGGGGGGACAAAAACAGCGGTTGGCATTGGCCCGGGGCATTCTGGCCGCTCAGGAAAGTCAGGTGGTATTACTCGATGAACCTACCTCCAGTGTCGATCCTAAAACGGAAGCTCTGATTTATAAGAGTATGTTCCAGTCGTTCTCGGATAAAGCCATTATTTCTTCGTTACACCGACTGCATTTATTGCGGGATTTCGATTACGTTTATGTTATGGATAAAGGGCGGATTCTGGAAGAGGGCTCTTTTGAATGGTTACGTAAAAACGGAGTCAAGTTCAACGATTTATGTCTGCACCAGGAGGAAAAGACGGAAAAAGTCGCCTGAGCAATTAAAAATCCCGAGCTATAAAAGCATCGGGATTTTTTCGTTTTTAGCCAAATAATCTAGTTCTCTTTCTCGAATAATTAAGTAAATAAATGGGGCAAATTGGCTTTTCTCCATCAGAATTTCTAATTCTTCACCCTCCGAATGGGTGTCTCGGCTATCTTTGCGGCTCTATTGTCTAAAAGCCTCTTCCCCAAGGGCTCATTTACTTTATCGGGACGGCGATCGGGCCGTTCATTAGCGTATGAAAGTTCTAAAGTTTGGCGGCACCTCCGTAGGAAGCATCAAAGCCATCGAGGCGGTTTTGGGCATTATTCATGATAATCTTCAACGTGGCGAAAAAATTGCCGTGGTTTTTTCAGCCATGGGTGGTTTTACCAACCATTTGCTTGAAATGGGCAGTCGGGCGGCCCGTAATGAAGAATATCGCGACGTATTCAAGAAAGCATCAGATCGTCACCTGGAAGTTATCAATCACTTCATTGGTCCCCGTTTTCGTAGCCGTGTGATTGCGGACGTAATGGGTTTGTTCAATGAACTGGAAGATTTGCTGCGGGGTATTACCCTAATCCGGGAAATTTCACCGCGTACGTCTGATTTACTCGTAAGTTTTGGTGAACGTCTGTCTACGACCTTAGTAACGGAAGTATTGAAAGATCAGGGCGTGGATTGTGACTTTCTCGACGCTCGTAAGCTCATTAAAACCAACGCCAGCTTCCAGCAGGCCGAGGTGAATTTTGAGTTAACGAATCACCTGATTCAGCACCACTTCTCAAAAAATAAAAATTTACAGCTCATTACCGGATTCATTGGTTCCACGGAAGACGGTATTACCACAACCTTAGGTCGTGGAGGCTCAGATTATACGGGCAGTATTTTCGGCTCAGCCCTGAATGCTTCCGTTATTGAAATCTGGACGGACGTGCCGGGCATGATGACTTCCGACCCCCGGAAGGTTCGCAATGCCTTTACCATTCCCGTGGTAAGTTATGCCGAAGCCATGGAGCTGACGCATTTTGGAGCAAAAGTGATTTATCCGCCGAGCCTAACGCCAGCGTTTAAGACGAATATCCCTATTAAGGTTCTCAATACCTTCGATCCTTCGCATCCGGGGACGATTGTAACGCGTCAGGCTCCACCTCATGAGTATACTATTACGGGTATCAGCTCCATTGATAATTTGGCTCTGGTTAACCTTCAGGGCTCGGGTATGATTGGGGTAGCCGGGGTTTCAGCTAAGTTATTTACCGTGCTGGCTCGTCATGAAATTTCGGTAATCCTGATTTCGCAGGCTTCGTCCGAGCACTCCATTTGTTTCGCCATTGACCCTAAATTTTCGGCCAAAGTGCGGGAAATTATGGAGACGGAGTTCGCTAACGAACTGCGAATTGGTGATGTCGAAGGCGTGGATATCCAGGAAAACCTGTCGGTAATTGCCGTTGTGGGCGAAGGCATGCGTCAGCATACGGGCGTTTCAGGCCGATTGTTCTCCGTGTTGGGTAAAAACGGGATTAACATCGTGGCTACGGCTCAGGGAAGTTCGGAGTTGAATATCTCGGTAGTAATCGAGCGAAAAGACCTTTCCAAAGCCCTGAATGTTATTCACGAAAGCTTCTTTGCCGATCAGGTAAAAACGTTGAATATGTTCCTGATGGGTACGGGGCTGATTGGGAAGACGTTACTTAATCAGTTGTCGCAGCAGGAGAGTTATATGCGGAAATACCGCAACCTGAAAATCCGCCTGATTGGGGTTACCAACAGCCGGGTTATGGTAATTGACGAAGGCGGCATTTCTAAAGAACACTGGGATGAACGTATGGATCACGACGGTGAAAAGGCCGATCTTTCGGGTTTCATCGAACGGATTAAAACGCTCAACTTACCCAACAGTATCTTTGTTGATTGTACGGCCAATAAATCCGTAGTTGATTATTACGAAGGCTTACTGGAAGCTTCGGTTTCTATTGTTACGCCTAATAAAACGGCTAACGCCGCTTCGTACGAAGAATACGCCCGCCGTCACCGCATGGCTTTGAAAAAAGGCGTGAAGTTCCTGTATGAAACCAACGTCGGAGCGGGCTTGCCCGTCATTAATACCATTCAGGGACTCATCGCTTCAGGTGATCGTTTCCTGAAAATTGAAGGCGTTTTTTCGGGAACGCTGAGTTATATCTTCAATAACTTCCGTCCGGGATTACGTTTTGCGGAAGTCGTTCGCGAAGCGAAAGCCAAAGGGTATACCGAACCCGATCCCCGTGACGACTTAAGTGGTCAGGATGTGGCTCGCAAGATTCTGATTCTGGCCCGTGAGATTGGAATGCAATTGAACTTCGAAGACGTAGAAATTAGGCCCTTATTACCCGAAAGTTGCCAGAATGCTCCTTCGGTGGATGATTTCTTTTCGGAACTGGAAAACTGCAACTCCATATTTGAGAAGTGGGTAGACGACGCTGATGCCGAAGGCGAAAAGCTTCGTTACGTAGCTACGCTGGAAAATGGCAAAATCACCATCGGTTTGAAATCCGTTGGCCCTAATCATCCGCTTTATGCTCTGGAAGGAGCTGATAACATCATTTCCTTTACTACCAAACGTTATCACGACCGTCCGCTGGTCATCAAAGGCCCCGGTGCAGGGGCGGAGGTAACGGCATCCGGTGTGTTTGCCGATATCGTTTCTATTGGAAGTTATCTTTCGTAGAGAACTTAACGAATAAAAAAAGGCCCTGAGTTATAGAACCCAGGGCCTTTTTTATTTAATACTTTTATGACTATTCCAGGTCAGATGCCACTTGATACTGAGGGTCTTCCATAATATTAACTTCAATGATACTTCCCGCTTTCTGAAGTAATCGTTGACAGTCAGGACTCAAATGGCGTAAGTGAACCACTTTACCGGCTAATAAATATCGCTGGGTTAATTTATGGAGGGCTTCAATGGCGGACATATCAGCCACCCGGCTTTCGGCAAAATCAATAACTATCTCGCTCGGATCGTTCGTAATATCAAACTTCTCGTTAAAAGTTTGAATCGAGCCAAAAAAGAGTGGACCGAAAAGCTCGTAATGTTTGACGCCGCTTTCGTCTGTGTATTTTCTAGCCCGAATGCGTTGGGCATTTTGCCAGGCAAACACTAAAGCCGAAATGATCACGCCTACGAATACAGCCAGGGCCAGGTTATGTAAAAAGACGGTGACCAGCGTAACTAATACAATAACGATCACGTCAATTAGTGGCATGCGTCCAATCGTTTTCAGGCTGGCCCATTCAAATGTCCCGATGCAAACCATAATCATCACGCCGGTTAAGGCGGCCATGGGAAGCTTTTCAACGAGGCTTGCTCCAAATATGATGAATACTAACAGCATGACCGACGCTACTATTCCTGACAAACGGGCTCGGGCACCAGAGGAAATGTTAATCAGACTTTGCCCAATCATGGCACAGCCCCCCATGCCCGAGAATAGCCCGGAAATGATGTTAGCCGTTCCCTGAGCTACGCATTCTTTATTGCTGCGACCTTTGGTTTCCGTTATTTCATCAATCAGATTAAGCGTTAATAAACTCTCAATCAGTCCAACACCCGCCACAATGCAGGCATAAGGAAAGATAATTTGTAAAGTTTCGAGCGTTAAAGGCACTGCTGGAAAGTGAAAAGGCGGAAAGCTACCCTGTACCGAAGCAATGTCTCCCACGGTTTTAGTATCAATCTTAAAGCCAATGACCGCCGCTGAAACCACTACAATGGCTGCTAAGGAAGCCGGAATAACCTTCGTAAGCTTAGGCAGTCCCCAGATGATGAGCATAGTAACTCCTGCAATACCCAGCATGATCCCTAGTGGAGTTCCTTCCAGCCAGTGAAGAGTACCTGATGAATCGGTATACTTAAATTGATTGAGCTGAGCCATAAAAATGACAATGGCTAGTCCATTTACAAATCCGAACATAACAGGATGAGGGACTAACCGAATGAATTTGCCAAGTTTTAAGACTCCGGCCAGAATTTGAAGAAGTCCGGCCATGATTACAGTAGCGAAAATATATTCAACCCCGTGCGATTGGGCCAGACTAACAATTACTACGGCGACGGCTCCCGTTGCTCCGGAGATCATGCCGGGACGACCGCCCAGAATCGAGGTTACGAACCCCATGGTAAAGGCAGCGTACAAGCCAGTCAATGGAGAAAGACCCGCAATCAGAGCAAACGCAATGGCTTCGGGAATAAGAGCCAGAGCCACCGTAAGTCCCGAAAGGATCTCCGTTTTATAATGGACTTTTTGACTTAAATCGAACAGATTTAACCGTGAATTCATGAAATAATATAGCTATGCCGAACGAAACGTAAGAATTCCGCGGCCTGGGGTGATCAACAATGAATACTTAGAAAGTAGAAAAAAGAGAGATGAAAAAGCACTAGCCTCAAGGTGGAGTGAGGGTTAGATGCAGAAAAGAAGAAAATACCAGGTGATTCATGTATCTACAAAATTAGCAATAGCTTTTAAATTCATCTACTATTCTGATAATAAGGAAATTTAACCCCTGAATAGTTAAATGCCCCATAGAGATTTGATGGAGAATAATCCGGTAATTCACCTGGTTCAAAGAAAGCAGCCCGGTCTCTGGTATGCTTTTACTGATACTATTTTGATCGTATGAATCAATAATTTGGCGTCTGATTGGAAAGAAGTGTTTGTTGGTTTTTTGCGAACGATTGGTATGTATTGTTTTGTAATATGCGATATTTTATTAGTTAAAATTTGGTTAAATGGAGTAGAGGGCTTCTTTGAGCAAAGGGCTAATTTATTTTTTAGCCTTACTTTTGATGAAGCAAACGCATGAGGGTAGTAGCAAGAAACGAGTGTATTAGGTAGAAGGGGGTTGAAACGGGAGAAGAAATTCTCGCCCTTCCTCACACAAGCAGAACGCATGGTAACAGAGACAATTCATTCTTTATTAGATTCATACAAAAGTCAGATTAGTTCGTATGACGAGATTTTAGCTTCTGATGGAAGTATAAAACCTTATTGGGAAAACTTATTCATAGGGCTGGAAAAAATAGGAAACTTGGAATTAAAAAACAGACTCCAGGAAATTAAAAATAAGATCCGTGAAAACGGGGTTACCTATAATGTGTATCAGGAGCCCAAAGGCTTGAATTCTCCCTGGAAATTAGATCCTATTCCTTTTTTGATTGAGCAGAAAGAATGGGAGTCCATTTCGAAAGGCTTACAACAACGGGCGGAATTGCTGGATTTAATATACCGGGACGTGTATGGGGACAAAAAACTGCTAAAAGAAGGAATTCTTCCCGCTGAACTGATTTTTGAAAACACCGGATTTTTTCGAGCGTGTTCAGATGTAAAGCTTCCCACCGAAAACCAGTTAATGACCTACGCCGCTGATATGGCCCGTGGGCCGGATGGTCGGATGTGGGTGCTGGATAATCGCACGCAGGCTCCTTCGGGCTCCGGTTATACCTTAGAAAATCGGGTGATTATTAGTAAGCTCATGCCCGAATTAGGCGAAGACTTTTATATCAGTCGTCTTTCGCCATTTTTCACGCAAGCCCAGCAATCCATATTCAAAGTGTTCAGAGAAAAATCGGAACATCTGAGTATTGTTTGCTTGACGGCTGGCCCTAATAACGAAACGTATTTCGAGCAGGCATATCTGGCTTCGTATCTGGGTTACACTCTGGTTCACGGGGACGATCTAATCGTCAAAAATGGTTATGTATGGCTGAAATCAATTGAGGGGCTGCAACGGGTTGATGTTATTATTCGCCGGATTGACGATGAGTGGTGTGACCCCCTGGAGCTGCGTTCAGGCTCGCGTTTAGGCGTAGCTGGATTATTACAGGTGATGCGAAATGGAAATGTGCTGGTAATTAACCCTCCAGGTACCAGCATGCTAGAAAATTCCGCGTTGAATGCGTTTCTGCCTTCTATTTCCCGTCACCTGCTGGGCGAAGAGTTGCTATTACCTTCCGTAGCGACGTGGTGGTGTGGACAGGAAAAAGAGCGAGCTTATGTGCTGGATCACTTGCATGAATTAATCATTAAAAAAGCCAACCGAAAGCAGGTATTCAGATCGGTTTATGGCAAGCAGTTAACCCATCAGCAATTACAGGAATTAAAGCAGCAGATTCTGCAAAATCCGACGGAATACGTAGCTCAGCAGGAGACAAGTTTTTCGACAACCCCGGCCTTTATAGATGATCATATTGAGCCTCGTTACGCCGCCATCCGGGCCTTTCTTACGGCCACGCCTAGCGGGTATCAGGTGATGCAGGGTGGGCTAACCCGGAGTTCTCCCATTAAAGATAAATTTACCTTCTCCAATCAATACGGAGGGGTTTCGAAGGATACCTGGATTATCTCGGATGAAGCCGAAGTGATTCGGGAACGGATTAAATTACCAGCTTTTTCTGATCAGAAAGCTCAGGCTTCCTTGCCAAGTCGCAGTGCAGAAAACCTCTACTGGACGGCCCGATATGCGGAACGTACGATGGCCGCTACCAGCTTCCTGATCATTACCCTCAACGCTTTGAATTTTCAGCGAAATTTTGGGAGTACCAACAAGACGGAGCACATTGATATTCTGCTAAAAACGGTTTCCCGATTAATACGCATAGAGAATGGTTTCACCGATCAAAACAAAGATGCTTTTGATAACCCTTATCCTTTGATTTACGAGAGTATATCTGATGAGAATCAACGCGGTACGATAACGTCCAGTATTCAGTCGTATTTGAAATCCATCGTCGCCGTTCGGGATCGCTGGAATCAGGTTACCTGGCGAAGCGTTGATAATATCGAAAATATCAATCAAAAGCTGAAAAGTATTCATGTTCGACAAAATCCGAATGATATTCAGAATGCATTGAATACCTTACAGAATAACCTCTTTACTTTTTACGGCATTGTCAATGAAACCGTACCTCGTAATCACGGCTATTACCTGTTTGAAGTAGGGAAATTAGTTGAACGTATTCTTTCAAAAATTACAATTCTTCGCTCCATTTTCAGTAACAAAACAGAGCAGTTCATTGAGAGTGAATTAATGGAAGCGGCTTTAATGAGCCATTTCGCACTAGTTACTTACCGACTGGCGTATAAGTCTAATTTTGAAATGCAGTATGTACTGGACATGCTTTTATTAGATCAGTGCGTACCTACTTCACTAGCTTATTTACTAAAAAACTTAAATGAGGCGGTAGGCAAACTTCCTCAAAATTCGGATCGCCTGAATCAGGCTCAAAAGGCCATATTACAGGCTTCGACTAAGTTACAATTGATAGACATTAAGGAATTGAATACAGTTGAAGAAGAAGATAAACCTTATCTGAAATTAGATCAGATGCTGTCGGATATTTATACAAGTGTGAGTACGGTTTCAGACTTTGTCGCTAACCTGTATTTTACCCATACATTCACCCAGCACTCGATTACGGATACTTTAATGGATGTAGATAATGATTTATAAACTTATTCATAAGACGCAGTATACGTACACGGGTAATGTCAATAGTTATCACGGCATTGCCTGCGTAATGCCCAAGTCTTTTAGCAAACAGAAGGTTACTAATTTTTCGCTCATTATTACTCCTATGCCGGATGAAATCAATCAGCGAAGAGATTATTTTGGAAATACTTTACATCATTTCTCGATTCATAAACCCCACCAGCAGCTCACCGTTTTAGCCACTAGTCTGGTGGAGACCCGTTCGACGGTGATTACCGATTTGTTCATGACCAATGAGCAGGTAAGACGTCAGATCCAGACTAAGTTAGCCGTGAAAAATGAGGTAATGGAATATACCTTGCCAAGTCCCTATGTGCAGTGGGATGACGAAATCAAGGCGTATGCGGCAGAGTGTTTCAGTGAAAACCAGTCGTTTTATCAAAGTGCCCGACAGTTATGCCATAAAATCTATACGGACTTTAAATACGTTTCTGGCTTTACAACTATTCACACGCCGCTGAAAACAACGTTTTATGAACGAAAAGGCGTTTGTCAGGATTTTTCACATCTGGCCATTGCCTGTTTTCGGAGTCTGGGTTTTGCGGCTCGTTATGTCAGTGGTTATCTGGAAACGCAACCGCCGCCGGGGAAAGTTAAGTTGCAGGGTTCAGATGCGACTCATGCCTGGGTTTCCGTTTACGCTCCCGGAATCGGCTGGTGTGATTTTGATCCAACAAATGATCTGGTACCTCAGGAGCGACACATTACTACGGCCTGGGGTCGGGATTTTGGTGATGTTTCTCCACTTAAAGGAATTCTTTTCAGTGGCGGTAAGCATACCATTAAAGTGGGCGTAGATGTGATTCCGGTCACTTTAGATGAGAAGGAACTTTTGAATACCTTCTAAGGATTCTTTAAAATGAAGGATAAGCGTTTTTTAGACGGCATCCATCAAACTCATTTTGTACATTTGTCGGAAGTTCTCACCCTCATGCATTGAGGCGACTTTCGCGAGAAAAGGCCTTTAGTTCTATTTTTTTCATGGAATCCATCAAAGTTTTCGCTCCGGCGACCGTAGCCAATGTAGCTTGCGGATTTGACATATTTGGTTTTGCCGTTGATAATCCCGGCGATGAAATCATTCTTCGTAAGAAAGCTACTCCCGGTCTAGAGATTCTGAAAATTGACGGTGACCAGGGACGTTTATCTCTCAATCCCGAAAAGAATACGGCCTGTATTTCAATGCTGGCGTATATGAAACAGCTTAATACCAATCAGGGTATCAGCATTGAATTACGCAAGAAAATGCCCTTAGGAAGCGGGTTAGGATCCTCGGCGGCTAGTTCGGTAGCGGGCGTTTTTGCCTTAAACGAGCTGATGGGCCGCCCGATGGAACAAATCGATCTGTTACCTTTCGCCATGGAAGGGGAGCGTTTTGCCAGCGGTACGCCCCATGCTGATAACGTCGCTCCGAGTTTACTAGGTGGTTTTATCGCCATTCGCAGCTACGAACCTAAGCTGGATGTCATCAAAGTAGATACACCAGCCGAACTGTTTGCGACGATTGTTCACCCGCAGATTGAAGTGAATACCAAAGATGCCCGTAACATCCTTCGCAAGGAAACGTCTCTTAAAAACACCATTACTCAAATGGGTAATGTGGCGGGATTAGTAGCTGGCTTAATGAAAGGAGATTACGGCTTGATTTCCCGCAGTCTGGTAGACGTGATCATCGAACCCGTTCGGTCCATTTTAATTCCCGGTTTTGATGAAGTAAAAGCCGCCGCCATCGAAGCTGGAGCCCTGGGTTGCAGTATTTCAGGGGCGGGGCCATCAATGTTTGCCTTGAGTAAAGATCGGGATTCGGCCAAAAAGGTAGGGGAAGCCATGCAGCGGGCTTTTGCCGGTGTGCAGATTGCCAGTGAGATCTACGTTTCCAGCATTAACCAAAATGGGCCAGTAGTGATTGGTTAACTTTTTCAATTATAAAACATCCCGAAAGTTTTAAACTTTCGGGATGTTTAGCAGAATAGAAAATCAGTAATTAACAATTTTAACTACCCAGACGCGATAAATCGGCGTCTCTACTAAGGTAATTCAAAAGAATAAACCAACTAGATTTCATTATTCTGAATCGCCGCCTCATTGGTTGGTTTGGAAAAACCATTGTAAGTAAGTTTAGATTCTACTTCATACCCCCGTTTACGAGGATTCATGGCTTCAGGAACCGAATCAGGTAATAACCGATTCATGAGGCTGAAGATATCCGTAGTAAGTTCGGGGAAGCGATGGTCAAGAAAAGATAACACTTTAGCTGGCCAGCTAATGGTTAATTCCGCTTTTCCCTGCTTCACTCCCTCAATAATCTGTTCAGCTGCGTATTCAGCACTTACGCTTAATACGGGTAGGGAGTCGGCAATTTTAAACCAGGCGTATTCCTTGTGATGTTTTCCCTTAATGATCGCATTTCGTGGACTTCCGGTTCGCATCAGCCCAGGATATACGGTCGTTACATGAATGCCCTGATTGAGTAACTCGGCTCGCAGGCCTTTGGATAGGCCGCTTAATGCAAACTTGCTGGCTGAATAAGGTAACAAATGAGGAACGGCTACCTTTCCACCAATGGATGAGATATTAACGATCCGGCCTTCCTGCCGGCCCTGCATATGAGGTAATACTGCCCGAATCGCGTGTAGGGGACCGAAGAAGTGAGTTTCCATGGCCTCATCGTATTCCTGAAGCGACATATTATCGACGGGCCCTACCTGGATAACTCCCGCGTTATTAATCAGTACATCGACTCTTCCATAGTAATCAAGCGTTTGCTCGATCATTTCCTCAACCTCCTCTGGATTAGTCATGTCACAGGCAATAGTAATGACTTCTGCTCCCAGATCAGCAATGTACTCTTCGGCCCGACGTAGTTCGTCCAGATCACGGGCGACCAGGACCAATTTGGCCTTTTGACGAGCCAATTGACGTGCCAGGACCAGCCCTAACCCTCGTGAACCTCCCGTAATGACGAAAACTTTATTTTGAATTTCGAAGCGACGACTATGACGAACCATTTGTCGAATGGCCCAAACGACGCTTACTCCGATAGCGAGAGAAATAAAACGAGAGCTGCGTGCCATATTTTTTCAAGATTGGTTTGAGGTTACATTTGATGAAAAATCCATTCCAAACCCGTATTAACCTTCGATCCCATTCCGGCTTGTGGAACGGCAGTTTTAATTCAATTTTAAGCTTTTATTCTATCAATTTTACTTACAAGAGATCATGGACTTTCCCAATTTGGCCGATCCTTCAGTACTCATAAGCTTATTAACCCTTTCGTTCCTCGAAATAGTCCTTGGGGTGGATAATATTATTTTCATTTCCATCATCGTAGGAAAGCTCGAAAAAGCTCAGCAAAAGCAGGCCCGAACCATAGGGTTACTGCTAGCCATGGTATTTCGGATTGTATTGCTTTTTGGAATTACCTCGCTGCTACGCCTGACGACGCCATTATTCGAAATACCGTTCCTTCACGAACACAACTCGGAAGAGCTGGTAGGCATTAGCTGGAAAGATTTGATTTTACTGGCTGGAGGGTTATTTCTGGTGGCGAAAAGTACCCTGGAAATTCACCACAAACTCGAGGCTTCTTCGAATGAAGCCAGTGGTGTTGCACCCAAGTATTCAAGCCTGAGTGCAATCATTGTGCAGATTGTACTGGTAGATGCAGTCTTTTCAATCGACAGTATTTTAACTGCCGTTGGACTGGTTGAAGATGTCTGGATTATGGTAATGGCCGTTGTGCTCTCCATGGGAGTGATGCTAGCCTTCTCGGGAGTTATTGCTGACTTTATCAACCGAAACCCAACGCTTCAGATACTGGCGTTATCGTTTCTGATTGCCATTGGTATCATGCTTGTGGCCGAATCCTTCCATCAGGAGGTCAATAAGGCTTACCTCTACGTAGCGATGGCTTTCTCACTGATTGTTGAACTGATTAACATGAGGATGCGGAAAAATACGGAAATGGTTAAACTCAATTCCGACCGTATGCCCTATGAAGACCGGGAAGAACCCATTAAGCCACAGTAAGGCTGTATCTGCGGCGAAGAGGATTGATTAGAAATTTCTTTTGAGCCGTAAAACTATCAGGATGGATTTGATCAAATAATTGTCTCCATTCTTTAAAACGCTCAGGTTCTGCTTGTTGGAAGGCCTGAGCGTTTATTTTTTTCTGGGTAAGATATTCCTCGAAAGTCATGAGAGTTTAGTTACGATTTTAAAGTACGATAGTTCCGGCTAGCCTTTAACGTTGTAAGGCCGGGGATTTTCGAAGAGCCATATACACCCAGGCTCCGAAGGTAATAACGGCAGCAATCAGGAAGTTTACAAAGTAACTATCCCGCAGGTTATTATGCAGCCAACCCGACGTTAAGGCCCCAATACCAATACCCAACTCCAGGGCAATGTAAGTAGTAGCAACAGCCCGACCGCGATACAAGGGATTGGACAAGTCGACAGTCCAGGCTTGCAGGGCGGGAATATTAAGTCCCCAGGGAATGCCGAAGAGAATGGCCATGGCTAATACCATATAGATATTAGAGGCAAAGGCCAGCCCAGCCATCGCGGCTACCTGAATTAATACCGATATTCTTAATACCGCTACTCGCCCGTACCGATCCGAAGCTTTACCCGCTACTAATCGAATTAACAGGGACGAAATGGTATAGGTCATAAAAAACAAACCTTTATTATAGATACCTACGGATAAAGATAAGTCCGGGCCAATGGTCAATATTAACCCTGTTGCATAACTTACTAATAAAGTCACCAGGGCAGGGGCCAGTACTTTAGGGTCAAAAATTTCGTGTTTTTTGATGAGTAACAAGCGGGGTGAAAACGGCTGACGACGTTCGAGCGTTTCCTTCAGATTTGCCAGGATACCAATGGATAAAAAGGCAAATAGCGAAGAAACATAAAACATCGTGTCGATGGAAAAGGCAGCCGTTAACCAACTGCCCAGCGGCGGACCCGAGGACATGCCAACACTGGCCGAGATACCCAGCATACTTAGAGCTTCGCCCCGTCGGTCTTCGGGCATGACGTCAGCAACATAAGCTGAGGTTGCCGTAGGCTTAAATCCCGTTGAAAATCCGTGAAAAAGACGGAGTAATAAGAAAGCATACACACTGCTCATAAACGGATAGAGCAATCCACAAACAAAACAAACCAGCGAGCCAAAAGCCATAATGGGTACGCGGCCTACCGTGTCGGTAAGTTTTCCGGAAAAGGGTCGGGATATACCAGCGGTTAATGTGAAAAGACTAATGACGAGTCCGACGTATTCCCGTCCACCCAGGGCTGATAAATACCCCGGTAGCTCTGGAATCATCATGTTAAAGCTGGCGGTGAAGAGGAAGTTACTGGCACAGAGTAACCAGAATTGAAAACTATAAATACTGCGGCTGGAATCCATTCCGCAAAAGTAATAGATTGCCAACGGCGTAGACGAATTGTTTTATCATTTGAAAAGCATATCTCGCTGTGAAGTTTTATCTTAAGAAACTGTTACACCAAAACCAGTTATCCATGTCTCTTTCCTTTCTGTGCATTGCTACCTATTTTAAAGGGAATGAATTCCTGAAATCCTGTAAAGAAGCGGGTAATCAGGTCTATTTGCTAACTGAAAAAAAACTGGAACACAAACCCTGGGTGCGGGAGTGTCTCGATGAAATTTTCTTCATAGAAACGCCGGAAAGTGGATCCTTGGATCTGGAAAATGTCAGTAAAGGTCTTGCCTACACCATGCGGAGCAAGAAGATTGATCGTATTGTAGCTCTGGATGATTTTGACGTAGAGAAAGGAGCGTACTTGCGGGAAACATTTCGGATTCCGGGTATGGGGCAAACCACAGCCCGCTACTTTCGTGATAAACTGGCCATGCGAATGAAAGCGGCAGAAGCAGGGCTAAGGGTTCCAGCTTTTACGGCTTTATTTAATGATGTGGAGGTAACGGCTTTCGCCGATTCGGTAACGTATCCAGTAGTAATCAAGCCCCGGGGGGAAGCTTCTACTTCCGGAATTAGAAAAGTAAACAACCGTCACGAGTTATGGGAAGTGGTACACCAGCTGGGAGATAAGCGGCATGAATACCTGGCGGAACAGTTTAAACCCGGCACTGTTTACCATGTTGATGCTCTGACTTATAAAGGAGATGTAATTTTTAACTGGGCCAGTGAGTATCTCAACACGCCCCTGGAAGTAGCCCACGGTGGAGGTATATTCCGGTCTGTGACGGTGCCTTTTGAGTCGCCCGAATCCAGAGCTTTATTGGCTTTCAATGAGCAATTATTAAAAGCATTCGGACTGGAATACTCCGCCAGCCACAGTGAGTTTATTCATTGCCATGAAGACGGCGAATTTTATTTTTTAGAAACCGCTTCAAGGGTAGGAGGAGCGTACTTAGCGGAAATGGTAGAGGCGGCCAGTGGCATCAATCTATGGCGGGAATGGGCTCGTCTGGAAACAGCAGAAGCTCGCGGACTGATTTACACTTTACCAGAAATTAAGCCCAGCTATTCAGGCATTGTCATTTCGTTGATTAATCAGGACTGGCCTGATATGACTGGTTACGAGCGTCCTGAATTATATTGGAAGATGAATGAAAAGTATCATATTGGACTGATTGTTAGGGATGTAAATAGGGAAAAAGTACTAAAAATATTGGAAGGATATACTCTAAAAATCCATAATGAGCTCCATGCGGCAGCTCCTGTTCAAGATAAACCTACTCATTAGTAGTTAATCTATACTTAACCACTAGGCTATATGTTTGCTAAACATCGGCTATTTTCTACAACTCATCGGGTAAAAGCTAAGATTCGTGTAAAATGCTTCACTGAATTTTTTAAAAGCCGGTGATTTGCGTACTGTTTCCTCCTAGAGTTATCCTTTAACAGTAGCTAATAAGTTATAAGTCATGAATTATTTACAATCTATAGCCCTAGTAGTTATGAAAAGTTCAAATTCTTTAAACCCAGCTATCAAGCCTTCAAATGCCTTTTTCTTTGACGGCAATTTGTGGTTTGGAATTGTTGATTCACAAGAGCGTTTAGCAGAATTACAATCGTATTACCCCACTAAGAAATATTTACAGGCTCGTCTATTTACGAATGGAGAAAATACGTATCCGTGTTTTGGATTTAATGGTGATGGCATGTCTCTGGAAGTGTTCCTTGCTAAACAGGAAATGGCTAGCAATTAACAATTAATACGAATAGACTAATAAAAAACGGGGCCGTTCACTGGAGCAGCCCCGTTTTTTATTAGTCTTCGTCTTCGGGTAGTTCTGAAACTAAAACTTTATCAATTCGCTGGCCATCCATGTCAATGACTTCAAACATAAAGTTACTCCAGCGGAAATGTTCACCTTCTATCGGAATTCGACGTAGGTGGTGCAGAATGAAACCCGCCACGGTCGAATAATCTTCTTCTAAAAAGTCGCGTATATCCCGGCGACCCATTCGGGAGAGAAAATCAATGAAGGGCATTTGAGCTTCCACCAGGAAAGAACCGTCATCGCGTTTGATGAAGGTAAAATCAATTACCTCGGCATCAGGCATGTGCCCAACGATGGCTTCGAAGATATCGTTAACGGTTACCATTCCCTGCAACACGCCATATTCATCCACAATAAAGCCGTGATGAACTTTGGATTTTCTGAACTCATCAAGAACCTGGTAAGCAGAAATATTTTCTGGTAAAAATACCGGCTTATGAATCAGACTTTTCAGAGGTGTTCCGGGCGAGGCCAGATATAAATCTTTCACCGTAATAACACCAATCATTCTATCCAGTGATTTGTCACCCACCGGATAAACGGAATGGCGTTCCAGTTCAATTTTCTGATGTAACTGTTCAACCGAATCATTAATATCAATCCAGGCCAGGTCACTGCGGTGAGTCATCAGCGAAACAATATGACGATCACTGACATTGAAAACGTTTTCAACAATTTCCTGCTCAATTACATCAATAGTTCCCTGCTCAAGTCCTTCATTGACAATGGCCTTGATTTCTTCTTCGGTCACCATACTATCATCGCCCCGGCGAATACCCAGAACTTTCACAATCAGGTTAGTAGAAATAGAAAGTAACCAGATGAAAGGGTACGTGATCCGGGATAGAACTGACATGGGTAATGCCAAAGTCTTGGAAATACTTTCCGAACGGGTTAAGCCAATGCGTTTAGGAACCAGTTCACCAATAACCAAGGTAACGTACGTAATTAATACCAGCAACAGAACTCTGGAAATCGTATTTGCATAGGGAGCAATGACTGCAAACTGACGAAGCCACTCGGTAAGGTTTCCTTCCAGCTTCTCGCCTGAATAAATACCCGTCAAAATACCAATAAGGGTAATCCCAATTTGTACGGTTGATAAAAAGGTATCAGGAGCTTCCGCTAACTGAAGAGCTTGCCGTGCTCGTTTGTCGCCTCGTTCGGCGTCATTTTTAAGGCGTATTTTTCGGGCAGAAACCAAAGCAATTTCAGCCATTGAAAAAATACCATTAACGATAATCAGGAGTAATAAGATAAGTAGTTCGGTCATGGACGAGCCGGGAAGTTCAGGCCAAATATCCGCTAAAAAACGTTGCCAACAGCAATTATTTTCATGAACGACTTGACAGAAGGACAGTTTGTCAAATAAGTGTTTTGAAAGGGAAATCGGGCAATTTTAAAGTACCTTGATGCTGCCAGCAAATTGCTGGCAAGCATTCGGAGGAACTCCTTCTTGGCGGGAAAGGACGGGAAACAGTATCTGGAGTATTACTAGCTACTTATCAGGATAGTCGTAAAACTCTACGTAGGAAGTAATGTTTTGAAATAATTAAAGATAAATTGATAATAAACTGTAATGATCTGTTTAAGAATGAGTTAAGGGACTATGAACAGGTTACTTGTATTCATTACTAATGAAAGCATCCCAAAGAATTTCGGCGGGATGCAGGGCTATTCTTCCCGTTCCATCTTTAATCTGATGCCGACAGCTCGTACCCGGAGCGGCAATAGTTACCTCTTCGGGCTGTTTGCGAACAGCTGGAAATAATACCAGTTCCCCAATCTGCATTGAAACCTCGTAATGCTTGGCTTCATACCCAAAACTACCGGCCATTCCGCAGCACCCTGAAGGAATCAGATGAACTTCGTACTGGCTTGGTA
Source organism: uncultured Siphonobacter sp. (assembly GCA_913774715.1). Classification (GTDB taxonomy): domain Bacteria; phylum Bacteroidota; class Bacteroidia; order Cytophagales; family Spirosomataceae; genus Siphonobacter. The sequence goes on along the minus strand of CAJYHS010000141.1, from coordinate 65,604 downwards.
ATGAGAGTATTTTCTTGGTATGGGTTAGGCTGGATAAAGCTTTCTGATGACAGTGCCCGTGTAACTTGATGAGTCGTTTTTCATAGGTAAACTGGTCAGATTTAACGTTTTTCTTATCAATTTCCTGGGCCAGAAATTCATCAAAAATGAAGGCTCGTTCTGCTATCATTTTTGCCTGATCCTTCATGGCGGCAGGGACTAGTTCCAAATATTCATCACGAAGTGTCAAAATGGCCGAAGGCTCGAGTCCGATAATCGGGGGGCCTTCCTTAATGGCTTCCGTTAACAGCTCCACATTCTTAATGGCAATCTTACGGGCTTCTTTGACCATCCCTTTGGATAAATAAGTCCGGCCTGATTCAACGTGGTAAGGAATTTCTACCTTATAACCCAGGCCACTCAGTAGTAGAATAGCCTTTTTACCTACTTCAACGTCATTGTAATTGGTAAACTCATCACAGAAGAAAAGAATCCGCTTGAATTTAACCCGGCCTGTTGAGTTAAGCCGAAACTCATGTTCAGCAAACCACTGGCGTAACGTCTGGCGGGCAATGAGCGGCATAGAACGCTCGGGTGCAAATCCCATTACTTTTTTAAGTACTAAAGAAGGGATTTTGCTGGTCATCGCCCAGTTGTAAATACGCGGCATCCGGCTGCCCATGCGGGAAAGACGGGTAAAGTTGCCAATCATCTTGGATCGGAACGGAATGCCGTGCGTATCGTAATAATGCTGTTGAAATTCGGCTTTCAATTTAGCGACATCCACGCTGCTGGGGCATTCGGATTTACAGGCTTTACAACTCAAGCATAAGTCCATCACATCCTTAATTTCAGGATGGTCGAATGGATTTTTCTTCGTTGAAGTGGTAAGAAACTCCCGCAGGATATTCGCTCGTGCCCGCGTAGTGTCATGTTCGCTCCGGGTAGCCATGAAGCTGGGGCACATGGTTCCTCCGCTGAGTTCTGTTTTGCGGCAATCCCCGGATCCGGAACATTTTTCAGTTAAGCGAAGAATATTTTCCTGCTTACTAAAATCGAAATACGTATTAATTTTTCGAACGGGTTTGTCGGCTTCATACCGAAGAAACTTGTTCATCGGTGGTGTATCGACAATCTTGCCCGCGTTGAAAATGCCCTGAGGGTCAAAAAGCTGTTTGACTTCCCGAAAGAGGTTATACACTTCCGAGCCCATCATTTGGGGAATAAATTCACCCCGTAACCTTCCATCACCGTGTTCACCTGAAAGTGAGCCCCGGTATTTCTTCACCAGCTCAACGGTTTCAGCCAGAACCTGCCGGAATAATTCCTGACCCTGGGATGTTTTAAGGTTAATCATGGGTTCCACGTGCAGTTCTCCGGCTCCAGCGTGGGCGTAATAACTGGCGTGGATGTCATGCCGACGAAGCATTTCTTCGAGTTCGGCAATGTAGCTGGGTAATTCCTCGGGAGCTACCGCACAGTCTTCAATTAAGTTAACCGGCTGGGTGTCACCAGGAAGATTTCTAATCAGGCCTAGGCCACCTTTCCGAACCTCCCACACCTGCTGGGTTTTTTCTCCGTAAATCGCCGGAAACGCATACCCAATTTGCTGATCTTTCAGACTGGCAACCAACTGGTTTACCTGTTGCTCAAGTACGAAAGGGGTTTCCGCCATAAATTCCACCATCAGGATGGCAGCGGGATCGCCTTCGATAAAAAAGCGGTTTTTACTTTGCTCTGGATTATCCTTTGTGAAATCCAGAATGTATTTATCTACCAGTTCCGATGACATCGGTTTGTGTTGCAAGGCCACCAGGTTGGCCTGAAGCGATTCCTGAATGGATTGGCAATGCACACAAACTACGGCTACTTCGCTGGGAGGCAGTGGTAATAGATTCAGCTTTAATTCGGTAGCTAAAGCCAGGGTACCTTCAGAGCCAGCCAGTAAATGGCATAAATTGAAATCAGGTCCTCCGGTCGTAAAAGGCTCTTTATCGAGTAGTGAGTCAAGAGCGTACCCGGTATTGCGGCGGGTAAGGGATTTCTTCGGAAAGCGGTCTCTGATCTGCTGTTGATTGGCAGGATCGGCCAGAAGGGAATGAAGTCCTTGGTAGATAGACGTTTCCAGTGAACCTTCGTTAGCTTCCCGTTTTAAATCATAACGCCAGGGGGAAAGAGCTTTAAACTCTACTTCAGAACTGTCGGCCAGTAAGACCTTTGCTGACAACAGATGGTCGCGGGTGCTTCCCCAAACCATGCTATGCAGGCCGCAGGAGTTATTTCCTACCATGCCACCAATCATGGCCCGGTTTGCCGTGGAGGTTTCAGGACCAAACATGAGACCGTAGGGAGCCAGAGCTTTATTCAGGTCATCCCGAATAACGCCGGGTTGTACACGTACCCAGTGAGCCTCTGCGTTAATCTCCAGAATCTCTGTGAAGTATTTGGATAAATCCACGATCACGCCCGAGCCAACGACCTGACCAGCCAGGGAAGTTCCTGCCGTTCGCGGAATCAGCGTAATCCGGTGGTTACGGGCAAAAGCCAGCAGATTTTTCAAATCCACCACGGATTTGGGAATAGCAACGGCTAATGGTTTTTCACGGTAAACGGAGGCATCCGTAGCATACAGAATTCGTTGTGCTTCGTGCTCCGTCGAATTTGTATAGTACAACTCACCCTCAAAGGCGGTTCGCAGTGCGTCGAAATTGGAAGCCTTAATCGTATCAGACATGTTACTTTACCCTACACAAGCATACACGAAAGCGAAGCGTGCACGCGTATCAATAAATCTACAAATTTTCAAAAGCGAAGACTGTCTTATAGGATACCAGGTACGATGTGGAGATAATCTCTAAACAAAGTTAATGTACTTTCGGGATTGCGAAGGCAGCCAACAGTCAAATTCTGAAAAATTCACATCAGGTAGCAAAGGGGTCAGCAAGTCAGGATATTTCGAGGTGATGACGCACCAGACTTTCCCATTCTTCAGCTAAACTAACAGAAGGCATGGTAGCCCCAGCTCGACGATACCAATAGCCCGCATTCCACTGATCGCCTTCTTTTCGGTGTAAATAAGCGTGGATTCGGTCATACTCCTTTGTTCCTTCGGCAGATTGGGCAATTTCATGAGCCGATTCCCAATCCTCTTTTCCATCGTGCCATAAGGCTTCTAATAAAGGTGAACAACCAGCAGGCGGCGTGTCGAGTGAAAGACTTTGCTGAAAAGCTTCGTAGGTCATGATGGCGTGTAAAATAGATGAGGCGTTCGAGTGAAACAGATTTTTTGTCAATCAGACTCCGAATGAGCTTCACAAAATTGGTGTACCTTAGTTTTAATTGACATCAAAACTAACGAAACTGTAAACGATTTTGAAAATGAATTTTCTAACGGTTTCCCAATTTTCTGCGGATACGCAAACCATAATTTACCCGGTACACAAAGAAAATCTGGCTACTCAACTGACGTTTATCGCTGAACAAACGTCGCTGCCGGTTTCCATTCTGACCACGGAAGTTAAAGCGGAAAAGGCAGAAATAACACTCTTCTTTTCAGCGGAGAAGCGGATTTACGTGCTTGGGTTGGGTTCGGAACCTGACTCCCAGCAGATCATCAAGGCCTTTCGGACGTTGGTTTTCAAACACAAGGCAAAGGTAGGTTCGAGCGTAGGCGTTTCGCTGCAAAACTTACCTGAACACTGGACGGAATTTGTAGTCAATGGCTTCATACTGGGAACGTATGATTTTGGGCTATATAAGTCCGAAGCCAGGGCTGCCATACCATTTTTTGAAAATGGAACGGTTGAGTTACTCGCTAGTGACTCTAATTCTGAGCTTATCGAAAAGGGACAGAAAATGGCCGATACGCAACTTCGATTGTTTACCTTACTCAATGCTCCGTCTAACTTTAAAACGCCACAAACGCTAGCGAGCTGGGCGATGCATTCCGGCGAAAAGTACGGCTATAAAGTTCGGGTTTTTGATTCCGGCGAATGTCAGTCTCAGGGTTTGTCTGCTTTGCTGGCCGTGGGGCAGGGAAGCAAGAGCGAGCCGGAGTTTATCGTCATGGAATATAAGGGGGAGGGAGCTACCAGGAAAGTAGGTCTGGTGGGAAAAGGAGTCACCTTTGATACCGGCGGTATTTCCATTAAACCCTCTGAAAATATGCACCTGATGAAGTCAGACATGGGCGGAGCGGCGGCGGTACTGGGGGCGATAGAAGTCGCGGCAAAACTCAAATTACCCGTTCATGTAATTGGCATTGTGCCCACAACTGAAAATAGTGTAGATGGGGAAAGCATGAAACCCGGCGATGTCATTCAATCGTACGCGGGCAAAACTATCGAAGTAACCGACACCGATGCCGAAGGACGGTTGATTCTGGCGGATGGACTATCGTATCTGGTTAAAAACTTTCAGCCCGATGTATTAATTGATCTGGCCACCTTAACGGGAAGTATCATCCGAACGTTGGGATATCACGCCGCCGGATTATTTACCACGAATAATGAATTGGGTAAAAAACTCAAACGAGCGGGGGAACGTACGGGTGAAAAGCTCTGGCGGTTACCCATGTGGGAAGAATACGCCGATCACCTCAAATCAGACATTGCGGATGTACGTAACTTTTCGGGGCTACCTCATTCACAAGCCATTGCTGCCGCCAAATTTTTGGAGGTATTCGTGGAAAATCACCCTGCCTGGGCTCATTTGGATATTGCTGGAACCGCGTATGGAGATACGGATCTGGCTACCCAGCGGGCGGGTACCGCTTACGGAGTTCGATTACTAATAGAGTTTATTACCCAGCTTACGAAAGAAAATATCAATGATAAAAGTCAGTAAAGATTCTGGTAATAAGCATTTTACAACTAAGCATAGAGCGTGACCTTTGTAAAGCATTTCTTAAGGTTGTGCTGATGCGTTGTCTTCTGGTCTCGAAGATAAACGCACAAAGCTCTTCCGGGCAACTCGTTTAGTTAACGATACAAGTAAACAAAAACGCCAGTCTGTCTCAGGCTGGCGTTTTTCATTTCTATTACTAGTGCTTTTAATGAGGATGATTACGTCGCAAACCTAATGAAAGCGTAGGGATATTTTAAAATCAGCAATGATAAAAATCATTTTTCCGGTCGGAACAATGCCTCATTTTTGTTTGGATAATGCACAGATGAAACAACTGGAGAAATATACCCCAATTTCTTTTGCGATAACTGCCAGGATAGCCTAATACGTATTCTTAATTGTTCTGCTCACCAGTGGTTTCATCTGAATCATTGCGTAACAAGTGGTTAATGAAAAAGCCGTTCTGTTTCAGAGTGGCTTTTTTAATGCTAATTCTACAGAGGCCGAAATGGGATCTGGCCCTGTAAATTCAAAGGTCCAACCCGAAGTAATGGCAAGCTGGCTTAGTAATAGCTTCACCTGTTTTTCGGCTACGGCAGGTAACTCCGAGGCTACGGCCTTGTTATGAATAACCTGCTTGGCATCCGAAAAAAGCTTGGTATACTCATCTTTATTGAAGCGATTGAACATGCCCTGATCAATATCATAAATGGTATAGTCCGAGTCGATACTTAAGATTTCTGGCTCCGGTAGTAATTCAACCCGGATGTGACGCTGGCCTTCTACCCAGTGCATACGTACTTTCATGAAGTCATAACCGACCAGCACCTTTGCCCGCGTAACGATCAGTGCTTTTTTGGAGCCTGCTTTTAAACCCATGAATAAATCTCTGCGGTCGTTGTAGTCATGAATTTCGGAAAAGTGGCCTTCCGCCAGCACAATTTTAAAAACCTTTTCAATCCGCTCCAGTAAAACAGCCGATTCCGAACGAAGCATTTTATCCTGACTTCGACGCGATTTTCCAAGAACGAAGGCGATGCCAAAACCCGCGGCGACCCCTAGTAAACCAATCCAGAATAGTGATAGAAAGTCCATAGTGGAAAGCATTAGATTCAGCAGAAATATACCTGAACGTAGGGAGCTATCCTATGGGTAGATCCTAGAGTTCAGAAGCCCATGGGCTAGTGTTTGTACCAAAGCTATTTAGCACAAAACAGAGGTAAATACTGGTAATGTCTACTATTAATTTGATTATTCCGCGAAAAGCATATTACTATTGACGGATATAAACGGAAAACACTTATTTTTCGCAGAATTTTTGTGTTAGGAGTTCTTCTAAACTTACAACTAATGCCAGCTAAACAGCTAGATACGCTTGATTACATAGTCTTCCTGGTCTATTTCCTCATTGTTGCCGGTTATGGTTATTACATCTATAAAAAGAAGCAGTCGGCTACCATGTCGACAACGGATTTCTTTTTAGCAGAAGGTTCCTTAACCTGGTGGGCCATTGGTTCTTCCCTGATTGCCTCAAATATTTCTGCCGAACAGTTTATTGGTGCTTCGGGTGATGGTTTTGCGATGGGTCTGGCCATTGCCACGTACGAATGGATGGCGGCGGCCACGCTGATTGTGGTAGCAGTCTTCTTCATGCCGATTTATCTCAAGAACCGCATCTTTACGATGCCCCAGTTTTTGACTCAACGGTATAACAACACAGTTTCGATGATTATGGCCATTTTCTGGCTGTTCCTTTACGTGCTGGTTAACCTGACATCAATTCTCTTTTTGGGAGCATTAGCGGTTTCTACGATCTCTGGACTGAATTTCACGGCCTGTATGTTTGGGCTGGCCGTTTTTGCCATCATCATTACTATTGGTGGGATGAAGGTAATTGGTTTTACCGACGTTATTCAGGTTTTCTTCCTGATAATGGGGGGCTTAGCAACGACTTACCTGGCCATTAACTTAGTCTCTACGGAAAACGGAACGCAAGGGTTATTACAAGGTTTTGATTTGATGTTAACCAAATCAGCGGATCACTTCCACATGATTTTCCCGAAAAATCACCCTCATTATGCCTCATTACCCGGTCTGACCGTATTATTTGGTGGGATGTGGATTGTAAACCTCAACTACTGGGGTTGTAACCAGTACATTACCCAGCGGGCATTGGGTGCCGATTTGAAAACGGCTCGCGAAGGGATTCTTTTTGCCGCATTCCTAAAACTCTTAATGCCATTAATCGTGGTATTACCCGGGATTGCCGCCTATACGCTGTATCAACAGGGCTTATTCCAGCAGGAAATGCTTGATGCTACGGGTGAGGTCAACAAAGATCATGCGTATCCAGTGTTATTGAACCTGTTACCAACGGGTCTGAAAGGCTTGTCTTTCGCGGCATTAACGGCGGCGGTTGTAGCTTCGCTGGCAGGTAAGGCCAACTCAATCTCAACGATCTTTACTCTGGATATTTATCGTAAATACATCGCTCCGGAAGCTTCCGAGCAAAAACTGGTAAATGTCGGACGGATCACGATTGTAGTATCCATGATCATGGCCATTTTCATTTCTCCTTACATGGGAATTGATAAAAAAGGGGGATTCCAGTTTATTCAGGAAATGACGGGTCTGGTGTCGCCAGGCGTTTTTGCGGCTTTCATCCTGGGCTTTTTCTGGAAAAAAACCAACTCAGCTGGAGCTTTATTCGCCATTGTAGGGGGATTCCTGCTGTCACTGTTCTTCAAGTATCAGTTACCTGATTTAGTTAATCTTGAATTCCTGGCTTCAAGCGGATTTGCCGTACAGGGTGCTGATGGCAAGTACGTGATCCCATTCCTGGATACCATGGGCTTTGTCTTCCTGATTTGCGTAGCAGTAATGATCGTTTTAGGCTTGCAAAAACCAAGTAATAAAGGTCTGGAAGTGGACGCATCTATGTTCAAGGTGAATCCAACCTTTGCCGTGGGTGCAGGGCTAATCTTAGTTTTGGTAGGGATTCTCTACACCATTTTCTGGTAGAAACGGAAGAGTATTAGTATTTGATGAATCACTATTAATGCTCTTCGGATAAAAAAAATTTAATTTACAAACACCTCAGTCCACTACGGCTGAGGTGTTTTAGTGTTTAAGTGACAATTAATTTATGGTTTATTGAGTATGAGAGGCTTACTTTGTACTCTTGCTGTAAGAATAGATATAAAACAAGTATAATGGCACCTCTAACAAAACCTAAAACAACACTGCAATGGTTGCTGGGGTTAAGTCTGGGCTGGGCAAGTGTATCCGCACAAACGACCTTGCCCCTAACCGACGTATCAGCTTTTAAAAACCCGTCTAAAACCTGGACTATCGCTGGGAACGTCAGTGGTTCGCCCCGGGAAGCATCCCTGAAAACCCAAAAGGGAACGGGAGTGTTGGTTGCTATGCCAGGAAAACAGGCCGGAGCTGCCGATCAGCTGGTTACCCAACTCGAACACGGCGATGTAAAAGTATCGCTTGATTTTATGCTTCCCCAGGGTTCCAATTCGGGTATCTATCTGATGGGGCGATACGAAATTCAGTTGTATGACAGCTGGGGAGTACAGAAACCCAAGCCTTCCGATTGCGGAGGTATCTACGAACGCTGGGATGAGAATCGTACGCCGCAAGGATATGAAGGGCATGCTCCCCGTCAAAATGCGGCAAAAGCTCCCGGACTATGGCAGCATCTGGACGTAGAATTTGAAGCTCCCAAATTCGATGCTTCAGGAAAAAAAATAGCGAATGCCCGTTTTGTAAAGGTGGTTTTAAACGGCACAATCATCCACGAAAATATTCAATTATCCGGACCTACTCGCGGGTCTCTTTTTGCCGAAGAGAAGGCAAAAGGACCACTGGTATTCCAGGGAGATCACGGAGCAGTAGCGTTCCGTAATATCGCCATTGAAACGCTGGATAAGGCTCCTGTAATGGCGGGTCCCGTGCAGTATGCTTTCTATACGGGCAAGTTTAATAAAATTCCGAAACTGGATACCCTAAAAGCCAAGCCCGTACGTACCGGAACGGTTGAAAGGCTCAGTAGTAAGCTGGCTGATGGCAAATCGGATTTTCTACTTGTTTTTAACGGAACCCTACAAATTCCCGAAACGGATCAGTACGAATTCATCCTGCAATGGATGGAAATGGGTCAGTTACTCATTGATGGAAAAACTGTTTTTGAGGGAATGCTTTCCTTTGATAAACCTCGCACGGTTGCGGTGTCCTTAACTGCGGGCGAACATAAATTTACGCTGTTGCACGCAAAAACGATGTCCTGGTTACCCAAGGTAATGGGCTTATACGTGCAACGCAAAGGAGCTCACCGTCAGGAGTTACACGGCTTTGGCTCCGTGCCTGATACTGATCCGGTTCCAGTGATTGCCGTGACACCTAAAGATCAGGTGGAACAGATTCGGTCATTTGTTTATCAGCCGGGTTATAATGAAGGAGATGGCCATAAAAAGTTACGCGTTTTACACATCGGAGATCCACAAGGTGTGCATTACAGCTACGATCTAGATCAGGCAACGGTATTAACCAGCTGGCGGGGTGATTTTGTAAATATGAGCGATGCCTGGCACGAACGCGGTGAAGCTCAAACTGGCGAAGCCATGGGAGCAGCTGTATTAGCCCTCTGGGGAACGGCTCCTATCGGTGTAACGGGTTCAACCACGCCTGATTCCACGGCTGGCATTACCTATAAAGGATATCTGCTGGACAATCTGGGGCACCCTACCTTCCGGTATCAGTTATCAGGCAGTGAATTCATGGATTCTATCCTGCCTTATGAAAATGGTCGGGGTTTAAGCCGGACGGTTTCGCTGAAAAACGGCACTAACCTCGAATACCGGCTGGCAAAGGGTAAAACCATTACTTCTTTACAAAAAGGTTTATACCTCGTAGATGGCCAGTATTACGTGCAAACCTCCGCTAAAGCTCAGGTGGTAGCCAATAATGGTGGACAGGAGTTGCGAGTAGCCAACAGCCCTTCCGTGAGCTACGATGTTATTTGGTAGTCCTTCTAATTCAGAGCAAACAATCCCGCAGGTTTACCGCTATCAAACAAGATTATGAAGAAAATTTTTCGATCATTAACCATAGCATTACTACTGGCATCACCGGGCTTACGGGCTCAAACGCCAGCTACCGAAAGTGATTATTACCAGTTACGAACCTTACCCATTCCGCAGGATGCTATTCTGGAAGTGGGCGGAATGACGGTATTACCCGATGGCCGTCTGGCCGTTTGTACGCGACGAGGTGAAATCTGGCTGATTGAAAACCCCTATCAGCAGCAGGGAACCGTTCCCTACTTTAAACGCTTCGCTCAGGGTTTGCACGAACCCCTGGGATTAACCTACCGCAATGGTTCTTTTTATACCTCCAACCGCGGGGAATTAACCAAGATTACTGACGAAGACGGTGACGGACGGGCGGATCGTTACGAAGCCGTGACGCAGTTACCCATCGTCGGCAATTACCACGAATACAGCTACGGACCTCTTTTTGATCCCAATGGCGACATGCTCGTGACGCTCAATGTCGGTTGGGTAGGATACGGGGCAAGCCTTACCAAATGGCGGGGCTGGCTGGTGAAAGTTTCTCCTGATGGAAAAATCGAACCCATTTCAGCCGGATTACGCTCACCTTCGAGTTACATGTACAACTCTGCGGGAGATCTGTTTTATTCGGAAAATCAGGGCGATTGGGTAGCTTCAGGAAAGGTTTCTCAATTGAAAAAAGGCAGTTTCAATGGTCACGGCGAAAGTCTGAAATGGACGAATGATCCCGCGTCCCCATTGAAATTAACCAAGGAAGAATTGCCCGACACGGGCGAACCCGTAGCAACGGCGGGTGAGAAAATCCCGCATTATCAGTATCCAGCCGTGTGGTTTCCGCACGTATTAATGGGCATCTCTACCTCCGATATCATTGAAGATACCAAAGGGAACCTCGGCCCGCATTTCAAAGGCCAATACTTTGTCGGTGATCAGGGACATTCCAAAGTCATGCGGATGTATCTGGAAAAAGTGGACGGAGAGTACCAGGGAGCCTGTTTCCCATTCCGTGAAGGCTGGGCTTCGGGATTATTACGTCTGCAATGGGGCCACGATGGTTCGTTAATTGGCGGTATGACCAGCCGCGGATGGTCTTCTACGGGTAAAGCTCCGTATGCGATTCAGCGGTTAATCTGGTCGGGAAAGACGCCTTTTGAAATGCAGGAAATTCACTCCAAACCCGATGGTTTTGAGATCGTTTTTACCAAACCTGTTGATCCTGAAACGGCAGCTAATCCAGCTAATTACAAGATTTCGAGCTTTACCTATAAGTATCATCACTTATACGGAAGCCCCATTATTAACGCCGAGGAAAGTAAAATCAAAGGCATTCAGGTAGCAAAAGATGGACTTTCGGCCCGGGTGGTACTGGATGGAGCTTTCCGTAAACATTACATCTATGAAATCAAACCTGAAGGTGTAAAATCGGCTGATCAGGAATCAGTTCTGCATCCGGTGGGTTACTATACACTGAATGCGGTTGCGAAGGGGGATCTGGTAACGGCTTCTCAGTTTACGCCTTTCAAGGCTACGGCCGCTGCCCATCATCACGAAATGGCCGAAGCCAAAGCAGAAACTACTAAGCCCGGAAAAATGGCCTCAAAAGCCAGCTCAGCCAAGCGGGTAACGGAAATGCCGGCCAGCTGGTCGGCTCCCGATCAGGTGATCACCGTGGGAACCAAACCTGGACTGAAGTTTGATATCTCGGAAGTACAGGTACAGGCTGGAGCGAAGATCAAATTCATCTTCAATAACAACGATGACATGACGCACAATTGCGTAATCGTAGCTCCCGGAGCCGTGGATGAAATTGGAATGAAGGCTATTAACTTAGGATTGAAAGGTCCGGACTTACAGTACGTGCCTGCTTCGCCGAAAGTGCTGTTTCACACCAATTTATTACAGCCCGAATCTTCGGAAACGCTCTACTTTACCGCACCCACTCAGCCGGGAGAATACACGTTTGTGTGTACTTATCCCGGTCACCATACCGTAATGCAGGGGAAACTGAAAGTAGTTAAATAAGAAAGATTGGTTAAATAAAAAAGAGGAAGCGAAATCATTCGCTTCCTCTTTTTTATTCCTGCTCTTCGAGGGTAATATTTTTAGTGATTTTGTAGACTCGCCTTTTGCGGGAAGGAGTTTCTTCTTCCCCCATCAGTCTGCCCCAGGGTTTAAGATCTTCCACCCGATCAAAAATGATTTTCAGGATCGCTAGATACGGAATGCAAAGGAACATGCCGGAAATTCCCCAGAGCATTTCTCCAATGATGATACCGAGAAAAGCAATGAGCGGGTTGATTTTTACTTTGGAACCTACCACCAGCGGCATAATGATATTTCCATCGACGGCGTGAACAGCAATGTAAACAATTAGCAGCAGTACTACTTTCGCCAGACCAGCCGTAGCAAAGGTAATGAGCGTGCTTAAGAGTAACGCAGTGAAGATTCCCAGGTAAGGAACTACATTGAAAACGCCCGTAATTACGCCCAGCAATACCGCGTATTTGACGCCGAGAAGCGATAATACAATGATGAAAAGGGCAGTCACAATGACCATTTGGATGAATAGTCCAGAAATGTATTTTTTGATAATCGACTGAATCTGAAAGGAAATATCAATTACCTTGGCTTCGTGTTTTTCATCGAAAACGGAAGTGAGGAAGTTAAATAGAATGCGGCGGTAGTTGAGTAAAAAGAAGGTAAAAAGTAGCGTGAATCCTAGAAAAAGCAGGGTAGAGGACAGGGTAGCCAGGGTAGTGGCAACCACTACCGCACTGGTGGATAGAGCCTTCTCTGCACTTTCATTCAGATACGTTAATTGCTTCTTGGAATCAACATTGAATGTGGTGGTAATCCAGTCTTGTAGGTTATGAATGGAAAGTGCGACCTGCTTTTCCAGCAGGGGCCAGTCAGCCCACAAAGCACTGAGTTGATTACCAATGAAATACATAATTCCTGAAACCACAATGATCATCAGAATTACGCAAATGATGGTGCTCATGCTACGTTTAAGGCCCAGCCGATGCTCAAGAAAATTAGCGGCGGGTAACAAGACCAGGGCCATTAAAAACGAAAATAGCAGGGGAGCCAGCAGCGAATGTCCCAGAATAGCCAGATAGCCTAAACTGATGAGTACTACCAGCACGAAGGCCAGTTTTTGGATAAAAGGCAATTGGGTAGTTTTCATGGGGACGTTGATTTGAGATAAGTACTCGATCAGGCTGGATTTTGTTTGGTATTTCTCAAAAATTTAATGCATTTTAATCTGATCTATTGAGCTTTAGAGAAGGTATGAAACGGTGAACGTCTTCTCGAAACGATAATAACTTATTATTAATCCTCGGAATCGGACTTGTCTGTGAAATGTATGAAACTTTTCCGTTCGCTTGCCTATTTAGTGAGCATGGCAGGCCTATTTTCCTGTACCTTACAATCAACCAAAGAATTAAGTAACGTGCCTACTCAAAACGACTTTTCCAAACCACCGATAGCCCTTAAAAAACCTGAAACTTTCACCGAGCACGGATATACCCGAGTGGATGATTTTTTCTGGCTGAAAGACAAGAAAAACCCGGAAGTGCTTCAGTATCTGAACGCAGAAAATGCGTATGCCGACGCAGTAATGGCCTCCACGAAGCCTTTTCAGGACGAGCTTTACAAAGAAATGCGGAGCCGTATTAAAGAAGAAGATCAGTCGGTTCCGGTCTTTTCCAATGGGTATTACTATTACTCCCGCACTGAAATGGGTAAGCAGTACGCTATTCAGTGTCGGAAAAAAGAGAATCTATCCAATTCAGAAGAAGTAATTCTGGATGGTAACCAACTTGCTGAGGGCCACGAAGCTTTTATTCTGTCTGGAATGCAGGTAAGCGAAAATCAGAACCTACTGGCTTATCAGAGCAATACCACGGGATCATATGCTGAGTTTACGCTCAAAGTTAAGGACCTGACTACGGACCAGATTTTACCCGACGAAATCGAAGACATCAGCGGATTTGTTTGGGGAACGGATAACCAGACGCTTTACTACATTACGTATGATGAAGCCCTGCGTCCGTATCGGCTGTATCGCCACACGCTGGGTTCAAAAATGAAGGATGTATTAGTATACGAAGAGAAAAATCCATTATTTACACTCAGTGTCAGTCGCTCGAAATCCAAGGAGTTTATTATTCTGTATTCAGGCAGCTTCACGACTTCGGAGGTGCAGTTATTACCTGCGTCAGATCCCAATGGAACGTTTGAAGTGTTTCTGCCCCGTCAGCAGGATGTGATGTATGGCGTGGACATTCATCCGCAGCATTTTTATCTGACCTATAAGGACAAACAGAACCTGAACCAGAAAATTTACGAGCTTCCCCGAACGGGTTATCAGGATCGGAAAAGCTGGAAGGAAATTGTGCCCCACGATCCGAACGTAAAGATTGAGGATACCGACGTTTACGAAAATTACCTGGTTATTGAGGTGCGTAATAACGGCTTGCTGGAAATGCGGGTGCGTGACCTTGCTTCAGGAGCAACCAAGGCTATTAATTTCCCTGAACCGGTGTATTCAGCGTATGCCTCTGGCTTACCCGATTTCAAATCAACGAAATTCCGATACGGATATACATCGCTGAATCGGCCCATGAGTATTTTTGAATACGACATGGAAAGCGGGAAAAGTACCAAGCTCAAAGAAAAAGAGGTGCCTGGTGGCTTTAACCCCGATGTGTACGAAGTCAAACGTCTGTGGGCAAAAGCTAAGGATGGCGTGAAAATTCCAATGGCAGTAGTCTATAAGAAAGGCCTCGAACTGGACGGAAAAAATCCAGCCCTGATGACGGGTTATGGCTCGTATGGTATGTCTTCCGATGCGTATTTCGATAGTGATGTGTTCAGTCTGGTTGATCGGGGTTTTGTCTACGTCATTGCCCAGATTCGGGGTGGTAGTGACTTAGGAGAGCAGTGGTATGAAGACGGGAAATTGCAAAAGAAGATGAATTCCTTTACCGACTTCATCGCCTGTGCGGAATACTTGATTCAGGAAAAATACACGGCTGCGGATCGTTTCGCCATTCAGGGGGGCAGTGCCGGTGGCTTACTAATGGGAGCAGTAGTGAATATGCGGCCTGACTTATTCAAGGTAGTGCTGGCCGAAGTTCCTTTTGTGGATGTAATTAATACGATGCTCGATACAAGTTTGCCCTTAACCACGCAGGAATATGAGCAGTGGGGTAACCCTACGTTAAAAGCAGATTATGACTACATTCGACAGTATTCGCCTTATGATAATTTAAAGGCTCAACCGTATCCCAATATCCTGGCGACAGGCGGCTTGAATGATTCACAGGTAGGATTCCATGAACCCGCCAAATTTGTAGCCAAACTGCGAACGCTGAAAACGGACGATAACATTACGTTACTCAAAACCAATATGGGTTCAGGTCATGGTGGAGCCACGGGCCGCTTTGATTACCTGAAAGAAGTAGCGTTTCAGTACGCATTTATCATTAACCGCATCGGATTACAATAAAGCTATTTCTGGAGTTTGAGTTTAGGGTTTTGAGTCAGGAATAATGTCTAAAACCTGATTGAGAACCCTAAACTTGTAACACCAAACGTAAAACACACGATGAGAAACTTCTGCCTCTTTATTCTTCTCTTTTGTTCTTTTCAGGCGTTTAGCCAGTCGAATGAAAAGTCTTTGCTGTATGAAATTTCTGGTAAAGGACTTTCGCAGCCTTCTTATCTATACGGTACCTTCCATTTGCTGTGTCAACAGGATCTGAAACTGAGTCCGGTTACATTGGAAAAAGTCAAAGCCGCCGATCAGGTTTATCTGGAGCTAGACATGGATGATCCCAAGGAGATCTCGGCCATGATGAGTAAAATGTACATGAAAGATCAGGTACTGAAAGATCTTATTCCGACAGAAGATTATGCGTATGTAAAAAGCTTTTTCAAAGATTCCCTGAAAATGAATCTGGAATCCATGCAAAAGATGAAGCCGTTCGCTATAATGACGATGACGTATCCGAAAATGCTGGGATGTACGCCAGGTTCACCGGAGTTACTGTTTGTTCAACAGGCAACGACCGCCCAAAAGCCCATTTTAGGACTAGAAACAGTTGATTATCAGTTCTCAGTTGTGAATAAGAACGGTGACAAAAAATCAGCGGAGCAACTAGTGACGTACGTGAAAGATTTCCAAAAATCAAAAAAGGAATTTGAAGAGTTACTGGAATTATACAGAAGTCAGGACGTGGAAGCTCTCTATCTGGCAACGCAGAAAGACGAACAATTCAAAGATCAGGTGGAAGAGCTGCTCTGGAATCGCAATGCCAACTGGATTCCCATTATTACGAAAGCCATTCAGGAAAAACCCAGCTTTTTTGCCGTGGGTGCCGGGCACTTAGGGGGCGATAAGGGTGTATTAGCCTTACTGCGAAAGGCAGGTTATACCGTTAAGGCTTTAAAATAGATTGTCCAGTACGTTTCAAACTAAACTAACGGGCAGTTCGGAAGTAATCGGTCCGGTCGGGGGCTTCGATTCGAAAGTCAGGCATGCGTAGTGTAGCCTCGCCGCTGCCCTGCGTACGGAATGGCATGGTATTACCCGGAATATTGGGATAATATCCCAGTCGGATCTGGAAGGTATTAAAGTTCAGGTTTTCATTTCTGAAACGGATTCCAAAGCCGTAGCCCTGATACATATGCTGAAATAGCTTTTTATTGGAAAAAGACAGAAAACCTAAGTCAGCATAAGTATAAATAGCCGTTCGAAATCCAAGAATCTGCAAAGGAGAAAAGAATACGCTTTGCAGGTTAATAACCAGACGTTTGTCGCCTCGTAAAAAGTTACTGCGAATACCCCGTAGCCCTTCTTCATTATTGAGGGTGAGGTATTCGTAAGGAAAGCGGTTAATGCCCCCGGTGTACTTGATAGTGATAAAATGCCGAAAGTGCGACCGCTTGACGGCCATTAATGGACTAAAGTAATTTCCTTCAATGTGAAAAGTCCCCTGCTGAATATGACCATCTTCCAAATAGCCACCCACCGAACCAAGCCCGTAAATGTAACCGCCCTTCTTGTCGTTAATATAGCTACCGTGAGCCAGTCGCAGGGCTGAGTAGGTGCGGAGCCCAATATCCGATTTTTCTTTACCCCAGGTCCAGGAGGCTACGAATCCAATGGGAACGTCCTCGGTTCGACCGAATCCGTAGATTAACACATCCCGCTGATAGTTTCGATTGGAATACCCAATGCTACCCAGATATTGCCGGGAAGTTGGAAAAAGAGGAGCCGCTTCTTCGGGAAGGTTATCGCGGTTGATATAACTATAGCCACTGGTACGAAGGGCAACGATTAAACGCGAACGCCGATCCAGTTTTCGATCTCTGAATCCCAAACGAAAAGCTCTTCCCAGCCAGGCATCCTGATACCAGTAACGAAGTGTGGAACGAACGGTGGTATCGGAGTTGGGATCAATGAAAACGAATTTGTTCTCAACCAGATAAGTTGCTTCAAGAGCTCCGGCGTACTGAATTTCAGGGCGAATGAAGTCTTTCTGAATGCGTCCGCCAAACTGCTTGCGATCCCGGAAATTTTCAGCGTAAAACTGCGTTGTTGTCAGGGAACGACCAATGTAGGGAAGAGTATACCTTGAAAAAAACTCAAAAGGCTGATACGGAGCCGTTGCGTTATAACTGATCCCGGTTTTCCAGGCATGGGCCATGCCCTGCACATTTTTCTGTTCCAGGGCGAAGCTGAAGTTATTAAAGCCGCCCGCACTTCCATCGGGAACCAGCGACCAGACATCCTGCGTAATGACTAACACATCCACCAGACCCGGATCTTCTGCGACCGGAATTAGAAAAATCCGGGCATCGTGGAAGATAGGGGTTTGACGCATGATCCGCTCATTATCCTTCAGTACGTCAGGATTAACGTCGTCCCCTGATTTAAAAAAGAGGAGAGACTTGGCAATGGTGCTTTCACGGGTATCGTGATGAAGCCGGTTTCCCAGCTTTTCAATCCACCCCCGAGCTACCCGGGTAGTGTCATAAACGGTAGGGCCAAAAACCTCAAGTCGTTTAATGGAGATATTACGGATGTGTTTACCATCGTGAACCTTGAATGGATTGTCTTCAATTTTAGACACACTCTGGCTCTGGGCATTTGTATTATAAGGGTATCGAAACAGTAGATCATAAATGCCGCTGGTCCACTTCCGTTTTCGCATGGATTGCCGAAGGTTGGTATAACGGATACTGTCTCGTTCGGCTGGGGTTAGTATTTTGGTGGAATCTGCAACGGTTTTCTTAGGTTCCTGAGCCAGGCACGTATATGGCAGTATCATACATCCGATCAGGAATAGAAAGAAAGAAAAGATGCGTCCCGAAGCGATCAACTGTCACAAATATTTAACCATCCAAAAGTCCCGTTGCCGACCAAAACCAAAAAGAAAATAGTGCCAGCCGAAACGTTCAAAGCCCATTTCTTCATAAAAACTTAGAGCCTGCTCATTCTTTTCCCAGATACTTACGAAAACGGCCTGAAACTTATCCTGCTGAGCCTGCAATAAGGCCTGTTCCAGTAACTGTTTTTCAATGTCGGCTCCTTTATCTTTTTGGTATACGTAAAGTCGTTGAAGTTCGACGGCTTTGTATCCTTTGAGATTACGAGGTTTTTCAGTTTTACGATTCAACTTAGCATATCCAATGGCCTCATCTCCCTGCAAAGCAATCCAGAATGGGTGATTTTTAGGATCTGCCAGCTCCGATTGTACGCTTAATTTATGAAAATATTGGGTAATGTAGGCTTCTGTATCAGCGGAATTTTCGTGTTCTGCAAAAGCTTCTCTTAAGGTTTCGGTGGCAAGTTTTGCGATAATCTTTGCGTCTTCTTTAGTGCCCGGACGAATCTGAACCGGTACTTTTGCGGTGTCGCTCATATAATAAAAGTTAGATCGTATCAACCGATCTGATTAGGTGGTTGTTTTGAACTTCAGTAAAAACCACAGGAACCTGCTGAACCGTACAACCCAAGTCAATGAAAATTCTGAATTATGCTGTTGCTTTCACAACCATTACTCCTAGGTTCTAACTCCCCCCGTCGTCAGCAAATCCTGCGGGATGCCGGTTTTTCATTTCAGGTACAGGTATTACCAACGGAAGAGGATTTCCCCGCAGAAATGCCCAGTGAGGAAGTGCCGGTGTTTTTAGCCCGGAAAAAAGCGGAAGCTTTTCGGCCTGTGCTAGAAAATAACCTCGTTTTAACGGCAGATACAGTAGTTCGAATCAACGAAAAAATATTAAATAAACCTACGGATCCAGCCGATGCCCGGCGAATGTTAAAACTGCTTTCTGGTCATACGCATGAAGTAACGACGGGCGTATGTCTGATGAGTGAAGAGCGAATCCTAAGCTTTGCTGACACGGCTCGCGTGCATTTTCGGGAGTTAACGGATTGGGAAATTGATTACTACCTCGAAGCTTGCCGTCCTTTCGACAAAGCAGGAGCCTATGGCGTACAGGACTTCATTGGAATGGTAGGTATTGATCGGTTGGAAGGCTCGTACTTTACGGTGATGGGTTTACCCATTCACCGGGTTTATGAAGCTTTGCAGGATAAAATTCTTCGTTAAAAAACCAGGTAATTTTTTCCCCCCAAAGCTCGCATCTGACGAGTAATGGCATTGGTACGACGCACCACGTAGCTGGAGGGATTTGCGATAGAAAAGCGATTCGGACTGGGTAAGACAGCGGCAATGCGAGCGGCCTCGCTGCGGCTGAGCTGAGCGGCTGTTTTACCATAAAATCGCTGAGCAGCTGCTTCTACTCCAAAAGTCATGGGCCCTGTTTCAGCTACGTTGAGGTATACTTCTAAAATTCGTTGCTTCCCCCAGATTACTTCAATGAGTAACGTAAACCAGGCCTCCAGAATTTTCCGGAAGTAACTGCGGCCCTGCCAGAGAAATACGTTTTTAGCTACCTGTTGGCTAATCGTACTGGCTCCTTTGATGCGGCGGCCTTTCAGGTTACCCTTGAAGGCATTCCCCATCATCTCGAAATCAAACCCAAAATGCTGCGGAAATCGCTGATCTTCCGAAGCAATCACGGCTAGAGCCATTTCAGGAGAAATCTCATCGTAAGAGGTCCAATCGTAATGAATAGTGCCGCCATTACTGATCTTGCGATCGATCATGGTCCAGGTAATAGGAATGGGCACAAAGCGAAAAACGAGAGTCCCACCTATGGAAAGTAGCAGAAAATAAAAGACAACTTTACCAAAAAAACGAAGAACCTGTTGTGGCCAGGAACGGTAAGTATTCGTTGGTTTGGGGGCGGGCATACGAAGTGATTAAAAAGTGGTCAGGCCTACAGATACAGGCAGCTTCAATAGGGCAGCTGCTTTGGGAGGCCAGCAAAAATACACCTCTAACGCTATTTTGACCAATAAAGCCTCAAAAAAGCCTATACCCAGAATAACTCTTCAGCGACGCGATCTGCGAAAAGTTTCCCGGCTTCAGTTAGGTAAATCATAGATTTTTCCTGTCGAATCCAGCCTTTGGTTTGTAATTCAGGTAACACTGCTTTCATGAAAGTAAAGCCTTCAGAAGATAATTCAGCCATACGATCCAGACTCGTTCCCCAGTGGGTACGAAGGCTGGTTAATACGTATTCATTGATTAAATCCTGCTCACTAAGGTCTTCAATTTCAGCAGGAATTTCTCCTTTCTGAATGGCAGAAACGTACTGGGTATTGTGCGAAAGATTATACTGACGGGTTTGTTTACCGTCGTAACTATGAGCCGAAGGCCCCACGCCTAAATACGGATGTTGAAGCCAGTAACTACTATTGTGTTGACTAGGTCGACCGGGGCGGGCGAAATTAGAAATTTCGTATTGTTCGTAGCCGTGTTTACGTAAGGTATCAAGCAAAATCTGAAACTGCTCGGCGGCAAATGAATCGTCAATAGGAGCGATACGCTTGCTTTTCAGCCATTTACCAAAAACGGTTTGCGGTTCGATGGTAAGGCAGTACGCCGAAATATGCGGGACATTCAAAGCCATCGCCTGAGCCAGATCTTTTCGCCAGATGGCGTGGGGATCAGCTTCGCTGGAGGGAATGGCATAAATTAAGTCAATAGTAATGTTTTCAAAACCGACACTCTGAGCCATGTGAACGCATTGCTGAGCTTCGTCGGCTGAGTGAATGCGGTGCAGATGCTTTAAATGAGGTTCGTGAAAGGACTGGATGCCGATGCTCAGGCGATTAATACCCACGCGTTTCAGCAACTGAAGTTTTTCCAGAGTAAGATCATCTGGATTAGCTTCCAGCGTAATTTCAGCGGCTGGATTAACTGAAAATTGCTCGTGAATGGTGCGGAAAATCTGCTGGAAATCTGCTTCTTCGAGAAGTGAGGGGGTACCGCCTCCAAAATAAATGGTATCAAGTTGAGGCGTTGGTAAATAATCTTTCCGCAATTCGATTTCCCGGCAGATAGCATCCACCACATCAGCACGTCCGTTTAGGGAGGTGCTAAAATGAAAGTCGCAGTAATAACAAGCCTGCCGGCAAAAGGGAATGTGGAGGTATAAATGCATTCAGTTTACAATTTTCAGTGGTAGGTTTTCAGTTTTAATAGAAGAGTATTATGCTCTCTCAGTTAATGCCAATCTAAACATGTTCAGATCATTAATTGAAAACTGAAAACCGACCACTGAAAACTCACTTAGTGGCAACGTAAAAAAAGTCGAAACAATTCTCGGCGTCGTTACTGAGGAAATAATCTTGATAGGTAATATCAGAAACTAACTTAGTATCAGACTTTTGAATGATATTTCTACTGAGCCGATTAGCAATGTCGTAGGGAACCTGAAGCCAACGGCGGGGTAAGCGATGTTGCAGATTGAAAATATCGAAACGCGTAATTTTCTGAACGGACTTTTTGTTTTCTTCGTAATAGGCCCATACCTTCTCATTGCCATGAACCCCCTGGGTATCAATGCTTGGGAAGTGTTTGAGGATTAAATTCTTTAATTCCGTAGCTGAATATTCACGCACGTGCCAGGGATTAACCGAAAGGGAATATTTCTTATTAACCGTCGTTAAAAGCAGTTTTCCTCCGGGTTTAAGTACCCGATACGCTTCACGAATAAAGAAATCATCGTCTTCGATGTGCTCGATTACCTGAAAAGTAACGATATAGTCAAAGTGATTATCCGGCAGGTTCTTCAGGGGAGGAAGAAACATATCAATGAACTTGAAATTCGGATATTCCTGACTTAATTTATTCATCAGGGGTTCATTTTTATCAACGCCCGTGTAATGAGTTACCGAAGGAGCTAAAACAGCTACGCCACGGCCCGTACCGCAACCAATTTCCAGAAGATTTCCACTAACCAACTCGGCGGCTTTGATGTATGGAAACAATAAGCGTTGATGAATTGGGTTATCAGAAACAAGATCTGAAGACGCTATTTCGGTGGTTTTGTACATGATATGTATAGAAATGAACCCCTAGGGTCAGGGAGCCATTTAAGTATTACGTGATTTAAGGGTTCAAAAATACCACCTTCACATCAAACTGGAAAAAAATCTGGTCGATAACAGCTGAGAAGTAGTCATTTTTTTCGTTATAGTCTTCAGACAAGCTCCTCATTTTCCGGGTGATCTTAAGAAAATAACGCATCTTTGTACCATTCGTCCATGAATTCATGAAACACCTGATTTACTTAAGCTCCATCTTGATCGTATTGGCTGGCTGCAAGTCGTCGTCTGTCAAGACCCAGTCGCGTACGGCAGTACCCGGGGGAAGCTCCGTAAACCGTTCGACTGATGCATTTTTGTTTTCAGTACGAAGCCGCTTTCTGGATAATGGTTCTCAGGTTCGTACCTATGTCCATATTCAACCAGATCGGGAATTAACAGCAGCCGAATTTGCTCAGGAGTTTCGAGTTCGTTTTAAAGTCTTACCCGATTACGGCAGCCGTCAGGAATTACAGGCTAATAAGCAAGTTACCTTAGCTGAAGGCCAGAATTTCACCCGAAAAAAGAATTCAGAAGGGATTTACTTTACGGTCTGGTTTGACTTCCCTAAGCCCGAAGGGCAAGTCTATACGGGCGTGGTTATGACGGAAATTACCGACGCCAAAGGAGGAATGTCTACGCACGATACGTTCGTCCGTTTCCATTCTGGAAAAGTGGGCGACTACTATACGATCTTCGATGCGGAAGGCAAAACGCCTTTATTAGAGAATTTCGTTCATCAGGGCGATACCGTGCAGCTGGCGAGTTTGAATAAAACCGATACGAGTTTCTATATTTTCCACTACAACTTTGATTTCGACGTTGCTTTACCACCAATGGCGACCTTAAAGCCCCAGCCCAAGCGGCTTTTTGTGGACTCTTCGGCTCGTGTACCAACGAATAAAGCATTTACCATCAAGCAGGAAGGTTTACATTACATCGTTCGGGATACTACCGATACGTATGGAATTGGTGTTATCGGAGTTGCCGATCGTTTTCCTCGCTATACGTATGCTCAGCAACTAGCCAGACCACTGGTTTACATGAGTACGAACCAGGAAATCAACGATCTACGGAACGGTAATGAACCCAAACGTTCGTTAGACCGATATTGGCTGGCCGTTTCAAATGGTAATCAACAAACGGCGAAGCGGACGATTGCCGCGTTTTACCGACGCGTTGAGCGAGCTAACAATTTGTTTACCTCTTACAAAGAAGGCTGGAAAACGGATCGGGGCATGGTTTACATCATTATGGGACCACCGAATCGGGTTAATCGCAGCAAAGACCGTGAGGTATGGGTATATACCAAACGCAATTCACAATTTTCAGAAATAAATTTTACGTTCAATAAACGGAACAACCAGTTTGTGGAAGATCACTACGAGCTTGCAAGATTCGTAGAATTCCAACCGATCTGGTATCCGGCCGTCGAAGCATGGAGAAACGGGGAAATCGAGTAGAGGGTGATGAGCCCAGAGCAAGGGTAGAGGGTGGTGAGCACCGCGAAAAAAAGCCATTTTATGCCCGGCCACGGCCCAGACCGCAGGGCGAGGCTAAGTCAGAGTTTATATTCGGAATTCAACCCGTGCTGGAAGCAATACGGGCAGGAAAAGAAATTGACAAACTATTAGTACAGCGGGAGCTGGGTAACCTGGAAGTTCTGGAGTTCGCTCGTTTGCGGAACATTCCCACGCAAAAGGTACCTAAGCAAAAGCTGGATCAGATTACGCGTAAAAACCACCAGGGGGTTATTGCCTTTATTTCAGCTATTCATTACGCTAAATTAGAAAACGTAGTGGCTGATATCTTTGAGCAGGGTAAAACACCGCTAATACTGGTGCTGGATCGCGTAACCGACGTTCGGAATTTTGGAGCGATTGCCCGTACGGCCGAGTGTACCGGAGTACAGGCACTAGTGATTCCCGCTAAAGGCGGAGCACAGATTAACTCCGATGCGATGAAGACTTCCTCGGGAGCCTTAAACTTTTTACCCGTTTGTCGGGAAAATGATTTACTGGAAACGGTTCGGTTTTTACAAAACTCAGGAATTCAGGTAGTAGCCTGTACCGAGAAAGTATCTAAGACTCTCTATGAGGCTGATTTTTCGGTGCCTACGGCCATTATCCTTGGTTCGGAAGAGGATGGGATCTCTGATCAGCTCTTACGTACGGCAGATGAGCTCGTAAGTATTCCAATGGTTGGCCGCGTAGCCTCGCTGAACGTATCTGTTGCCAATGGTATTATTCTTTATGAAGCCATCCGCCAGCGGATTTCCTGAAATTTTCTATAAGAATTTGAAAAGGCCATTTCGAAACGAATGGCCTTTTTTTGTGCGGAAGGCACTTGTTTCGCTCGGAATTAGTTAGCAAGTATAAAAAACAATGGCCGGAAGAATAAATTTTTAATAATCTATAATAGTCTGAATTATAGATACTTATAAATCTATTTAATTTTTTTTTGAGAAGCTAAGGTTACATTTCGCTGTCTCGATTGATATATGCAAAATTTCAAGGTATTGATAGGAACTCAGAGCCAGGAAAAGTTAATCGCTAGGCTCCGTTCAAATGATCGTCGCGAATTAAACGAGGCTATTCGGGACGTATACAACCATCATATCAGTCCTGTTCGATACTTCGTCATGCAGAATGGAGGTGACTCTCATGATGCCGACGATTTAGTACAGACGACGGTTCTCAACTTTGTGGAGGCGGTACGGAAAGGGAGTTTTCAATTACAAGAAGGAACCACTATTGAGGCGTTTTTATTCGTATTAGCCAAGAACAGATGGCGGAATACGCTGAAGCAGCGTGGATTGATGCGTGATTACGTCCAGGAGATGGAAGCAACGTCTGGAGGACAAGATTCTTGGGATGCTTCTGCCCAGCGGATCATGGAAGAGCGGGAAGAACAGGAACGATACATACAGTTGTTTAAGCTCCTTGGGGAGAGGTGTCAGACCATACTGACAGCCTATCGCCGAGACGGACTTTCCATGAAAGAAATTGCCCAGAAAATGGGGTTCGAGAACGAACGAGTAGCCATTAATGAAAAGTACAAGTGTTTACAAAAACTCAAAGCCCTCTTTCGCTATGAGACCTAAATCAGGCCAGGAGCAGATGGAATGGATAGATGCCTATCTCCGAAATGCTCTTTCTCCCGAAGAACGTGAAGCGTTCGAAAAGGAGATGAATACCAATGCTGAATTTGCCCTGGAAGTTGAATTTATGCAACAGGCCGATTCGGTGATCGATGATTTTCTGCTGGCTGATTTAGTTGCAGAGATTCATGCAGAAAAAGTAGAGGAATGGCATACAACAGAGCCCCGACCCGAACGGGAAGCCCCTGTTATTCCTTTGCAGAACCCCGGTCGAACGCAGGTTCCCTGGTGGAAATGGTCAGCTGGTACAGCCGCAGCTGTGACCATAGCATTTACAACGTATATAACACTCAGTCCAATTCAGGTAGGTGATACTTTGAATCAGACACTGAGGGGTGGCGAAGCCAGAATTTCCGAGCAACCCAGTCGTATTTGCTTCGAGAATTTCTATGCGGGCCGTTCATTTGTAATGACCCAACAGCCCTCGCACGCAATTCCTCGTCTCCAGCAAGTAATTGATTGTGAAGTGCGGCCTTACTTTAAAGATGCCTCTAAATGGTATCTAACGGTTGCTTACTTACAGGATAACAAGCCTGAAGAAGCGGAGCATATGTACCAGGAAATCATGGATAACCCTGATTTTAGTTACGACATCAGCTGGTTAGATAAGCAAAAAATTAGCTGGCAAATCAGAATTGCCAAATGGTTTGGCAAGAATGAGAATGAAGAAACTGAATAGGATAGGACTTACGTTCAACCTATAACCTACTGTAAAACATTAAAATTAAACATCCAACCCCAAAACCCTTCCCCTGTCCCGAGGAAGGGTTTCTATTTCTTAGTGTAAAACCACGCACGAGTAAGGAAAATAAAGAGAAAAATACCGCTCAGTAATCCGAAACCCAGAGCTATACGTCCTGCCACAGTCCATTGAGATTCATAAATGACAGTGGCATCTCCAATCAAAACCAGGTTTGCCCAGTAATAGGGATGATCGTAAGATGCTCCGAGTTTTGATGAAAAAAAGTCCAGCTTAGCCTTCTGCAATGCTTTATCTATGGGTAAGCCCTGATGAAGATGATGATACATTCGTTCAGATAAAAAAGCTGAAGATTGATCATGGGCATTCCAAAGCGTTGTTACTACACTAGGGCAACCGCCATACAGGAAAGCCCTGGCCAGACTCATGAGCCCTTCTCCCCGGTGTAAACGACCTAGTCCCGTTTCACAGGCACTTAAAACAATCATCTGTGTATGATTGAAAGAAAGGTTATACAACTCATCGGTATAAAGCTTATAGTTACTGCTATTGGGATAAAAGGCAATGAATGATCGTTCTACTTCTTTGTCGTCCGTACGGGCGTGTGTAGCCAGGTGAATGACTTGTGCCTTTGCATAATGCTCCAGAAACTCCTCTTTCGTAGCTGTGTTATTAACAAACTGTCTTCCCCTAACGGAGTGAATTTCCTCAAGAGAAGCGGGAAGGGGGCTCAGCGATTTATCCCGCATTGGATTTTTCTCAACGGAAGAATCCGAGAAAGGAGCCATTGCTAAGGCATTTGTAAATCCCTTACCGTTAGTAGTTTGTTGGATCTGAGCCATAGAAGCTCCATAGGCGTAACGAATGGAGTAATCCCGTAACAAATAATGATGGTCTTTAGTACTTTGTTCAAGTACTTCGAAGGGCAAATAATTCAGCTCCTTATCACGAATGATAATAAGCCGGTTAATCGATGCTAATGAAGACTTTAAGGGCTGGAAAAGAATGTTGTAGGCATCGTGAGCTAGACTGTGACCGCGATAAGGATCAATTCCTGGATTATCGTAAAGGCTTTTCTGTAAACGGGTTAGAATATTTTTTTCTTCATGGCCAAAAGGAATTTTGACCCATTTTACTTGCTGAGTAGTAATGATAAAGGCATATAAATCTTGAGCCGTTAAAACATAAGAAATCAAGGCAGTTTCAGATTCAAGCAGCTTTTTCTGAATGGTAGCAATTTGCACAGGCTGACTTGCCTGTCGTTGTGACTCAGGAATGAGCTGTCTGAGCTTATGCCTGAATTTATCAAGCATTAACTCTTCTTCAAGTAATTTAAGTTTGTAGTATTCTTGATCTTCCGCTGAAGAACTTTGCATAAAAGCTACTTTCAACGAAGAGACTCTATTCTTGATCTGGTTTTCTTCTAGTAATAAATTGGGGGTAACGTATCGCTGCTTCAGATTTTGCTCCCGACGAGCGTCGGAAAGCGTTGAAGCCCGAACGCTTTCCGTAAGCCGGAAGGCCTGCTCAAGGTATTGCGGTTGATGCGTTTTTTGATAAAGTTCGAAAGCTACCGCTAGAGCATCGTCATTTACAGCAGAGACTTTCTGGTTTAAAAACAGCTTAGCTTCAGGTAATGCATAGGTAAGTCGGATTTTTTCGGAAAGCTCCAGGGCTAGCTTATACGTATTGAAACTTGGCAGAAGCAAGTTATTTTCTTTAGATAGTTTTTTCAGAATAGAAGCCTGCCCAATGAGTGATTCAAGCAGTTCATTTTCCGATAAAATCCCACTATGAATGTTGGGTAAATCATGGTACGACTTTAAAGGTACGCCTAAGTATATGGCATTCATAGCGTACCTATAATTAGTCAAAGCTCCTGATAAATCATTGACTTGTTCAAGTAAATGAGCTTTGTCACGGTAGATAACCGACAGATAATCATTGTGTTCGCCCCATTTCAGGTGTCCCGATTTCAGGGCTTTGTTATAATAGTGAAGAGCTTTCTTAAACTGATGAGTAGCCTTATAGTAACCTCCCCAGTTTCGATAAAGACTAGGTTCGGACACGGCTGCCTCAGGTGGCATATTCTTCTCGTATCGATTGTATAGTTCCTGAGCTTTAGATAAATAGCTATGAGATTTCGATAAATTATTGAGCGTTAGGTAGAGATGACTAATGTTAGTCAGATAAGGGATTTTTCGGAAATCTTCCTTTGTGTTCTCTAGCGTGATAAATGCGATCGTTAATGCTTTCTGATAAAACCCGAGTTTAGCGTAAAGTCTGCTTAGGTTGTTACTAAAAAAAGGAAAGAGGTCGGATAGGTGATACTGTTTTCCTAGATTGAATGCCTTTTGAAAGTGAATTTCGGCCTGGCTATACTCTCCAATGTTGTTGTAGTAAAGCCCACGCTGGTTGTGGTAGGCTGCAATGTAAGCAGGAGTCTGGCTGACTAGAGAAGGATTTTGGTCCAGTAATTGGTCAGCCTTATTGATAAAGTATTGCGAGGAATCAGTTTTCCTTAATTCACTCAAGTAATAGCTTAAGCTGGAAAAGGCTTTAAATCGAATCGAATCTAGCGAGGGCTGCGGAGCTAAATTGATCGCGGACCGGCAGAAGTAAATGGCTTCTTTCACCTGTCCGTTTACAAAGTAAATCGTACTGGACTCTACAAAAAGATCAGCCTGACGAGCTTTATCTTTTGCTTGAATAGAAAGCTCAACAGCTTGTCTGAAGAGCTTGATAGAGTTAGGGTAATCGCCAGCAAGGTAACGTTGTTCTGCTTGCCTTTGTAAGGATCGAATAGCGTCTTTCTGAGAGGGCAAAACTTGTGCAACAATATTCAAAGGGATGAATATTGCCAAGCAAATGATGAGTTTTGAAAGTGGCTTCTCTGCACCTAACAAAGACATAAACTCCTTCCTGTAATTTACTAAAGCAAATTAATTATAAACCCTTAAAAACGCCAAAACCTTCGGAAGCCTGGCGGTGCGTTCCGAAGGTGATTATTTTGGCTAATGCAGTACTGCTTAAAGCGGATGCGTTGGATAATGACGCAGTACTATATTTTTAGGGCAGGTGGAAATTCCGTGTGTCCTTATATTATTATTCTAAACTAGACTAGTGACGAATGATTGGCGTAGGAGGAATACTACTGTCGGAATCATCTTGCACGGCTGCTGTCTTTTTAACAGGAGCGATTTCTTCCTCACGTTGACATGAAGTGAAAGAGAAAAGACTAACTGACAGAATTAAGCTGTATACAGAAAGACGTGCAATTTTTTTCATTTTATTAAGTTTTATGTCCCGAATTCATCCTTATATCAATCGGCAAGGCAAAATGTAACCTACTGAAATGAAAAAAATTTTTGTTTATCGTTAAGTAATTTTTTAAATATCTGATTATTAGATAATTATGTTAATAAAAAACTTATGTTTTTTTTTGAAAAAAGATATTGATGAGCTCCGTGAGAGGGCATTTTTGATGATTTTCAAATTGTACTTTTCTAATAAATTGACTATGAAAAATTATCTACTTCTTGCACTATTGAGTGCCTTGTTCTGTCCTTCTCTTCAAGCACAGGATTGTTTAGCCTCCAGTTATTTTAAAAAGAATTCTCAATTAGAGTTGACCGTAAAGGATCCTGATGGAAAGACTCAATCTCGAATAGAGTATAAGGTCGTGGATGTAAAGTCTGTAGGTAATGATTTTACGGCTCAGGTGAAAACTGAAATGTTTGACAAAAAAGACAAGAGTGTAGGCGGGGGAGAGGTACTTTATAAGTGTGACGGCTCTGAGTTTAAAATGGACATGAGAAATTTTGTCCCTACTCAGCAAAATCAAAACATGAAAAATATGGAGGTAAAAGCCGAGGAGTCTTACCTGGTTTTTCCTAAAAAGTTAGAAGTAGGAAATACCCTTCCTGATGGCAAATTCAGGATGGAAACGTTTATGAATGGGATGAAGTTACTAAACGTTACTCTCGATGTCACTGAACGGAAAGTGATTGATAAAGAATCTGTTACTACTCCGACGGGAACGTATGAGTGTTATAAAATCAATACGAAACAACACATGAAATCAGGATTCGGTATGGATTTTGAAACGACTGAATGGTACGCTCCTTCTCTCGGGATACTGGTTAAAAGTGAAATGTACCGCAAAGGTAAACTTCAGTCAGTCACTACATTAACCAGGCTTCAGAATTAACTACCAGTCCTCTATTCTAAACAGGTGCATCGGCAGAATGGTCGGGTCGAGTTCAATGTAACTCCACTCGCCCTGCCACTGCCAGCGGTTACCCGTTAGTAGATCGTGAACAAAAAAAGCCTGGTCGGGATATTTTCCAATCATTGAAAGGGGAACCTGAATTCCCGCTGACTGGCGGTGATAAGGATCCAGATTAACTACGCATAAAATGCGATTACCGTTAGGATCAATTTTCAGGTAAGCTAACAAATGATCATTAGTAATCGGTACAAAGGTTAGATTATTAGTTCGTTGCAAAGCTGAATTTTCCTTTCGGATACGATTCACCATGCGAATGAAGAGCGTGAGTTTATTTTCCTGCGTCCAGTTCCAATGTCTGATTTCGTATTTTTCAGAATTCAAATATTCTTCCCTTCCGGGATACGCTTCGTGAATCATTTGTTCAAAAGCAGGACCAAATATCCCACAATTGGAAGACAACGTTGCCGCCAGAAAATAGCGGGTTAGGAAAGTAGGTTCGAGCCCCGTTTGCAGACTAAAAGGATTAATATCGTGTGTATTAGGCCAGAAATTAGGGCGTAGGTAATGCCGTAGGCTTGTTTCAGTAAGTTCTTTCAAATAATCCGTTAACTCATTTTTACTATTCCGCCAGATAAAGTAAGTATAGCTCTGATCGAAGCCGAGCTTAGATAACTCCTGCATTTTGGCCGGGGAAGTAAATGCTTCAGCCAGAAAAATTATATCCGGGTAAGCTTGTTGCGTTTCAGAAATGAGCCATTGCCAGAAAGCAAAAGGTTTTCCATGGGGCTGATCAGCCCGGATGATACGAATACCCCACTCCGCCCATTGAAAAACAACGTCCCGAAGGGCCAGCCATAAGTTTTGCCAGTCTTCAGTCTCGAAATTCAGACCATAACTGTCTTCGTATGTATGGGGAGAGTTTTCGGCGAACTGGAAGTTCCCATCGGGCCAGGTACTAAACCAGTCTGGATGTTGCCGAACCCAAGGATGATCGGGAGAACACTGAATGGCCAGATCCATGGCTAGTTCAATTCCCTGCTGATGAGCAGCCTGAATTAATTCTTTAAAATCGTTCAGGGTACCTAATTCTGAGGCAATACTATCGTGACCTCCCTCTTCATTGCCAATAGCGTAAGGCACGCCCGGATCATTAATCTGAGCGGGAGAGGTATTGTTCTTTCCTTTTCTGCAGTGATGACCAATGGGATGGATGGGCGGAATGTGTAACACATCAAACCCCATGGACGCGATTCGTGGTAATACCGCAATCGTGCTCTGAAACGTACCAGCTTTGGAGGGATCAGATGAAGTAGAACGGGGAAATAATGAATACCAGGTTGAGAAAACGGCTTTTTCCCGACTAACTTTTAGCGGTAATGACTTGGGGTAGGTACTAAGATGGCTGTGAAGTGGGTAACGTTCAATCCAGTCAATCATTTGTTGACTGAGTGCTTTGGTAACAGCTTCCTGATATTGATCTGGATTTTGAAATAAGTGGATAGCTTCCTGAATGCCCGACTGATCTTCTAGGGAAGCCTGTGGTAAAATTCGCTCTAAGTAACTAATCCCTTTTCTTAACTCATTTCCTACGGGTTGAAAATCGCGGGCGTGTAGGGTAATCGTTCGCTGCCAGGTTAGGAAATGATTTACCCAGGCTTCGATGGTATACTGGTATTGTCCCGGTTTTTGAACGGAAAAAGAGGCTTCATACCAATCGTTTCCAATGTCTTTTAACGAGCTACGTTGCCAGTCTGATTCCGATTCGTGCCGATATAGGAGGTAGCCTGAAGGAAGATCAGTTCCATCGACCAGTAAGGTAGCCTGAATGTGAATAAGATCATTCACAACAGATTTTACTGCAAAGCGACCACCATCTAATTCTGGAGTAACCTTGGTGATCCAGACGCGTTGCTGGCCGGCCCAATTTTCTAAGGTATGCATGGTAACTAATCAGAAATGGGAAAAAACGTGGCACGAATTCGTTACTCAAAAGAGAGAAGAATTCGTGCCACTTGTATATTTCTGTCAGCCAAAGTTAAATTTTTAATCCAATCGTTAATTGCAGGCTACGTCCATCGGATGACCAGACCCCAGGTCCGGGATACATGGTGGGACGTTTGGTAAAATAACTTTTGTTGGTAAGGTTACTAATGCCACCCCGAATCGTCAGGCTACGATTAAGCCGGTACGTCGCATACCAGTCCAATAACCCATAGGCTGGAACTATGCCGACACCGCCCGTCGCGGATGGGTTGACCGTGTTTAAGGGGTCTGCGAAAGTTTTAGCTACGTAGCTGTATTGAACAGTCGTTGAAAAGCCCCGATGGCTCACTTGCAGACCATTCCGACTGATCCATTGAGGAACAGATTCGACCCGATTGCCGGTAATATCAATGTTTTCAACCCCGTTTGAAACATGTCCAGTAATGTACTTACCATCCATGTAAGAAGTGGAGGTAAAGATTGAAACGCGAGTGCGGGGTCGTTGGATGAAGGCATATTCTACGTAAGCTTCGATCCCTCTGGTGCGACTATCTCCGATATTCGTTTTATAGATGTAGGTCTGTGTACCTTCAGTAATGATCTGGCTACCGAGGCGGTTACGATAAAGTAGATCAAAAGCAGTTACATCGAAGCTAAAGCGATCACTAAATTCCTTGCCGCGAATACCCATCTCCGCATTATACCCGCGAGCGTCGGAAGTATTAGGATTGGCCTTTTCAAGAATAGAGCCGGGAATAATATCCTTAAAAACTGCCGGACGGTAGGCTTGTGCCCATCCACCGTAAAGGTTAATACTCGAACTAAGTCGATATTGCCCATTAATACTTAACAAAGGAAAATGATGATCCAGTTTGGGAGGAATGGCTGACGCATCGGTATACGCTAGTCGACCGGAAAGGTTAGTAACTCCCATTTCTACTCGGATGCCGGGAGTAACGCTCAACTGAGATGTTAACTGAAAAAGGTTCTCAGCAAAAAATGCGACGTTCTGCGTTTTGTAATGCATATCACGCCCAAAATCGCCTGCTACGTTTAAGTCGTAATCAGTACCCGTAGTGCCACGACCTAGTTGTCTACGATGAAGATCATTAGTAATTAACTGTACACCACCCGTAAAAGTAGCGGGCATATGTTTAATCTGGTAACGGTGTAAAATTCGTGTTTCGAAAGTATAACTATGAAACTGATCGCGGTCTACCTGACGATTGGCATATTGTCCGGTAAGGTGACTAATGGTATCGGGTCGGGTGGCAAAACCCTCAAACGTAACACTATTTCGCTGACCTAATACAGCCGAAGCCGTTGCCTGGAGAGTCGTTCGGGGGGAAATAGTCCAGTCAAGCCGTAAGGAAGGCAAATAAATGTCAGGACTGAAATAATTACGGGAACGAGTAGATTGACGTGGATCCTGAGCAAACTGAGCATCCGTCAGTGGGCCGGGTATCTGATACTGATAATACGAACGACCTAACTCAGCCCGTAGAACCAGATTGGGACGAAAGGCATAACTAAGGCTAACAAACTCACCTTCGGCGACGGAGCGTCCATTTTTTCGATATCCATTCGAGCTACGGCGGTGGTAATAGGCATTGTAACTCAATTTTCCAACGGTTCCGCTAATGCGGTGAAAGGTACTTTGCAAACCAAATGAGCCCATGCTGTTAATCGTTTCATAGGCAATGGCCCGGCTGGAGTCGGGGCCTTTGAGAACGTAATTTAGCATTCCTCCAAACTGAGCTCCGTATTGCAGCGACGCATTTCCCCGAACTAACTCGATACGTTCGACGGCTTCGAGTGGCAGAGAAAAGTGGCTGGCGGGATAACCGTACAAATCGGAATTAGTAAGTACGCCGTTCGTACGAATATTATACTCCCAGCCCCGGTGAGGGTCAAGCCCACGGGTAGCTAGGTTAATCTGGTTTCCTGAACCATCCATGTCATAGGCAAAGGCACCGGGGATTTTGGCAAAGACCTGCCGAACGTTTTTTTCGGGAATGTTGGCATCTACCTGATTTAGTGAGATAACTTCTGAGCGTTTTCCAGAAAGCAAATACGTTCCCTGTACATCCGCCATAGGTTTAACGGAGCGATCCGCTCCCTCCCGAATAGATACTTCCTGAAGATTTTCTACCGATTCATTCAGCGTAATGATTAGCTTTTGCCAGGGAGTATTCTGAACCGTAATGACTTGGCGAAAGGTTTGAAAGCCGATATGAGAAGCCCGGAAGGTATGACGGCCTGATGATAATTCAAGCTGAAAATTTCCTTCTGCATCACTTTTCAGTGTCTGCCCACTCACTCGAATGATTGTACCAGACAAGGGTTCTCCGTCTGATTGCTGGATCTTACCCTGAATGAGTGTCTGAGCAAAGGTCGGAAAGGCCGAAATACAAATGACAAATAGAAGTAAAGCTGAATATTTCAATGGTTTTTTGGGGAAATTAAGATGAAAAGAAAACGGCTGAATATCCTGAGATTTCAACCATTTAAAGAATTAATATTTTTCAGTTTTCGGGTGAAAGGTCCGCCAGCTATGCCAAAATTCCTGGGATGCCAGCAGAGGTCGTAACCGTCCTGAAGGCGAACGTCCTGCCAGATCATAAGCATGGCCCGCCGTTACCAGTGAATCATGTTCCAGATGATAGGTAGTATTAATATCAGGCCGCTGGTAGGCGAAAAAACTGGTATTATCTTCCGCTAATACGAGTAATATCGGAACATTCCCTACCACGTCATTAATCACGTGCTGCTTTTTCAAACGATTCCAGTCGTACGCTTTGGAAGCTTGTCCGGCATCAATACCTACTACCCAGGATTTGTCATGCCAGGATTGATGATCGGTTCCCGTTAGCTTACCCGTTTGCGTCCCTTCTTCGTACTTGAAATCGGTTTCATAATGAGCCGCATACGCTGGATCACCCTGGAAAATCAAGCTGTTGGGGTGTAACGTCAACCACTCGCCGAGCGTAGCCTGCTGGCTTAAGACTTCGGGTAAATGCGTTCCGGTTAGGGAACCAATCACGGCTTCGCCATTGGCCTGTCGCCACCAGCTGTGCGTGTGCGTGTCCTCGAAAAGAGCATTGTAGTGATCCATTCCGACAAGGCGGAAGGTTTCGGGCTGTCCATCTACCAGTGAACTAAAGACGCGTCCCGTCCGGCAAACGGAACAATAGGTAACCAAAATGGGCGTTCCGGCAACGGTGTCCCGAACCTGATGGTGATAGGCCAGAAAAGGAATAGGGTAGGCCCGGGCTTCCTTGCCCATCACAACGCCAATAACCAAATGCTTCGGATCAACGTGATTGCCTGAGACCGGAGCTAGCTGAACCATATCGGGTTCGTGGAAAAGCTCGGCAGCGTCCAGTTTGTAATGGATTAATGAAACAAGTACTGCCGTAATAAAAATAGAAAGGATGGGGACCCATTTTTTTCCGTAAGCCGTAAATGTCGGGAAAATGCCAAGAAGAATCAGCAAG
Organism: uncultured Siphonobacter sp.; assembly: GCA_913774715.1. Taxonomy (GTDB): domain Bacteria; phylum Bacteroidota; class Bacteroidia; order Cytophagales; family Spirosomataceae; genus Siphonobacter. The sequence goes on along the minus strand of CAJYHS010000141.1, from coordinate 29,611 downwards.
GCAGCCCCTACGCGAAAAGACCACTGCCAGCGATTCAGGAAATAGGCCACTTCCAGATGCGGCATTTCCTGACTGCCGGGCAGCGGCATAATGAAATAGATGTGCAGTAATTCAAACAATACCAGACCAATTAATCCAGCATAAAATAAAATCTTCATAGTGAGGAAGGAAAATGGAAACTCAATTGGTACTTAACGCCCGGCTCCGTCACTTTGAGCCCGCTTGACAGCGTATTCCCCAATGGCCTTTCCGTGTATTAACCCTACTTCCGAATCCGAGCGGTAATGTATACAGCCATAAATTCGTGACGTAGAGGCTTCATTGGCCAGAACCATCAAAGCATCAGCTTCGTTCGGAAACAGGTACGCTAAAATGATAGCAGCAGCTCCCGAAAAAGTGGAATGACCGGAGGTAAAGCTGGGGAAGTTCGGCGTACCAATCGTTGAACGAACTGCGTGATCAATCTGAAAGGGACGCGGGGTATAGTAATAGAACTTTGTATCCCAGCAGGCAATACCGGCATCCATTAACGAAGTGCCTACCAGTGCCATTGTACGGGCTGCTCTTAATTCATTCTCTTTATACTTGCGGGTAAGGTTCGCTGCTTCCCGATTCCAGTGTCCGGGAGGCGTAAAACTGCCCACGCCGTCCGACCAGTAGGAAGCAATCCGGTGTTGTTCACGGGTTAAACTCTTACCCATGTCACGTAACTCCTGAAGGTCTTTTTCGAAGCCAGTCGTTCCGAGAGCTGGGGGCGGGCTGGGCCGCATCGCTACTTTTTGACCTTCGTTGAAATTCCATGTTTTTACATTACCAAAAGTCGGCAACATGGGGGGGCGAGCTGGTGCGTCCAGACTTACCCATTCGGTTTTGAGTCCACGAGCTTTGGCATCGGTAATCATGGTCGGAACGGCTGACTGATTGTTGGCGGCTCCCATGCCATCTGCTTTGGCTCGGGCAATAACCTTGGCGGCTACGGCTTTTCCTAAGGCTTCACCCGCATCCAGGTCGCTCGACACGTTGGTTTTTCCCCACAATCGGCTGTTGCGATGAGCTTCGTAATAGGCAGTTAACTTATCTACTTCACCCGGAAACATTACTTTCAGAATCTCCAGCGAAGCTGCTGCTACAACCGCATCTTCGGAAGGGTAAGAAGGCAACTCGCTAACCGGTGAGGTAGCCGTAATACTGGCGTCTACTTTCGAAGGAGCCAGTCGGCGATACTGATATTTATACTTCCAGGCTGCTACTAAAGCATCGTACTGAGCTACACCGAGGTATGCAAACATGCGGGATGCATAAGGAGGATTACAGAACGGGAACTTAGGCTCAGCCTTAGGATTGGCTGCGTCGGGGACGGGATATTTCTTTTGAATTTCGTCGTAAACGGGTGGTAAATTATAGTTGGCGGCTAGCGTCCGGGCTATTTCATTCCAGCGATATACGCCGCCCACGGCCCAGAAGTCAACGGTTTTTTGTTGCTCAGCCGTAACTTTTAAATCTTTTAAAGATTGCAGTTCAGTTTTATACGATGAGGATTCAACCCCTTGAGGAGCTGGAACAATTACCTCATCGGTGGAAGCAAGCACAACGGGTTTCCACTGACCGCCGTTTTCGTCCAGAGCAGCAGGCTCGTAAATTTCTAATGTAGGCTGATCGACGCTCTTGTCACAGCTATTGAAAAGCAGCACGGATCCAGTCAGGATGAGGATGCGTAAAAATGTATAGTTCATGGTTAGGGGATCGTAACTTACATGACAATTTTATGGCCCATGACATGGAAGGTGTGCTGGATACCAAGTGTATATAGTCGAGCCTGACCTACATTTCGGCCCGCCGTTACCTGGCTATATTGACCAAAAAGAGAGAAGAACGTACCGTTTTTCAGGTACAAATGGACTTTTGCCATTCCACCCAGGGAGGTCTGATCCATTTTGTTGGTGGGGAAGGGCATGTCCTGCCGACGAATGTCATCGCCACTTTGACTGGTCATGTTTTCAACAAATCCTTCGATCTGTAGGTGTTTGTTGATGTAACCCAGACGGGCTGAAGCATCCATCACATCCGGTACAGCAACTTCGTGAGTATTGTAAATTTCACCACCTGACTGATACGCGTCGCGGTCAATGTTGATGTTACTCCGGCGGATATAACCACCCTGAGCAGTTAGGTAAATGCCTTTAATTTTATAATGTAAAATGCCTTTGATTGACGCCGTTTTTGAGCGAAGACCAATCGAATAAGGTAACATGTCGGGGATGTAGGTATTGACCGGAATGGAAACGCCGCCCGTAGCCAGTACTCCAAAAGTTCCAACTGAAGTTTCCGCTTTTAAAGGCCGGTATTTTACCCAGATTGAAAGATCCTGAAGACCTTGTTGGCGGGAAAAATGACCGCCATCTGACTTATTCCAGATGTAAGGTAGGCCCGCAATAATGTTCAGATTTTTGGTTAAACCATAGGCACTCATCAGCATGATATTCTGACCAGTGAAGGTTCCAAGATTGGCGTTCCGCCGTTTGAGAGTACCTTCCCAGTACTGATCCCATTGGCTGTTAGAGTAACTGGCAACGTTACAAATCAGCTGTTTACCCATCATAATTCCATCCGTCGGAGTCTGGGCATGGAGATCACTTGCAAACAGGAGAATAGCCAGTATTGCCAATCTAAGGGGCCTTAGACAAGTAAAAAAGGGCATATGATATTAAGTTTGGGGGAATGAATCTTTAAGATTCAGGCCTAAATATACCATAGAATTTTCACATTATAAAGTGTGATAAAACCTTGATAGACAAATTCTAAACAAAGGGGTATGTACATTAAAAACGCTACTTCCCTTCAAGTCAAAGAGAAGTAGCGTTTCTGTATTGGTTACCCTAGTGGAATACTAAAAAGATAACTCGCGTTCGGGCTTTTTAAGTAACAGTAATCCACCAAAAGTAAGTAAACCATTCAAGAGTAATTTCTCAAAACCAAAGGTATAATTGAACCACTCCTGAGAATGGTCAACCAAAATGTAGGTTACCAGAGGAGAGGCCAGGCAAACAAAAGGTACATAACGATCTTTTACAGACCACTTGGTATATAATCCAAAGGTATACAGACCGAGCAAAGGCCCGTAGGTATAGCCCGCTAAGTCGAAGATCGTTCGAATCATAGACTGGCTGTTAAGCTGTTTAAAGAGAATGATTACTAGTAAAAACAGGAAGGAAAACATCAGGTGAACCCAGGTTTTAATTCGCTGCCGCTGTTTTTCGGGATAACTCTCAATATTCAGGAAATCAATGCAGAAGGAAGTAGTAAGAGCTGTGAGGGCGGAGTCAGAACTGGCATACGTAGCGGCAGTAATTCCTAATAGAAATGTAATGGCTGCAATGGGCCCGAAGTGATTACCGAGAGCAAGCATCGGGTATAAATCATCGGACTTGGCTGGAATGGCAATGCCCATTTGCTCAGAATACACTAATAACAAAGCACCCAGATTTAGGAAGGCAAAGTTCACGATTACAAGCACGACGCAGAACCAGAGAATGTTTTTCTGTGCTTCCCCAATATTCTTGCACGTGAGGTTCTTCTGCATCAAATCCTGATCCAAGCCCGTCATGACGATGGCAATGAAAGCTCCCGAGACAAAATCCTTGAAGAAGTTGTTTTTAGGAGCCCAGTCCCAGACAAAAACCTTAGAGTAACTTTTCGACTGAACCGTTGTCCAGAGTGAGCCAAAGTCTAGGTTTAATTGTTTGGCAATCAGGAAAACGGTTAGAAAAACAGCCGTTACCAGAAAGAATGTCTGAAGAGTATCGGTGATAATGATGGTTTTTACACCGCCTTTGAAAGTATAAATCCAGATGAGAAGGATGGCAAAAACGACAGTTCCTTCAAAAGGAATGCCAAAACGATCAAAGATAGCGAGTTGCAATACCTGTACGGCAATGAACATTCGTCCGGCTGAACCTACCGTTCGGGAAAGTAGAAAAAAGCCTGCTCCGGTTTTGTAAGACCAGAATCCGAAGCGTTTATCCAGATACGTATAAATCGAAATCAGGTTCAGGCGGTAATACATCGGCATCAGTACGGTAGCGATGACGAAGTAACCCACCAGATACCCCAAAATAACCTGAAAATACGTAAACTGAGACGTACTCACATTGCCGGGCACGGAGATGAAGGTAACCCCTGAAAGTGAGGTGCCGATCATTCCAAAGGCCACCAGATACCAGGGAGATTGTTTATTGGCGGTAAAGAAGGTGTGTGTGTCGGCCCCGCGGGAAGTATAAAAAGAAACGGCCACCAGTACCGCAAAGTAACCCAGGAGAATAGTAAGAGCCAGGTAAGCATTCATGCTATGAACTAAAGAAAAGAGTAATGGAGGTAGTTACTGTAAGTAACCTTAAAGATCACCAAATATTTTGCAAACCTACAAGAGAACTGTGAAATTGAAGATTTGGAAAAGGTTAAAGTTTAGAAATAAAGGCCGATTGCTCAGGTAATCGACCGCTGATTATGGACCTTTTGGACCTGAGACAAAACGCTATGTAGTAAATGGTTTTATTTAACCAAGAATCTAAACTTCTATGAACCTTCGGTTGGGGATGCGGGTTATAAAGGTTAAATTTGTTCTTAATTTAAGTCACTGATTTACTGGAAATAGACATGTGGATGAACACCTTACCGAAACCCTGGGAAGAAGAAGGCGTAGATGTTCTGGAGGAAGTAGAAGATAAAGAGGAGCACGACCTGATGGTCTTCAATGATGATGTCAACACGTTTGACTGGGTGATTGATACCCTCATTGATGTCTGCGGTCATTCGCCCGAGCAAGCCGAACAATGTACGATACTGATTCATTTCAAAGGAAAATGTTCAGTGAAAAAAGGAGCCTTTGAGGAATTGGCTCCGATGCGTAATGCCATTTGTAACCGAGGCATCAGTGCCGAAGTGGTTTAACAAAATCAAAAAGTAAGAATGAGCCTCTGAAGAATTGAATTTCGGGATTAATCCCTGGAAAATTCTTAATTGTTCAGGCCATTCCACTAGCCAGCATTTCTCTTGAATTATCCATCCAAACTTATTGAAGACGCCGTCGAAGAGATTAGTAAACTTCCAGGAATTGGAAAAAAAACGGCTCTCCGTCTGGCTTTACACTTGCTCAAACGCGAAGAACAGCAAACGTCTCAACTAGCAGATGCTCTGGTCAATATGCGTACGCAGACGCGGTACTGTCGGCAGTGTCACACGATTGCTGATGAAGATTTATGCCAGATCTGTGCGAACCCTCGTCGCGATGCCCAACTGGTTTGCGTCGTGGAAGATACCCGGGATGTATTAGCCATTGAAAATACGGCTCAGTTTCGCGGTGTGTATCACGTATTAGGGGGATTGATTAATCCGCTCGAAGGCATTGGCCCCGCTGAATTACAGATTGAGTCATTGATGGAACGGGTAGCTGATCCCAAAAATGAAATTCGCGAGGTAATCCTGGCTCTGAGCCCCACCATGCAGGGAGATACTACGTCATTTTACCTGACGAAACGCTTACGGCAGCATGCCATTAAAATTACCACCATTGCCAGGGGAATTCCGATTGGCGGTGATCTTGAATATGCCGATGAAATCACGCTGGGCCGAAGTATTATTGGCCGCGTGACTTATGAATAATGAAAACAGGCTGACCATCATTGTCAGCCTGTTTTGTTATCTATTCAGTGAAACTCTTTAGTAGAGTAGTTTTACGAAGATGGTAAGTCAGTGAAAGTTTACTTTTTCTCGATCAACGCGACCGCATGGGCAGCGATGCCTTCTTTTTTACCTACAAAACCCAAGTGCTCGGAAGTAGTCGCTTTGATGGATAAATCCTCTTCAGAAATAGTCATCACCTGGGCTAATACTTCTTTCATAGTTGGAATATGCGGATTGAGTTTAGGCTCCTGAAGCACTACCGTTACGTCGATATTACCAACTTCATAGCCTTTTTCTCGAATCATTTCCAACACCCGGCTTAGTAATACCTTGGAGTCAACGCCTTTCCACTGAGGATCTTTATCCGAAAAATGGTACCCAATGTTACGCAGGTTCGCTGCTCCTAAAAGAGCATCACAAATGACATGGCAAATGACATCGGCGTCTGAATGCCCCTTGGCTCCATGGGTGTGAGGAATGAGAATTCCACCTAGCCAGAAAGGCCGGTTTTCTTCCAGTTGATGAACATCGTAGCCGTGACCAATTCGAAAGGACATAATTTAATTTGTGATGTTAGTAACGGCAAAACTAACCTAAAGCCTCCATTGCGACAGAGACTTTAGGTAAAAACTATGAAAGTGAATGTCTATTAATGATGAAGGGCCAACAATTAAGTTGGCCCTTAGTACTGAAGTATATTAATCTCCTAAGCGAACTCGTAATGAAACAAGTAAGTAAGGCAGAAAACTGTAATTACGCATGTTGTGCTCAATCTTTGGAATCTGGTCGGGAATGGTGGTCGCGTCCAGTAAGCCATCAGTCCAGAAGTCGATTTTAGGACTTCCCAGGTAGTAACAGCCCAGTTCGAATCCGCCTCCTACGCGTTTGCGGGGAACGGCTCGTCCCACCCCAATGCCTAGGTGCGGGGTTACTTTCCACCAATTCAAACGTAATTCTACTTGACCCAGATCTTCTGGTTTGATATTGATGTCGTCAATAATGAGACCCGTGCTGGAATTTCCTAAAACGGAATAACTGGGTTTAATCTGATACGCTATACCCCCAGTAATACGGAATGAACTCCGTAGAGAGGGGTGATAATCGGCCTTTAATTGAGCCAGGTTCATACGAACCAATGGTTTAAAATGAGCCTTGGTATCATCGTTAATTTCGATGTTAAAAGGCTTTTTGTAGCCGATGTGCGTGTAGCCCAGGCGAAATTGCCAGTGTGAATTGTCGCTATTTCGATAGCCAAATTCCCCGCCGTAGCCCAGTGTACCACCAAGTACGCCGAAAGAGAATTTACCAGGTGGGTCGATAGAGGCCTGTGCCTCAAGACCTGATAAAAAAAAGATGATAATAGGAAGAAGATAACGTAGGTTCATAAACGTGGCAGCGTTTGGTTGATCTGTGTTAACTCAAAATTAGGAATAAAAAATTAGTTGCATAGCATTCAATTGATTAAGAAATTTATGAAAAACTTGGTGAAATATATATAATATTCTGATTTACAATAAATTATAGCCTATATGACGTATATTCAATAGAGTAGGTAGTCTTCTTAACAAACGTCATTTTTAGATAGAAAAGTTAGATAATTCGTTTCAAGGTCAAAGTAGTGATCATCAGTTCTCCTTTTCGACGAAAAGCCATAATGATTTCTTTTCCTTCACCTCGTTGAAAAATCTTGTATAAGTCGGAGATGGAAATAGAGCGACAGAATTCCCCGTCAACACTAATGAGTTGGTCTCCGGCCTGTAAGCCTGCCAGTGCAGCCGGAGAATTCAGGTCAATTCGTTCGATAGTGAATTCATCAAAATGTAGGCCCTTCGCCACGATGTCCATTCCGCTCATGTTGTGTTCAAAAGCTTCCCGGATTCTACGCCGTACGGGTTTCAAAACAATGTAATGTTGCTGGTAGTTAAAGGTCACTTTAAACCGACGGAGTAACTCACACCCAATATTCCCCTGGCGATCAATGGTTTTGGAAAGTTTCATTCCATAAGCCAGGCTGTCGGGAAAGGAAGCGATAATGTTATTAAGCTCGAGGTTGCCAATGCGGATTTTCTCTACTCTTCCAAGGTTCCCGTTAATGACTCCGTTTAGACCTCTTCCCAGTTGCGTACGAACTACTTTATTAGGTAGGGAGATCTGATTGCGGGAGTTCACATCCAGCGAGAGAGCATGCCCAGCTCCGGTGTCAATAACGACTTTAATAGGTACGGTTCGCTTTTTATCTACTAAGGCGATGGCATTCAGGTAAGGCTTGGCGTCTTCAATGGTGATTGGAAACAGATCGCCTTTTTTGCGTTTATACCGATAATGAGTAGGCTCTTCCAAGACTATCTCCTTGCGGGAGAAATCAATCGTTACGACAAACTGGTTAAATAATTCGTAGCCGAAAATGCCATGAACGGGTATGCCCAGGTATTCAGAAATTTGCAGGATGTCGTGATCCAGAACGACAATGTTCTGATTGAAGCCTTTCATGAACCCCATTTGAATGGTATTCCCCACCATCACCGTGGCTGATAAATCGTTGCCTTCGCCTGCCCCCGAGATCTGAACCTGACGAACCGCTTTCATGCGATGAATGCCAGGTACTTTAGGATCGGTAATCAGGATGGTTGAAACTCCGGAGTCAAGAATAAATCGTAGCGTATCTGAATCATTAATCTTCATTGGAACAATGATGAGATTGGAATGAAGCTGGAAAGGAATTCGGGTAGTTTTATGACGTCCCTGAAGATGCAGGCCAAATCGTTCCTGAGCTTGGCAGAGCTCTGACAGACCGATTACCAGCCCGAACCAAAGTGCGAGTGGTAGAGCATATTTCATTGCTTCGTTATTTAGTACAGAACTGCCTTTAATTTAGAAGCTTTTTTACTCATAATCAAGTAGCTACGCTTCTACCTTAAGGATCATTTCGGCACTTTCAGGGATTTTAGTTACTTTCGTCGCCTGAATAAATAACCAAAAATGGCTTTTTCTGAATCAGAAAGGCATTATTTGATTAATTAAAACTATTCTTCTGATTTTTATATTTTTTCAAGCATGAGAAAAAAAATTGTTGCAGGTAACTGGAAAATGAACAAAACAGCCGAAGAAGCAGTAGCTCTGACTTCGGAAATTGTTAATATGATTGCCGATGAAGTAACCAGCGACGTAGAAGTAGTCCTTTGTGTACCTTCGTTGTATCTGTCTACCCTACAGCAATATGCCACGGGCCGCGTTTCTATCGGAGCTCAAAATAGTCATCAGAAAGCTTCTGGAGCTTACACAGGAGAAATCTCAGCTCCCATGCTGAAGTCTGTAGGTATCCCTTACGTTATTCTGGGACACAGCGAGCGTCGTCAATACTTCGGAGAAACGGATGAAATTCTTGCTGAAAAAGTAAATATCGCTCTGGAGAATGGTTTGAAGCCGATCTTCTGTTGCGGAGAATCACTTGAACAGCGTCAGAATGAAGACTTTATTGCCATCGTTCAGGCTCAGTTAACGAACGCTTTGTTTCACCTTTCAGCAGAAGAGTTCGGCCAGATCGTTATCGCTTACGAACCCATCTGGGCCATTGGAACGGGACTGACGGCTTCGGCTCAGCAGGCTCAGGATATGCACGCGGCTTTACGTAGCCACATTGCTGGTAAATACGGAGAAGAAGTGGCGGATAATACGACTATTCAGTACGGCGGAAGCGTAAACGCTAGCAATGCCGCTGAAATTTTCGCCAGCCCTGACGTAGACGGTGGCCTGGTAGGTGGAGCGTCCCTGAAATCACGTGATTTTGTGGAGATTGTGAAAGCCATCTAAGTACCGAATTTACTATCCTAATACACAGTACCTGAAAGAATGAGTGGGACTCCAGTCGCTGGAAAATCACTCATTCTTTTTTGTCGTTGGTAAACCAATTAGCCCATCGAAACGTATTTTTTAAAAAATCCAATTTCAGCTTCTGATTATTCTAAGTTAGAATTTCATATTTTTGCCACGATTATTTCCTTTTTTGGGTAATAAATACGCTCTATTAGTAATAAATGGCATTTTTATTCGTACCAAAAGGGAATAAACCTTAGCCATGATATAACCGCAATGAAGAGGCATTTCAACACAAGACTTTCTTTCGTCCTATTTGTGGTGGGGGTTTGCTGGTCTGCTGTAAGCCAGGCCCAGTCATCAGTACCGGGACAGACAGGATTGAAAATCATATTTCCAAGTACTCCTAACTGGAATGTACTGGAAGAAGGCAAACCTTTTACGTTTAAAATTCAGGTCAAGCCCAATCAGGATAGTACACGGGTGCACTTCAATATTCCCGAAGGTCAAATCGAGGGAATGAAGCTTGACTCACTGGGTTATTTCAACTGGACACCGGGTTATGATCTGGTGGACCGAATTCAGGGTAACAAAGGCTTTTCGGTTCTTTTTGAAGTAAGTAATGACAAAGGAGAGGAAGCCCGCCGGAGTGTAGAATTTAGGGTGTTGCACGTCAACCGTCCGCCACAAGTGGGAGAGTTGAAGCCTTTTTACGTTCAATTCAACGTTCAGAATACCTATCAGATTGATCCTAATGAAGTCCGTGATCCGGATAACGATCCCTTGGTTTTTATTCCTATTACGGATCAGTTACCCGAAGGGGCTCGTTTATCGGCTCAGGGGGAATTCAGCTGGAAACCTTCCCAGACGCAATTTAATAAGTTAAAGACGAGTCCTATTTACGTTGAATTTTACGTAGAGGATCAGCCTACCAAAGCCCGGACCAAAGGACGTTTAAAGATAGACGTCACTCAGATGGATTTACCACCCGTGGTATCAATTGTCCCTAATTCCCCGAATATAAGATTACGGGAAAATACTACGCTAAATTTAGCCTTATATCTAACGGACCCCAATGGAGATCAGGATATACAGGAGTTTTCATTTGTATCGGATAATCGAACCATTCCGAAAGAAGCGTTAAAGAAAAATACCAATACGCAATACGAGTTTATCTGGCGGCCTGATTACGATTTTGTGAAAGATCCGCTGGACACGTTAGGTTTTAATCTCACCTTTTTTGTAATCGACAAGAGTCAAAAACGGGATGAAAAACGCGTTCATATTACGGTAGAAAATGCGGTTAATGAACGAGAAAAGGATATTCAGCTTTACTCACAATATCGAACTTCATTGATTCGAGCCTGGGAATTAATCGCCCAGCTTAGCGAAAAACAGGATGAATTAAGTCGTATGTACCGTCGGGCTAAATCGGGTAAGAAAAACCGCTCGGTCATGAATGCCGGAATTGGGGCTGGTACAGCTATCACTCCCTTAACCCTTGAAGCTTCTAAAGCTAAAAGCTTAATTCCAACTATTGGCGGAACTGCTACGGCCACCGTAGGTACTTTGGAAGCTACCGAGGTAATTGGTCGTTCTATTAGTCCTTTGGTGGATCAATTGAACAAGATCATTATTAAGCGGAACGAGCTTCAAACCAAGGGTGATATTTTTGCCCGGAAGTATAATTTGAAATCGGCTCGTCGGGGTCAGGGTGGACAAACGTTCGCAAAAGATATGGATGACTTTGAAGCATCCATGAAAGTAAATGATTTGATTGCTCTGGAACTTGATGCAGGCTGGCAGGATCGTAACAAACCCAAAAATGCCGAACAGCAGGATCGGAGTTTGCAACGAACCTTCCGGGATTTCGTTCCTTTTACTGACTAAGGTATTCACAACTCATTTTAGAAGCGGGAAAGAGCTCTTTCCCGCTTTTTCTTTATATTCACCCCATTCGTATTTGAAAATTCTGCATGATAGAAACTTCCCGTCTTCGACTATTACCCTGTGATCTTACTCTTTGGGAGGCCGTTCTGGCTGGAAATAATGTACTAAGTCAGGTAATTGGAGCCAACGTACCTCGCCGCTGGACGGAAAATGCTTCGGCTTTTACCCACTTTTATCAACAAGTAAAAAAGGATCCTTCGCTGGAAAAATGGGGTGGTCATCTAATCGTGTATCGTCCCGATAACCTGTTAATTGGAAGTTGCGGCTACAAAGGACAGCCTACTGAAAAAGGAGAGGTAGAAATTGGCTATGAAATCAAGGCTAGTCACCGGGAAAGAGGTCTGGCCACAGAGACCGCCAATGCTTTAGTCGATTATGCCTTTACTTTTCCCGAAGTAAACATTGTCGTTGCTCACACCTTAGCTCAGGATAGCCCTTCAACGAAAGTACTTACGAAGGTTGGCTTTAAGCAGATAGGGGAGGTAGAACATCCTGAAGATGGATTAGTATGGCGTTGGGAGTTAAGTCGATAAAAAAAGACGTTGCTATGGCAACGTCTTTTTCATTATAAGTTTCTAACCAGAGTCTCCAGCTCATCTTCCGGCTTTAGATTTAAACGTTTTCGCAGGCGATAACGGGCCGTATTGGCACTCTGTGGGGAAATCCCCAGAATATCTGCTATTTCCTTGGTACTGAGGTTCATTTTCAGCAAAGCCATCAGCCGTATATCATTGGAGTTTAATGTTGGAAACTGTACCGTAATCCGATTAAAAAAATCGGGATGGACATTTTCAAAAACATCCTTGAAGTAACTCCATTTAGCTTCTCCGTGCAGATAGTTGGTAATCAAGTGCGGAATTTTCCGAACCTCGCCTGCTCCTTCCTGCAAAATAATTTGTCTGATTTCTTCAAGAAACCGACTGGATTTTACCTCCTGGAGAGTATAGCTCGTCAGCTCCCGGCTGCGTTGTTCCAATTCTTCTTCCCGTTGTTCCTTTTCCTGCTCAAGTAGGCCCGTATAGGTACTCAGTTTGGAATTTTGATGGTTGATGACATGTAAATGTAAAAATGACTGTACTTCAATATTATAAAAATGACTGGAAGCAATAAAAAGCATCACCGTCATCCCTGCACATTCAAACATTCGAATGATTTGTTCACCAGAGTCATCCAGTGGAATGGAATAAACCAGCAAAACCATTGAAGTGACCCCAATCAGAGAAATCACCAGACGGGGCTTCCAGTCAGTGAAAAATATAATCTGGCAAGTGATGAGCGAAACAATATAAAAAACGACGCTTTGGCGAGCCTGATAAACCAGCAGAGATCTAACAAAAAGATAGGAACAGGTGATTACTAAATTAAAGTAATAACCTACCAGAACTTTACCGCTAAGTAATTGTCCATTTTTAGGCCAGTTAATTAAGGTATAAATGGCAGAAATGATGCATAATAAAATTAGAAATTGTGAATAAATAAGGTAGCCATTTATTCCATCATCGTAGGTTGAACCTTTGCGATAAGCTACAAAATTAATAACTATTAATTCTATAAAATACGCGGCGGCGGCCCACGTTAATAAATAAATTCTACTTCTGATTAAAAGCTGGCGGTGCTTTTCAAAATCGTGTAAATAAGCTTCCGGTACCTGCTTGAATACTTTTTGTAATAGTGAGGGCATGATGTAACAGGTGTAGGTTACAAAATTGATAGATGCTACACATAATTGCAAGCCTGTCTATATGTAGTCTATATATAAAAATTGCTTTTATAGGTGAATAATACCGTTTTTTGTACTCGTCAAACGCAGGAAGTATCAAGCTGTCTATTTGGTTGATGAATGATATCTATAGTGTTCTGATAACTTTAATTATAGATAGTGGAGTTGTCGATAGAGTAAACTGTGATTCTATTCTGAAAGTTTTAATATAGTAAGTAAGCAACACTAATAATCGTCAGTATTTTAATAGACCAACGAACAGATTGAGTACATGAACATCGCCCTAATGCTAAGTCATTATTGTGGAGTTAGCCGCTTAATAAGATATGTTCGAATGGTTACAGTAAAACATTTTTATAGTAAGTCCCCCTTCGCTGGTATGTACGTAAAAAGTACTGGCGATCTTTTATCAAGATTGGCTGAATTAACCTACCCCTGAAAACTAAAGCCTAGCCTTTTAAAGGCTGGGCTTTTCTATTACCTACCGGTATCCGCTATATTAATTTATCATGAAAAAAAAACTCGTCAAAACCAACGAAGAGTATCTGAAACACCTATTATCACTAAGCGGAATTTACGAAGAAGCCTGGCCTGGCTATCAGGTTCCTGAATGGCTTCCCTTACCTAAACCGCACCACTATCCCTGTATTGCTATTTCTACAGAAGCTGTATGCCGCGGCAGCGACCTCCTTTTTGACATTGAGCTAGTATATTTTACTGACTTTTTGAACGTCAACTAACCAATCCCTATTACCTGCTTACCATTTGAAAATAGTAAAGCCTGCCTGGGGGGTTGTTTCTATCCTAACAAGTTGTTTGTTTTGAGGAACAAATGAGTATAACAGCAGCAACGTGGTCAGAATTTACTATAAAGACGGGAAGCAGATTCGGAAGGAAAACGATGTAAAGGAACTGGGTCACCTGCAAAATGTGATCTGGATTGATTTGCAATCGGCAAACCAGGAAGAAGAAGAGTGGGTAGAAAACAAATACATGGTAAGTTTTCAAACCCCGCAGGAAATTGTAGAAATTGAGAGTTCGGCCCGGTTCTTTGAACAAAACGACTCTCTGAATGCAAACTCGAACTTCCTTAGTTTGGACGCAGAAGGATTTCGGACTTATCCCGTTTCTATGATTCTTAGAAACGGTGTTCTTTTCACGTACCGTCGGGGCGATTCCAAGACCTTTGCAGATACCGTAAAACGGATGAAAGTAACGGGCGATGAAACGTATCAGATTGGAGCTGATATTCTCATTTTATTACTCGAAACCCGAATCGAGACCGACGCTGATTTGCTCGAATCGATCTCTCGTGATGTATCTTTATTATCAAAATCGTTAACTGCCGATCAAAAACCAAGGCAGGAATTACTGATTCGTATCAATACGCTTCAGGAAAATACGATGTTACTCCGGGAAACGATTATTGATAAGCAGCGGGTACTTTCCAACATTCACCGTAGCTCGCTGTTTCCTGATTCACACCGCGAACGTTTACGGCTGATTCTCAAGGATATTAGCTCTTTGCTTGAGTATTCAACGTTCAATTTTGAGCGGTTGGAGTACCTGCAAAATACATTTATGGGTTTAGTAAACCTTGAACAAAACCAGATCATTAAAATCTTCACGGTGGTAACCATCGTTTTCATGCCTCCCACGCTCATTGCTGGTATTTTTGGGATGAACTTTGATACCATCCCGACTTCCGGGCATCCGATTGGATTCTGGCTTTCGTTGGCTATGATGATGTTCTCTTCAGTAGCGGTACTGGGCTGGTTCCGACGCAAGCACTGGATCTGAGGTTATCAAACTATTTTCAATTAATTTGATACATTGAAGGGTATGATTTGAGGAATTATACTCTAAACCCTATACGACTTCTAAACAGTTGTTGATACTTATGAATAGAACTTATTCTCGTCCCCTTCGCTGGGGGCTGGTGCTGTCAGTGGGAGGGTTAATGCTATCATTAACGGCGGCTCAGCAGAATCCGATTTCGCGAACAATTAATGCGTTGATGGATTCAGTACTGACGGATGCCCAGAAACGCTTACCTGAAAATGCGTTGAAGACCCTAAAAGCTTCTAATCAGCTTGAGGTCAAAACGTTTGCAACGGAACCCATGCTTCAAAATCCTACCAACATGGATATTGATGAAAAGGGAAGAGTCTGGATTACCGAAGCCTATAACTACCGGCCCTCCATCAATGGTAATCCTACCACTGATAAAGGAGATAGGATCGTTATTCTGGAAGATACTGACGGCGATGGGAAAGCCGATGTACAGAAAGTATGGTATCAGGGACCTGAACTTAATGCTCCGCTGGGAATCCTGGTGCTGGGTAATAAAGCCATCGTTTCACAGAGTCCTTACGTGTGGTTATTTGAAGATACCGATGGTGACGATAAAGCTGATAAAAAGACCATCATTTTTCAGGGAATTGAAGGCGAGCAGCACGATCACGGGATGCATACCTTCGTATTTGGTCCCGATGGGAAGTTTTATTTCAATTTTGGCAATGAAGGAAAACAGCTCAAAGACGCTCAGGGTAATCTAATCAAAGACCAGTTTGGAAATCCTATTCAAACGGGCAATAAGAGCAAAGTCAAACAGGGCGTAGCTTTTCGCTGCGATGCAGATTTTAAAAATGTTGAAGTATTAGCTCATAATTTCCGCAATCCTTTTGAATTAGCCGTAGACAGTTACGGTACGGTCTGGCAGTCAGACAATGATGATGATGGGAATAAAGGCGTTCGGATTAACTATGTACTGGAAGGCGGTAACTACGGTTATACCGATGAAATGACAGGAGCCAACTGGCCGGCTTACCGGACCAATATGGAGCCGGAAATACCGTATCGTCACTGGCATTTGAATGATCCCGGCGTAGTACCGAATCTATTGCAAACCGGGAGCGGTTCACCCACGGGTATGGTCATTTACGAAGGAAACTTGTTGCCAGAAGTCTATCGGAATCAGATGATTCATGCTGAGCCGGGACATAATGTGGTGCGGAGTTACCCTGTAAAAGCCAACGGAGCCGGTTATTCGGCTTCCATCGAAAATATTCTTAAAAACGAGGGCGATAGCTGGTTTCGTCCAGCTGATATCTGTATCGCTCCCGATGGTTCTATCCTGATTGCCGACTGGTACGATCCCGGCGTAGGAGGACACCAGGCGGGTGATCAGACCCGGGGGCGTGTGTACCGCGTTGCTCCACAAGGTCGACCTTATACAGCACCTTCGTATAATTATGAAGACCCCCACAGTGCCTTGACTGCCCTCCAAAGCCCGAATATGTCGATTCGGTATAAGGCCTGGAATGCTTTAATGAACATGGGTGATCAAGCGGTGCCAGTTTTGACCAAGCTTTGGCATTCGGATGGAAACCCTCGGATGCGGGCCAGGGCTTTCTGGGTATTAGCGAAGATAAAAGGTAACTCAGTGATCGAAGAAGCCTTGAATGACGAAAATCCTGACCTTCGAATTGCTGGTTTACGGGCGGCTCGTCAGCAGAAAACGGATATTATTCCTTTCGTTAAAAAACTATCGGCGGATACCTCGGCTCAGGTTCGTCGGGAATGTGCTATTGCCCTGCGGCGTCAGACTTCGCCGGAAGCGGCTGAACTATGGGCGGGTCTGGCAGATAAATATGATGGCAAAGACCGCTGGTATCTCGAAGCTCTGGGTGTGGGTGCCGACGAGCAGTGGGATTCCTATTTCACGGCTTACCTGAAACGTCATCCCAACCCCGTTGAAACAAAGGCCGAGCGTGATTTGGTTTGGCGGGCTCGTACGGAAAAAGCCAGCCCTTTCCTGGCTACGCTGGCAGCCGATGATCGTTTATCGCTTTCGGAAGAACGCTTACGGTATTTTCGGGCGTTCGATTTTAACACGGGAAAAGCTAAAAGTGATGCTCTGATGAAGCTACTGGTTGGAAACAACCCGCGTCAGGCAGAGTTAACAAAGCTGGCCTTGCGGCACCTGGATCCCGAGTTTGTGAAAGCAACTCCTGCGGCGAAGAACGTATTGAAAAAGCTCATGGCTACCCTCAGTCAGCAGGAGTACCTGGATTATGAAGCTCGTTATACCTTACCCGAAGAGAATGGAAAACTATTAGCCATTGCCCTCAATCCTGATAACGAACACATTGGCTCCACGGCAATGAATCTGTTATTACAGCAGGGCGGAGGGAAAACAGTTAAATCGATTCTGGCTGGAAAAGACGAAGATAAAATTCGTAAGACGCTATCGGCGTTACGCAGAGTAGGTAAGAAGGAATCGATTGAAATTATGGAGCAGTTGGCTTTATCGCCGAATCAGCCTCAATGGTTACGGCAATTAGCTACTCGTAATTTGGGTGGCTCCATGCTTGGTGAAGATCGGATCCTGATTTTGTTACGCGAAGGAAAAATTGAAAAACCTTACGTTCTCTATGCCGTTCAGGGCGTGGCGACGGCCTGGAGAAAAGCTATTCCTAAAGAAGCCGCTACGTATCTGGGCGGAGAAACCAGTGTAGGTAAGCCCATTCCCAAGATTGAAGAAATGTTGGCTGTTCAGGGTGATGTACAACGAGGGGTGAAGGTGTTCGCTCAGAACTGTGCCGTTTGTCACCAGATTAACGGACAGGGAGCCGACTTTGGACCTAAACTTTCCGAAATTGGTTCGAAGCTACCTAAGGAAGGTCAATATATGGCGATTCTGTATCCATCAGCCGGAATTAGTTTTGGCTTTGAAGGTTGGGACGTTCAGTTAAAAGATGGAACGGCTCTGATGGGGATCGTCGCCAGTAAAACAGAATCGGATTTAGATCTGAAATACCCGGGCGGTACGGCTCAACGGCTTAAGATGACTCAGGTGAAAAGCATGAAACAGCAACAGGATTCCATGATGCCCGCCGGGTTACATGAGAATATGAGTAAACAGGAACTAGCCGATCTCGTAGAGTACCTGATGACATTAAAGAAAAAATAAAGTACCTTAGTATGTAAGAAGAGACCGGACGTGAATCCGGTCTCTTCATTTTTATACTCATTGAATTAGTGAAAAGCGATGGATATGGCTGGTATTTTCTCGCCTTTCTCAAATCCTTTCGTTTCTTTGCGGTTCCAACACGTAGTCGTATTCCCTTCACATGAAAAAAATCTGGTTCCTCAGTCTCTCATTAGCTTTTATTTCCACTTCATTATTTGCTCAACGTGAGTCCGATCCGAGGTGGGTCTTCAAAATGGGGCTGAATGGTACGGATATGAATCGGAATCTGGTTGAAAATACCGGAGATCCCATTCTGAAACCCGCCTTTACCTTTGGTTTTGCCCGTAATATAGAGTTTGTCCCTAAAGTATTAGCTCTAAACGTTGGTCTTCGTTACAGCCCCCGCGGGTATTGGTCACAACAAAAATTTGATGAGCAGGTAGTATATCGTATCGTAGACGACACGCGTCGGGCTACAACCATCACGCCCCGCAATCGAAGCTGGAATTCATTGCATTATGTGGATGTTCCGATCGACCTGGTAGTACAGGTTGGTGGCGAACGAACCAAATTTTACGCTTCAGCGGGAGGTTATGTCGGATTGGGCGTATACGGAAAAAATACGATTCGATACCGTACGGTTTCGTTTGGACAGGATTCCACTTCGTCTAATTTAGGCGTTGTCCCTCAACAACGGGACTTAGTCAAAAAAGTAGATCCGTTTAAAAACGAATTGAAACGGCTGGATTACGGTATTAATCTGGCCGTAGGATTCCGCCGGAATTATACGGTTTTTGGAGTAACCTATAGCCAGGGTCTCGCAAACATTTCAAATATGAACTCAGGCGGATCGATCAATAACCGTTCCTTCGGCTTATTCCTTAATTACTTTTTTGATGATGCTTTCTAGTCCAGCTAGCATCACTTTTTTGAAGAATAGCGTTTTGAAATAGCTTAGCTTTTATAGAAATGACAGGTTTTCGAAAAACAAATCGTTCCTTCTCGAAGTAATAACTCTGAAAATCTAAGCCCCACATTCAAAACACATTGATTATGAAGTACTTTACCTGGCTCTTTTTCTTATTGGCTCCGATGGGAGCAATGGCTCAGAGCAAAATGGTTTTTAAAGCGGGCGGTAACGTTTCCAGCATGAGTCAGGCATTAAGTTCTGAACTGGATAGCCCGATTTCCAAAGCTGGGTTCCATGCGGGTTTAGGTTCCGATATTCCCTTGACTAGCAATAATAATTTGTCGATTCAGCCTACTTTACTCTTTGTTCAACGGGGGTATATCGCTGATTTTAAATTACAAACTCGTCGAGCCAGCACTACACTTAATTATTTGGATTTACCCGTAAACCTGATGTTGAAACTCGGTAATGAAGAAAAAAATACCAAGTTTTTGCTCTTTGGAGGCGGTTACCTGGCTTGTGGTTTGGGTGGTAAAACCGTAGAACGCGAAAACGGTCAGACTCAAACGGAGTACAGTGTTCGTTTCAATTATGATCTTCAGCGTTTTGATTACGGTGTTCAGGGAGGCGTAGGAGTGCAGTTTGACTTTTTCCAGCTTTCGGCCTTCTACCAGCAAGGATTAGCTAACGTATCTGAAATGTCACTCAACGCTAAAAATCAAACCTTTGGTCTGAGCATCAGTTACCTATTTGATAATATATTTTAGGTCGATAGTTTCTGGTTGTAAAGGCAAAGTAATTCCCCATTAGAAGAACCATTCAGCGAAGGTTTCTGAGCTATTTTATTAGATATTATGTTATTACCTGCTGTCTTTGAAGCATTTAATGAATTAAAAGTATTAGTGATCGGCGACGTAATGATTGATAGTTACGTCTTTGGTCGGGTAGATCGCATTTCCCCGGAAGCCCCGGTGCCCGTAGTAGTGGCTCAGCGACGGGAATACCGTTTAGGAGGGGCCGGAAATGTACTATTAAACGTACAGGCTCTGGGAGCCAAAGCCATTGCCTGTTCCGTCATCGGAGCTGATTCTTACGGCGATGAATTATGCAATTTACTGGAAAGCAAAGGCTTAACTACACAGGGAATTGTTCGGAGTCGGGATCGTATTACAACGGTAAAGGAGCGAATCATCGCGGGAAGTCAGCAGGTAGTTCGGGTAGATACGGAAACGGAAGCCCCCATTTCAACGGATGAAAAAGCTACCTTACTGAATCGAATTAAAGAGTTAGCTCTGCAGTGTCAGGTTATTATTTTCGAAGATTACGATAAAGGAGTGATTTCAGCTGAGCTGATTCAGCAGGTGGTAAGCTTTGCCAAAGGACAGGGTATTCCCACCGTTGTAGACCCCAAGAAGCGTAATTTCCTGCATTACCACGGTACCACGCTATTCAAGCCTAATCTAAAGGAATTACGGGAAGGCTTGAATATTAGTTTTGACGTTCGAATTCCTGCAGAACTGGAAGCAGCCGCTCAGAAATTAAAAGAAGCTCTCTCCCTTGATGGAACACTGATAACGCTTTCCGAACGCGGGGTTTATATCGACTTCAAGGAAGAAAAATGTCATTTACCAGCTCACATCCGCCAGATTGCGGACGTTTCTGGGGCAGGAGATACGGTAATTAGTATTGCCGCCTGTTGCGTGGCTTTGGGCTTAAGTCCTCAACGCATTGCTGGACTTTCTAATTTAGGAGGAGGACTGGTTTGTGAAGAAGTAGGCGTAGTCCCTATTGATAAGTCACTATTACTGGCCGAAGCTGTGGTAGCTGGCCTATAAGGTTTCAATGTTAAAAAAAGGAGTGAATGCTGGAATTAGTGCTTACTACATTCTATCATTCACTCCTTTTTTATTTAAAATTGGTATTCTTTCACGGTATCGATAAAGCAACGCACTTTGTCAGGGTCGGTATCCGGATATACCCCGTGTCCGAGATTGGCAATGTGCTTTTGTCCGCCAAACTGGCGAAGCATTTCCTGCGTTTGTTTCTTAATCTCAGAAAAGCTGCCGTATAGTACGCAGGGATCCAAGTTACCCTGTAATACTTTAGACGGGATCATGTCACGGCTTTCGGCAATATCCATATTCCAGTCAAGCCCTACTACTGAACAATTCAGCTCATTCATTTCCCGGCGAGCAAAGAAAGCTCCTTTGGCAAAAACGGTAACAGGAGTCAGTGCCTGCAAGGCATCACAGATCTGAGAGATATAAGGTAGAGAAAACTCACGGTATTGCTGAGGCGAAAGAATGCCCGCCCAGGAATCAAATAACTGCACCAGATTGGCACCCGCGGCTACCTGAGCTTTGAGGTAAGCAATGGTGCTATCCGTAATTTTTTGCAGCAGTTTATGGGATAATTCTGGCTCCGCATAAAGGTATTTTTTTGCTACAGAAAAGGTTTTCGAACCTTTTCCTTCAATCATGTAACAAAGAATAGTGAAGGGAGCACCCGCAAAGCCGATGAGAGGGACGCGGCCGTTTAATTCTTTTTTCGTAATACGAATAGCGTCCAGTACATACTTCAATTCTACTTCAGGATCGACTACTTTTAGATGGTCAACATCCTGTAGGGTCTTAACCGTAGTTGGAAACACGGGTCCCCGAGCTTCGATCATCTCGTAAGGTAAGCCCATAGCTTCGGGCACGACCAGAATATCAGAAAAGATAATAGCGGCATCGACACCCAGTAAGTCGACGGGCTGGATGGTTACTTCGGCTGCCAGTTCAGGCGTTGTGCAAAGATTTATGAAGCTACCGGCCTTAGCCCGAACTTCACGGTATTCAGCCAGGATACGCCCGGCCTGTCGCATCATCCAAACGGGCACGCGTTCTACCTGTTCGCCGCGAGCCGCTCGTAAAAACAAATCGTTCTGAAGAATTTCCATGATCCAAAGGTACGACTGAGTTGAGAGTTTTCAGTTTTCAGTTTTCAGTTTTCAGTTGGAACAGACCCAAAGCTATAAAGCCAGCCTTGCTAATCATAGTGATGGATAAGGACGCCAGTCGCGGTGTAGGAGAATAATTTTTTAGCTATAAACTCTTTCCAGAATGTACTTCGCGGCATGATAGCTTCTGACTTTCAAACTTTAAATGGAAACAACTCACACCCAACTGAAAACAGAAAACGGAAAACTGCCAGCGGAACCTTACCTTTGCAACAAATATTGAAAGCATGAAGATTAAAGAAGCCGCTTTTGTGGTGAGTAATACAGATTGGGAGAAATGTCCCGCTCCAGATCGGCCGGAGTATGCCTTTATTGGCCGCTCGAACGTGGGTAAGTCTTCGTTGATTAACTCACTGGTACGTCGGAAAGATCTGGCTAAGACTTCGCAAACGCCCGGTAAAACCCAGTTAATTAATCACTTTTCAGTGGATAATACCTGGTATCTGGTCGATTTACCTGGATATGGTTACGCAAAAATCAGTAAGAGCGAACGGGAAAAGTTTGAGCCCATGATCTTTGGGTATCTGCAAAATCGTCCAAACCTCGTTTGTACATTCGTCCTGGTGGACGTCCGGCATGATCCTATGTCGATTGACCTGGAGTTCATGTCGCAGTTGACTGAGGCAGAAGTACCATTTTATATCGTATTTACCAAGGCCGATAAATTATCCAAAAGTCAGCTGGAACAGAAAGTGAAAAAGTATAAAGAAGGCTTCCTTCAATTTTTTACAGCTGTTCCGAAATACTTTGTCACCTCTTCCGTTGACGGTTTAGGACGTGATGAAATTGCGGAGGCTATCGGAGAATTGAATGCGGATTTTCAGGGTGCCCGGCGGTAATAGACTGCGGATTGGCTACTTTTGTGGTTCGGTTACCGAAAAACCTTCTATTCCGATAGAAAAGAAATTAATTTGACTAAAGTAGTCTATTGATAATCAGATAGATAACTGAAAAGTCAAACCTAAGCTTAACAACGCTTATTTGCCACAACAAATTTGATTACATGGAATTGTTAAAAGAAATCGCCCACATTTCCGGAAAACCCGGTTTGTACCGAATCCTGAAGCCAACCCGTACGGGAGTGATTGTGGAGACTATTGATGAGAAAAAAGGTCGTACGGTAGTGGGAGCCAATGCTCGCGTTTCTGTATTGAAAGAAATCTCCGTTTATTCTGACAACGAAGAAGGCTCCAAACCCCTTCCCGATATTTTTGCTGCCATTCGTGAAAAGCACGGCGAGAAAGTAGAAGTAGATACTAAAAATGCCAGTGAAGCAGATTTACGTGAGTTTTTAGGCGAAGTTTTCCCTGAATTTGATCGTGAGAAAGTATATGCTTCAGACATCCGTAAAATGATTTCCTGGTATAACTTGTTGTCTCAATACCTGCCTGAAGCGTTTGAAACAACAGAAGAAAGCTCAGAAGAAGAAACCGCAGCTTAAGCTGTGAAAATCTTTGTAAAAAAGCCCTGGAAAGTACTTTCCAGGGCTTTTCGTTTATTCTCCGAAGAGGTTACTCGATAGATACCGATCTCCTTTATCACAGATGATGCAGACAATAACACCTTCTTCCATTTCTTTAGCGAGTTGAAGGGCTGCCGAAACGCAACCACCCGAACTCATGCCACCGAATATTCCTTCTACTTGAGCCAGTTTACGGGTCATGGCAATGGCATCGGCTTCGGCCACATCCATGACTCGATCTATCCGGCTGGGATCGAAGATTTTGGGTAAGTACTCCTTCGGCCAGCGGCGAATACCGGGGATGGAAGAACCTTCCGTCGGCTGACAACCTACAATCTGAATAGCGGGATTCTTTTCTTTTAGGTATAGCGAGTTACCCATGATGGTTCCGGTAGTACCCATTGAACTAACAAAGTGGGTAATCTTACCTTCCGTATCCCGCCAGATTTCCGGTCCTGTAGATTTGTAATGAGCCAGATAATTATCAGGGTTTGCAAACTGATTGAGCTGAAAGTGCGTGCCCCGGTCTGCTTTTTCCTGGGCGTAATCCCGGCAGGCTTCGATACTTTCCAGTAAGGTCACTTTCGCTCCGAACGCCTCCATGGTTAACACCCGCTCCCGCGTTGAATTCTGCGGCATGACCAGTTCAATGGCCAGGTTATAGAGTCGGGCAATCATGGCCAGAGCAATGCCGGTATTTCCACTGGTAGCTTCAATGAGAGTGACGTTCTCTTTGATTTCTCCCCGCTCCAGAGCACTACGGATCATGTTCAGGGCCGGACGATCTTTCACGCTACCACCGGGATTGTGCCCTTCCAGTTTACCGAAAATTTTAACCTTCGGGTTATCGTGCAGCCGGGTAATTTCAACCAGCGGCGTATTACCTATAAAATCGAGAAGTAGAGCCATAACAGACAAATGATAGTCTAACGAATTACATCGGGGCAAAGTAATGCTTTGCTGGTCGGAATGCCTTATTCTTCTATTGATTATATCTACTTTACTAAAGAATACTTACTTATACCCAGCTTTTTTTACACGGGCGACGACATAATTACCAATATTTCGGCCTTGTTCCTGACCATATTCAATGGAATCACGGTAATGAATTCCTCCGTATAGGCGAGAAACAGCGGCTTCTTCAGCGGCTTGCCGGAAGGACTTGAAATTACGGGTAGGTAGATCGAAAATGACTTCCGTATTATCCGTAAAGGCAAAATTATCTCCCATGAAAAAGGTCAACACTTCCGCTACAGCGGATGAAACCACACTGTGACCGCTGGTGTATTCCGGAAATGGAGGGGTTTGTAATAAAGGTTGCCAGGTTTTATCGATACGTTGCTGAATATAAGTTTCCGGACGAATCCGGTTACTACGGTATTTTTCATCCCAGCAGCTGATAAAGGAATCATGGAGCGTCATGGCTGTAGTGGCTAAAATCAGAACCGAACGATTAAAGCTTACTTTCGCTTTACTGGTAGCAATGCTGGTAATGTTCATCCAGTGGCCACCAGGACTGATTTTCTTGAAACCAATCATCATGTGACCGGAAGTATTAATGGCAAAAGGGTTACAGTCCCAATAAGAAGCAATGGCTCGGTGTTCCGGACTTAAATCTTTGCCTTCTTGGTATACTTCATAGGCAATTTTATAAAAATCACTGGTAGAATCCCGGCTGAAAGTAACCGGACGTTTGGGTGTAAACTGACTACAGGTATCCAGCATAAAGGGCCGAATAGTCTTCCAGTGAGGCTCTATGGCTTCCATATACCCCGGCGGAGTCGGATACCAGTACCCATCTCCTTTGATGGGCCGATACCGCAGGCGAGTACTGAGCTTACCGTATTGATCCGTAGTGGAATAAGCAATGACATGTTTAGCCATGATCTGAGCTGCCGTAATGGCCTCATTAATCATGACCTGACTCTTGCCTTCCTGTTTCCAGGCGTCTACTAATTTCTTCTCGTCTTCTTCCAGCATGTAACCCGAAGGCAGAATCAGCCGGCCCGTTTCCAGAATGCAATACGTAGCCGCCATTGCATAATCGTAGGATTTCACGGAACTCAAATCGGGCTTTTTGAAATCCTTTGCCATCAGGGTAGGAGAGGGGATTTTTCTGTCCTGACCCGCAACAAACTCCTGAGCACCCATCAAGCAGTAGGAATAAAAACGAGCCGCCGCCGGAGGGTTTACTACATCGTGAATCATGACCATCGTCACGGCAAATACCGAAGGCTGAAGATGCTGCGTAGGCGTAGGCTTTTGAGCCCAGGTAACGGAAAGCGTACTGAAGAAAAGTAAGAGAAAACGTTTCATTTCAAATGGTAGAATTGCAGAGGCTGGTCAAAGGCCCCGATGACTAGATAGTTCTGATTATTAACCCGTAGCTGTAAGGCAGACTTTACGTCTCCATCAACAGATAAACCGGATTCCCCCTGATTAATGTATTCAAAACCTAAACCCTTCGCTTTCAGCAGACAGCCATAATTAGCATCCATGGTACCCAGCTTAAGGCGATTGAACGATTTGTTACCCAGAAGTAATAGGTCGGTTTGATGGTGTTGGCTGAAGTCTCCGGAGAGAATCTGGGTAATGGGAGCGAACTGCGACTGAATGGGTAAAATCTCTTTTTTGAACTTACCCTGATCTCGGCGGAACAGAACGCTACGAGCCTCGGTAACTGTCCACTTAAGAGCCGAGCTGAGTTGTTCGGGCGTAAGAATACGCTCAATGGTAGCTTCCGAGTAATCTTTGTAGGAAATGAACTTCCGACGCATGGGGAAAATCTGATCATTTAACTCATCCCGGCTTACGAAGGGATACGATTTATTCTGCATATAAAAACAGAAAATCGGATCAATCGAGCCGTTTTTGTCAAAGTCGGCATAGTATAATTCACCGGGCTGTTCGGGTGATACTTTAATCTGAGAATTTGTACCCAGGTTTCCGGCAATGATCTCTTTCACACCGTCATTATCCAGATCAGTAACCAGCAGTGAAGACCAGAAGCCATTTTCTTCCTGCGAAAAATACTGACTGCTCTGATCTGCGAAGCCTTCAGGCGTATTTTTGAAAACCTTAATGGGCATAAATTCTCCGCAAATAATCAGGTCCTTGCGTCCGTCCTGATCCAAATCTTCCCACTGAGCATCTGTTATCATGCCATTAATGGGAAAGCGATGGGCCGTAAACTCGCCCTTGCCGTTGTTTTCCAGCAAATACGATGAAGGACTTAGGGGAAATTTTCCGGGAATGACCCTTCCGCCTACAAAGAGATCAAGATCGCCATCCAGGTCGTAATCAGCCACGCGAACGCATGATTTACTGCTGGCATTCACGCTGGGTAGCGGAGCAAGAATCAGGTTACCTTTGCCATCATTTATATACAAAAGATCCTGTAGGGAAGCTGTATTCGGCTCAAACAGTGAATAGCCACCCATAGCCACGTACAAGTCATCGTAACCATCACCATTGGCATCAAAAAAGACCGCAGCGGCGGCGGCGGAAATATTCTCGTCACCAATTACTAGATTTTCGATAGCTTTGAAACTGCCGTCTTTCTGCTGAATCAGAATTTTTCCGGTATTACTCTGATCACCACTGATGAACAAATCATCCAGACCGTCTTTATTAACATCGCCCTTGGCTAACACGGGGCCGGATTGAGAATACATGGACAGCATCAGGGGCTGACGCTTGAAGTCATTCTCCGAATATCCCTGATGCACATGATTGATGAGGGGCTTCACTTTTTCGAATAAAACCGGCTTCTTCGTTACTGAGGCAGTCCAGGGCCTGGTGTTCTTTTGGTCCAGAACCAGCCGTTGATTGCCCTTTACGTTTTTAAGTACTTCAAGCGATAAATCAGGCCAGATGATTTGAACGGAATCTACGCTCGCGTATGAACCTAAACCAAAATGCAGAAGAAGTGGCTGGGAGGAAAGGTAACCCCGCACGGGCATCAACTCCTGGTATTGTAAATTCCCTTTGGTATAAATTGTTACCTTGGCACCGAGTGCATTTCTATTTCCTTTGGAAGTCTGAAGTTTAAATTGCAGGTAATTGCTGGCGTGATTTTCCCGGCTTAGATTCTGGTAAATCGAAGCAGGTTCGTTGATGTTATTGACCACTAATTCCAGATCTCCATCATTGTCAAGATCGGCATATACGGCTCCGTTGGACACGCAGGGATTGGTTAATCCCCATTCCATCTGCTTGTTGGTAAAGGTCAGGTCGTGATTGTTCTTGAAAACGTAATTCGGTAGGCGACTGGAAGGAATGGCCTTGATCAGATCCATTAGCTGCATCGGCTCCCGATCCATCGCTTTGCGGATTTTGTAATCCCCCCAATACTTTAAAAAGTCTTTATTTGTGAAATCCCGCAGATACCCATTTGATACAAAAAGGTCTTTGTACCCGTCATTATCATAATCAGCCATTAATGGACTCCAGCTCCAGTCGGTATTAGAAATGCCGGCTGTTTGGGCAATTTCACTGAAGGTACCATCGCCGTTATTGAGCTGAAGCATGTTTCGCATGAACTGCTTGTGTAAATCCTGCTTCAGCATTAATTCATACGACTCATAGTTTTCCTGCAACTGTAAAGTCTTTTGGCGACGGTTTTCTTCGGGTAACATATCCAGCGAAACGATGTCCGACCAGCCGTCGTTATTATAATCCGCGATGTCGAGGCCCATCGAAAATTGAGACATATGTCGCAGGGCTTTTTTGCTTACTTCCGTGAATGTGCCGTTTTTATTATTGAGATAGAGGTAGTCTGGCTCATTATAGTCATTCGTTACGTACAGATCCTGCCAGCCGTCTTTGTTAAGATCGGTAACGACTACGCCCAGTCCGTAGGTTAGCGTGTGCTGATGAATACCGGCTTTTTGGGTGACCTCTACAAAGTGATTATTCCGATTTTCGAAAAGCTTATTGCCCGCCAGAGCATCAATGTCGTTGCGGTATTTATATAATTCAAGGTTATCGTATTTGCCTACACTGTGATTCAGCAGTAGTAAATCGAGATCGCCGTCATTGTCGTAATCAAAAAAGGCCGACTGAAAACTATAGGAGGGGTCATCCAGCCCATATTCTTTCGCCTGCTCTTTGAAAGTCAAATCTCCCTGATTGATGAAAAGCTGTTTACGGCGTTTGTCGGCATCGCCTTTGCCCATGTAGCACACGAAAATGTCCAGAAGACCGTCGTTGTTAACATCGGCCATGCTGACGCCACTTTTCCAGGCATCGGCCCGGCCCGCTACGCCAGCAGGGAGGGTAATGTCCTTGAACTTGAGGTTACCAAGGTTCAGATAAAGCTTGTTCTCCTGAAGATTGGAGGTAAAGAATAAATCATCCAGGCCATCATTATTAATGTCCCCAACGGCTACGCCACCGCCACTATAGAAGTATTCATACTCCATAATGTTACGGGTTTCCGTTTCTATTATTTCGTTTTTAAAACTAATGCCCGTTCGGTCGGGAGGAAGTAACTGGAAAATAGGCTTTTGAGCCCAGCAAACCGAAGGGATAAGTGTAGCAACCAAAAGATACCAAAGACCTTTTTGGATCATGAGTGGAACTGTGTTTTAGGTAAGGGGGTGAGTAGAAACGAAAAAACTTCAACGTTTAGTTGAAGTTAACACCTGAATATAAAAAGATAAAGGGGGCACGCCCCCTTTATCTCCAATTAATTATTACTTATCCCACCACACGCGTGAGGTCCAAGTATCGCCGCCAGATAAACGCCCGGTAGCTATTTTGTAATTTTCAGCATTCAAGCTTCCTTCTCCCGTTGGATACACCTCCCGGCGAGGAATAGTACCGCCAGAGAAATTACCTGTATAATTGACAGGAGTCAATTGAGGATAACCTGAACGTCTCCAGTTATTCCAGGCTTCAATGAAGTTCTGGAGAATGCTGGTGGTTGCCCAGTATTGCTCGTTGATCTGCTTCAGAGCCGTTGCCGTTACCAGCGGGTGAGCCGTGGCGTAAGCATCTGCTGTAGCTGCATCAATCGCCGTAGCTGTACCAAATTTAGCTAAAGACTGTAAGCCTGCAGAAACTGCATTCTTGTAGTGAGTAGCTGCTGTTCCGGATAC
>CAJYHS010000140.1 GCA_913774715.1 uncultured Siphonobacter sp. | reverse complement strand
GTCGCCGATGCTCGATTAGATGAACGCTTTGAAAGCAATGACCTGGTCACGGGCGATCCTCACTTGGTTTTTTACGCCGGGGCCCCCCTCGTAGACGAAGAAGGCAATGCCCTGGGCTCCTTGTGTGTAATTGACCGGCAAACTCGCGAGCTTACGGCTGATCAGCTTTCTTCCCTGCAAATCCTTTCCCGTCAGGTGATGCGGTTGTTGGAACTCCGGAAAAAGTCTTATCAATTAGAGCAAAGTCAGCAATTGTATGAGCAGGAAAATATTGCGTTGCAACGCAGCCAAAAACGTTTCGAGACGGTTTTTGATCATGCTCCCATTGGATTGGGGTTACTCAGTGGAGAAGATCACGTCTTTGAGTTGGCCAATGACCGTATCGCTGAAATGGCGGGTCGCACAAGTCAGGAAATGCAGGGCAAACCACTTTTAGAAGCGTTACCCGAACTTTCCCGGCAGGGACTCAAAGAAATATTCGATCAGGTTAGACATACGAAGAAGCGGTTTGTTGCCCCTGAAATCCCTATTCAACTGGTACGGGCAGGAAAGATGGAAACGGCCTATTTCTATGCCAGCTTTGAACCCGTGTTAGAAGCCGATGGGAAAATAAGTATTGTAGATTTTAGCCTGGAAATTACGGATCAGATCCTGGCTCAGCGAGCTTTAAAGGCCAGTGAAGAACGCTTTAGAACCCTTATTGAAAACTCGCCCTTTGCTTTAGGCCTGTATGAAGGACCTGATTTAGTCATTGCATTAGCCAATGAAGCCATCCTTTCGATGTGGGGAAAAACGAAAGCAGTGATTGGACAAAAGATTGTCGAGGCCTTACCCGAGCTCATCGGCCAGCCCTTTATTCCTCTTCTGGAGCAGGTGTACCGTACCGGTATCGCCTATAAAAGCACGGAACAGGCGGCAGATCTGATGGTAAACGGCACGCTTCAACGCTTTTATTTCAACTTTGTCTATCAGCCTTTGTTTAATGAGCAAGGTAAAGTCTATGCCATTTTAAATTCAGCTATTGATGTAACCGAGCGATATAGAGCTAGAGAGAAGCTTTCTGAAAGTGAACAGCGGTACCGCGAACTAGCCGCAGAGCTGGAACAGCGAGTGAGCCAACGAACGCAGGAGCTGGAAAAAGCCAATCAGGATCTCAGACGCTCCAATGACCATTTACAGCAATTTGCTTTCGTAGCTAGTCATGATTTACAGGAGCCGCTTCGTAAAATTCAGACCTTTGGTTCGTTATTGGAAGCCCGTCTGGGAAATAACCCGGATGAAAAAACCTCCCATTTAATTCAACGCATCAATTTGGCTAGTTTACGCATGTCCACACTGATTACGGATTTGCTAAACTATTCACGATTGGCTACTGAAGAAAGAAATTTCGAGTGGGTTTCTTTGGACGATGTGTTGATCTCTGCTTTGGATACTTTGTCCCTGGTCATTCGTGAACGCAAAGCCCAGATTACGGT
Source organism: uncultured Siphonobacter sp. (assembly GCA_913774715.1). GTDB lineage: Bacteria > Bacteroidota > Bacteroidia > Cytophagales > Spirosomataceae > Siphonobacter. The sequence goes on along the minus strand of CAJYHS010000140.1, from coordinate 8,802 downwards.
ACAGGAACTAGGCAATCTGAAAGGTAATTTCACTCAACTGCATCAGCTCTTTCAAAACCTGCTTTCCAATGCGATCAAGTTTACCCCATTTGACCAGCAGCCTATCATTCAGATTACTCACCAACTCATCTCGGGCAGTCAGCTACCTGTTCAGATGACCCCTGAGGCGAATTCATTTCACCAGATCAGCATCAGCGATCAGGGGACGGGATTTGAGGAGAAGTTTGCTGAAAAGATATTTATGGTTTTTCAACGGCTACATGACCAGAAAGAATATCCCGGTACGGGGATTGGACTGGCGATTTGTCGCCGCGTAGTTGAAAATCACGGCGGATTGCTTACGGCTCAAAGTCAATTTGGGACAGGTAGCACCTTTACGGTTTATCTTCCGGTACGTTAGATAGGTATGAATGCCAGGAAAAACGCGTGTAAAAATCACGAAAGGAACATCCGTTTCAATCTCCATGAATAATGTCCTTTCGTAACCGTGCCCTAGCTTAAATAAAACAAAGGGTTTTCACGGAATTCAATGTACAAAACACTAAGCGTTGTCAGTTTTAGGTTATTAAATACTATAAATCTCTCTGTTGATTAAGGATCACGCCCATGAGAGCCTGCATATCTACGGGTTTCGTTACATGTTCATCAAAGCCCGCTTCCTGAGCTCTTTGTTTATCAGACTCCTGACCATACCCTGACACTGTAGCGATAAAAGCCTTTGGGCATGTAATATTCCATTTGCTTATTGCAGTGAGTAATTCGGCCCCGTTTATTCACGACACCAATGCCGATGGGCAAACTCTCAAAAATGGCTGATAAATGGGTTTCACTTTCCTGTAAAGCTTCTTGAACTTCTTTCCGGTCCGTGTTATCGAACATGATACCACTCGCTCGTAATGGCTGACCGTCCCATTCCCCGGTAGCTAGTTCAGCAGCTTCGATGGCTAGTCGAGCACGTTCTTCCGTCTTTCGCAGCGTTTCTGCAATTCGTATTTTTTCTAAAGCTGACCAGGTTCGTTCCGCTACTTCTTCCACTAATTTCATCTCGCTTGCAGTCCAGCGACGCGGATGTGATGAGATGGCAACCATGGAGCAAAGAGGTTGGTTTTGCCCCACGCGTACAGTGTAGGACACCATGGCTCGCATGCCCAGTTTCTCACTATTTCGACGCTCTTTCTATGTCAGGCCCTGACGTTCATAGTCATCTTCGATGATGAAGGTCTGACCATGAGCAGCATTGAAAGCTTCCGGATAATCCGATAAAACAAAGTGGTCGGGCAAAGCGGGGACAGTCTCATTACCCAATTAGTAATCAAGGTCAGCCCGGTTCTCATCTATAATGATACGTAGTAATGTAACTGCGATCCAGCTGCAATTGCTCTATAAGCATCCTGAGAAACTGATTGGCAACCTCATCCGCCGTTGAATGAGCTCTGAGAGCGTCAGAGAACCTAAGCAGGAATGCCTGATCTTCCAACCGCTGTTTACGCTCGGTGATATTATGGCCTTCCTTGAGCAGCCAAAGGTCTTTCGCATGAATATCGGCGAGATGGACCCGTTTCTTTTGAGCCAAGGGACTTTAGTTACCCGCATAAATGACCAGTTTTTCCAGGAACAGAAGCGTTTCAGAAAATGTATTCTCTCCCACGGGGAATCGAAACGATCCCACAGTCAATCACGCCCTGTTTTAACCTGGTCATAATCTGACTGGTCGTTTCTTCCCAGATCGTTACTTTCACGCCGGGATGCTTTTGCGAAAACTGAGCGATCAACTTAGGAATGAGGTAGGGAGCCAGGGTGGTGATGATCCCAATATTCAGCTCACTGGCGAGTTCTTCTTTCGCCAGATGAGCCATGTCTTTGATTTGCTGGAAATCCTCTAATAACAGCTTGGCTTTTTCAATAATCGCCCTGACAATTTTGGTAGGAACCACCGGTTGTTGCGTTCGGTCAAAGAGCTTTACCCTCAGCAAGTCCCCCAGTTTTTGAATCTGAAGGGTATCCAGCGTTCTATTTTTAGTATTGGCAAGGATCTTAATCTTGCAGGACAACGCCATTCATACAAATCCGTTGCCTGCTTATACTATCTTTTTACGCTTTGAGGCGAAGCCTGACTTCGCTGCTACGTTTGCTATTACTAGTGAAACTTATTTTACTTTTAGAAGGCTTGGCCTTTGCTCAATCTGCAAATACTGAGCATCCGAAAGTTACCGGATACGTAGGGGTACTGCGTCCGATTATAGGCTTCAGTGAAGGGCAGGTAACGCCTAACTTTAATGGTGGGATTCCTCATGAGACTTAATCTCTGGAAAACAGAGAAAGTAGGCTTTTCGGCTGAATTCGTGCCCTTCATTCGGGCCGAATCCGGTCAGAACCGGATATCTAATTTTCTCTTTCATCCGGGAGTATTACTACGTATACCTAAAGGCTATGTCATTGCTCTTCGAGCGGCTTTTGAAACGTTGGTCCGATATGACTTCACTCCTGTTCTCTCCAAGACGGTTCTTAAGAAAGAACAGTATGGGTATTTCGTAGCCTTGCTCTTACCCCTTCGATTTGGGAACAATCATAATGCAGCTTCACGCCGGGCTTCCAGTTCGGAATAAATTTTTAGTACTTTTTATTACTCTTAGAACGAACAGGGATTATAACTATAAAAAATATACGTTATAAGGAATGCATGAGTAGAAGACTATGCCCTGGAATAGAAGGTTCTCCTTATACTCCAATCCAATAGTGAAATGACGGCCGAACTTCGTTTAGTACAGTTACCATCCTTTGAAGAAATCAGCATCAGATTTCAGGTATTTTCGCTTCAACTATTCGTTATAATCACACTAACATATAGAGTAACCTTAGTAACTCCAACGTTCAGCTCGAATGGGGTACTCGGGTTAATGATTCCAATGCTTATACCTTCATTACCCATTATTTAACATGGGAGCGGCCATCCGCTTAGTTACTTTTACTGCTCCATCCGGACCATTCCTTAAACTCATCACAGAGTTCTTGATTTTGAGAACCATACGCTTTATAGGCGTTAGGGATAGTCCCTATTCTAAAGGTAACAAAGCCTTTTCACGAACGAGCCGTTGGTACTTCTCAATGGCTGCGGCCGGCTCCGTTTGAATCTCTTTTAACAAGCCAGGATCAATAACTGTAGGACCGTGCTTAACTCCCCATAATAAGAGTGTTACAAGAATGGGGACCGTATCAATACCCTTTTCGGTCAGGCGATAGATAAACTTCGATTTTTTGTCTGGGGCCACCACCTTTGTTAACATGCCCTGCGTCTCTAGTAACGTCAGTCGGTCGGCTAAAATATTGGTCGCTATTTTTTCTGCGGACTGCAGGAACTCCCCGTACGTAGACTTACCCCCAAACACCAAATCTCTGATAATGAGCAGAGTCCATTTATCTCCCAGTAAGTCGAGCGAGGTGCTCACGGGGCAGGTTGATCGCTGTTTTGCCTCTTTCATAAATCATTTAATTTTTCACTTGCAATTTGCAAGTTTTATGTCTTACCTTTGACTTGCAAATTGCAAGTAAATATACGCGAATTTATTAATTCTATCTACCATGATTTTAGTTACGGGAGCTACCGGTGGATTAGGCCGCCAAGTCATCAAATCTTTACTCACTACTACTGCGGCCTCAGAAATCGTCGCAATGGTACGCGACGTCAATAAAGCTACGGACCTTAAGGAGCAGGGCGTAACGGTCCGGCAAGCGGACTACCTGGACTACGAGGCACTGGTGCAAGCCTTTCAGGGCGTTGATAAAATGCTGCTGGTTTCAGCCGTGGCCTTTACCGACCGGGCACGTCAGCACCGAAACGTCATCGATGCCGCTAAGCAAGCCGGGGTGAAACACCTTATGTATACCAGTATCCAACGCAGCACCAACTTTGTACTGACTGAAGTCACGGAAAGTGACCTGGCTACGGAGGCGTATCTGAAAGCGTCCGGGTTAGTTTACACTATTCTTAAAAACGGATACTACTTTGAAGGGCTTGCCTACCTGATTGGTAGTGAGGTACCGAACACCGAGATACGTTTCACGGCGGGAGAAGGAAAGATAGCCTTCGTCAAGCGAACCGAACTGGCCGAGGCTACGGCCGTCCTGTTAACAAGTGCAGGGCATGAAAATCAGGAGTATACGCTAGTGGGAAGCGAGGCGTATTCGTTTCACGACGTCGCCCGGGAACTCTCCGCGTTGGCAGGCAGATCCATAACCTATAGAGATATTGCTTTAGAGTCTTATGTGGAGCAGAAAGTAGCCGCTGGTTTTCCCGAAGTCGTCGCCCGTTTCTTTGCCCAATGGGGGGCTGCTACCCAACACGGCATGCTGGCTGAACCGGACGAGACCGTCGAGCATTTGTTGGGCCGCAAGCCAACTTCGCTACGGGAGTACTTAAAGACGACATACTTCCCAGGCTTCTAAATATTTCCCCTCATAGCTACTAGGCATCTAAGGGGGCTGAATGACTGCCTGTTCCGGCTATTTTATGCCTATTCAGGGAATTTGGCTCCCCCGTTCCTACAATTAACCTACAGTTACGCAATCGTAAGTCCATCAACGAGTAAGTGTCGACTCCAATTACTGGCTACGATGCCAGAGCGAGCCGCCTCACATTATTAGATTCAGCTACATAGAATATTGTGTATCAGCAGCATTACTTATATATATAAGTCAATTGGTATTAATTTTAAGGCATGCGTACGAGGCAAATAACTTAGTAAATTATCCCCGAAATGCTGGCAGAAATATAAAATTCAACGTAGAACAGAAGCGTATTGAAAAGTATGTCTACAACAGGTTTCATATACATATAGCCCTTGATTCATTAGACGGACGGCACACTAATTTTAACAGCAAGGCTTTAGGTAATCACTTAAAAGATCAAAGCCGCCTTATAGCTGTCTGGTATGAATGAGCGTATTCAAAATTTAGTAGCTGCCGAACAAAAGGCAGGTATATTGTTTAAAGAAATGGAAAACCGTGGTCTGATAAAGCCAGGGAAGTCGGAACGGGAACTGAATAAGGAAGTTTTTGAACTGGCCTTTGAACTCTTTGGTATAAAAAAGTACTGGCATAAACGATTGGTTCGATCCGGGAAAAATACGTTGCTTCCTTATTATGATAACCCACCTGATCTAATTCTACAGGAAGATGATATTCTTTATGTGGACTTTGGACCCGTTTTTGAAGATTGGGAAGCCGATTTTGGCCGGAGTTACGTGTTGGGAGATAATCCACGAAAGCATACTTTAAATAATGATCTTCAGAAAGCCTGGTTGGAAGGAAAATCTTTTTACAAAGCTCATGAACAAACATTAACCGGGGCCGATTTTTATTATTTTACTCAAGAAATGGCGGCCAGATATGGCTGGAAATTGGGGGATATTCATTGTGGCCATTTGATCGGTAATTTTCCTCATGAAAAAATTCAGGGTGATGAAGTCACTAATTACATACACCCTGACAATACTCAGCTGATGAGTCTACCTGATTCCCGAGGCCAAGAAAGGTTTTGGATTTATGAAATCCACTTCATTGATCCAGAGCTTGAATTTGGAGGATTCTATGAACAACTGGTAAGCTAGCTCTTCACGAAAATACATTTTAAAGCCCGTCTCTGCTGAATTTGCTTTACCTTTGGCTCGTCATGAGAAAAGTGATCGCCCTTTTTTTAAGCATTCTGATGTTTATGGGCAGTTTGTTTCCGCAAACTGACATCGAAGAGGTGTATAAAATTCCAGGCTTACTTACTCATTTTCAGGAGCACCGGGCTAAGCTGCAACCCGATTTAAGTTTTCTGGGCTTTTTAAAAATGCATTACAGCCCCGGTTCGGAACATGCGAAAACGCCCCACCCGCACACTAAAATTCCCTTTTACAATCACTTGTCGGCTGGATTTTTGTTTGTCATCAGCGAATTTAAAGCTGCTCTTGAAAAGCCATTGGTTGCCATTTTCTCCTGTGACCATCATTTTCAGTATCTAAACGCGTACGCTTACCAGACGTACGTTTCCCTGCTGCGTCCTCCCCAACCATGTTAGTTTCTTTATGGATTGATTAAGTAACTGGTTACCCTGGTAACTTAGGATAGCTATGATCTTTCCATACTTATCAGTCCTGCTTCCTTAATCAAGACCGAGATGTTCGGCCTTCGCAGCGACTGTGCACTTATTACATTTCTGGAAACTAACCAATGCTGACATGCTACAAGCGTTGATCGGATTTAGCATCCGAAACAAACTTGTCGTGGCCATTGGTGTCCTGGCCATAATGGCCTGGGGTAGTTATGCCTTGACGCAACTCCCCATCGACGCCAATCCCGACATTACCAATAATCAGGTACAAGTCGTTACTCAGTCTTCGTCTCTGGCCGCTCAGGAGATGGAGCAGTTTATTACCTTTCCGCTGGAAACCAACCTTCGCAATATTCCGGGCGTCACGGAAATTCGCTCGGTTTCCCGGTTCGGCCTTTCTGTGATTACTGTAGTCTTTGAAGATGACGTTGATTTGTATCTGGCCCGCCAGTTAGTCAGCGAGAAAATTAAAGAATCCGAAGGCTCTCTGCTGGCGGGGGGCTCTTCCCCTCAAATGGCTCCCATTACCACGGGACTAGGGGAAATATATCAGTACGTCCTTCGCCCTGCTCCCGGTTACGAAGCTGAATATGATGCAACGGAGCTACGAACGATCCAGGACTGGGTAATCAAGCGTCAGTTGGCGGGGGTGCCGGGGGTGGTCGAAGTAAGTAGTCTGGGCGGTTATCTGAAACAGTACGAAGTCAGCGTAAATCCTGATAAGCTCCGCTCCTATGAAGTTACCATTGCTGAGCTATTCACCGCTCTCTCCCTGAATAATGCGAACACGGGTGGTAGCTACATTGAAAAAGGACCCGAAGCGTTCTTCATTCGCGGCGAAGGAATGGTACACACAGCCGAAGAGATTGGTCAGATTGTCATCAAGACCATCAACCAGACGCCACTGCTCGTAGCCGATGTAGCAGACGTGCGTATAGGTCATGCCGTTAGGTACGGAGCCCTGACTCGAAATGGTGAAGGCGAAGGCGTAGGTGGTATTGTTCTGATGCTGAAAGGAGCCAGCTCGGAAAAGACAATCAAGGCAGTGAAAACTCGCATGGAGGAAGTTAAAAAAATGCTTCCCAAAGGTTTGGTTTTAGAGCCCTTTCTGGACCGTACCGTCCTGATTGAAAAAGCCATTCACACCGTTGCCAAAAATTTGATTGAAGGGGGTATCATTGTCATTGTGGTGCTTTTAGTCCTGCTGGGTAACCTCCGGGCGGGCCTGATTGTAGCTTCAGTGATTCCCCTATGTATGCTCTTTGCGTTGGGCCTGATGAATACCTTCGGCGTATCGGCTAACCTTATGAGTCTGGGAGCCATTGACTTTGGGCTTTTGGTGGATGGAGCCGTCATCATCATTGAAGGAATGATTTTCTACCTGGTTCATCATCAAGGCGTTTTGAAGGAAAACATGGACGAGGTGGCCCAACAATCGGCCGAGCGAATGATGCAGTCAGCTCTTTTTGGCCAGCTGATTATTCTGATCGTCTATTTTCCCATTCTCTCTTTGACAGGTATTGAAGGTAAGATGTTCCGGCCCATGGCTTTGACCGTAGGGTTCGCCCTTCTGGGAGCCATGATTCTCTGCATTACCTATGTCCCCATGATGGCTGCCGCCTTTTTAAAACCGGATACAAAAGAGAGTGCCTTTTCAGAGAAAATCATGCACGGGTTGCATCGGTTCTACGATCCCCTCATTCGGAAGGCTTTGCATTTTCGGTCTGCGGTACTAATCGTATCATTCCTATTGCTGGGCGTTAGTGTATGGGTCTTTACCCGCATGGGAGGTGAATTTATTCCCAATCTCGATGAAGGTGATATGGCCATTAGCTTGACGCTGAAACCCGGAAGCTCTCTGAGTCAGACCATTGAGACTACTACTAAAGTGGAGAAGATCCTTAAAACCTCCTTTCCGGAAGTAGAGGAAGTAGTCTCTAAAATTGGCACTGCTGAGATTCCCACCGATCCGATGCCCATCGAAGCGGGCGATATCATTGTCCGCCTTAAGGAGCCCAGCGAGTGGGTTACTACGCATGATAAAGCTGCATTAGTGGAAAAAATGAAGGCCGCTTTGGAAACTCTGCCGGGTCTGAATCTTGAATTCACCCAGCCTATTCAGCTACGTTTCAATGAACTGATGACGGGAGTCAAGTCAGATGTTGCCATTAAAATTTACGGCGAAGATCTGGACACCCTCTACAACCGGGCCAATCAAATCGCAGGCATTATTCATACTATTCCCGGAGCCAGTGATATTAAAGTAGAACAAATAGTGGGCTTACCCCAAATGCTGGTTTCGTATAATCGGGCCCGGCTGGCTCAATACGGGGTCAATGTTTCGGCCTTAAATCAAATCGTTAAAACGGCTTTTGCCGGAGAGTCCGCGGGGGTAGTCTTCGAAGGAGAAAAACGCTTCGATCTGGTCGTCCGGCTCGACAGCATGCACCGGCAGGATATCACGGATATCCGGCAGATGTATGTCGATTTACCCAACGGCAACCAGGTGCCCCTGGAAGAGTTAGCCAGTGTCCGCTACAGCAATGCTCCCATGCAGATTTCAAGGGATAATGCCCGTCGCCGCATTACGATTGGCCTTAATGTCAGGGGTCGGGATGTGGAAAGTCTCATTGGAGAGATTCAGCCCCTGCTCGCTGAAAAAGTAAAATTACCGCCGAACTATTCCATTACCTACGGCGGGCAATTTG
>CAJYHS010000139.1 GCA_913774715.1 uncultured Siphonobacter sp. | reverse complement strand
AGCGAATGCCCTCCAATCTGCTGCATTCACTCGTAGAGTACACGACCATTCCCATTGACGAGAAAGAACGCGTGGTTGATCTAAGCAGTACCGAGATTTTTAAAAGTCCATTCTGTTACCTGAGCGGACATAAGCTGGTGGAGTTTTCAACTCAGGAACGGGATCATTTCAAACGGTACGTACAAAACGGCGGCTTTGTCTTTGTCGACGACTGTAACCACGACATCGACGGCCTCTTTGCCAAGACCTTCGAACAGGAAATGGCCCGGACCTTTGGTGCGAACGCTTTGCAGAAAATCCCTAATGATCATCCGATTTATACCTGCTTTTTCAAATTCGAAAAAGGTCCGCCTACTACGTCTTTTGAATTAAATGGCTGGGGCGATGACCTGGTGCACGATTACCTCAAAGCCGTGATTATTAATCAGCGAATTGGAGTGCTTTACAGCAATAAGGATTACGGCTGCGAATGGGATTATGACTTCCGCAATAAGCGTTTTCTGGCGGAAGACAACACCAAATTCGGAGTCAATATTATCATGTACGCCTTAACCGCTTAACTATTGGAAACACTCGAATACTATAAGTCACTCGTTGGTAGACTTCCCTTATTGAAACAGGAAATTGCAAAGATTATCGTTGGACAGCAGGAGGCAATTAATGAAATTCTCATTACCCTTCTGGCGGGCGGACATTGTCTGCTGGAAGGCGTGCCGGGTCTGGCAAAAACGCTGATGGTAAAGACCATGTCGGAAGCTCTGGACATGAGTTTCAAACGCATTCAGTTTACGCCCGATTTGATGCCTGGTGATATTGTCGGAACGGAAATTCTCGAAGAAGATCATCAGACGGGACAAAAGATTTTCAAATTCAGTAAAGGTCCGCTGTTTGCTCACGTCGTTCTCGCCGACGAGATCAACCGCACGCCTCCCAAAACGCAATCGGCCTTACTGGAAGCCATGCAGGAAGGAAAAGTAACCTATGCCGGAACGGATTATACGTTACCTAAACCTTTCCTGATTATTGCTACTCAAAATCCCATTGAACAAGCCGGAACGTATCCCCTACCCGAAGCCCAGCTCGACCGCTTTCTACTGTATATTAAACTGAGTTATCCTTCCGAACAAGAGGAGCTGGACGTGTTGAAAAGCACCACAGGCACCAATCGGCCCGAGCTAAAAACGGTCCTGACGGGCGAAGAAATTGCGGCGTTGCAGAAGCTGACCCGACAGGTACACATCAGCGATGAACTGATTACTTATATTAACCGGGTCGTTCGGGCCACGCGTCCGCAGGATACGCCCTCGGCTTATGTTAAACAATGGTGTGACTGGGGAGCAGGCCCACGGGCGGGTCAGGCGTTAGTACTTTGTGCCAAAGCCAAAGCCGTTTTGAATGAACGGTATTCCGTTATTCCCGAAGATATTCAGACGCTGGCGTATCCTATCCTCCGTCACCGCATGGCCCTGAATTTCAAGGCGGAAGCGGAAGGTATTACGACGGATCAGGTGATTGCTCAATTGTTGAAGGATGTGCTTGTTAGCTAATTGAATTTGTCATAGCAGTAGCTGAAGGATTTAGTTATTGGTTACTCTCTTCCCAATAACTTTTCAAAAGTTTAGGAATACTGCTTCCCACGTTTTCGCTGTAACCTGTTCACTCAGTGCTGCCAGCGAAAAGCAGGCAGCGGCAGAAAATAATCCTGACCCACCTTCACAACTACTAACGATCAACAAACAACTAAAAACGAATGCAGGTAACCGATCTCATCAAGCTCAATAATCTACAACTGGCCGGAAATCTGGTAAGTGATGAGCTAATGTTGGGCATTCATGCCAGTAAGCGATCCGGTGCGGGAACAGAGTTTGAACAATACCGGCATTATCAACCTGGTGATGATCCTAAGCGAATTGACTGGAAGCTTTACGCCCGTAGTGGTAAGCATCTGGTGCGGGAATCTTCCACGGAAAGTAACCTGCACATTCGCTTAGTACTTGATTGCTCGGGTTCGATGAATTATGAAGAGGCAGGTATTAATCGTTTTGAATACGCCAAACTGATTCTGGCTTCACTTGCCTATTCAGGGTATCGTCAAAATGACCAGATGAGTTTGTATACGCTTCATAATAGTCGGGTAGAAACCCAGGTGCCGGCGGGACAGTTATCGTTTCAGAAAATTCTCTACGCTTTACAAAACGCCCAGGCTTCGGGTTCGTGGTCAGCAGAAGAACCCAAATTCCCAGCGTTTCAGCAACGACAAAAAGAAGTGCTGGTACTGGTTTCAGACTTCCTGCAAATTAACGAAGAATGGATCCGTCTTATTCAGCAACTCGCAAATCCGCGTCGGGATTTAGTTCTTTTCCAGATTCTCGGCGATCAGGAAATTGATTTTACACTGGAAGGTTTTTTCCGGTTCAAGGATTTGGAAACCGGACGCGAAATGGAACTTCAGGCCGAGGCGGTCCGCGAGCAGTTTCAACAGGCTTCAAAAAGTTACCTGAACACTTTTGAGGAGGAAATGCGTCGACCTCATATTCAGCTCATCCGCGTCAGGCTGAGCGATCCGATTGCGATGGTTCTCCGAAAATTTTTAATTACCAGATCTTAACGAATGGAAAACCCCTGGATGCTCTGGGGAGCGGCCGGTATCATCATTCCGCTCATTATTCACTTCTGGCATCAGAAAAAAGGCCGCTCCCTGAACTGGGCAGCCATGCATTGGTTAAGCGAAAAAAACCAGCAGCAACATCGGGGATTTCGGCTGGATCACGTCCTGTTACTTATACTTCGATGTCTGATTCTTATTCTGATTAGTATCATTGCGGCGAAACCCTTTCTGGACGCTTTTTCTTCCGATACCCTTCCTCAGAAAATACATCTGGTTCAACCGGAAACCGTTGTTACCAACAACTTCCGCTTTGAATTAACTCAGGCTCAGCAAAAAGGCGAAAGCATTTACTGGATTTCTCCATCGGCTGAAGAAGTAAAAGACCTGAAAAACGTGTCGGTTTCCCAGCCTTTTCATCCTTTACTTATTCAGAACACGATTCAGAAACTGGTAAAAAATCCCAAACAGAGGGTGGAACTATATCTGGTTAACGCTTCGGTACTAGCTGATCTTCCAACCATTGCTCTACCCGATTCTTTTGCAATTCATACGGCTACTGATACTATCATTCATTACCCGCAGGCGGCTTTATTCTTTGGAGATCATCAGGTTTTTGTAGATCACCATCAAACGCTGTTAAGTCAGGCTCCGGCTTCACAGACGCGGCCCGTTCATGTCGGGCCCATTTCCGTTCAGGTTCAGTTCACAAATCCAGTAGCTCAGAAAACGGTTATGGCTGCACTGGGGTCTTTGACTGACGTCTACCAAATTAATTTTGATTTTTCGGAAAAACCTACTTACGACTGGATCCTTACCGATCAGAATATCTCATCACCTCAGGCCAGCAGTTTATATTTTATTTCGGGTCCGGCCACGCTGGCTCATCCGCGACTTCATTACCTAAACGAGACGTTGACTCCTCAGAGTTCGGAAACGGTAGCTTCTGGACAGCTGCCGGAGGTTTTAGGAGAAGTATTACTCAAGCATTATCAGCTGATACCCAGAGTTACCCCTTTGAACAATAACATGTTGAGTAGCCTCTTTCAGCCTTCTCCCGCTTTTAATTTCGAGGGTTCAAAGACCCTTCGGGAATGGTTACTCGTAGGGTTATTGGTACTTGTTGGAATTGAACGCTGGATGGCTTTAAAGAAAAACGCATGAACGAACTCAAACGAATCCTTCATTCTGTTATTTACCAGCTTTACGCTAACGCCCTCCTGGTGAGTTTGCTGCTGTGTCTTACATTTTATTTGCTCATAGCGGCCTTCCGTTCCCCAGGCATCGAGGCTATGGTTGCAGGGGTGGCAGGCTTGGGACTTGGTTTTTACATAACCCGCATCTTCCAAAGCAAGAAAGCCCAGGCCGTTCAGATTATTCATCAGAAACTGGAAGATACTGAATACAGTCTGGCTTTGCTCGACAAAACTGACTATACGATTGCCGAACAATTACAACTGGCCCGGCTTGATGATCGCTTTGCTGATACGTCGGCTCCCAAAGTTATTTTTTTACGAATTTTCCCTTACCTCGGCATTTGCATCCTGGCCATTGGGATTTATGCTTTCTCGGGTACGCTTTCCAGTACATCTGCCGCCGCTTCGCTCGATACAAAACCTTCCATTAATCCATCAAAACCAGCGAATGAACCACCCGTTTTTCTTCAGGCTCGTATAAAAATTCAGTCACCTGCGTATACGGGGATCCCTGAAAAATCAAGTACTGATTTAAATGTTACGGCTTACGTGGGCTCAAAACTGAGCTGGCAGGTGAATTTTGATACGAATCGGAAGCTAAGTGTTTGCCTGATTAATAGTAAAGGAGAAGAATTGGTTTTCAAACCCGTGAAAAATTATTTTGAATATACAGATCGACTGAGCAACGCTGGCATTTACGCCATAAAAGCCTATTGGCAAAACCCGGAAGGAAAGAAAATGGTGGTATACCAGTCTGATTATTATCGGCTGGAAGCCTTACTGGATAAAGCTCCCAAAATTGAACCTGAATCGAAAGAGCTGTATACCTATCATTTCCAAAAAGATTCGAAAACCGTAACCCTGGCGGCTAAAATCTCGGATGATTTTCTGGTTCGGCAAACGTATATCGTGGCTACGCTGGCCCGAGGAACGGGTGAAAATGTGAAGTTTCGGGAAGTAAGATTTCCTTTAAGTCCGACTAACTTTAAGGAATCCCGTTTAACTAAAACCATTGATCTGAAGAGTCTGGATTTCACGCCCGGCGACGAACTCTACTATTACTGGGCTGCCTTCGATACTAAACAGCCCGAACCTAATTTTAGCAAATCTGATACTTATTTTATCGTCTATCGAGACAGTACGCATCTCGAAGAATCCGATCTGGCGACGATGAGCGTCAATCTGTTACCTGAATACTTCCGCAGCCAGCGTCAGATTATTATTGATACCGAAAAGCTGATTGCTAAACGGAAGAAGATTCATACCAGTGAATTTCAATACTTATCTAACGCCATTGGCTTCGATCAGAAAGCTCTCCGCTTACGCTACGGTCAGTTTCTGGGAGAAGAATTTGAAAACTCGATTGGTGGCCACGATCTCCAGCCGGACGGAAATGTGCTGGAAGGTTACATTCATAAACATGATTCCGAAAACGAAGAGGCAAAAGCTTTCGCGTTCAAATTAGGTCAGCAGGCAGAAGGTCAGTCGCACGCGGTGGAACGACCCGGCGAAGGGCACGCACACGATCACGGGGGGGCAGGAGCTTCCGAAGACAAAGACCCGCTGGCGGCTCTCATGGAACAATATG
>CAJYHS010000138.1 GCA_913774715.1 uncultured Siphonobacter sp. | reverse complement strand
CTGGGTGAAGCGTTTTTACTGGTTTCTGGGAATTGTCTTTGTGATTGCTCTGGCTTGCTGGGGCTACTATCGATGGAGTACCAACGAACGTTCGGTCTGGGCTTATATTCCTGAAAATTATTTATTGGCCGTTGAAAGCACCGAATTACAGAATCCGGCTGAACCCCTACGATCTTATCAGATAAAGTTAACGGATCTACCTGTTCTTGAAGAAGCTCAGGATGCCCTTCAGCTTTTACAGCTAGCCATTCCTGATACCTCTTTATTGCTATCATTTCTTCATGATAAAGTCATCACCTATTCACTCCACGCCGAGACGAATAGTGTAGTGAATTACTTGATTTACATTCCTTATCAACCCCGAGATCAATCTTTTCTTTCTCAGTTGAATGGCTTAAATTCAAACGAAGTACGAGGGTTAAAACATCAAACGGCTAAACAATCCATCACGGATATTACGCTTGCCGTAAGCCGGAAACGGTTTTCTTTCATGCAGTACGATAATTATCTGATTCTGAGTCCTTCATCTCTGCTCGTTGAAAATGTAGCGATGAAAATCAGTAAGCTGCTTGATGTTCCGGATAATGCTCCTCCTACGCCTGCTGAATACGCTACTGCAAAAACCAAATTCTGGCTCAATTGGCAGAATCTAAGCTTTTTAGCGGGGCGAATGATGAGCCAGCAGTCGGCAGCGGGATCTTTACTGTCCTTACTTCCCGCCAACACTGCCTACAGAACTACGATCAATAAGGTACGCAAAGATTTACTGGTAGAAACTACAACCCTTTCGAAAGATGCCCACCCCTACTGGCAGACCTTCGATTCGCAACAGGCTTCACCACTGGTTAGTCAACGATTTATTCCTAATACAACGGCTGCTTTTTACCAGTTTAGCCTTTCCGATCCTATTGGCTGGGCGAATCGCTTTCTGCGTTATCAGAAGAAACACGAATCTTCGAAAGCCAACTTAAAATCCGATTGGCGAAGCAAGTATCTGATTAGTCCTGATTCCGTTTATTACCACATGAATCGCGAACTAATTTTGTGCCGCATGGAAAGTGACGAACTAAATGAAGGAGGCAATGTCCTGTTGATGAAACTGAATAGCCCCGGAGCTTTTCAAAAATGGATGCAGTACGAATCAGGAAGCGTTCGTCAGGAAGAAAAAGTAAAGAAATTTGAGGAAGTGATCTCCGGTTGTACCGTCCGTCAGATCTTACTATCAGAATTACCGTCTATGTGGTTCGGTTCTGCTTTTCAGGGCTTTCCTAAAACGTATTACACAGTCATTGACGGTTATGCCATTTTTGCCAGTAACATGCAGGCGATGCGAAATTACATTACTGACTACAAACGAGGTAATGTCTGGATGAATTCGGCTCAAGGGCAGGAAGTGTTGCGAATCTTACAACCTCGCCCCTTTAGTATGGTTTTCAATGCTGGAAAATCCTGGTTTTCAATCCTGAAAAGCCTCCGGAACGAATGGAAGGGTCCGATTAACAACCTGGAAGAACCCATCAAGCGATTAAACTTTCTGACCTGGCAGGTTAATATATTACCGGGGAAAGTAGATCATCAGTTTGTGTGGACCAAAGGTCGTATCACTGCGGATCCCAGTTTATTACGCAAAGTTTTTCTGCAAAAACTAATTCCTAATCCACTCGGAAGACCGCTCCAACGGGAGCCTTATGTGTATAGAAATGCCATTACCGGAACCACTGATTTAGTACTCACGACTGCGGATCATTACCTCATTCCCGTTGCAATTGGTGCTACACCCTCAGTAAAGTTCAGATTGTCAGGGCCATTGGTTGCTCCTATTCAATTGATGGATTATTTTGGGAAGGGTCGTGATCAGATGGTTCTGTTTACTGCCACTCATTTATATATCCTGAATCCTACGGCAAAGGGATATCAACTTTATGCGTCCAAGCCTTTTGGTAAATTGCTGGATTATCAGTTAACCTTATTTGATCAGACGCCCGAACGGAAGAAACAATTCTCAGCTCTCGATGCTGACGGACATTTATATACGATCACAAAATCAACCTTGTCGTTAACTCCTTCGGGCTTGCGTTCTGATATTCGTCATGCTAATCTGCCCATCCCTATGGCTTACACCCAGGGAGACTCTTATGCCGTTTTGCTTCAGCCTAATGGTAGCGTTGCCTTATCCAATGCTAAAGGGCTTAGTTTACCTCATTTTCCTGTGCAGTTAAACCAGGCTTTTGACGGCCCGGCTTTCGTGGAAACAACGGATCGGGATGCCGACTTTTCATTGCAGCTAGTGAGTGCGACGGGAGAAATTCTCAAAATGTCTCAGGAAGGAAAAATTATTAACCGTCGTCAGTTAATCAAACCTTCCCGCGACACTCGATTCCGTATGCTGGTTGAAGAGTCAGGTAGAGACTGGCTGATCATCCAGCAGACCAATCAGAACGTAACCTTGTTTGACAAGCAGGCTAACTCGCTCTTTAACATTTTTCCCATCACTCAGGATAGTCAGCTTCGATACTATGACTTTGGAGCCGAAACCAAAATCATTGCAGTAACCGATTCCCGGGGAACCATGCTTTACAATTTACAGGGAGAACCCATGATTCAGGCTCCCATTCCCAGTTTGTACAAGGTCACGATTGAATTTGCGGAGTCTTACCAAAAACTTTTTATCTATGCTACTAGTAGTAAGGGGGTACAGATTCTGACCTCAAAAATTCGTTAGCATATTCAGGCAAATTCGCTCGAAGTTTACAAACATTACTGATATTTTTGG
>CAJYHS010000137.1 GCA_913774715.1 uncultured Siphonobacter sp. | reverse complement strand
TGTCATTCACTTGCGTGATGCCATTGAGACGACCGCCTTCAAAATCATTTCGAAACGAAACAGGGCCTACGTCGAAAATGCCCTTCCATTGTTTCTGAACCGGCCGGGTTTGGGTAGAAACACCCTGAATGGGCTCCTGACCTTTAAAAGCAGGCTTTTTCTGAGAAAAGGCGGGTTGGAGAGCAGAACCCAGAACCAGCCCTATAATCATCTTTTGTATACGATGCATAGGAAAAAAGAAGTACGACCCGGAGAGAAAATCTTCCGGGTCGTAAAAGACAGATAATCTTAATTCAATAACAATTTATTGGTCGTAATTTCTGAGCTGGACAAAGGAAAAATGTAGTTCTCATCACTCGGTGAGACGGCATTTGTCGAGACCGCGTTACTGGCTTTGGCAGGAATGGTTTGCAGCAATCGCAGTAAATCATTCGACCGGAACCCTTCCCCCAAAAACTCAATGCGACGCTCCGTCAGGATGGCGTTTATCAGCGAAGTCTGATTGTCCAGAACCGTACTTGAGAAACTATAACTGGCATCAGAACGACCATGAACAGCTTTAAGCAAGTTACCCGCCAGTGTCAGGTCTCCCTGACGAGCCGCAGCTTCGGCATAGTTCAGTAACACTTCCGAATAACGAATCACCGGAATGTAGTCGATGTAAGGGGAAGCTTTTGCATATTTAGTGAGGTAGGTATTACCCCCCGCCGTGCGAGTCAGACTCCGACGAGCATCAGTAATAGCCCACTGAGCGTTCCCTAAAATGCCAGCTGGATTCAGATAATACTCCGAATTCGTATTCAGAATGTACGTAATGGACGATTGCCCTGAGTAAGAATCCGCCGTAGTCATCGGCATGGAGAAAATGGACTCCGTCGTGGTATAATTCGTGAAAACCGTGGCAAAATTGCTTTGCAGGGCATTGGCTACACCCGTCGTTGCTGAAAAAGGAGCCGCCGTCTGAGGAACCAGCTTGCTGGCTTCTTCAATCACTTTGGCATAATTTCCCTGACTTAGATACACTCTGGTTTTCAGGGCAATGGCCGTATTCCGGTGAGCACGGGTAGTATTCAGCAAAGCACTCGAATAGGTAGCAGGCAAACTCGCTTCAGCCGCATCCAGATCGGCCAGAATCTGCGTGTAAATCTGAGCTACCGTGCTACGAGCCAGATCGTTATTACTCGAAGTTGTTTCAGCCTGTAAACGTAACGGCAAAGCTTTGGATGCTCCATTATCCTTCTGATAAGGCTGGGCGAAAATGGTAATCAGACTGAAATAGGAAAGGGCACGTACGAACTTCGCTTCGGCGATGTATTGAGCTTCCACCGTCTGCTCCACCACCCCTGGATTATTAGCAATTCCCTGCAATAAAATATTGGCATCGTTAATGGTACTATACGCTGCCGTCCAGAGGTTGGTGATGTCATTCGAACTGGAAACGTAAGCATTTTTCCAACTCAGAAAAGCGGTATACTCGTTATTGGTTACGTTAATAAAGTCCTCTCCCCGAACGTCCAGATACAGCAAGTAACGACCGCCGTACAAACTTGAATTTTTTAGATCCTTATACAGACCATTCGCGAGTCCTTCCAGACGGGCAGGCGTAGAAAATACGTTGGCATCGCTAATGGAGGTAACAGGTACGGTATCTAAAAATTCGCTTTCACTGCAAGAACTGGCTACCAGCAAAAATCCCAGTGCCCAAACGCCTTTCAGTCGACTTATCAATGTGGTTTTTCTTTTCATGTGAATGCTGCTTAGAATCCTAAATTCAGACCAATGGTGAAAGTACGCCCCTGCCCAACCGAGTTCTTTTCCACGCCGGGTGTTGTATTGGAGTTACCGTTCGAAGACGATTCCGGATCCGTTCCCGTATATTTCGTCAACAGAAATGCATTACTTATCTGAGCATAAATCCGGGCCGAAGTCAGTCCTGATTTACCAAAGATTTTTTCCGGAATCCGATACCCCAGTAACACATTTTGCAGCCGGAGGAAATCTCCTTTTTCTACGTTATCAGAGATCGGATACGAGTTTCCATACGAAAGCTGATCGCCGTAAACCACACGGGGCATATCGGTAATCTGTCCGGGCGTAGTCCAGCGGTTCAGCACGTCTACGGAGTTGTTATAGAAGGTCTGGTCCCGAAGCGTAGCTTTAGTCCCGTTCATTACGTAGTTACCGCCGGCATACGTAAAGTTCAGGCTCAGATCCAGATTTCCGTATTTGAAATTGTTGATGAACCCACCGTACCATTTAGGTAAGGCATTACCAATCAGGTAAAAATCAGAAGCGTTAATGGCAGAAGCTTTGGTTCCGTCGAGATACGTCCAGTTACTTTTGCCGGACGCTACGGCGGCACTGTATTGCACCCGTTCACCCGCTGCATTCACAAAAATCCGGCGACCGTTTTCGGGGTTTACGCCGTCCGTTTTGGCCGCGTACAAACTTCCGATGGAATACCCCACGCGGGTAATATTATTAGAGTTGGTTGAAGTATGCGTATACCCAATGATGTCGGCATTTCCCTCCGCCAGAGCCGTTACTTTGTTCTGCACGTTCGTATAATTCAGAGTAACATCCCAGGTGAATTTGTTCTTACGGATGACATTACCTGAAATGCCGATTTCCAGACCGCGGTTATACATCGCTCCTACGTTTTGCAGGATGGTATTACCCGGAATTCCTTTCGATGGCGACTGCGGAGCGTCCAGAATCAGACCGTTTACATTATTATTGAAATACGTCAGATCGAGTTGTACACGATTATTCCAAAGACCTAAATCAGCACCGATGTTGGTTTGATCACTGGTTTCCCAGCTCAGATCCGAGTTGCTCGCCTGACTCAGGGACCAGGTAGCTACCGTTCCGTACAGCGAGGCACTATATAAGTTTTGAGCAGCGTAAGAACTGTTCAGGTTACCATTACCCACCCGACCCCAGCTGGCCCGTACTTTCACATTACTAAGGGTCTGACTGAGTCCTAAATTCTTGTAGAACCCTTCTTCTGATAAAGCCCAGCCCGCCGATACGCCACCGAAGTTACCAAACTTATGACCAGTCGCCAGAGCCGAGTTACCATCGCGGCGGAAGTTGGCCGTAATGAAGTACCGGTCGTTGAAATCATAACTCAGACGTCCGAAATACGAGATATAAGCTCTTTCACTAATGGAGTTACCCGAAGCTACCACGTTCGCCCATCCACCCTGATAATTTTCAAAGAAAGGATCCGTGGATACCGAAGCGTTAGCCCCCCAGGCGGAGTTGGTAAAACGCTGAACATCATACCCCGCTAACGCACTCACGTGCGACTTTCCCTGACGCAGGTCATAATTCAGCGTCGTGTTCCAGTCCCAGTTATCCCGCAGGGCGGAAATGTTAGTAGCCGAACCACCCGTTGAAAAACCGGAAGAACCTACGGAAGGACTCAGAAAGGTAATGTTCTCGGAACGCAGGTGATCAATGGAATACGTCGTTGACAGACTCAGTCCCTTCAGCAGATTAGCCGTGGCCGCAAAACTAGCGATCAACGCGTCATTGCTATTGGTGTAATTGCTGTATTTGTACAGGGCCAGCGGGTTGTAATAGTTAGGGGTAACTTTGTTTTTACCCACGCCCAGGTAACCCTGACT
>CAJYHS010000136.1 GCA_913774715.1 uncultured Siphonobacter sp. | reverse complement strand
CCAACCATACGCTGGATCTAAGCGGCGGTAACCAATCTACGGTGTATGCCATTGGTTTTGGCTACACGCAGGACAAAGGCACGACCAAAGGCGAGGACTTCAACCGGTATACCCTCCGCGGAAACCTCGGCAGTGACCTAACTCCCTGGCTCAACCTGAGCTATAACAATTACGTCACAATAGCCACGCAAAACGCCGGTAGTTTCGAAGCGTTCCGCAGTGCATACCGTTTAAAGCCTCTGGGACGGGCATACAACGAAGATGGCTCTCTGAAATTCCTGCCAACGGCTAAAGAAACCCAGATAACGAATCCCCTGCTCGATATTCAGAACGAGATTCGCGAAACGAAGTATATGAATTATCTCGGCGATATTGCACTGAAGTTCAAGTTATTACCCGGCATGACCTTCACGTCCAAGTTCTCGCCCAACATTAAGTATACCCGTTATGGTGAATACCGCGGCAAGTACACTAAAAGCTCGGTAGGGAACCAGAACAGCACGCGTGCTCAAGTAGAAAATTACCTTGATTACTCGTACACCTGGGATAACATCGTTAACTACGATACCCAAATCAATGCGACTAATAAAATCAATGCCACGTTTGTTTATTCGCAGTATAAAGCCCAAAACGAATCCTATGCCCTTCAGGTCAGAAACTTCTCCGCAGATGATTATCTGTTTTACAACCTAGGAGCTGGTTCTACCGTTAACAGTTACTCCAGCCGATACCTGAAACAGACGCTGGAATCCTTCACAGGTCGTCTGAATTATAGCCTCAACGATCGGTACATCTTTACTCTGACGGGTCGTTATGATGGCTCTTCCATTCTGGCTGCCGGTAATAAATGGGCCTTCTTCCCCTCTGCAGCATTTGCCTGGCGGATGATTGACGAGAATTTCCTGAAATCCCAGAACACCATCTCGGATGCCAAACTTCGCGTAAGTTATGGTAAAACGGGTAACAACGGGGCCGGTGGCGGTTTAGCTCCCCTGGGTTCGCTGTCCTTACTGTCACCCAGTTATACCAACCTGAACGACCAGAGTGTCAGCTCGCTTTACATCACTGGTCTGGCAAACAAAAACCTGACCTGGGAACACACGGCAGAAGTAAACGTAGGTCTGGATTTTGGTTTCTTCAAAAACCGCATCACAGGATCTTTGGATGTATACGATCGTAAAACGAACAACATCATTTTCTTCCGTCCCCTGCCCCTGGCTACGGGTTTCCCCGGTACGTATGATAACATCGGACAGGCGAGTAACCGCGGTATTGAGCTGGGTTTGAATGGCGTGATTGTTGAAGGAAAAAAATTCCGCTGGACTACGAACCTGAACTTTGCGGCTAACCGGAATAAAGTTCTGAAGCTGAACGGTACGAGCGACGAAATCATCTTCGGTTCACAGGGAGCCACGCTGATTCATAAAGTAGGCCAGCCCATGGGTTCGTTCTATTACTTTAAATCCGATGGAATCTGGGGTACTGATCAGGTAGAGGAAGCGGCTAAATACGGCCAGAAACCCGGTCAGGTTCGGGTAAAAGACCTGAACGGCGATGGACAAATTTCAGAAAGTAATGACCGGATGATCATTGGTAACTCAGCTCCCAAATGGACGGGCGGTATGACCAACTCTTTCACGTTCAATAACTTTGACTTCTCATTCTTCGTCTATACCAGCCAGGGAGCTACGGCAGCCAGTAACTTCCACCGCTCGTTTGCCTTTTCTTACGACGCAGAACCCGCCCGCCTCTGGAATGGATACCGGACCAACTACTGGACTCCCGATAACCAGACCAACAATTGGTTCCAGCCCGGTAACGGTGGCACGTATTCGTCAGCTTACAAATACATGGACGTATCGTTTGTGAAAGTCGGATACATTACACTGGGGTACAAACTGCCCTCACCAGTACTCGAAAAAATGGGACTGGGTAATTTCCGGATCTATACCACGGTTCAGAATCCCTTTACGTTTTCCAAGTACGATGGATGGGATCCTGAAAATGCGGCCCGTAACGACTGGGGCGGTGCCTTTATGTCGCGGACGTACATGGCTGGTTTAAGCTTAAGTTTCTAAAAAGAACTATTGATAGAGAATCCTCATGAAGATTAATAGATTAGTACCCCTTGCCGTAGCCTTTCTTGGGTTTTCCTGCCAGGGATTTCTGGACGAAACCAACCGGCAGTCTCAATCGCTGGAAGACGCCAGTAAAAACGCCGTAACTTTTAATCAGTTACTGGCTCGGGTATACGAAGTTTCCCGTAATAACACGACCCGCTACGCCTCTGATATGCTGTACGTGCTCGAAGATCTAGGCACGGACATTGTCACTCGCAGTAGTCCGCTCACGGGAACCGATGCCATCAATGATTACGTGGACATGAACCCTTCCACCTATGCCATGCAAGTATACTGGGGTAACCAGTACGCCAACATTGCGGCAGCAAACACGGTTCTGGACAATGCAGATCTGATTCAGGGAGTGGATGCCAACGTAAAAAGTTCGGGCATCGGTCAGGCGAAATTTTTCAGAGCCTGGGCTTACTTCAATCTGGTTGAAAACTATGGTGGCGTTCCACTGGTGTTGAAACAGATCACTACGGCGGAGACTTCCTTTCCCCGCTCAACGGAAGATGAAGTATACAAAGCCATCGTTGCTGATCTGGAAGATGCTCTGACAAAAGTGGACGATAAACCTACCGAATACGGTCGCGTTTCCAAAGATGCCGTTCGGCAGTTATTGTCCAAAGTATTACTGACAAGAGGGTATAAAACCTTCACTGGCAGTGATGACGTGACCCGCTCCATTAGTCTTTCCGAAGCGGTTATTGCCAGTCACCCGCTGGAAACTTCATTTGCCCGTTTGTTCTCGGTCGATAACGTCAGAAGCCAGGAAACGGTCTTTTCGTATCTGTTCGGCAGCGTAACATCCAGTATGGGCTGGGGGAATACGCGTCATATGCTGTATAAGTTCGAGTACTTTAATTATCCCGGCATGACCCGGGGAACCTTATATCAGAACGGTATTGGTCGTAACCCAACGCCTTTCTTCTACAGTTTGTTCGACGATAAAGATCAACGGGCCGAGGCTACCTTCCGTCGGGTATTAATCGCGGATAAGGTTAGTACGGATGGAGCCATCAAAATCGGGGATACCGCCATTTATTTCCCCAAAACCTCCTGGACTCAGGCTCAGATCAGTGCGAAAAAGTACAAAGTCATTAACCCTGACCAATACTTTACGAATGACGGGGTAACGAACGTTCACTACCCCATGTTCCGTAAATTCGATAACCCCGGAGCTCCCTTCGTATACGCCGATCAGCCTGCCTTAGGCACGCGTGACATGATCATGATGCGAGCCGGAGAGGCCTATTTGCTAGCCGCAGAAGGTTACCTGAAAACCGGTAATACCACCAAAGCAGCCAGTTTATTAACCACGCTACGTTCCCGTTCCGGACTAACGACGGCTCTGACTCCCGCTCAGGTTACAATCGATTTCATTCTTGACGAACGGGCTCGCGAACTGGTTGGTGAAGTCAATCGCTGGATGGATCTCAAGCGGACGGGTAAGCTCATTGAACGGACTCTGGCTTATAATCCGCATGCGAAACTCAACAGAGCCCTCACCACCAAGCACTTGCTGAGACCTATTCCTCAGTATGAGATTGATGCCTCGGGTGGTTCCGTAGTTCAAAATAACAATTACTAATTTTTACCATTCGAAAAGGATCTTCAGGAATGACTTATTTTCTGAAGATCCTTTTCAAAAGGCCGAAACGGATTCGTTTCCAGTCATTGAGTTCTTACCTTTACTTTTTTGCTTATCTCACCTGAGCTTCTGAACCCAATTCTATAGTTATTTTTCTTTCCAAATGATCACATCTTTACAACGCTCAAAGCAGATCCTGTTCTCTGTGGGACTGAGTATGCTTTTCGGCATTTCAGCGGCGAGTGCTCAGCTAAACATCAAGGCTTCTCAGGAGCTCATTCAACGGGTCCTTCCGAAACACCATAGCCATTTTGTAATAGAAGCCCTTCCCGATTCGAAAGAAAATACGTTTGAAATCGAGAGCAACAAAAACAAAATTGTTCTTCGGGGCAACAATGGCGTAGCCGTAGCTTCGGCTCTCTATCATTACCTGACGGAATTTGCTCACTGCCAGGTTACCTGGAACGGCACGAACCTGAATCTTCCGGCTTCCCTACCTAAAGTTCCGGCTAAAATCAGCAAAAGCTCGCCTTATCAATACCGCTATTACCTTAACTACTGTACCTTCAATTACAGCATGAGCTGGTGGGACTGGAGCCGTTGGCAACGTGAAATTGATTGGATGGCTCTGCACGGAATCAATATGCCCCTAGCTATTACCGGGGAAGAATATACGTGGAATGAAGTATACAAGGAAATGGGTTTCACGAAAAAGGATTTAGATGGATTCTTTAGCGGCCCGGCTTATTTTTCCTGGTTCTGGATGGGTAACCTTGACGGCTGGGGCGGTCCGCTGCCACAAAGCTGGATGGACAGCCATAAAACGCTTCAGCAGCAGATTCTGAAACGCGAACGCGAACTAGGCATGACACCGGTGTTACCTGCCTTCACGGGCCACGTACCGGAAGCCTTTCGCCGTAAATTCCCGAAGGCGAAGTTGAAAGCTACCAACTGGACCAACGGTTTTGCCGACACCTATATTCTGGATTCGGAAGATCCTTTGTTTGCGGAGATCGGTAAAAAATTCCTGGAGAAACAAACGCAATTGTTCGGCACGGATCATTTGTATTCAGCGGATACCTTTAACGAAAATGAACCCCCTACCGACGATCCCGCTTACCTTTCTGAGTTGAGCAAACGGATTTACGACGGTATGCGACTAGCCGACCCCAAAGCCGTGTGGGTTATGCAGGGATGGCTATTTTACAGTGATCGGAAATTCTGGAAAGCTCCCCAGATCGAAGCTTTACTTAAAGCCGTTCCCGACGATAAAATGATTCTGCTGGATCTGGCCGCCGAAATTGAGCCTGTCTGGAAACGTACGGATGCCTTTTACGGCAAACCCTGGATCTGGAATATGCTGAATAATTTCGGAGGTAATGTGAACCTCTTCGGTCGGATGGAAGGCGTTGCAGCGAACCCCGCTAAAGATCTCCACGATCCAAAGGCAGGGCAATTGAAAGGCATTGGCCTAACTATGGAGGCCATCGAGCAGAATCCGGTTATCTATGAATTAATGATGCAGCATACCTGGCAGAAAGATGCCATTGAGCTGGATGCATGGCTTGCCAAATACGCCCGGAATCGCTACCGATCAACGAACCCGAAACTGTTAGAGGCCTGGCAGGTCTTACGTCGTACAGTGTACAATGGCAAGGACATTCGCGACGGTGCCGAGTCGATTATTACGGGTCGCCCTACGTTTGACTCTACCACCATCTGGACACGGACCAGACTGAATTATCCCCCTGCTGAATTATTACCCGCCTGGGATTTATTGACGGAATCGGCCAAACAGGGTGTAAATAGCGATGGTTTCCGTTACGATTTAGTGGACGTGAGTCGGCAGGTCTTGGCCAATTATGCGTTGGTTGTGCAAAAGCAATGGAAAACCGCGTATGAGAAGAAAGATAAAGCAGCTTTTGCTCGATACAGCAACGATTTCCTTGAACTCATTACCGACCTGGATCGGTTACTGGCTTCCCGCAAAGACTTCATGCTGGGACCCTGGCTGAAAGATGCCCGTAGTTGGGGTACGAATGCCGGTGAAAAGGCTCTTTACGAGCAAAATGCCCGTGATTTGATCACTCTCTGGGGAGACGCCGAAAGTCCTTTACATGAATACTCGAATCGCCAGTGGAGCGGACTACTTAATGATTTTTATAAGCCACGCTGGGAACAATTCTTCCAGGTCATCACCCAGGCAATGGAAACTAATCAGAACCCTGACCTCAAGTCTTTTGACAAGAAAATCAAAGCCTGGGAGTGGCAGTGGGTACAGAAGCAGAATTCATTCCCTACAACCGAAACCGGTAATTCGATTCAACTTTCGCTGGATATCCACAAAAAATACCGTGATCGTCTGACGAAGGCGTACCACCCCTAATGTACCCCGGATGCCTATGTCGCAACAACCATCGCCTCCGTTAGTAACTCAAAGCAACGTAAACCAGCCTGCTCCCGTTAAACCGGGCAGGCTGGTTTCGCTGGATGCCCTTCGCGGTTTTGATATGTTCTGGATCATGAGCGGAGAGCATATCGTTCATGCACTAGCTCAGGCAACCGGGTGGCCCGCATTGGTATGGATGTCATCGCAGTTGCACCACGCTGAATGGAACGGTTGTACTTTTTACGACATGATTTTTCCGCTTTTCCTATTCATAGCGGGCGTTTCCATGCCTTTTTCCTTACAGGGAAAATTGCAACGGGCGGGGCTTACTTCCGCCGAGCAGTTATCCAATCAGGACAAGTGGCCCTTGTACCGTTCCATGCTGAAACGTACGCTGATTTTGATCGTACTGGGAATGATAGTAAACGGTTTCCTCGAATTCAAAGCGTATGAACAAACCCGTATTGCCAGCGTATTGGGCCGTATTGGACTAGCCTGGCTGGGTGCAGGTATTATCTACCTTAATACCAGTACACGAGGGCAAATTTTATGGGCCATTGCTATTCTTTTGGGATATTGGGCCGCCATGACCCTGATTCCCGTTCCGGGTTTTGGAGCCGGGGTATTAACACCAGAAGGAGCCCTGTCTTCTTTTGTTGATCGTATCTTATTACCGGGTAAACTACACCGCACAGTATATGACCCCGAAGGCTTATTTTCTACCCTCCCAGCTATTACTACGGCTTTACTGGGCATGTTAACAGGTACGTTACTAAAAGATACCCATCGGTCCATGACGCAAAAGACGCTGTTGATGCTTGGGCTTGGAGTAGGCCTCATTCTACTAGGCTTGCTTTGGGATCAGGTTTTTCCTATTAATAAACGACTTTGGACTAGTTCATTTGCCGTTTTCGTAGGTGGTTGGAGCCTTCTATTTCTGGCCATATTTTATTACATCATTGATGTAAAAGGTTTTCACAAATGGACCTTCCCCTTCATTCTTATTGGCACTAATTCTATTCTGATTTATCTGGCTTCCGACGGAATTATTGATTTTGCTCATACGGCTCATTTTCTGTTTAATGGCTTCAGTCAATTCTTTTCGGCTAATTGGCAGCCTGTTATTCAATCGCTTGCCGTTACAGGGACGCAGTTACTACTTTTATATGCTCTGTATAGAAACAAACTATTCCTGAAAATATAATAGTATCCATTGATTACTTCGGATAATGTTAATCAGGTTTTCTGAAGTAATCAATGGAATTAATTCATATTCTATCAACCTTATATTTCCTGCTGTTAAAATCGCATATCTATCCATTCCTAATAAAACATATACTTATTGGCTAACCAGCTTATACTGGTAAATACTACTAGAGCTTTATATAATATTTTCCTACTTTTATTGATAATTCATTACTCCTCCAAATCCTTATCCAATTAATTGTCAAGCACTTACTAATAAAACAATTCTCTTATTCGATTACGTTAGTAATGACGATACAAGAGATGCCCTCTTTCCCCTTTCTATAAAATCACTTTGATTCACTACTAGATGATTATTTAACGCGTTAGTTTGATCTCATCTGCTTAAATTAAGAGTTCGTTTTATCTTCATTTAGTTATGTGCAGTTACTAGTATAATAACTAAGAAAATTTATTATTATATTTTTTAAGTGTCTTGTTGACATTATACATTGAGATTGATAGATTTGCTATTGTATTATGGCAATTTAAAATTGAATCTTTCCCATTAACCTTGATACGCGGCAAGGAACCATGCCCAGGATTTATCCACCTAACAATCCACTCTAGCTTATTACCTACTTTTTTGAACTAGTTACTATTAACTTCTAAACCACTTAATTTTTTACGTCTGGTTGCATCAATCAGTCACTTCTATTCTTGTTTCTTTCTTGAAACAAGGCTCCCTTTAACTGGATTTTAAAAATCCGGTCAGCGTACTTTTTGTCTTCCTGAATACCATCTACAGATCGGGCTAACCTCTACTTAGCCTTATAGAATTGCTATTTCAATTTTTCCAGTAAATGCCTAAACTCTAAACACATGAATGAAAAACTAGGGTCTGTTTTTAAAGTGTCATTGATACAATTAATGGCACTGACTATACTCCCGGTTTGTGCTGGGGCGGAAAGATCCTCTGCTGAGGCTATTACTTCAAGTTTGCACAAAGCTGACCCAGTAAACAAGAAAATTACCGGGGTGGTAAAAGATGAACAAGGGCAGGTGCTGCCTGGTGTAAATGTGACCGTTAAAGGTAGCATCCGGGGAACCTCCACCAATGTAGACGGCGTGTATACCCTGGAAGGCGTTCAGGATCAGGACATTCTGGTCTTCTCTTACATCGGCTATCTAAGTCAGGAATTAACCGTGGGGAACGCAACCCTGCTGGACGTTACTCTGAGAGCTGATACCAAAGCCCTTGACGAAATTGTCATTGTAGGTTATGGTACGCAGAAAAAAGCTACCGTTACGGGTTCGATCAGTAGTATTAAAGGAGAAGCCATTGCACAGGTTCCGGTGCCAAATATCTCTCAATCTTTGGCCGGACGGGTGTC
>CAJYHS010000135.1 GCA_913774715.1 uncultured Siphonobacter sp. | reverse complement strand
TAAGTAAGAAGACGCGAGGTTCTTTGACGTAATGTGAAAAAGAGAAAAGTCAGTGATTGATTTTAGCGATAGAATTAATCACACTGAGCAAAGGCAATAAAGAGAAGAAGTTATTAAGGGCGTGCGGGGAATGCCTAGGCTCTCGGAGGCGAAGAAGGACGTGATAAGCTGCGATAAGGTTCGGGGATCTGCACATTAGAGTTGATCCGAACATTTCCGAATGGGACAACCCACTTGATTGAAGATCAAGTATCCTTAGGGAGGCCAACCTGGTGAACTGAAACATCTAAGTAACCAGAGGAAAAGAAAACAAAAGTGATTCCGCAAGTAGTGGCGAGCGAACGCGGAACAGCCCAAACCAGTTCCGTTACGGCGGGATTGGGGTTGTAGGACTGCTTTTTAGAAGTCAGTTGAAGTCGAATGATCTGGGAAGGTCAGCCATAGCAGGTGATAGTCCTGTAGACGTAAAGACTGGCAACGTAGCAGGATCCTGAGTAGGTGGGGACCGGTGAAATCCCCTCTGAATCCGGCGGCACCATCCGCCAAGGCTAAATACTCCCGAGAGACCGATAGTGAACGAGTACCGTGAGGGAAAGGTGAAAAGTACCCCGAACAGGGGGGTGAAAAGACCCTGAAACCGCACGCTTACAAGCGGTCGGAGCTCTGTAATAGAGTGACGGCGTGCCTTTTGCATAATGACCCTACGAGTTGCGGTTACTGGCCAGGTTAAGTATTGAAGATACGGAGCCGAAGCGAAAGCGAGTCTGAATAGGGCGAAAATAGTCAGTGGCTGCAGACGCGAAACTTTGTGATCTACCCATGACCAGGTTGAAGTGTCGGTAACACGACATGGAGGACCGAACCAGTTGACGTTGAAAAGTCTTTGGATGAGTTGTGGGTAGGGGTGAAAGGCCAATCAAACTGAGAGATAGCTCGTACTCCCCGAAATGTTTTTAGGAACAGCCTTGGGATTGAGTTATACGGAGGTAAAGCTACCGATAGGACTAGGGGGAGTCAAATCCTACCAAATCCTGACGAACTCTGAATGCCGTATAATATGCCCAGGAGTGAGGGCTGGGGTGCTAAGGTCCCAGTCCGAGAGGGAAAGAACCCAGACCATCCGCTAAGGCCCCTAAATCAGGGCTAAGTTGAACAAAGGAGGTCCGACTGCAGAGACAGCCAGGATGTTAGCTTGGAAGCAGCTATTCATTTAAAGAGTGCGTAACAGCTCACTGGTCGAGCGGGGCGGGCATCGATAATAAACGGGCATCAAGTCTTGTGCCGAAGCGATGGAAGTAGTAATACTTGGTAGGGGAGCATTCTCAGGACTGCGAAGGTGTCGCGGCAAGCGATGCTGGAGTGCTGAGAAAAGCAAATGTAGGGATAAGTAACGATAAGAAAGGTGAGAAACCTTTCCGCCGTAAGGATCAGGATTCCTCAGCTATGCTAATCAACTGAGGGTTAGTCGGGGGCTAAGGGGTTAGCGAAAGCGAAGCTTCGATGCACAGCAGGTTAATATTCCTGCACTTACACTGATGCGAGACAATGACGGAGAATATGGGTTCCTACGTACGGACGGAAGTGTGCGTTGAGTTGAGTCCGCAAGGATGAGACGAAGGGATGAGTATTCTTCCAAGAAAAGTTGTGTAGCTATAGTCAGCTGTAACCCGTACCGTAAACCGACACAGGTATCCGGGTAGAACATACCAAGGCGCTCGAGTGAATCACGGCTAAGGAACTCGGCAAATTAACCCTGTAACTTCGGGATAAGGGGAACCACAGCGATGTGGTCGCAGAGAAATGGCCCAGGCGACTGTTTAACAAAAACACAGGGCTTTGCTAAAACGAAAGTTGACGTATAAGGCCTGACACCTGCCCGGTGCTGGAAGGTTAAGAGGGGATGTTAGTCGCAAGGCAAAGCATTGAATCGAAGCCCCAGTAAACGGCGGCCGTAACTATAACGGTCCTAAGGTAGCGAAATTCCTTGTCGGGTAAGTTCCGACCTGCACGAATGGTGTAACGATCTGGGCACTGTCTCAGCCGTGAGCTCGGTGAAATTGTAGTAGCGGTGAAGATGCCGCTTACCCGCCACGGGACGGAAAGACCCCGTGAACCTTCACTACAGTTTTGCACTGACTTTTGGTAACTGGTGTGTAGGATAGGTGGGAGGCTATGAGTCGGTGTCGCTAGGCATCGAGGAGCCAACGTTGAAATACCACCCTCCGGTTGCTGGGAGTCTAACTTTAGATAGGACAATGCATGATGGGTAGTTTGACTGGGGTGGTCGCCTCCAAAAAAGTATCGGAGGCTTTCAAAGGTACCCTCAACACGCTTGGTAACCGTGTGTAGAGTGCAATCGCAAAAGGGTGCTTGACTGTGAGGCAAACAGGCCGAGCAGGCACGAAAGTGGGAGATAGTGATCCGGCGGTTTCCGAATGGAAGGGCCGTCGCTCAAAGGATAAAAGGTACTCCGGGGATAACAGGCTGATCTCCCCCAAGAGCTCACATCGACGGGGAGGTTTGGCACCTCGATGTCGGCTCGTCACATCCTGGGGCTGGAGAAGGTCCCAAGGGTTCGGCTGTTCGCCGATTAAAGTGGCACGCGAGCTGGGTTCAGAACGTCGTGAGACAGTTCGGTCCCTATCTGTGGTGGGCGTTGGAATTTTGAGAGGGCTTGACCTTAGTACGAGAGGACCGGGTTGAACCGACCGCTGGTAGACCAGTTGTTCCGCCAGGAGCACCGCTGGGTAGCCACGTCGGGTTAAGATAAGCGCTGAAAGCATCTAAGTGCGAAACTTGCCTCAAGATGAGAATTCCTATGAGAGCCGTCAGAGACGATGACGTTGATAGGCTACAGGTCTAAAGTTGGTGACAACAAAGCCGAGTAGTACTAATGCCTCCAAGACTTCTTTTTAAATTAACTTTATTGTTCTCAGGTATACTTTTCTGTTTTTCACATCACGTTCAAAAGAGTGAAACACCTCGATAGGCACTGGAAGCTGACTACGGTCACACTCCAAAAGAGCCAATGGCGACCATAGGGCGGGTGTTCACCCCTTCCCATCCCGAACAGGGCCGTTAAGCCCCGCTCCGCCGATGATACTGGGTTTACCCCCGGGAAAGTAGGTAATCGCCTCCCCCTTACAACTCCGAAGACTCCTGCCGGGATGCAGGAGTCTTCTCCTTTTTATACCCCCCAAAACCCCCTTCACTACTTACTTACCTCTCTACTATCTTAACACCTTACCTTAATTCGCTAATTCTCCAACAATCACAAATTTTAAAAAAACTGAATTTGAATGGGGTGCTTCTGAAAGCTCACTTGTTAGGTCTTGACCGGCCCAGTGTTCGTAATGTTTACCGTTTTTCCAAAGTCTTGAATTGGTGACGTCATAGATTATACCTTGGTAGGCAATCCAAATCTCCTCACGATCTTGTCCATTTCTTAAAGCTAATTGTGATTTAGTGTAAATGGGAGGCTTTTGGCTAGATGTCATTTCTGTAGGGATATAGCGTATTTTTTAGAATTCTGCTATTTTAGTGAAAAAATACAGACCGTGATGAGAAAATATGTACTATCCTTAAGTTTCATTCTGACAGTACTGATTTTTGGTAGCTGTAAAAAAACGAATTCAAAGCCTATTTCAGAAGTTATTCGTAAAGTGTGGACTGCTAATGTTATAAAAGAAAATACAACGACGGTATATACGAAAGGAGCTACTGGCAATATAAAAGATAGTTACTCTTATTTTAAATTAGATTTAAGCAGCACTGCTCAGCAAACGGTTAGATTAACAACGATTGATCAAACTACTTTCGTTGGTAACTGGACAATTTCGGCTGATAACTCTAAATTGACTTTGACCAATTTACAGCCCGTTCCCACGGGTACTACTGGTACCATTGAATTTACGTTTGATGGAACGCCCACTGAAACACAGCTGAATCTTACGCGTACATCACCTGATGCTAAGACAGGTAATACTACCAATAACTACCAGTTGGTTAATCCTTAGTCTGTATTATGTAGAGTCATTTATTATTTTTGTAAGGCCTCCAGCATAGGAGGCTTTTTTCATGCTTAGAAACTAATGCCTTGGTTGTAAGGTTAGCAAAGAATGGAACGTACTGAATTAAATATACTTGGAGAGTTTGGACTTATAGAGAGAATTGCGTCTCAGAGCAAAACTCACAATTCTACGACAATTAAAGGAATTGGCGATGATGCGGCTGTTGTTGTGGCCGATAGCGGTTATCAACTTTTATCTTCAGAATTATTAGTTGAAGGCATTCATTTTGATTTGGGATATGTGCCTTTAAAGCATCTAGGTTATAAGATTGTGGTGGCTGGAGTTTCTGATATTCTGGCTATGAATGGTATTCCCAAGCAAATCACGGTTAGTATAGGCTTAAGTAATCGTTTTTCAGTAGAAGCTATCGACGAATTATACGAGGGTATCTTTGCGGCCTGTGAAGAGTACGAAGTAGAATTAGTAGGGGGGGATACTACTAGCTCCCGCTCAGGTTTAATCATTTCTATTTCGGCAGTGGGTACCGTTGAAAAAGAGAAAATCACTTATCGGAAGGGAGCCAATGCTAACGATATTATTTGTGTGACTGGTGATTTGGGGGGGGCTTATTTAGGGCTACAAATTCTTGAACGTGAAAAGCAGGTATTTTTGGAGGCTCCTGAAGCCCAGCCTTTATTAGATGGCCATGAATACGTTTTACAACGTCAATTGAAACCAGAGGCCCGACTTGATATTATCAAGCAACTGAGAGAGCTTAGCATCGTTCCTACGTCAATGATTGATGTTTCCGATGGGTTGGCTTCTGAGTTGCTTCATTTAGCTGCAGAGTCAGGGTTGGGCGTTAGGGTTTTTGAAGAACAGATTCCTATCAATCAAAAGTCGTATCTGGCATCAACTGAATTAAAGTTAGGACCCTTTACGGCGGCAT
This sequence comes from uncultured Siphonobacter sp., assembly GCA_913774715.1. Lineage (GTDB taxonomy): Bacteria > Bacteroidota > Bacteroidia > Cytophagales > Spirosomataceae > Siphonobacter. The sequence continues at coordinate 67,137 of CAJYHS010000135.1, read as the reverse complement.
TGAATGGTGGCGAGGACTATGAGTTACTCTTCACGATCCGTCAGGAAGATTACCAAAAAATCCTGGATCATACCACGGACATTAGTTTCATTGGGTTTATGTCTGCTGATCCAGCTGAAGCATTGTTTATTACTAAGCAAAACGAAGCGATTCCTTTAACAGCTCAAGGCTGGGAAAGGTAAGTTATCATAAAAAAGAAGGCCTCAAAATAAATTTTGAGGCCTTCTTTTTTATGATAAACTAGGGTGTTATACAAATTCAGGGCCACGTTTGGTGGCGTCGGCTACGAATTCTTTAACCTTCTGTTCCTGATCTTTGGGACAAATAAGTAAGACATTGTTAAACTCTGCAACGATAAAATCCTGTAGGCCTTCTATTACCACCAGACGATCTTTAGGCGTTTTAATGATGGAACCCGTGGTGTTATGCGTAACAATGTGGCCATCCGTCACGTTTCCATTCTCATCTTTTTCACTGACTTCATAAAGCGATTTCCACGTACCCAGATCCGACCAGCCAATGTCACTTAATACGACGTGTACATTCTGGGCTTTTTCCATGACACCGTTATCAATGGAAATACTCCGACATTGCGGATAGGCTCTTAGCAGTTGAGTGGCTTCACTTTCCGAGTAGAAATGAGAAACCATATCGCGAAAGGCTTCGTCCATTTCGGGTAAATAAGACTCAAACGCTTTCCGAATGGCATTGGCATTCCAAACGAAAATACCTGCGTTCCAAACGTAGTCACCGCTTTCCAGAAATGCCTGAGCTAAGGGTAAATGAGGTTTTTCGGTAAAAGTTTTTACGCGTTTAACTTCACCCTCGGCCTGATCATCGAACTGGATATAGCCATAGCCCGTATCCGGACGAGTAGGGGTAATCCCCAGCGTAACCAGAAGATCTGACTTTTCAGTGGCATCCAAGGCAACTTTAAGGCGATCAACAAACTCCTGTTCTTTAAGAATCAAGTGATCAGCCGGCGTTACAACAATGTTAGCTTTGGGATCACGAGCCGCAATTTTATAACTGGCATAGCCGATACAGGGAGCCGTATTGCGACGCGAAGGTTCCAGCAGAATCTGGTGATCAGAAAGGGAAGGTAGTTGCTCTTTAGTTAACTCGTAATATTCCTGCGAAGTAACTACATATACGTTCTCGGGAGGACAGATTTCTGCCAGACGATCAAAGGTCATCTGCAGCATAGTTCGACCTACTCCCAGCACATCATGAAACTGTTTCGGATAACTCTGACGGGAAAAAGGCCAGAATCGGGTACCGACGCCCCCGGCCATAATGACTACATATGTGTGTTGGAAGTTCATTGATAGATTAAAGGATAGATACGTTAGTGTTTATACGGCCCTCATCAGGAGCCTACCTGGCGGAATAAGTTTGAAAGTAGTTTTTCACTTGCAAAGCTACGTTTTCTCTTATATTTCCGTAGAACATATTAATATCGGCTACGTGCCAGTTTTTGATGGGTAACAAAAAGCCAAAAGGTACTCTAGGTTTTGAAATCCAGAGTAAGCCATTGTGAGTTTCAGCATCCGTCAACTTTCTTCGAAACTTGAATTTTAGCCCTACACCTCCCCGGTGCAAGTGGCGTGAAGCATGCCTATTAGAGGTATTCCATATTAATGGATTGGTTGAAATAATGTTTGGACCCTCCTGAAAGAATCCTTTTTGAGGGTGATAACCCTTAGTAAAGGTGCACCAACTGGCAAAAGTCCCGAACTGCCCCGGTGTTTCAATGGGAAGGATGTACTTAAAAGTTCCTTTAGCAATGGGATAACCAATTAAGTAGGCAGCCACAAGTTTAGTCTGTAATTCTTTCCCATCGAAAAATTCCTGAACTAATCGAATAGCGTGAATAGTACCCTGACTGTGCGAAGCAATGATAATAGGCCGGTTCTGATTGTAATGTGTAAGGTAATATTCGAAAGCCTTCTTAACGTCGGAGTAGGCTAATGCAAGAGCCTGATCATGAGCCAGAGAATCTTTAGTCAGAAAAACAGAATAATGAGCCTGACGGTAACGGGGCGTATAAATACGTCCAGAACCATTGAAAACCGTGGCCTGATTAATGATGGAATTGCTATCTACCCGGGCATTTATCTGAGCGTCTTCTACATCCGCATTCCAGGACTGTGATTCTTTGGGTTTGGCAGCATATAAGGTGGGGTGAACAAAAAAAACATCAGCTTGAGCACTAGCCTGTTGGTCAACGTAATCGGATTTTTTAGGAACCAGATCAGCAGCGTCTTTCCGATCGGGGAGCGTTGCCCAGTGAGCAGGATTGGAATAATCAGGAGCTTTAGGTTGTTGATCCATGGAATAAGCTGATTCGATCAGGTAACGCTTGGAACGGAAACACCCGGTAAAAATGAATACTAAACAGGGTATTAGAGTGATCCGAATCAGTGTATGCATGCTTGATAAACAAATTAGAGATCAAAGTGTTTCGAGCGATTTGGACTGCTTTAAGGTGGGTAAATCTTTTGGATAGAATCTCCCAAAAAATGTAAGAATATCAAGTACTTTGTAAATCCCTCCGCCTTATTCTAATCCTCTCATGTATCCTTCTTATGAAGCATTTTTTTACCTACTTTTTTTCTATACTCATTGGATTCGGTCTCACTCTTCTCCCCTTCGTACTGCGGGGGCAAATGCAGCTTTCAGGTAAGGTTACTGATGCGGCAACAAAAGAAGTCATCGCTGGCGTTAGTATTACCGTAGTTGGTCAGGTAAGTGGAACAATCACTGATACGAAAGGCGAATTTCATTTACGAGTTGTTCCAAAACCACCCTTTCAACTCAAGATTTCCAGCGTAGGGTATGCCACTCAGCTTCTGGAAATTAAGTCTACGCAGACCTTTCTTCCTGTTGCCCTGGAGGAACAGGCGTTATTGGGCGAAGAAGTCATTGTCTCGGCTTCCCGAGTGGAAGAAAATGTTCTAAAGTCACCCGTAACGGTGGAGAAAATGGACGCTCGAACGATACAGTCTTCTCCGGCCGCCAGTTTTTATGATGCTTTGCGAAATTTGAAAGGCGTAGATGTGTCTACTCAGTCGCTTACATTCACTTCTATTAATACCCGTGGCTTTGCTGGAAATGGTAATACGCGGGTAGTACAAATGGTAGACGGGATGGATAATCAAGCTCCCGGACTAAGCTTTGCCGTGGGCAATATGGTTGGGTTGTCAGAGCTGGACGTTGAGAGTGTAGAGTTAGTACCGGGAGCAGCTTCAGCATTATATGGGCCTAATGCCACCAATGGTTTGCTATTGATGAGCAGCAAGAATCCCTTTACTTCCCAAGGCATAAGTGCTGCGGTGAAAAGTGGAATTATGCAGGCCGCTAACCGTACAACTGCCACTACGCCCTTCTACGATGTCGCACTGCGGTATGCTAAAGCTATTAATTCTAGGTTGGCCTTTAAAATCAATGTGAGTTACCTCACGGCCAAAGACTGGCAGGCAACTGACTACCGGGACCAGAGTTTTGGATTGTCTCAGGATCATATTCTATATCCTGGGTTTAATCGAAAGGTAACGGATAATCAAAATTATAATGGAGTAAATGTATATGGAGATGAGAATTCTTCGAATGTAAATCTGGCGAGTTTCAGGCCTTACTTCCAAGGGTTTATGCAAATGTCTCAAGAGCAGCTCGAAGCCATAGATCCCCGGTTAGTGAGCATTGTGAATGGAGTCCGAAGTCTGGCCGCAAGTACGAATATACCCGCTTCGTCGATTATTAATACGCTCATTTTACCTAATCAGCTGGTGGCCCGGACGGGTTATGCCGAGAAAGACCTCGTCGATTATAATACCCGGAGTTTAAAAATAGGGGGAGCTCTTCAGTATCGAATTACCAATAAACTAGAAGCCATCTTACAGGCAAACTGGGGGTTGGGAACTACCGTTTATACCTCGACGGATCGCTACTATATTAAAGACTTTATTCTGGGTCAGTATAAGCTTGAGCTTAAAGGGGAAGATTTCTTCATTCGCGGATATACTACTCAGGAACGATCGGGTGATGCCTACGCGGCAGGAGTATTGGCTAGTTACCTCAATGAAGCGGGTAAGCCCAGCCTCAATGCTGCAAATCTGGCCGCTTCCTGGTACCCTCAGTATGCGTTTACGTATGGTGGGGGAGCATTGTCTTTTTTTAACCAGGCCTTTCAGTCGGCTCTCAGTGCCGGGCAAACGCCCCAGATGGCTTATACTTCTGCAATGGCGGCGGTTCAGGTTAATAATGGATTTCTCCAAAATCTGGCTCGCACGACGGCTGATCAGGGAAGGCTAGTGCCAGGAACGCCTGAATTTAATGCCGCTGCTACGCAAATTAAATCGACGGCAATCCCCAACGGAGCTAAGTTTCTGGATCGGACCAATTTGTATCACGCCGAAGGCATGTATAATTTGAAAAAATGGATTGCTCCTAAGGTAGCGGAGTTATTAGTTGGGGGAAATTACCGATTCTATGATTTAAACTCTCAGGGGACTATTTTTCTTAAAAAGCCTAATTCAAATGCTGAGTATAGCATTCAGGAGTGGGGCGGATATGTACAGGCCGCTAAAACGCTAGCTGATCTGGTGAAACTAACGGCTTCGCTGCGCTATGACAAAAATGAAAACTTTAAAGGCCAGTGGAGTCCCCGGCTTTCGGGCGTGTTAACCCTGGCAAAGAATCACCATTTGCGGGCTAGTTACCAGACGGGATTCCGGATTCCTACGGCTCAACATCAGTATATTAATTTAGAAACTCCCGTTTCTCTACTAGTGGGAGGCTTAGCAATAACTCGGGATCGCTATAACCTGAGTAAGTACGCCCTGTACACCTATGATGATGAGTATGTGTCTAATCCAACGGATGCTTCCCAGTGGAATAGATTACAACTCAATGCTTTAAAACCGGAACGCGTGTTAACCTATGAGGTGGGGTATAAGGGCATCGTATTAAATCGACTGGTTATCGATGCTTATTATTACAACAGCCTGTTAGAAAACTACATTGGTGGTATGGTCTTTGTAAGCCCAGAGAATCCTTTGGTAGGAACCAAGACGATTTCAACCACCACAAATTATAATAAAGGGATTAATTATCAGGGCTTTGGGATTGGACTTGACTATCGGATCATGAAAAATCTGCTGGTGAGCGGTAATCTATCTAATACAACATTACCTACCCGGGGAGTGAGTTTACTTAACGGAGCTCCTAATCACAACGTGCTGGATGACGGATTTCAGGTGGGATTTAATACCCCCAAATACCGGTATAATCTTTCACTGGCTCGCTATCTCTCCGCTAGTAGTCATTGGGGATTTAATGTGACGTATCGCTATCAGAATAAATTTTACTGGAATGATTTGATTCTACCTGCCCAGGCCCGAACCGCCCTGAATAGTCGACAGATTGTAATTCCAGCCTACGGCACTTTAGACGCTCAGGTAAGTTTGAAAATGAAATCTATAAAGTCCATTCTTAAAATAGGAGCCAATAATCTACTCAATCAGACCTATACTACAGCCTGGGCCAATCCTCAGATTGGAGGCATGTATTACCTGGGACTAAGTTTTGATGAATGGTTACGATAATCACAGTACCAAAGATCGTTCGACTCGAACTAGTAGTGTAAAATTGAATAAGGCGTTCCTTCCGAGGAACGCCTTATTTTTAGTACTCAGCAATGTTAATTAAATCCTGAATACCTCTGACTAACTGAATATTGGCGGGGACTCGAATTTTATGGTGAAAAGCCTGATCATTACACAAAACTAAAATGCTGGCTAATGGAAAACTGATGGAAAGCCGCTCCAGATACATCTGAAATTCATTACAGTCGAGTACAGACTTAAAGATGGTCAAAAGATAATTAGGACGATGCAGGTTATAAGCAAACAGTAATTCTTCAAAAGGCAAACTCTGCCCAAGGTATACCACTTTATTCTGACGCGAACGAATAACGTAGTCGGCAAAAAGCAGAATTAATTCCTGTAATTCACCTTCGGGTAAAAACAAGATAAACTTTTTAGATCCTTCCCGTTGCTTATTGAGCTGCCCGTCAATGGCAACGATGATTTTCTGACGAATGAGATTGGCAATGAAGTGCTCCTGGGCCGGGCCAATGCTGCTGGTCATCCAAAGGGTACTAATCCGATTGAGGAAGGGGTAAATGATATTGATAATGAGAGCCTCAAAACCCAGCTTGATGATGTTGGTATTGATAATTTTTTCGAAGAGATCTTCGTCAAGATCCAGCATCGCAAAGGTCAAGGAGTGAATTTGTTCAGGATAACTAATTTGGCTTTCAGAAATAGCGTTGACCCGCTGATGAATTTCTTCCGTCCTCATTTTGGCTATCTCTGAAATTTTCAGGCCGTGTTCTTTCAACAGAGCAATATTCAGCACTAGCTTTAATTCCTGCTCATCGTAGGTTCTAATATTACTATACGTACGCTGGGGTTTAAGAATAGAGTAGCGTTGCTCCCAAATGCGGAGTGTATGAGCTTTAATTCCAGATAGTTGTTCTAAGTCTTTAATCGAATAGACACTCATGGCTTTAATATAGATCACGGAAGGCTGAAGCCTGCAGTCAAACTCAATACATGTGCATTGATGAACGAAGCGTAAAATCAGTGTATCGTATAGAGAAGCCTGGCAAACCCGACTTCATCCCTTCAGGCTGCTATAGTAAACTCTGGCAGTTTGCCATTTGTTTAATAAATAGCAGACTTAGTTAGGGGAGGTGATCAGGAAGAAATGAGTAAAAAGTAGGCACAAAGGGCTAGTAAAGAAAAAAACCTGACAAGCGATGCTTATCAGGTTTGACAGGAGGGAGAAAGACGGGGTTCGAACCCGCGACCCCCAGAACCACAATCTGGTGCTCTAACCAGCTGAGCTACATCCTCCGTTTCGAGCTACAAATATACTGCTTTCCAAAAACAAAAAGCAAGTGCTTTTGAAAGAAGGGAAGAAGAAAAGTATAAAAAGTCTTTACTTCTTCCCCCGTTTTAACCTTACTTGGCTGATTGATAGTTCGTTTCAGCCACGTCCCAACTTACTACATTCCAGAATGCATCAACGTAATCAGGGCGTTTATTTTGGAACTTGAGGTAATACGCGTGTTCCCACACGTCCAAACCAAGGATGGCTTTACCTTTTTTCTCGGCTACGTCCATCAAAGGATTATCCTGATTAGGCGTAGAAGAAACTGCTAATTCACCATCTTCTCCAACGATTAACCAAGCCCAGCCTGAACCAAAACGAGCGGCAGCCGCTTTCTTGAATTCATCTTTGAAAGCGTCGAATGAACCAAATTTGGCATCAATCGCAGCGGCTAAATCGCCTTTAGGAGCACCGCCTCCGCTAGGAGAAAGGATATTCCAGAAAAAAGTATGATTCCAGTGTCCACCACCGTTGTTGCGAACGGCTACGGGCAATTGACCTACATTTTTAAGAAGATCTTCCAGTGTCTTTCCTTCGAGTTCGGTACCGGCAACGGCATTGTTCAAATTCGTTACGTAGGTTTGGTGGTGACGGTCATGGTGGATCGTCATAGTCTGAGCGTCGAAGTGAGGCTCTAATGCATCTGCCGCGTAGGGGAGAGGAGCAAGTTCAAAAGCCATAGCTGGTTGAATATTATAGAATTTAAAAATAGGAAATGAGTAACTACTCGTTTTAAAAAGGTGTTCCAAGTAGCAAAGGTTCCTTGAAACGGCTGCAATATTACAGAAAGCCTTAATTCCCTCGTAATTTTCTGAAAAAATCAAGGAGTTGTTTTTCCGTTTCAGCTCCCATTACGCCTGAACTCACACGGGTTTTGGGATGCAGTAAGCTGCCCGCCTGTGAAAATCCACGCTTGAGATCGCTGGCTCCGTATACCAGTCGTCCCAGTTGAGCCCAGTATAAAGCCCCTGCACACATGACGCAGGGTTCCAGGGTAACGTAGAGGGTACAATCGCGGAGGAATTTGGAGCCCAGGTAATGACTGGCTGCCGTTAACGCAATAATTTCAGCGTGAGCCGTTACGTCACGCAGTTCTTCCGTCTGGTTTCGACCTTTACCAATGATTCGATTTTGGGACACGACAATTGCCCCAACGGGAATTTCTCCCACTTCAGCTGCCTGCTGAGCTAACTCATAGGCTACTGACATAAAGTATTCATCACTTAAAGCCACCCGTGTTCAAAATTATCTGCGGGGGTAAAAATACAAATGTCCACGGATACCTGAACGATCTTCACTAAGTGTAAAATAACCCGAGTTATCCGTAGCAAAGGCAATGGCCTCCCCCTGAGGTTCGGGGAAGTAAGGCATTACCCGGGGTGTACGCTTCATCATTTGGGCGATGCTTTCACCATGATTACGTTTCCAGTAATATACAGTCAGATAATCTTTCATGAGTAGTTCCTCCCCGTCAGGTGATAAATCCGCCGCCGTAATGATGGTTTGAGGAAGGTCTTCTACCAGCTCTGCGGTAATAACTTCCTGCGTGGATTGTGGGTAAGGCAGCCGGTAAAGTTTAGTGTTTGAAGTAACTTTAGAAATCAGGTAAATATCCTGCGTCTGATGATCGACGAAGAAACCTTCCGAGTCCCACTGCCCGTCTGGATAACGATACGTAATTTTTTCAATGGATGAAACGGAGCTTTTGCCTGATAAAGTTGATGGATCTGGCTCGGCAAAGCGGTAAATGATGTGCGTTGAATACTGATTAAGATTATCACCAGTGTCGCCTACATACAGCGTGGGAACGCCGTCACGAATGGAAGCTGCCATTTCCTCCCAGTCATTGTTGGTAGCTCCCTCCACTACAACTGTGGCTTTCCATTTGGCATTGGTGGCATCGAGCAGAAAAATTTCGTTGGGATGGCCTGAATCATTATGCGTCCAGATAAAATTAGGGTTATGACGACTGACGGCCAGCCCCGAAGCTTCGTATATATCAGGGTTATCGAGTGAGCCTCGACTTTGAGCGGAGCCAAAAGAGGAGGCTTCCGGTTTTTCTGGAAATAAGGCATTACAGGCCGAGGTTCCGACCAGAGTTCCTAAAAAAATGATCAATCGATAAGAAGTCACAGCGTTCATGGCATTTTCTAAACTTTAACAAAGGATTGAAGTTATATCTTGGGTAAAAAAATCTACTTTTAACAGCCTTAATAATTTAGCTATCCTTTTAACGTAGGAATTTCAGCCTCAACATTACTATTTAATATGTTTTCTCAACAGGATTTAGAACAAATTGACACCAAAGGTATTGAGATACAAACGGTAGAAAGCCAGATTCAGTACTTTATTGATGGATTTCCCTGGATGAACCTAACCCGAGCCGCTACTCCGGGGGACGGCATTCTTCAGCTAACCGATGAGCAAATACAGCAGGCTCTCGATACTTATGAAGAACATGTGCCAACCTTGCGGATCGTCAAGTTTGTTCCAGCTTCGGGTGCTGCCACCCGAATGTTTAAATCCTTGTTTGCCTTTCTCGAAGCCGGAAAATCGGATAAATCGGTTGAGCAGTTTTTCGAGCGAATCAGCGAATTTGCGTTCTATGATGATCTCAAAGCTGCTTTAGCGAAAGATGGGCTGGACATTGAAACGGCAGAACAAACGACGATAGCCGAATACTTTCTCACCAGCAAAGGTCTTGATTATGGCTCTTTACCTAAAGGCCTGCTCAAATTTCACCGCTACGAGAATGAAAATCGCACGCCCGTAGAGGAACATTTAGTGGAAGGAGCCAGCTATGCCCGTTCCAAAGGAGAGGTAGCTCTTCATTTCACGGTATCACCTGAACACAAAGCGAAGTTTAGAGAGCTAATTGAAGAAAAAGCTCCTGAATTTGCTGAACGTCATAACCTGGGTTTTGGCATTGATTTCTCCGAGCAGAAATCCTCGACGGATACCATTGCCGTTAACCTAGATAATACGCCTTTTACTGATAAAAACGGTTCGCTTCTTTTTCGCCCGGCTGGACACGGAGCCTTGCTGGCAAATTTAAATGATGTGGAGGCCGATCTGGTGTTTATCAAAAACATTGATAACGTTGTTCCAGATCGTCTGAAAAATACAACGACGATCTACAAACGGGCGATTGCCGGAACGTTGCTGCAAACCCGCACCCGGATATTTGATTACCTCAAACGCCTGGATAGTGGGGAGACAAGCCAGGAGTTAATGGCTGAAATCGATGAATTTTTACGCCGTGTCCTCTGCGTGGAACCCGTAGAAGGATTCTACGAATGGTCGGTAGAAAAAGTAGTAAAGTACTTCCGCACCAAGCTTAATCGTCCCATTCGGGTGTGTGGAATGGTCAAGAACGTCGGAGAACCCGGCGGCGGTCCTTTCTGGGCTAAAAGTTCTGATGGCACGAGTCAATTGCAGGTAGTGGAATCTGCTCAGGTGGATATGGAAGATGAAGTTCAGAAGGATAAATTCCTGAAAGCTACGCATTTCAATCCCGTAGATTTAGTTTGTTCCTGGACGGATTACACGGGTAAAGCTTTCGACCTTTTAAAATTCCGTGACCCCCAAACGGGCTTTATTACTCAGAAGTCTAAAGATGGAAAAGATCTGAAAGCTCAGGAGTTACCCGGTCTCTGGAACGGCTCGATGTCGGATTGGAATACCTTATTTGTAGAAGTTCCCCTGATTACTTTTAACCCGGTAAAAACGGTGAATGATCTGCTGCGGGATGAGCACAAAGGGTAATAACGATCGCTAGTAAAAGTAAAAAGGGCCGCTGTTATCAGAACAGCGGCCCTTTTTTTATAGCCTCTAATCTTAAGACAGAACGGCCGTGAATTCAATTTCGATGAGGTAATCCGGTCCTGCCAATTTACTGATTTCGTAAATAGCGGTCACGGGTTTAATGTCTTTGAAAAACTCTCCGTGAGCCCGGCCAATTTCGTCAAACTTGCCCATATCCGTTGTGAACATCCGCGTGCGAACTACATCAGTTAAGCTTGCTCCGGCTTCCTGCAATACTTTTTCAATACGTTCGATGATGTTTTTAGTTTGGGCATACCCATCATCTGCTTTTACTTTTTCGCCGTCCACGATAGCTACCGTACCAGCGACTTCAATCAAATTACCGAGGCGAACAGCCCGGCAGTAACCTACTTTATCTTCCCAGGGCGAGCCTGAAAGGATGGTTTGACGTTGCGACATAATCAGATTACAGTTGTTAGGTTTTCTGTTTTCAGTTGGGGTAACTGGAAGTAATCTACTCTACAAGAGATTGAAAAAATGGAATCAGTCCCTTAGCTTACTATTCCGTTTCTTTTTTTAATAAAGCAATGGCTTCGCTTACTTCTCCGACGACTTCATCGCGTGTGCCGTCGTAAATACCGCGAATGCGTTTTTGAGGATCAATGATAATAAATGCTCCGCTGTGCATAATCCCACCGGGTTCGTCATGGTCTTCTTTAGCGGAAACGAAATAAGCCTGTTGACCAATGTCGAAAATTTCTTTACGATCGCCCGTCACAAAATACCAGCTTTTCTGCCCGAACACACCTAAATCAGTTGCATACTGCTTTAAACGGCCTACGCTGTCGCGTTTGGGGTCAATCGAGTGGGAGAGAAACATTACCTGAGGGTCATCTTTATATTTCTCGTACAACTTTCGCATCTCCAGGGTCATTTTAGGACAAATGGTGGGGCAGGTTGTAAAGAAAAAATCAGCCACGTAAATTTTACCCTCGAAGTTTTTCTGCGTGATGGTATCACCGTACTGGCTGGCAAAAGCAAAATCTGGAATGTGATGATAGAGGGTATCCGTTACTTCTTTGCCATCGACTACCTTCGTTGAAACCCCTTGCCGCGGACCTAGAATAGGTAGTCGGGTCGGTTCTGATTCACAGCTGTATAGAATAGAAAGGGCAAGCAGAAATACAGACAGTTTTATTATCTTCATGGAAATTCAATCAACATTATTTCTTAAGAAAAGCCTTTGCAGCAGCAACGCTACTTGTGGTTTGCTGCTCAACGGCAGTGACCTTGGCTTTTTCGGCTTCTAAATACGCTCTGCCTTTCTCGGGGGAAAGATCCAACAGGGTGTCTCCATTGTAGTTACCCATCCAGTCATCCATTCCCTTTTCAGCCTGGCCTAAAGCTGTAATCAGACTGTCGCCCTGAGCCCGCAGAGTGGTGTCTTTGGCTACTTGTTGACGAATTTCCTCCTGTAAATCGGCAATCTGCATGTAAGGACCCATGATCTTATCATGCATGCCTTCTACTTCTTTCTGAAATTCAGTCAAATCTTCTTTGGGAGGATTTTGACAGGCAGCCAAGATTGTAACCAATAGAAGAGATAAGAAACCCGTTTTCATAAGCATTGGGGATTGATAGGAATGAAGTGAAATGGTTAAGATTGACTAAGTAACTCCCGGGCATTTTCAATGACAGCCGAGGAAGGCTTAGCTCCCCCAATCATCTGAGCAATTTCAAATACCCGCTCCTGCGTTGAAAGTTGTCTGATGCGAGACACCGTTCGATCCGATGAATGATCTTTATAGACGAAGTAATGAGCATCGCCTTTAGCGGCAATCTGATGCAAGTGCGTAATGGCAATGAGCTGATGCCCCTGAGCCATATCTTTCATCATGTTGCCCACCTTAATGGCAATTTCGCCCGAAATACCCGTATCAATTTCGTCAAAAACAATGGTTGGAAGTGAGCGTTTATTGGCCAGAATGTATTTAACTGCCAGCATCAAACGGCTAAATTCTCCGCCCGAAGCGACTTCCCGTAATTGCCGGGGCTGAATGCCTTTATTGGCTGAAAACAGGAAATTAACCGTATCAATTCCCTGAGGGCTGGGCTTGCCCATCTCAAGATCAACTACTAAGCGACCATTAGGAATGCCTAAGTCACTTAAAAGGCCAGAAACCAGATCTTCAATTTCAGAAAGCACGGACTTGCGGGAATCGGAGAGCTTACGGGCTATTTGTTCGAGTTTTTCCCAGGACTTATGAGCCGCCTTCTCGGCTGCGGCCAGATCGTCATCGAGGTTCAATACTTTAGAGACCTTCTTTTCCAGCTCCGTCTGGATACTCAACAATTCGGCTACCGTGGTGACGTTATGCTTTTTCTGTAAATTATACAGCATACTCAGTCGCTCCTGAAGCAGGGCGATTTTTTCGTCGTCTAGCTCCACTGAATCACCTTCCGACTCCAGTTCGACCACCACATCCTTAAGCTCAATTAAACAGCTTTGGACGCGGTCACGAAGCGAGGCATAGACAGTTCCGTAAGTACTAATGGTATTTAAATTGCCCACGACACTTTGCATCCAGTTGAGAATGCTTTGCTCGGGATCGTTGAGGTAACCCGTAGCAGCCAGGAGTCGCTGCTTGATTTCTTCGGCGTTTTCCAGGGTAGTTAACTCCTTTTCGAGTTCACTCTGTTCATTTTCCTGAAAACGAGCTTTGGCGAGCTCTTCCAGCAAAAAGGAGTTGTAATCAAACTCTTTACGGATTTCTTTGGCTTCTGCCTGCAGGCGGTCGTAGGCTTCCCGTTTTTTTCTAAAATCGCTAAACTGTTCCTTATACGAATCCAGCAGTGAACTGTTCTGAGCGTAGGTATCTACTAACTGGAGCTGGTATTCCTGAGAACCCAGTAACATGGAATCATGCTGGGAATGTACGTCCATGAGCTGCGAGCCAATGCGTCGCAGGGTTTCCAGATTAACGGGCGTGTCATTGACAAAAGCCCGGGATTTACCCGATGGACTAATTTCCCGGCGAATGATGCAGGTAGTCTCGTAATCGATTTCCTCTTCTTCAAAAATCGACTTAATAAAGTAACCCGAGATATCAAATTGTCCTTCAATAATACATTTCTGAGTGGGATCCCAGAGCACTTTCGTGTCAGCCCGATTTCCCCGGAGCATACCAATGGCTCCCAGTAAGATGGACTTTCCCGCTCCGGTTTCACCAGTAATGATATTTAAACCTCCGCTGGGCGAAAGTTCAAGGGTTTCAATAAGTGCGTAATTCTGTATAAGCAGATTGGAAAGCATGAGTAGGAATAAGGGTCACCTTCAAAGGTACAAAAGGATACGAGGCGGCGTATGCCAAAATTAAAAGGCGGCGTTTATATCGTAAACAATTTCCTCAATCTGCTGGAGAGGATAACGACGTTTACGTAATAAACCGTCTTCGAGAATAAGGACCTGATTTTCCTGTCCCACCAGTCGTCCAAAATAAGTAACACCGTTTCGTAACACTACATTTAGGCGAATCCCTTTCAGATCCGAGAGGGTTTCTGTCGTCGCTGGAATTCTAATGATTCTTTTCCCCATGATAAGTCATAACGTAATGATGCTTGATTTCGCCCGTGCAACTCAAGCCGTGGCGTTCGTAAAAACGCCGGGCGGCCTGATTGACCTGTAAAACGGTGAGTTGCAAAGGTAAGTTCTCTTGCTGAGCTTCGGCTTTCAATTGAGCTAATAATAGCGAACCAATACCTTTATTCTGGAAGGTAGGTAAAATATAAATCTCAGAAAGAAATATTTCCTTATCCCGCCGCTCTACGCGAAGAATGCCAGCGGGTTGCTGGTTGTCATAAATGATCTGGATGCAGGAAACCTCAAAGGTTTCATCGAAAAAATTTCGCTGAATTTTTTCGTACCAGGCTCCCCAGGTTTCCACCACGTAAGCACCCAGGGTTTTCTTTTTTACCCAATAGATCCAATCTCGGTCAGCAGCGGTGGCGGGTTGTAGCGAAATCATTTGAAGGAGCCTAAAAGCTTCGTTCCAGAATCTATTTAATAAGCTGCCGGTAGGAGTCTGCCTTGGTAGGATCTAGCTGAGAAAGTACCTGATACACCTGGTTCTTTTCGGCGGCAGTACCTTTTGAAAAAACCTGAATGAGTTCATTGGACTTCGCATCAAAAAAGCTGTTGATGAGCAGAGCCGAGGGTTTGAGCTGTACGACCTGGCGAATGGTATTGAGAACGCCGAGAATATTTTTTCGGGCTTCATCGGGTTGCTCACCAAAACTATCCATAGCCAATCGGTGGTACGTATAAAAACCTTCCCGGAAAGGGAGCATCTGCTGATTTTGAAGGTTTTCTACTAGCCAGTACCGACTCCGCTGATCGCCGCGTTGATCCCAGCCCGTAAAACCTCCGCCACTGCTGGAGGCAATGTTGGCTACGTTATAGGCCCGCTGGATCCACTGCTCACCGCCGCGTTTGCCGAAAGAGTCATAGTCCAAAGCCAGGGCAATGTAGCTGTAGTAAGCCAGCAGCGAAGTAAGATTGTCTGAAAAGACGTTATCGTTAAAATTGAGGGGGTTTTCGGGCAGATAGCGAAACGAGAAAGCCCGGTCTACATAACGCAGCAGTACGCTTTCGTAACTCGAGTTAAAAATGGGACGATATACCTGTATGGTAGCCTGTGCATCGTAATCGCCCTGAGCCGTTGCTTTTTGAAAGGTTAGGGAAATATCAAGATGAATCTTTTCTTCTTCGCGAAACTGATCATTGGTCCAGCGGCGGCCATTAACAAAATCAGTCATTACCCGCTGCATTTCTCCGAAGACCTGTTGCCCGTTGTTAGATTGCTGGTTGAGCCGCATCTGGTCGGTTCTCAGGGTAATGGTGCAGGCTATTTCCTGAGCCTGTAGCCTGGTCAGCAGTAAAAAGGAAAAAAGAAAAACCAGTGTTGATGAAAAGCTTTTCATAATCTCAGCGTGGATGGAATGCTATTATAAATAAGCGGCAATGGCCGCAAGAATATCAGCGGCGACTTTGGTTTTGGATTTTAATTCATAGGCCATGATCTGCTGCTGTCGATCAATGATGCTAATCTGATTGGTATCGTGGCCAAAACCTGCTCCTGCGTTTTGCAGAGAGTTGAGAATAATTAAATCCAGGTTTTTCCTGAGAAGCTTCTCAATAGCATTTTCTACCTCATTGTTAGTTTCCAGAGCAAAGCCGATGAGCAGTTGACCGGGTTTTTTCTGACTGCCTAGCGTAGCTGCTATATCAACGGTTTTTCGAAGTTCAATATTGAAGATGGATTCCTTCTTCTTGATTTTTTCCGAAGCGACCACACTAGGGGTATAATCGGCAACGGCGGCCGCTAAAATCGTAACGTCTTGTTGGGCAAACACGCCTTCAGCGGCTTCGTACATTTCCTGAGCAGAACGAACGTCGATGGTGTGAATCCCTGAGTGCTTCAGGCTAAGGTTGGTTGGACCACTCACCAACGTAACCAAGGCTCCCGCTAAAGCCAGAGCCTCGGCTAGGGCATAACCCATTTTACCCGTAGAATGATTGGAAATATACCGAACCGGATCAATGGCTTCCTGGGTAGGTCCGGCGGTTAACAGGACTTTTTTCCCCTTCCAGATACTTTCAGGAAGAAAGTGATTTTCTAAGATATGTAGTAATTCTTCGGGTTCAGCCATGCGACCTTCGCCGGTTAATCCACTAGCCAGCTCTCCATAGCCCGCCTTGATGATATGATTACCAAAACTTTCCAGGCGATGAAGGTTTTCTTTCGTGGCTGGATGCTGGTACATGTCCAGGTCCATGGCCGGAGCCCAGTAAACGGGACAGCGAGCCGATAGGTAAACCGCTGAAAGCAGATCATCGGCCTGAGCATGAGCGGCTTTCGAAAGACTGTGAGCCGTGGCCGGGGCTATGAGTATAACATCTGCCCAAAGGCCTAAGGCTACGTGATTAGTCCAGGTGCCCGTTTCGGGATTGCTAACAAACTGACTGTACACCGGACGCTTGGAAAGCGTAGCCAGGGTTAATGGGGTAATGAACTCGGTAGCCGACTGGGTCATTACCACCTGCACTTCGGCTTCGGCTTTGATGAGTAAGCGAACCAGACTAGCAATTTTATAGGCAGCGATACTACCACAAACGCCAAGTAGTACCCGTTTTCCTGCAAGCATAAGATCGGTATTATATGAAAAAACCTCCGTACCGGCGAAGATACGGAGGTTTTTCAAAGCCTTAGTGATGATTACTCTTCACTAGGTAAATCAGTGCGGTAACGCCAGGTTACTTTTTCTTCAATATATTCTTCGATGGACAGCGAAGCAGGCTTGGGCTGACGCTCGTAATGCTTTGAAATTTCGATTTGTTCGCGGTTTTCAAAGATTTCTTCCAGGTTATCTACCGTTGAGGCAAACTCTGAAAGCTTTTGATTCAGCTCTTCCTTTTGTTTAACAGAAAGTTGCTTGGCACGAGAGGCCATAATGGCCACGGCTTCATAAATATTGCCGTTCGTCTTAGCGGCCAGTTTGTCTGTGTCGCGAGTGACGATAGAAGGATTGGCAGGCATATCTTTGATCTTTATTGTTTACAATTTAAATGAAATAACTCCCTTGATTAGGAAGCTTATTTATTCGTAGAGCCACCTACACGTCCCGTCGAAGCGGGCTCGGCAGCCTTTTCTTTTTCTTTCGCTTTTTGCTGGGCGGCTTTAGCTAAGCGGTCTTCTTCAGCCAATTTGCCCGAAAGCTTAACCGAATCTTCGTAGAGGCGTTCGGCCTTTTTAACAAATTTACCCTCAGGGAAGGCGTCAACAAAATCATGATAATACTTCACCACTTCATCGTAACGCTCTTTTTGCTTGGTATAAATACTGTTCTGGGCAAATTCATACTGTGCCTGGACCTGAAGAAAGGCTAACTCTTCGTTATAATCAGAATCGGGAAATTCTTTCTTAAAGTTATTAATGGCGTAAACGGCAGAGCGGAAATTCTGAAGGTTGGCGGGGCTGGTTTTAAAATACAACTTCGCCCGTTCGTAGGCTTTCTTCTCCAGCTTTTTACGGGACTCCTTAATAATTTTAGAAGCCTCATCAACAAACTTGCTTTGCGGATACGTGTTAATAAAGCTTTGCATATTGTCCATGGCCGTTAGCGTACTGGCCTGATCCAGGTAATAAGGCATGGAGGCTCGGTAAGAAGCGTAGGAACTCATGTAGAGAGCTTCTTCGGCGTAATCACTCCGTCCGAAGGTTTCATAGAAACGCTTGAACTGGAAGGAGGCTACTTCATACTGCGAAAGGTGATAATTACAGTAGGCTTCATAAAACGTAGCTAACTCTTGTTGATCCGAACCCTTTAAAATGGGTTTAAGCTCTTCAAAGAGAAGAACGGCTTTATCGTAATCGCCTTTCTTGTAATACGTCAAAGCAGCCTGATACTTCTGCTCGTCTGTACCTTTCTTGCGAAGTTTCTCAAAACTTCCGCAGGAAGTAAAAAGGGCGGTAAGGCCCAGAAATAGAACAAAATACCGAATAGTCTGCATAAGTCCGCAAAGATACGTCTTTCCTTTTAGAGTTAACAATGGTTCCGTAGGCTTTTTAAGTAAGGGGGTAGCCCTGTTAACGTAAAAAGATGCAAAACTATTCAATGAAGGTTGCTTTCTTATGCAATTTTCCTGCAAATAGATTCTATAAGTCTAGCCATGAAAGGGTTTAGTGAAGGGGGAGACGGTTTAATGCGGATGCTTTCATGAATGATGTATTAGCCCAACCGTCTCCACCTACCTTAATAACCTTTCTTCGTATCAATCACATTTTCCAGAGGCTTGTTGGAAAGGAACCGGTTCAGGTTTTCCAGGAAAACGTCCGTCAAATCCCGAAATTCTTCGCGGTAGCCCCCGCCTGAATGTTGAGAAAGAATGACGTTAGGACAATCCCAAAGGGGATGTTTTTCGGGCAGAGGCTCTTCTTGAGTCACGTCTAAAACGGCTCCGGCCAAGTCTCCGTTGAGTAAGGCGTGCGTAAGCGCTTCTTCATCTACCGTCGTGCCCCGGCCTACGTTGGCAAACACGGCATCCGGATGAAACTGGGAAATCATTTCAGCTGATACAAATTTGCGGGTTTCATCCGTGCCGGGTAGGGTATTAATGATGACATCAAATGCATGAATACCTTTGATGAGATCGTCGGGTGTTCGAAAACGGGCTTCGGGGCTACTACGACCAAAAAAATCAATGGGGCAGTCAAAACCACTAAGGATTTTTTTGCAGGCCTGTCCAATGCTACCCGTTCCGATGATGAGTACTTTTTTCTTCCGCAGCAAACTCATTTCACACCGCATGGACTGGCCCACCCACTTATTCTGACTACGCAGAATACCAAAAACGTCCATTTTTCGGTAAAAAGCCAATATCCCGCCTACGGCCGTTTCGGCACAGGGCTGAGCGTAAAAGCCCTTCATATTGGTAAGGGTCGCTTCAATTTTTAAATCCTGATACTTATCAAAACCTACCGAATGCAGCTGTACCCAGCGAAGATTTTTCGCATTTTCAAGCCAGTCTGCGGCTACATTACCAAAGATAATATCTGCCTTTTCTACGTTTTCGCGGCGAGTTGATTCGGATAAATCGGACTCAAAAACGGCCTGAACTGATTCGGGAAGTTTGCTGGTAAAGTATTCTTTTTCGGAGTCACCTAAGGGTGTTTGTACGTATACATTCATGAGTATGCTCTTGTTAGTAAGGTAGATAAGCTCTAAAAATTCTACACCAAATGAAAGGAGCCGGCTCGAAAAGTATCCCTTCCCAAGCCGGCTCCTGCTCAATTAAACTAGTTATTTTTTAACCGAAAATCGATACTCTGTCGTCGATTTGTAGGTTTGACCAGGCTTCAATACCGTTGAAGGAAACGAAGCCTGATTGGGTGAATCGGGATAATGCTCCGTTTCCAGACAGAAACCCCAGCGTTTTTCATAGGTGGTATTGTTCTTGCCCGTCAGTTTACCATCCAGGAAATTACCGCTGTAAAATTGTACCGCTGGCTCCGTCGTTAATAACTCTACCCTGCGGCCCGTAGTGGGTTCATAAGCGGAACCTTGGGAAAGAAGGCCATCGCCTGATTTATCAAACACCCAGCAGTGATCATAACCACCGCCGTTTTTAATTTGCTCGTCTTTGGTATCGTTAATGCGTTTGCCAATCACCGTTGAGCTGGTAAAATCAAACGGGGTACCTTTTACGTCCTCAAGCTTGCCCGTTGGAATCAGCGTAGCGTCTACGGGAACAATTTTGCTGGCTTTCAGCTCTACTTCGTGATCAAGGATGTCCCGTTTTACGCCTGTCAGGTTAAAATAGGTGTGATTGGTGAGGTTCACGACCGTGGCTTTATCCGTCGTGGCCTCGTAATCCAGCCGCAAGGCGTTGTCATTGGTAAGCGTGTAGGTAACCGTTACGTTCAGCGTTCCGGGATAACCCTGATCGCCGTCGGGGCTGACTAAGTTGAGTTTGAGGCCCACCGTCGAATCCGTTTTTACTTCCTGAGCCGTCCAGACTTTTTTGTCAAAACCTACTTTCCCACCGTGCAGGGAGTTAGGGCCGTTGTTAATGGGCAGGTTATACGTCTTACCTTCCAGATTAAATTTACCCTTAGCGATACGGTTACCGTAACGGCCAATTAAAGCCCCGAAGTAAGGCACCTCTTGACGGTAACCCGCCAGTGAATCAAAACCCAGAACGATGTCATCGAAATGACCGTCTTTGTCGGGCGTGTGTAATTCGGTAATAATGCCGCCGTAGTTAGTGATTTTTACGATCATACCCTTATCATTGGTAAGCGTATATAAATCAACAGGCTGGCCGTCGAGCGTTCCAAAAGGAGCTTTGGTGATAGTGGAGGTCATGGTGGAATCTTCTTGAGATTGAGCAGATTTTTCGCTGGATGACTGGCAGGAGGCCAGTGCCAGGCCCAGAGCCAGAGCTAAGCCCCCGGTTTTAAGCAATGATAAAGACATCATAGAAAGGTTTAAGAGTACGGGCTATGCCCCAAAAGCATTCGCACTGACAAAACTAGGCACTTGCTGGAAATGTCCACTATACCAAGCCGAGTAGATTAATCAATAGACGAAACCGACCGTAATTCAACCCGTAAAACCTGCGTTGTGTTTTCAGTAATTTTATACCGATCATCGAGCCGTTTACCTGTGATCCATACCAAGTTACCCGATGATTCAAGTACGTAAAGACTTTTCTTTTCAATGAAAGGTACTTTTTGATTGATTAAAAAATCACTGACTTTTTGTTTTTTTCCCTTCATTCCCAGCGGACAAAACCAGTCTCCCGGTTCCCATACACGCAATTTAAGCGGAAAATCAAGCAGTGATGCATCCAAAAACACAAGGTGGGCATCTGAAGAAAAAGAAAAATTTTCAACGCGTTGCAACGTCAGGCTAAAAAACGGGGTATCTATAGAAGAAGGCACGTCAGGGATTTCATAACTGTGCAAAGCTTTGTCTGAATTAGCCTGAAGAATCCACTGTTGTCGGTCCAATACCAGTACGTGCGAATGGGAATAATAACGCTTACCGGGCTGAGCCAATCGGTTTTCGTAAATGGCTTTGCTCTGCTGGTAAGAAAAGCCGTAGGATTTGAGCGTTTCGCTGAGCATAAATACGGGTTCAGCCGAGCTTGCGAGCGGTGAAAAAGCAATGACTAAGCTCTCATGAACCTGTTGTTTGAAATCGCTGAGTTGCTGCTCGATAAAACGCTCGGCGGCCTGCAGGCGATCCAACGTAAGCCGAAGCGTTTGAGTCAGGCTAGGGTTGAGGTTTTCAAGTAGAGGAACTACCTGATGGCGAAGTTGATTTCGACGGTAATCGTCTTTTTGATTGCTCGAGTCTTCCACCCAGCGTAGTTCATGCTTAAGGGCATAGCCCTGCAATTGAGCACGGTTGAAGCCTAAAAGCGGACGAGCGATAAAGCCGTTTTTTTCGGGGATGCCCCGAAGGCCGGAAAGTCCCGTCCCACGAATGAGATTCATGAGTAGGGTTTCGAGCGAATCATTGAGATGATGAGCCGTGAGAATCCAATCAAAATGTTCTTTGACACGAATTTTCTCAAACCACTCGTACCGCAGCTCTCGGGCGACTAACTGGGTAGAAAGTCCCCTTTCTTGAGCGATGGCTTTAGTATCAAAACGTTCGATGAAGAGGGGAACGGCGTAAGTCTGAGCCAGCTTTTCCACAAAAAGTTCATCGCGAAAGGACTCTTCTTGTCGCAATTGAAAATTAACGTGGGCGATGGCGAAGGAAAACCCGGCCTGCTGGAGCAATTTTGTTAGCACCACTGAATCCAGACCACCACTCACGGCTACTAAGAGGCGGTGAGTCGATGAAAAGAGTTTTCTCTCGTTAATGAATGCTAAAAAATCAGTCAGCACGGATGGGAATAGTTAATTTTGCCAAAGCAATGAAATACTGGCAAATATATATTCTCGGGTTAGTACTCTGTCTTCCTTTTTGGGGAGGGGCCCAAACTCCTGCTCCGGCGGGAAAAATTGTTGATGTGGATTATTCAGATACACTCTGGGTGGATCAGACGGCAGGTAATACCTTCCTTCGCGGCAACGTGCGGATGCGGCAGGGTAATGTTGTCCTGCTTTGTAACCTGGCTAAGAAAAACGATCTCATTAACGTAGTGGAGGCTTATGGCAATGTCAAAATTATTCAGGGCGATAGTCTAACGCTTACGGGCGATACGGCCATGTACTTTGGCAATACCCGGCAGGCTAAAATGCTCGGACGCGTGGTTACGCTCAACGACAAAACGGCAACGCTGAAAACCCGCAAGCTGGACTATGACATGAATAACCGCATAGCCAGTTATAACACGGGCGGAACGCTGGTGGATAAAACCAGTACGCTGACGAGTAAAGAAGGGTATTACAATACGCTAACCAAGCTTTCGCTTTTTAAAAAGAATGTGAAAATGGTGAGTCCTGAAACGGACCTATTTGCCGATTCCTTAAGGTATAGTACCCTTTCCAAGGATGCTTATTTTATTGCTCCAACGAAGATTATCTCTAAAAAGAAAAAGTCTCAGGCGGAAAACGATACGCTTTTTACGAGTTCGGGTTCGTACAATTTGAATACACGAATCTCAAATTTTAGGGGCCGCTCAACGGTACGAATGCCTAATAATGAGTTAACGGGCGATAGTCTGTTTTACGATCCCATCACGCAAATCGGTATTGCCCGGGGAAATGTGGTAATGGTAGCAAAAAAAGACAGTGCTCTCCTGACGGGGCAGGTTGGAAGGTATTTTGGTAAAACGGGTATTTCCCGCGTGTACGGGGAAGCCTTATTGCATAAATTCTTTTCAAAAGATACCCTGCTATTGTCGGCCGACACTTTGATTTCTCAGGAAATCAGGGGTGTTAAAGATACCACTCGCCGCTTGATTGCGGATCGAAACGTACTGGTTTTTAGGCGGGATTTACAGGCCAAATGCGACTCACTAGTCTATAACATGGCGGATTCACTCATTTCGTTCTTTAAGAAACCCATCCTCTGGAATGGTAATAATCAGTCAGAAGCCGATACCATTCTGGTTAGGCTGGTGGAAAATAAAATGCGGACGATGTATCTCAAACGCCGGGCCTTTATCATTGCCAGGGACACGCTTTTGCAGTTTAATCAGGTCAAAGGCCGGCGAATTACAGCCTATTTTAACGCAAAATCAGAGTTAGATAATACCCTGGTGGAGGGCAATGGCGAAAGTATTTACTTCGCCAAGAAAGATGACAGTAAACCTATCGGCATGAATTATGTCCAATCAGGACGAATGCGTTTGCATTTTAGGGATAGTCAGGTCAAACGCATTGCTTTCCTGGGAACGCCCGACGGAGTTTTACACCCGCCCAAGGAGGTAACCAGTGAAAACCGAGAACTCGATAATTTCAACTGGCGGGAAAAAGAACGTCCGAGCAGAGACTCGGTTAAACGAATAAAAAGGCCAGTAACTCTGCCGGCTAACCCGGTGACTACGAAGAAAGTAACGGCAACGGCTTCGAACAAGAAATGAGAAAATTTGGGGAATTGTTTAAAGAAAAAGGGTGGTATATCTTTTTCTTTAAACAATTTCAAAAACAAGTATTGCTTATGAGGGGTTACTTCTGTTAATACTTGTTAAAAACTTGGTTATCAATATAATATGGCTACATTTGCTTCGGCGTTATGTAGCGATGGCTGTTTAGATTATTTTATGAAACACACTTTACTCTTTCTGTACGGACTTTTAATCGTTTTCCTGCTAGGAAATCCGATTAATACCTATGCTCAGGGAGAGCCTAAACGCAGTCGATTAGATATTAAGCCTAAAGCAAAATCAACGACTAGTTCCACGCAGATTCATCCGTATTTTTACCCCAAGGCAGAAATTGCCCGTGAAGTAAAAGTGAATCGCTCGACGGCAGTCAATGAATATTACCGAACGCTTTTACGGAATCGACCTAAGTCTACTGGTTCTTCCAAAACGGAACAACCCCTGGCTCCGCTAGCGGTTGTAGCTTCTGAAAGCACTCGCGATTTTGATGATTCTTCCTCCTCAGAAAAACTGTTCGTAAACGATAAGATCAGCGTTTCTAATTTATATCCCAACCCGGCTAACGATCATATCGAAGTGGAATATGCGGTGGCAGCCAACGCCGGTGAAGCGAAAATTACGCTGTATAGCCCGCTAGGGATGCAAATGGGAGGAGTGGTATTAGAGCCCGGTGAGCGCAAGCAACGCATTGCCACGTCTCATTTGCCTAATAATATTTACTTTTATCAGTTGTCATTAGAAGGCAAGACCTTAATAACCAAGAAGTTACTGGTAAGGCATCAATAGTTTATCATGTATTTACTTGTACGATTCGATCCCGAGGTATAGCTGCCGAGCTTGCTTCGGGATTTTGTGTTTACTAGATATTTTGTGGTATTTATGAGAATATCACTAGTAAGCTCGTCAGAATCTATGCCGTGCACCGTAAATTCGAACGTCAAAGGAAGATTTTGGTTTCGTTCATACTTAAAAGCTTACGCTCTTGTTTAAAGTTGGTATTTTCTTCGGTGGCCCGGCCCGTGAGCGGGAGATTTCTTTTCTAGGAGGTAAAACGACGTATACGGGTCTGGATCGTTACCTCTTTGAACCGATTCCTGTCTTTATTGATGGACGGGGTAATTTCATTTTGCTTGAGCCGACTCTAATGGAATCCGCTTCCATTCGTGATTTTTATCCGCCCAAGGCTTTTGTATCCTCGCAAAAGTATCCCTTCCGGGTTTACGAAGAATCGCTGAGCTTGAGCCCCGAGCAGGAAGAAGCCATGATTGCCAGTGTAGGCAAACGCTTGTTGCCTGACGAATTTAAAAACTATTTTGATTTTGCCTTTTTAGCCGTTCACGGTCCTCAGCTCGAAGACGGAGCCATTCAGGGATTACTGGAATGGTACGGCATGCCTTACTACGGCTCAGGGTTGATGGGATCAGGAATTGGCATTGATAAGATTGCTCAAAACGAATTAATTCAGAGAACCGTAGGATTAAATAAGCGACTTTTCTCTTTTAGTAAAACGGAGTGGGACCGCTTTGATAAAGAAGTCTTATTTGAGCAGGTAAAAGCTCAGGTAGGCCTGCCTTTTGTCTGCAAAGCTCCCCATCAGGGTTCTTCCATTGGGGTTTCCTTTATTAAAACCGACGATGTACAGGCTTTTGAAGCGGGCGTGCTTCAAAGTTTCTTTCAGAAACAGGTTCATCCGCAGGCGTGGATAAGCTTATCTGATGAAGAGAAAGGAGCTTTCTTACAGCAAATTACCAACCTTGACGAAGGCATTGCTTTTCCTTTATTCATCAACGAGGAAAAACTCTGTAAGCACCCAGCTGAACTTTGGCATGAGCTGGATATTCGTTTTGCCGAAAAACTTGAACCGATTGTCTTAAGCTCGATTCATTCAGAGGACGCCGTTTTATTTGAAAGCTTTGTCAAAGGACAGGAGTTTAGTTGCGGTGTTATCCAGGATTTTGATGGAAATCCGCTGGCTCTGCCGCCTTCAGAGGTAATCAAAGATGATGAGGACATCGTTTTTGATTTTAAGACTAAGTATCTGACTTCCGTAGTACGAAAAGGCATTCCGATTCGGACGAGTTTAGAAAATAACGAAAAAGTACACGCGTACGTGAAAGAAACCTTTCGGTTGTTTGCTTTTGGGGCCTGTGCCCGAATTGATGGCTTTTTAAGTCCCGAAGGAGAAGTACTCCTGCACGATCCGAACACCTTACCGGGAATGTCGCCCTCTTCGTTTATTTTTAAGCAAATGGCAGAAATAGGGCTGAACGTAACGGATTCATTAACGTACTTTATCCGCTTTTCCTTACGCGAACGCATCCGCACGGGTAAATTCACAGGTTCGTACCGTAAGAGCTTAGCTAGGCTTGATGCCAGCATCCGGGAACGTACGGCTCATCTAGAGAACCGGCCTACTAAAACCATTACTTTCGAAGCCACGGACGAATCCTATGAAATTGCTAAAAAGTTGTATAATGTCTTGACGGCTTCAGCTCAGTGGCGGCCTTTGTTAGAATACAAGCACCCTAAGTTAGGTAGTTTAATGCTCAGTGCGGCTTACATGGCTAAACCTACTGTGGCCGATTTAAATGTTTCTTTAAGCGAACCTTTACACCCACTCATTGCATCGTGCCGGGAAAATGCTTTGGAAGTAACCCGGTTTATTACGGGTGATTCCGTTCCAGAAGTTACTGCATTTGCATAAGTGGTTAGGTATTGCATAAAAAAAGAACCGCCCCCAGCAGGAGCGGTTCTTTTCTATTACAGCTATGATATATTAATTAACTAGACCATCTTTACCTAACGTACAACAAACTCGCCTTGACCAATTTTGAATCCTTCAGCATAAAGTTCTACGTTGTATTTACCTTTTTTGTATTCCTGACCACGGGTATACAGCATTTCTACTTGAGGACGGTTGTTGCTAAATTGCACCGACTGTTTGTAAGTATACTGCATATCACGACCTTGGAAAGAGAAGATACCTGAACCCGTTTCCGTGTCTGATAATACCGCTCCCTGAGGATCCACCACGCGAAGCATGATGTCTTTAGACTCTTCTTTAGTCAGGGGGTTAGGAGCCAGCGTAAAGGCAACTTTAATTTTATCTACTCTTCTGCCTTTATACTCATTATCGTCATTTTCACGCGTTTTGCCTTTTTTATTCACAGCTAACACCCGAACTCCTTCAGCCCGCAGAGCCGAACCAATGGTTACCTTATCTGCTAATTCCTGATTGGAACTACGCAAGGTACTTACCGAGTCACTGTAGGAACGACGTGTATTGTCCAAATCGGTACGGATCGTCGTATTTTCCTGAGTTAACTGCTGATTTTGGTTGTTCAACTGACCATTTTCCTCTTGCAGACGAGCAATTTCTTCGTCTTTCTGCGTCAGAATAGCCTCGTATTCTTTAATCTTTTTGGTATACTTGGCAATCGATACATTTTTAGACTTCAAAAGAGAGGACTTATCCGCTTCTAATTGAGTTTTGAGTTTTTGCAGCTCTTCGATGTTACCTCCAAGTTGCTGAACCTGAGCAATTTTAGCGTCTAATTCTCTCGAAATCGAATCGAGTCGGCTATGCGTGATGGCCAGATCCCGTGCTTTTACGCTAATTTCAGTTGATTGTTTGTCTGTTTCAGACTTCTCCTGGAAAAGTAAGAAGCCTAACACACCACAAATTGCAAGCATTACTGCAAACGCAGCTCCCCAAATTCCACTTGATTGTTTGTTTTGATTCGTAGTTTCCATAATATAAATTATTAACTGGATAAAGGGTTACACAAAAGAGTGAATGACTAGTAAAAGGGATACTTTAGAATTTAGTTATTAATCCGGTTGTTCGTTTCCTTAAAATTCACTTAACATTTTAAGGTTGGAATTAGTTATTGTAAAGGGTTGATTTGTAATTGGTTCTCGAATCATATTAACGAGAATTTAAGGATGTGTGGATTTATAAGTTTTAAATTTTTTAGATAAAATGTTGAAATTCATGCCTCCATTACTTAGAAAAGCCGCTTAAGAAAAGATATAAAAATTCAATAAAACCCAGGTAATGGTTAGTCATTTCAATCCACTTCTTATAATTGTAGACGTTTTTTAAACTCATAGCTTCAATCTAGTATTTACCAACAATTCATAACATATTATGTCAACCGGTCTCGACGCAATTATCCGCCAGAAAGTACAGAATTGGGTTTCAGGAAATTATGATGAAACAACAAAATCAGCCGTTCAGCAGCTGATCGATGAAAAAAATGACACGGAGCTAACCGATGCTTTTTATAAAGAGCTGGAGTTTGGCACCGGAGGTCTTCGCGGATTAATCGGAGTAGGCTCTAACCGAATGAACCGTTATACCGTAGGAGCTGCTACGCAGGGTCTGGCTAACTACTTGAAAAAGAGCTTTCCTGGTCAGGAAATTAAAGTAGCCATTGCTCACGACAGTCGTAATATGTCACCTGAATTTGCTCAGGTAACAGCCGATATCTTTTCAGCTAATGGCATTAAAGTATATCTTTTCAGTGAACTGCGTCCGACCCCTGAGCTTTCCTTTACCATTCGTCTGCTTGGTTGCCAGAGTGGTGTGGTCATTACGGCTTCGCATAACCCTAAAGAATACAACGGTTATAAAGCGTATTGGAATGACGGAGCTCAGGTTGTGGCTCCTCACGATAAGAATATCATTACTGAAGTGAATGCCATTCAGTCGGTTGATGACATCAATTTTGAAGGCAATCCTGAACTCATTGAAAGCATTGGTGAGGAAGTTGACGCTAAGTATTTAGAGCAGGTTATCACTAAAAATGTAGTGAACCCAGCGGTAATTGAGCGGCAGAAAGATCTGAAAATTGTTTTCACGCCGATTCACGGAACGGGCATTACCCTGGTACCAAAGGCCCTGGAGAAAATTGGCTTTACCAACGTGACTATCGTTGAGAAACAGGCTACGCCCGACGGGAACTTCCCCACCGTTGTGTATCCTAACCCAGAAGAAACGGAAGCCATGACCCTGGCGATGAATCTGGCTAAGGAAATCGATGCGGATTTGGTAATGGCAACGGACCCTGATGCTGACCGGGTGGGTTCAGCCGTGAAGAACGCGGATGGCCAGTGGCAGCTGTTAAACGGCAATCAGATGGCTAGTCTGATTATCTTTTACCTGCTGAGAGCCTGGAAAGAAGCGGGTAAGCTAAGCGGAAAAGAATTCGTAGCCAAGACGATTGTAACGACCGATCTGATCGATAAAATGTGCGATAGCTACGGGGTAAACTGTTATAATACACTGACGGGCTTCAAATACATTGCCGGTGTGATTCGCGATTTGGAAGGAAAAGAGCAGTTCATCGGTGGAGGTGAGGAAAGCTATGGTTACCTGATTGGCGACGCCGTTCGGGATAAAGATGCGATTGCTTCCTGTGCGATGATTGCTGAGCTTACGGCTTATGCCAAAGACAAAGGTCAGAGTCTTTTTGATATGCTTACAGAAATGTACATGGAAAATGGATTCTACTACGAAGGATTGATTTCGCTGACGAAGAAAGGGAAGGAAGGAGCGGAAGAAATTCAGCGAATGATGAGTGATATGCGTAACAACCCGCCGGCTGAAGTAGCTGGTTCAAAGCCCGTAACTATTCTGGACTATCAGAATCTGGTTTCCAAGGACGTGGCGACGGGTCAGCAAACGGCAATTCCTGCTGAAATGGGTATTGAGAAATCAAACGTAATTCAGCTGATTCTGGCGGATGGTTCGAAAGTATCTGCCCGTCCTTCGGGAACAGAACCGAAGATTAAATTCTATGTATCCGTAAATGCTCCTTTAGCGAAAGCGGAAGAGTTCAATGCTACCTATGATGCTTTGAAAGCGAAGGTAAAACAGATTCAAGAAGATCTGGGCTTGAAATAATCGGCTTCTGATTTTATATTAGCAAAAGGGCTGGTGCATGTTCATCAGCCCTTTTTATATAGAAGAAAGTATGGATAAAGAATTGTTGCTCGAGCGGCTTAAAGGTCTCATTGATGAAAAAGTAAGCATTGCTTGGAATGCCATGCAGGCTGCTCAGGCTTCGGCCAATGAGGAGAGTAAGAGTTCCGCTGGTGATAAATATGAAACGGGCCGGGCCATGGCTCAAAATGAACGGGATCGGTATGCCCAGCAATATGAATTACTTCGCCAGGAGCGTCTGCAATTAGAGCGTAAAGAATTAACCATTCCCTGCCAAAAAGGAGAGCTGGGAGCGTTGATTCAGGCCAATGAAGAATGGTTTTTCATCGCCATTAGCGTTGGAGCCCTGGAGGTGGAAGGAATCAAGATTTTCGTCATTTCTCCGGCTTCTCCCATTGGTGCTCAGTTACTGCATAAACGAGCAGGAGAGAGCTTTCTCTTCAACCGAAAAACCTATCAAATTCATTCGGTGAGTTAGGCACAAAAAAAACCCGCCAATCTGGTGGGTTTTTTCTAACTGTATGCAAACAGGTAAAAAATCAGAAATAAAAGGGATACTCTATACTAAACTAATTTTGAGCAAACTGAACTTTCAAATCGTTCAGACGACTCTTAATGGAATTATCAATCTGATTATCTCCTACCCGCAGTAAATAACCCCCGATGAGTTGAGGGTCTACTGTCTCCGACAGCTCGATACTCTTGCCCGTTTGTTTCGCAATCACAGCTTTGAATTCGCTGCGTTGGGTTTCAGTCAGGGGAGAAGCCGTCGTAATATGGGCCACCTCGATGCCTTTCAATTGCTGATATTGCCGATTAAATTCCTTGGCAACAGCGGGCAGCAGGGCTTCGCGGTTTTTCTTGGTAATAATTTCAAAAATGCTGAAAGTAATCGGATTCACCCGTGCTTCAAACAGGGCTTTCAAAATCTCCAGTTTCTTCCAGTGCTTGACGATAGGGCTTTTCAACGTCAGAGCCAACGAACGGTTTTGCTGGCAGGTTTCTGCAAACAGCTGCATATCGTTATAGACCGTATCCAGTACTGCTTTTTGCTGAGCAAGCCCGATCAATGACTTTGCATATCGAAACGCTACGCTTTGTTCAGACATAGTGGAATGCATATTTGCGAAACCAGTTAAGGCTGGTCTTCGCCGTGCGGAATTAGTTCAGTTTTGCGTCTTGCATCCAATCGTTTACCAAAGCTTCCTGAGAGTTTTTGTCAGCTAACTCGCGACGAAGTACTTTCTCAGCAATTTCAACGGCAATTTTAGCCGTTTCATTCTTCAGCTTGGCAACAGCAGCGGCCTGCTCTTCACGGAAAGCTTTACGGGCTTTTTCAACTTCAGCTTTAGCTTCCTGAGCCGCTTCGTTCTTAGCCGTAGCGATCATTTTCTCGGCCGTTTGGCGAGCTTGTTTCAGGATGGCATCACGCTCAATCAAAGCGTCAGCTTTGGCTTTATCGTTATCGGCCTTCAATTGAGCCATTTCATTACGAGTCTTCTTGGCTAATTCAATAGCATCCTCGATCGACTTTTCACGCTCACTCAGACTCGATAAAATAGGTCTCCAGGCGTATTTACCCAGTACAAATACTAACAGTAGGAAAAAAACTAACTGCCAGAAAATCAGACCAAGACTCGGGGTAATTAAGTCCATGTTAGTGGGAACTAATTTGGGTGTTGGAAAATGAAAACCAGGCTAAGGCTAACCTTGTGTTTTAATATTCTCTTTCTTGTTTCACTAAGATTAATATCAGGTCTGGTCACCTAATGCAAGCCAGACCTGATATCGAAATAACTCTACCTACGTTCGTAACTTGAGGCGTAACTTATTTTACGGCAACAAGCAGACAGATTACTGCACCGAACAGAGCAACGGCTTCCACGAAGGCAGCTACGATCAACATCGCACCCTGAACTTTACCAGAAGCTTCTGGCTGACGAGCGATAGCTTCCATTGCCGTACCACCGATACGACCGATACCCAGACCAGCACCAATAGCAACCAGACCAGCACCGATAGCAGCACCTAAGTAAGCTAATGAAAGTCCACCTTCTTGAGCAGCTTGTAAGAGAATAGTCAACATGACTGTTTGTAATTATAAGAGTGAAACAAAAAATGTATAAAAAGCCTCCGACCAAATCAGTCTTCGGGTACAATAATTCAAATTATTAATGATGATCATCGTGGTGGTGCTCTTCAACGGCCGCTCCAATGTAGCTAGCCGTGAGTACCGTGAAAATATACGCCTGCAGCACCGCTACTAAAAGCTCGATCATCGTCATAAACACGGTGAAAGGACCTACAATCACACTTAAAGCGGCTGACTTGAAGATAAAGATCAAGCTCAGTAAGCTCAGCAGAATGATGTGACCTGCCGTGACGTTAGCAAAAAGTCGAACCATCAGAGAGAAAGGCTTCATCATCATTCCCACGATTTCCACGGGAGTCATGACAATAAGCATCCACTTGGGTACGCCAGGCATGGCAAAAATGTGCGTCCAGTACGTTTTGCGGCCGTTAAAGTTCACGATAATGAACGTTAAGATGGCTAGGGTTAAGGTAACGGCAATGTTTCCCGTTACGTTAGCCGCTCCTGGAAGCAAGCCCAGCATATTGTTAATCCAGATGAAGAAAAATACCGTCAACAGGTAAGGAAGGAAGCGGCGGTAATGCTTTTCTCCAATATAATTTTTAGCTACTTCATCGCGAATGAAGATCACGAAAGGTTCCATCGCTGACTGGATGCCTTTGGGAGCTTTACCCTGACGCTTGGCGTAAGCGTTACGAACCGTAAAGAAAATCACAATCAAAAGAATCACACTAATGATCAACGAAGCTACGTTCTTGGTAATGGAAAAATCATAAACCGTAGAACCATCTTCCGAAGTGAAATGCTCATGGTGCAAGGTAAATCCGTCGTGCTCACCCGATCCATGGTAGAATTCAGAGGAAGAATATACGTTAAAACCCCGGGTCGGCGTATACAGCATAACGGGCAGGGGAATGGCCATGTGCGATTCGCCAATCGTTGCTAAATGCCACTGGTGTTCATCCGCTACGTGATGAAGAATAGTTTGACCAGGATTAAATTCTTCCGCTTCTCCATGGGTATGGGTAGCTTCAGCATGACTTTCGTGCTCATGCTGAGCAAAAGTAGCTGAAGAGCTGAAAACGGAAAATACAAGTGTTAGGATACTGATAGCAAGTGCTTTATACGAACGATTGCGGCTCATCACGTCGGGATTTCAGGGCTTTTTCTCCGAAAAGTGCCGCAAGTTACTATACACTCCGGCAATTTCAAAACCTGCGAAAAATAAATAGAGTACAAAAAATTGAATTATGAAGTGCTTGATAGCAAGCGTACCCAGTAAAATGTAGACTATTAGGAATACAAAACTCAGCACAAGGCGTAAAACCATGCTGGCCATGTAAAAAGTAACGAACTTATCGCCGTTTTCAGCTAAGCCCCTTTCCACGAGCCGATGGTTTAAAAAACCAATGCCTCCAAAGAAGGCTAACATCTCCCATCTTTGGGGGTGCATCCAAGCCTGGATCCCTAACAAAGGAGCTAAAAAAAATACAATTCCTACCAAAAAGATAGGCACGAGTAACCGCCACATATCAGCTATTCTTAGATAGATCAGATGCAAAGGTAGGAACGAAACAAAGACGTTGATAAAGAGTACCCTCCCTGAGTTTAGTTTTTAGGCAAACTTCGAATTAAAGAAACCAGGGCCGCCATGATGAAAAATAGCGAGCAGCCAATGGTAAACCAGGGCGTTTTGGTTTCCAGCCATTCGTCGAGTTTCAGGCCCAGAAAAACGCCCGCACCAATGGTAACAAGCATTTGCATGGCGATGCCCGTATAGCGAATATAGGGGTTAGACTGAGGATCCTGACCGTTCATGAGGCGTGCGGTTAAAAAGGTTTTGACTTTATTTTTGATAAGATTTTACGAACTTGGCATAAAAAATAAGCCAGCCTCTACGTTTTTAAAGTGATAGTAGCTATTTCCATGCCAACTCCCTTGTATCGATATTCTTTTCTTCTTGTTTTATTGCTGATGGTACTAGGGGGATGCACGCAGCATTCAACGGCTCCAGCAAATGTGGCTTTCCATAATGTTACTTCCAAGTATAATGCACTTCTGCAGGCCCGGGAAATTATGGTCGAAGCCGAGAAAACGCTTTTTGCCAATCGTCAGGATAATTACGCCGTGCTGTTGCCGGTACTCATGCCCATTGATTCACTGGAAACCCGGCAAGTAGAAAAAGATCTGACGGCCATTATCAAGAAGGCTTCGTTGGTAGCTGAGCGTCACCAAAACGCTAAATATCTTCCCGATGCCTACGTCTTACTGGGTCGTGCCCGCCTATTACAGGGCGATTTTAAAAATGCAATTGAAACCTTCAAGTACGTTAATACGAACTACGCCGAATCCGATGCCCGGCCTGATGCCCTGATTGGACTCATGCGGGCTTACGTAGAGCAAAATGAATTTCGGGCCGCTTTACGCGTGGCTGAAGTGATTCGGAATTTACCGCTTTCCAAAGAGCAAACTCTGACGTATTACTTAACCAAAGCCTATCTTCACCAGTTTAATCGGGAATATGCCGTAGCGGCAGCCATTCTGGAAGAAAGCCTTCCGTTGATGAAAAAAAACGAGAAAAAAGCTCGGGTGTATTATGCGCTAGGCCAACTCTATGAATTAACGGACAAACCTCAGAAAGCAATTGAAGAGTACAGCTCGGTTCTTAAAAACCGACCTAATTATGATTTATCGTTTTACGCCCGAATCAATGCCTTGCTTAATCAGCCCGATGTAGATCCCAAAGCTAGCTTTACCAAGATGCTCAACGATCGTAAAAACGCTGATTTACAGGATCAAATTTACTTTGCGATGGGTTCTTATGAAGAAAGGCGGGGACGAATTCGGCAGGCTTTACCTTATTACAAACAAGCTTCGGCACTGGCGGCTCAGCGGCCGGAACAGTTAGCTTCTATTTACCTGAGAATTGCCGATTTGAGTTACGAGCCTTTGCAGGAATACGAAGAGGCCAAGATGTACTACGACAGTACGGTGTTTTTAAACCCGAAGAGTATTCCCAATCTAGCTGAGATTACGGCGAAAAAAAGGGTACTGGATGATTTTGTAGAGCACCTGAAAGTAATTAAAACGGAAGACAGTTTGCAGCGGCTGGCGGCAATGAACCCCACCCAGCTGGATAAGTATCTGCAAACCTACGTTACTCAGAAAAAAGAAAAGGAGGCTCGCGAAAAGCGAATGGCTGAAGAAAAAGCCGCCCGGGCTCAGCAGGAGCAGATTTTAGCGGCTTCCGGGATACAGCCCGATAATGTTCAGGCGGCTAATGCCTGGTATTTTTACAATCCGGCTTCCGTGCAACGCGGTCGTCAGGAATTTCAGGAAAAGTGGGGAACGAGAAAACTCGAAGATAACTGGCGAAGGGTAACCAAGGAAACGTCTTTAGTGCCGGATGCAGCCCTTTCTACGGTTCGAAATCCCAACGCAGCCGGACCGACGGGAACTGAAGCTCAGCCCGTAGCTACGCTTTCGCCCTTGCAGCAGGAAGTGGAAACGCTGAAAAAGACGATTCCTTTCGGGCCTGATGCTTTGGCTGAATCCAGAAAGAAACAGGAGAATGCATATTTTGAGTTAGGAAAACTCTACCGTCTGGGGCTGGGTGAAAATGATAAGGCTATTGCTACGTTTGAAAAGTTACTTACGCAGTTCCCTGGTACGCATTACGAAGCTGAAACCTTATATTTCTTGTATCTAGCTAGTGAAGGTACTTCCCGGCAGAATGAGTTTAAAAATCGCTTATTCGAGAAATTTCCAGACTCCTATTACGTGCGAATGGTGAATCGCAGCAGCTTGGTGCCGCTGACTGCGGGAGCAGAGGCGGCAGCTCAGCAGTTGTATGCTCAGGCCTATGAAGCTTATCAGGGTGGGAATTATACGGCAGCCTTATCGCAAACGCAGCAGGGCTTAAAGCAGTACGCAGGCAATGCCCTTGAGGATAAATTTGCTCTGCTAAAGACCATGCTGGTAGCTAAAACCGAGAATGCCGAGGCGTATCGAAAGGCCCTGACGGTTTTTATTGACAATTATCCTTCCAGTAACCTCATCAGTATGGCTAAGGAAATGCTGGCAGCTGCCAAGAGTAAATAAAAAAATGGTCGGTTCATCACCGACCATTTTTACTACATCAATTTTTTATACTTGATCCGCTTGGGCGTAGCATCCGTACCCAGACGTTTACGGCGGTTTTCTTCGTATTCACTAAAGTTACCTTCAAACCAGTATACCTGGGAATCGCCTTCAAAGGCCAAAATGTGCGTGGCGATCCGGTCAAGGAACCAGCGGTCGTGGGAAATAATGACGGCACAACCCGCAAAATTTTCCAGACCTTCTTCCAAGGCCCGTAGTGTGTTAATGTCAAGGTCGTTGGTAGGCTCATCGAGTAGGAGCAGGTTGGAGCCTTCTTTGAGCATCATGGCCAGGTGAACGCGGTTACGCTCTCCCCCGGATAGATTGGAAATTTTCTTTTCCTGATCTGATCCACTGAAGTTAAAGCGGCTCACGTAAGCCCGGGCATTTACCATTTTTCCACCAATCAGCATTGGATCATTGCCGCCGGAGATGGTTTCATAAACGGATTTGTCAGCTTTCAAATTATCGTGAAGCTGATCTACGTAAGCCAGCTGAACGGTTTCACCCACTTCTACTGAGCCTGAATCGGGCTTTTCATTGTTGGTTAATAATTTGAAAAGGGTGGATTTCCCGGCACCGTTGGGCCCAATCACGCCGACAATCCCCGCCGGTGGTAAAGAAAATGTCAGATTTTCGAAAAGAATTTTATCTCCGTATGCTTTGGAAACATTTTCAATTTCAATCACCTTACTTCCTAGACGAGGACCAGCAGGAATAAAGATTTCCAGCTTC
This sequence comes from uncultured Siphonobacter sp., assembly GCA_913774715.1. Taxonomy (GTDB): domain Bacteria; phylum Bacteroidota; class Bacteroidia; order Cytophagales; family Spirosomataceae; genus Siphonobacter. Next base: position 30,378 of record CAJYHS010000135.1, on the reverse strand, counting down.
TCTTCGCGTTCTTTTATGTCCTCATTCAAGAGGCGTTCGTATGCACCCAAACGAGCTTTGGATTTAGCCTGACGAGCTTTGGGAGCCATGCGTACCCAGTCCAGCTCGCGTTGCAGGGTTTTCTGGCGTTTGGATTCCTGCTTTTCTTCCTGAGCCAGTCGGTTTTGTTTTTGCTCCAGCCAGGAGGTGTAGTTACCTTTCCAGGGGATGCCTTCGCCGCGATCCAGCTCAAGAATCCAGCCGGCTACGTTATCCAGGAAGTATCTGTCGTGGGTAACGGCGATAACCGTTCCTTTATAGAGTCGTAAGTGTTCTTCCAGCCAAAGTACTGACTCCGCATCCAAGTGGTTGGTAGGCTCATCAAGTAGCAGAACGTCAGGTTGTTGTAGTAATAATCGGCACAAGGCAACCCGACGACGCTCTCCACCGGAAAGGTTTGCAATTTTAGCATCTTCGGGTGGGCAGCGTAAGGCATCCATGGCCCGTTCCAGCCGCGTATCAAGTTCCCAGGCGTCCAGAGCATCGAGTTTTTCCTGCACTTCGCCCTGACGAGCTAGCAGCTTATCGAAATCAGCATCAGGTTCGCCGAAAGCTTCGTTAATTGAATCGAATTCTTTTAATAAATTAACGACTTCAGCAACGCCTTCTTCCACGATTTCGCGAACCGTTTTATCGGGGTCAAGCTGGGGTTCCTGTTCCAGCATACCAACGGAATAGCCGGGAGAAAAAACGACGTCCCCCTGATAGCTTTTGTCGATACCCGCAATGATTCGCATGAGGGTTGATTTTCCAGAACCATTTAACCCTAAAATCCCAATTTTTGCTCCGTAAAAAAAGGAAAGAGAAATGTTTTTGATGATCGTTCGGCTGGGCGGAATTACTTTACTCACCCGAGACATCGAAAAGATTATGGTTTCGTTACTCATTTTTTGTTTTATTTGTTGCTTGAATACCAGCACTGGCAAAAGTAGGCGTTCAGAACCATTTGTCCAGTCTCATCCCTCAAAAACCCATGGAGACCACGATCACACCCAACCGCTACGTCGAAGATACCCACGGTTACACCAAAGAAGGAAAAGTTTATCTCAAAGGTTATGATGTTTATGCAGATCGCGAGATCGGTTACGTGCGTAATACAGAAGAAGAGGCCTTAGAGTACTTTAGAAATCGATTTCAGTTAGCTCAGCAAAAGGTTATTCAATTGCATCAGGATGTTCAGGAGGCCCAGAACAAGGGTTCTTACCTGACTAAATTATTGCAACTTAGAAAAAATCTGATTGAGTTTGATGGGCTCGGTGACTTCCCTCCTTTACTGTCCATGCTGGAAAAGCTGGAAGGCTATCTTCGGGAGCTGATTTCTTCCAATCAGGTTAAGAACCTGGAAATAAAAAGGGCACTGCTTGATGAAGTTCATCAGGCGGCTACGGCTATTCCAGACTGGAATGAAGCTACGGATAAAATTCAGGAAATCAAGACAAAATGGCTAAAAACCGGCCCGGTCGACAAAGAATACCTTGATGAAATTGAGGGAGGCTTTGATCGGATTTCTGACGATTTCTTCCAGCGTCGCCGTGAATATTATGCCGAACAGAACCGCATTATTGACGAACGTTTCGATAAACTTGAAGCCATCGTTGCTGAATCCGAGAAACTGATGCGGAGTACGGAGTTTGATGAAGCCTTTGGTCGGGTTCGTCAACTTCAGAATGAATGGAAAACCGTAGGTCCGGTTCCTCCCAAACGTCAGAGTAAACTCTGGAAACGCTTTAAGAAGGCGACCACCATCTTCTTTGATCGGTATAATGCTATCAAAGGAATTACGCCTCGTCCACGGGTAGATCCCCGTTTACAGGAGCTGCAAACCATTGCCGCTGAAGCGGAAACGCTGACGGCTTCGGTTCATCAGGATGTCATTGCCAGAGCAGCGGATCGGGCCAAAGAATTACTAGTGAAATGGAAAGATCTGGCTCCTAAAGTAAAAACGCTGGATCGCAACGTAGCCGAGAAATTCCGTCTGGCTTGTGATAAGGTATTCGAACTGAATTACCTGCGTCGGGTGATTGGCTATCGTTACCCTGACTTTGATGATAAACCCAAACGGGATCAACTTAAAATCCAGATTTATCAGATGGAATATCTGGTGCGGAAGGAAAAGGGAGATCTTGAGCAATACCTAGAATTTGATGGCCGCATTCGTGCCTACGTGGCTGCTGACAAAGCCCTCTTCCAGAAGGTGAATACGCAGAAACGCAAAGTCGCCGTGAAAGAAATGTTACTCGTTGAATTTAAGCGGGACTTAGAAACGGTCTTGTAACTAAGAAACCATTGTAGATGAAAAGCCAGACTTTGCTAGTCTGGCTTTTTTTGTTCCATGAAAAATGATAATAATATAATATTTCGTAGTATTTTGGGTTATCAAACGAATCAAATTCTATCCTTGCCCAAAACGAAATACTATTATGAAATTACTTCATCATTCGCTGCTTTATTTGGTCGTTGCTTTTCTCGCAGCCTCGTGTAAGAAAGACGATTCTGCGGTGACTCCAACGCCCACGGTGAAAACTGCTGATGTTCGCGACAGTGTGTATTACTATGCTCAGGAGGTATACCTCTGGTCGGATAAATTACCATCGCTGACTAGTTTTAATCCGACCAGCTATGCTACGGCCCAAGAGGTCATGCAAAAAGTGCGAACCTATAGCCCCCTAGGGACCAAGGGCACAAATCTGGATCGCTGGAGTTTTGCCATTTTAAAAACTGAGTGGGATAACGTATCCTCGGGATCCGCTGGAGATATTGGCGTAGGGTTTCGCTTTTCGGCCGCTAATGATCTTCGCATTTCTTACGTCTACGCCAACTCAAGTGCGGGTAAACAAGGCGTACAGCGGGGCTGGCAGGTCGTCTCTATGAATAACGTAGCGGCTACTACGGCGAATGTAGATGCGTTGAATACTGAATTAGCCAAGAGCTCCGTCTCCCTTGTTTTCAAGAAGCTTGATGGCACGAATACGACATTATCCCTGTCCAAAAGTGCTTATCAGACCAACCCCGTCTTAACGCGAAGCGTGATTGAGCAAAACGGAAAAAAGATTGGTTACATCGCTTTTAATAGTTTTCTGGGGTCAACGGCTTCAGCCGATTTAGATGAAGCTTTTACGTATTTAAAGAATAATCAGGTAACCGAGTTAATCTTCGATGAACGCTACAATGGAGGAGGTTATGTAAGTTTAGCAGAAAAAATTGCCAATTTAATAGTACCTAGTTCGGCTGCTGGTAAACTCATGTATAAAGACACCCATAATACTAAGTATAGCAGTTGGAATAAAACGGTTAATTTCCAAAGTACACTGCCCGCAGCCAATCTGAATTTAAGCAAGGTGGTCTTCATTACGACGGCCAATACGGCCTCAGCCAGTGAGTTATTAATCAACGTATTGAAGCCTTATATGACGGTTAAGCTGGTAGGGGGAACTACCTACGGAAAGCCGGCGGGATATTACGGATTCCCGACCATGAATTATTATTCGTTCCCATTAGCCGTTAAACAGGTAAATGCCAGCAACTACGGTGATTATTATGACGGATTACCAGTGGACCGTGAGCAGGCTGATGATGTAAACCATAACTGGGGAGATGCCCAGGAGCTTTGCATCAAGGATGCCTTGGCTTATTTAACAAACGGACAATTTCCTTCTTCTGGAGCTCGCCGGCCGAACTTTACTACCTATAACGAGCGGGTAAACTCAGAGTTAAGTCTGCCAGGTGTATTACTTCACACGAATAAAAAATTACTACCCTAGGATTTGAGCATGACGTACGAAAAAACCTCCAGACATCGTCCGGAGGTTTTTTTAGTCACCTTAATGATTAAAAGAAAAGTAATGGGGGATAAAAAGCACTAAAATTTATATCCTACCGAGAGCTGAACCGTTGAATTTCTGATTTGTAAAAGGTTATTGAGCGAGAGCTGATCCGTGAAGCGGAAGTCTTTATTGATGTTATTAAATCCGTAATTATAACGACCTCCCACGACGAAATCTCCGGCGGTGAATTCCAGTCCCGCCACACCATCAACGCCAACTTTTTGAAAGGCATTATCATAGTTAAAAGCAAACCAGTTGTTAAGTCCAATGCGGGCATTGGCCAGGTAACTAATCTGGGGCCCTACGACTAAAGCTACATTAGGCGTTACATAGAGTTTAGCCAGTAAGGGCATGCTAATGGTATTAAGTGAGACCGTGCCAAAGCCGTTAATCACGCGAAAACCCTGACGCGAGTAAAGCAGCTCAGGCTGGAAACTCACTTTTTCAGTCAGGGGAACCTCAACGAATAGTCCGGCGTGAAAATCAGTTCGACCGCTTACCAGATTCCCCGGACGCGGCGAAACAATAACGTTAGCCAGGTTAACGCCAGCCTTGATACCAACCCGAACTCCAGTAGGGTCCGTACTGGAATAATATTGCTTACTGGGATGGTAACGGTTGGCCTGGGCCTGAGCAAAAATGATAGAGAAAACAAAGGCTGAAGTGAAGAGTAATTTTTTCATGGCTTATATGGGAAACACCCAATTAAATGGATAATTAATTTTCCGTTTGATGATTCAAAAGTGCTTTAGATTTGAATATTTGAAGAATTTATTGAGTTAAAGAGTGTTAAGGATTTTCTGAAAAAAAGTTAAAATCTATACTACTTGCTGATTTAGAGTCTTCTGTAAAAAGATAAAATAGCCTTAACCTGAGTGAAAAAAAGAAAAGACCTGTACCGGAAGCGATACAGGTCTTCTCAAAACCGGAGATTAGAACGATTACATCACCCGAATTTCTTCGCGTTCTTTAAACTTTTCATAGACCTGACGGATGCCGTCAGGCAGATCAATTTTATGTTTCCAGCCTAAGCCATGAAGCTTACTTACATCCATGAGTTTGCGAGGCGTACCATCAGGCTTAGCCGTATTCCAAACCAGTTCGCCTTCATAACCTACGGTTTCTTTTACTAATTCAGCCAGATCCTTGATGGATAAATCTTCACCCGTTCCTACGTTGACAAACTCTTCGCCATCGTATTCCTGCATGAGAAAATAACAGGCTTCGGCCAAATCATCCGAATGAAGGAACTCCCGCAGGGGAGAGCCCGTACCCCATACCTCAACACTGGGAGAATCATTGACCTTAGCCTCATGAAATTTGCGAATCAGGGCTGGTAATACGTGTGAGTTTTGCAGGTCGTAGTTATCATTGGGACCGTACAGATTGGTAGGCATGACGGAAATGAAATTTCTTCCATACTGGCGACGGTAGGATTCGCACATTTTAATACCCGCAATTTTTGCAATGGCATAAGGCTCATTGGTGGGTTCAAGAAAACCCGTAAGCAGGTATTCTTCCTTTAAAGGCTGAGGAGCCAGTTTAGGATAAATACAGGAAGAACCCAGGAACATGAGTTTCTTAACGTTAGTCAGGTGGGCGGCGTGAATGACGTTGTTTTGGATCATAAGATTTTCAAAAAGAAAATCAGCCCGGTAAGTATTATTGGCCACAATGCCCCCTACTTTAGCGGCGGCCAGAAAAACGTAATCGGGACGTTCTTCATTAAAAAAGGCCTCTACAGCAGCCTGGTTACGTAAATCAAGCTCCTTAGAACTCCGCAACGCAAAATTGGTAAAACCTTCCTGTTGTAATTTTCGGTGAATGGCGGAGCCTACCATGCCCCGGTGCCCGGCAATATAAATTTTAGCGTTTTTTTCCACGACTTCTGAACGATTATGTAGGACCCGTTGGTTTTAAATGTGAATAGATTTACTTTTATCTACTATAACTCTTCGCAATTTTGCACTTAGAATAAGCGACTTCAGAAAATAATTAGCATTTTTTTACCGTTCCACCCGCAAGTACTTACCGATATAACCCATGAATACATGTTTTATTAGGCGATGGGCAGGGGCAATGCTGTTGATGGTAGCCCAACAAACGCAGGCTCAAACAGATTCCCTACTGACCACATCGAAGTCGCCGCTCATCAATAAGAGTGGTCAAAAGACGATGCTGGACGAGCTTAATGATAAAAAAAACAAAATTAAGGAAACCTTCAGTAGTAAAGAGAACCTGAAAAAAGCGGCTTTGGGAAGCGTATCTGCCGGAGCCGGTGTTTCTTCGCCGCTTGGGGACTTAAATACCGATGGATTACCTGCCGATCTGGGTCTGAAGGTTTCTAAATCCCGTAAGAAGAACAAGAAGACGATTAATAAGTTTTCGCGAAGTGAATACGAAGGTATTGCCGTAACGCGTATTGCCAACCGGCTGGGTTCGGGGGATAAGGTAACGGTAGAGGAATTCTATGTTCTGAAAAGTTATCAGGCTCCCAGCGGTTATGTGCGGGATATTCACTGGTTTGACTACCGGGCTCACCGCATCCTGGTTACGCCCATTAAGGATAAAAACTACGCTCAGATTCTGCACGGTCCTTACCGTCGTTTCAAGGGTGAGCACCTGGAAGAAGAAGGGTATTACTACCTGGGCACCAAGCATGGCCGCTGGGAAAGATACGGCCGGGACGTAGACGGGGATGAAGGCTTAATGGATAAACAGATCTATGAGAAAGGTTTTCCTGACGAGTCAGAAATTACGTTCTATGACGCTGAAAAGACGAAAATTAAAGAAGTGATTCCCCGCATGCATGGGCATTATACGGGCTTATACCGTTCGTTTTACGAAGGGGGGCAGCTAAAAGAAGAGGGAAATATGGATGATTCCGTCCGAGTGAAGCTTTGGCGGGAATACCATCAATTTGGCAGTGGTGGTCGTACCAAGCGTGATATTCAGTATGGAGTGGATAAATATGAGTCCGTAGAAGGAGTGGTATTACGGGAATACGATAACCGTGGTAAGCTTATTTACGAGAACAAGAGCAAAGGAAAAAAAGAGGAAGAGCAGACTTCCGAACGTTTTTAATCCACCGATTGCTGAAAAACTTCAGTGGTAAGGAGCTTAAGTTTTAGGTTTTTAATGAAAAATATGAATGAAAGTGACGCCTTCTGTAAAAAATGATTTTTATACCGTTGTAAAAATCAGCAGATTGGCCTAACTTTGCGAGCCTTTTTGACAGAGATGACTAATTCGAAGGAAATCCGAAAGTACGATGTGGATATTCTCCAGTTAGAGAATAAACATTATGACTTTGAGTTTGAGGGAGGTGAAGAGTTTTTTAAAGCTCTGGAGCAGGATCTAATTGAAAAAGGGGAGTTTAAAGCGAAAGTAGGTCTGGATAAATCATCCACCATGCTTCAGCTAAGCTTTGACATTCAGGGTTCCTACGAGCTGGTTTGTGATCGTAGTCTGGATGTTTTTCAGGAGCCTTTTCATTCAAAGGAAAAGCAGATTCTTAAGTTTGGAGAAAAAGCTGAACAGATTTCCGATGAAATTGAATTGATTTCCTGGGATACTTCAACGATTAATCTGGCTCGGTACTTATTCGATTTTATCGGATTAACCGTTCCCATGAAAAAGCTTCATCCCCGATTCCGCTCATCAGGTAGTGAAGAGGAGGAGGAGGATGAAACCAACGAAACACTGATTTATACCTCTATTCCGGCCGAAGAAAAGCTGGAACCTGAAGTAGATCCTCGTTGGGAAGCATTGAAAAAACTGAAAAATGGATCAAAATAATCCAGCTTCAGTACGAAAAAGAGTATTCAAAATCGATCAATAGATAACAACGGCCCGACGCTACTGGCGAAAGGCTCATAATTGAGAACACAATGGCACACCCTAAACGCCGTCACTCCAGCACCCGTCGTGACAAACGTCGGACACACGATAACCTGACCCCTATGCAATTAGCAACTGATTCTGCTACGGGCGAAGTTCACCTTTATCACCGTGCACACGTACACGAAGGAAACCTGTACTACCGTGGTAAAGTAGTGGTAGAAAACTACAAAGCAAACGCTTAATTAGTAGCGTTTAAAATGGTTAATTGTTGGTTACCTAATTATGAATTCGTCATTAAAAGCGGCTTCTTAATGGGAACAATCAGCAATTAACCATTTATTTTTTTGGCGAAACGCTTATTTTTGCCCGCCACCAAATATTGGTTACCTGGATGAAGATTGCAGTAGACGCTATGGGGGGCGATTTTGCCCCGAAAGCAGTTGTTGAAGGAGCCTTATTGGCTGCATCGGAGTTACCCGAATCGGTTCGGATCGTACTTATCGGTGATCAGACGGCTATCCAGGATATTCTGGGTGACCGCACTTTGCCTGCTTCAATTGAAATTGTACACACCACTGAGGTGATCTCCATGGGAGAGCATCCCACGAAAGCTCTTTCGCAAAAGCCTAATTCCAGCATTAGTGTTGGCTTTAAACTTTTGAAAGAACGCGTGGTTGATGCGTTCTGCTCGGCTGGAAATACGGGGGCTATGCACGTAGGAGCCCTGTTTAGCGTCAAAGCGGTAGAAGGACTGGTTCGTCCGGCTATTGTGGGTTTTGCTCCGCAGGTTTCTGGAAAAATGGCTGTATTACTGGATATTGGAGCGAACGCCGACTGTAAACCAGAAACGCTGGAACAGTTTGGTGAAATTGGCTCTTTATATGCTCAATACGCCCATGGAGTGGAAAATCCCCGGGTTGCTTTAGTCAATATTGGTGAAGAGGAACAAAAAGGTTCTTTGGTAGCTCAGGCGGCTTATCAACTCATGAAAGTCAGCAAGAAGTACAATTTCATTGGTAATATTGAAGGAAAAGATCTGTTTACCGACAAAGCCGATGTCATTGTTTGTGATGGATTCACGGGGAATGTGATTCTAAAGATGGGCGAGTCGATTTATGATATTTTGAGCAATCGCCAAGTGGATGACGAGTTTGTAAACCACATGAATTATGAAGCGGCGGGTGGAAGCCCTATTCTGGGCGTTAATGGGAACGTAATTATTGCTCATGGCATTTCCTCTCCTTTAGCCATTAAAAACATGATTCATCTGGCCAAGCGACAAGTTGATTCAGAGGTCTCCACTAAGATTAAGCAAGCTTTAAGTTAGCCAGAAGGCATGAGTCGGGTCTGTAAGAGGGATGACTCATGCTTTTTTGCTTTAATAGATACTATGAAAATCACTGCAGCGATCACGGGCGTTCAGGGTTACGTGCCTGATTACGTACTGACGAACGAAGAGCTTTCTACCCTGGTTGAAACGTCGGACGAGTGGATTACCAGTCGAACGGGCATCAAAGAACGCCGGATTCTTAAAGGCGAAGGGCAGGGAACTTCCGTAATGGCCATTGAAGCAGTGAAAGGCTTGCTGGCTAAAACACAAACGAAGCCTGAAGAAGTAGATTTATTACTTTGTGCTACCGTTACGCCGGATTATGTATTCCCTTCTACGGCCAATCTGATTGCCGCCGGTAGTGGACTAGGGCATATCCCGAGTTTCGATTTAGGAGCGGCCTGTTCTGGTTTTTTGTATGCGTTAACGATTGGTTCTCAGTTTATTGAGACAGGGAAATACCGCAAAGTAATCGTCGTGGGTGCCGATAAAATGTCTTCCATTGTGGATTATACGGATCGGACGACCTGCGTATTGTTTGGGGATGGAGCGGGTGCGGTGCTGCTCGAACCCAGTACATCCGGGAATGGAATTATTGATTCCCAGATTTATTCAGACGGTAGTGGCGTTTCCCATTTATTCCAGAAAGCGGGTGGTAGTAAATACCCTCCAACGCTGGAAACGATTCAAAACCGGGAGCATTACGCTCGTCAGGAGGGCCAGGCGGTCTTTAAATTTGCCGTCGTACGTATGGCTGAAGCCGCCGCTGAAATCATGGAACGCAATCACCTGACGGGTGACGATGTAGCCTGGTTGGTGCCTCATCAGGCCAATAAACGCATCATTGATGCCACCGCTCAGCGAATGGGTATCGGACCGGAAAAGGTCATGCTTAATATCCACCGCTACGGAAATACAACGGCAGCTACGATTCCCCTGTGTTTATGGGATTACGAAAATCAATTAAATCCTGGTGATAACTTAGTTCTGGCTGCCTTCGGTGGTGGATTTACCTGGGGCTCGGTTTATCTTAAATGGGGTAAATAATACGGAATGAATGCAAGGCTGCTTTAAGGAGGTATGGCATTCATTTTCTGACGTTTAAACAAACTGTTCAAACGTTTTTAACGTAATAACAGAACAAATGCCTCGTCAATCGGATGGGGTATTTCACGCTTATAACTGATAACTCTTTTTCATGGCAACGACCGCAGACATTAAGAACGGCCTGGTCATTAATTACAATAATGACCTGTTCCAGATTGTTGAATTTTTACACGTGAAGCCAGGCAAAGGCCCCGCTTTCGTTCGTACAAAACTTCGCAACCTTACCACGGGCCGGGTCATTGATAACACCTTTAACTCAGGCGTTGCGATCTACCCCGTTCGCGTAGAACGTCGCACGTTCCAATATCTGTATAAAGACGAAGTTGGGTTCAACTTTATGGATACGGAAACCTTTGATCAAATCACCCTGGACGATAAACTAGTGACGGGTGCTGATTTAATGAAAGAGGGACAGAGCGTTGAGATCTTAATTAATACGGAAAACGAAGCTCCCCTGACTATGGAGATGCCTCCTTTCGTAGAACTGGAAGTGACCTATGCTGAACCTGGCATTCGTGGAGATACGGCTAACTCGCCTAAAAAACCCGTTGAAGTAGAAACTGGGGCGAAGATCATGGTTCCTTTGTTCATTGAACAAGGTGAAAAAATCAAAATTGATACCCGTACCTACGATTACGTAGAACGCGTAAAATAACCATTGGATCACCCCAGCAATCGGGTGATTTCGATTTTGCCAGTTAACACCGGTTTATTCAACGATTAAAAAGTTCTTCAAAAACATCCTCAATGGAAACTAAAGACATACAGCACCTACTTGATTTCATCGCTCAGTCTAATCTTGATGAAGTAAACATCGAAACCAACGAGCTTAAAATCAGTGTAAAACGTTATGGTTCGGTTACTACGGTAGCTGCTCCAGCCCCGGCACCCGTAGCTGCCCCCGCTCCCGTTGCGGCGGCTCCGGCACCCGTAGCTGCGGCTCCAGTGGCACCTGTGGCGGCTGAAGCTCCCGCTTCTAATCTGATTACCGTTAAATCTCCTATGATTGGAACGTTCTACCGTTCAGGTAGTCCTGATGCTCCTTCATTTGTAGAAGTAGGTACTGAAATTAAACCAGGTAAGGTAGTGTGCATCATTGAGGCCATGAAACTTTTCAACGAAATCGAATCTGAAGTATCGGGTCGCATCGTGAAAGTATTGGTAGAAAATGCTACTCCCGTTGAATTTGATCAACCCTTATTCTTAGTGGAGCCAGTTTAGGTAGATTCAGGGCTGTGAACCCATTCGTACGCTAAAGACCTGAATAGTAATCTAAACATTCCCTTAACTGTATGTTTAAAAAGATATTAGTTGCCAACCGTGGTGAGATTGCCCTCCGCATTATCCGCACTTGTCGGGAAATGGGAATTAAAACGGTGGCTGTATTTTCGACGGCCGACCGGGAAAGTCTGCACGTTCGTTTTGCTGATGAAGCCGTATGTATTGGTCCTCCAACGAGTCGCCAGTCGTATCTGAATATTCCTAATTTGATTTCTGCCGCCGAAGTAACCGGAGCGGATGCCATCCACCCCGGCTATGGGTTCTTATCGGAAAATGCTGAGTTTTCTCAGGTTTGCCGCGAATACGGAATCAAATTTATCGGTGCTACTCCCGAGCAGATTAACTCCATGGGCGATAAGGCTACGGCTAAAGCTACCATGAAGGCGGCGGGTGTACCCGTTATTCCCGGATCGGATGGTCTGCTGGAATCACTCGAAGAAGGGATCGAATTAGCTCGTGACATCTATCCTGTCATCATCAAAGCTACGGCTGGTGGTGGGGGCCGTGGTATGCGGGTCATTCGGGAAGAGGCTGAATTCGAAAAAGCCTGGAATGATGCCCGGACGGAATCACTGGCTGCTTTCGGTAACGATGGAATTTACATGGAGAAATTCGTGGAAGAACCCCGTCACATTGAAATCCAGATCGTAGGGGACCAGTTTGGCAAAGTATGTCACCTTTCCGAGCGTGACTGTTCCATTCAGCGGCGTCACCAGAAACTCGTGGAGGAAACCCCATCCCCCATCATTACCCCTGAGCTTCGGGCTCAAATGGGTGAAGCTGCGATTAAAGGAGCGGCTGCCATTGGCTACGAAGGAGCTGGTACAGTAGAGTTCCTGGTGGATAAACACGGGAAGTTCTATTTTATGGAGATGAACACCCGTATTCAGGTAGAACACCCTATTACCGAGCAGGTAACCAATTTTGATTTGATTAAAGAGCAAATCAAAGTAGCGGCGGGCGTACCCATTTCGGGCCAGAACTATACGCCTCAGTTGTATTCCATGGAATGCCGGATTAATGCGGAAGATCCCGGTAACGGATTCCGTCCTTCACCTGGTAAAATCACAACGCTGCATATTCCCGGTGGAATTGGTGTTCGCGTAGATAGCCATGTATACACGGGTTACACGATTCCTCCCAACTACGATTCGATGATTGCAAAGCTGATCGTAACGGGTCAGAGCCGGGAAGAAGTCATCACCCGCATGAAACGGGCTCTGTCTGAGTTTATTATCGAAGGCGTGAAAACGACGATTCCGTTCCACCTTCGTCTTATGGATGATGCGGGCTTCCAGTCTGGAAACTTTACCACTCAATATCTGAATGATTTTAATTTCAGTGGTTTATAAGCATACGAAGCAGGATTAACTGTTTGCACAAAGGCCGGACTAGTCCGGCCTTTGTTGGTTTAGAAGAATCAATACGCGGGCACGCCGCCGCTTAGGCCGGGTTCGTCCTGTTTTTAACGGATAATTCTGGCGGGATAGGCGATGTGCTTTATCTTTACGTTTTCCCCATTAATATGGTAGACTAATGAGCCGGATTAAATCCATCACTTCCCTGCAAAGGGAAGCTGCCGAGCAGGGCAGCCATACTTTGAAACGCAGTCTGGGTTCCTGGAATCTCATCGCCATTGGCATTGGGGTTATTATCGGAGCCGGATTGTTTTCGCTAACGGGAATTGCTGCGGCTAATAATACCGGCCCGGCAGTCGTGTTATCCTTTCTGCTGGCAGCCGTAGGTTGTGCTTTTAGTGCTTTATGCTACGCCGAATTTGCTTCGATGGTACCCGTGGCGGGAAGTGCCTATACCTACGCCTATGCGACGATGGGTGAGCTTTTTGCCTGGATTATCGGCTGGGATTTAATTCTGGAATACTCCGTTGGAGCCGCAACAGTAGCCATCAGCTGGTCTCAATACCTTATTAAATTTCTTTCTTCTTACGGTATTCACTTACCCGCTCAACTGGTGATGGGGCCCTTTGAAGAAACGACTCTGGCTAATGGGCAAATCGTTCATGGCTGGGTTAATCTGCCTTCCCTGCTCATTCTTTGGGTGATCACAGCCATCATTATTCGGGGCATTCAGGGCTCAGCCTGGATCAACGGGGTCATTGTGGCCATTAAACTCCTAGTGGTGGTCGTCTTTATTGCGCTGGGACTCCAGTACATTAACCCTGAGAACTATCATCCCTTCATTCCTGAAAACACGGGCACTTTTGGCGAATTTGGATACAGTGGCATTCTTCGGGGAGCAGGCGTTATTTTCTTTGTCTTCATTGGGTTTGATATAGTGGCGGCCATGGCTCAGGAAGCCCGTAATCCGCAGAAAACCATGCCCATTGGTATTCTGGGCTCTTTGGGAATTTGCACCTTGTTATTCATCGTTTTCGGCTTTGTTCTCACGGGCATGGCTAACTATACGGAATTCAAAAACAGTGCCGCTCCCATTGCTGTGGCCATTGCCAAGACGCCTTATGAGTGGCTTCAAAAGCTCATTCTGGTGGGAATCATGATTGGTTATACCTCCGTGATTATGGTTGATCTGCTCGGACAGTCCCGCGTTTTTTATACCATGAGCAAGGACGGCTTATTACCTAAAGTATTCTCCAGTCTGCACCCGCGTTTTCAAACGCCTTATCGATCCAACCTGCTGCTGTGTACATTCATTAGCCTCTTTGCCGGCTTTATGCCCATTCATATTGTGGGCGAAATGGTAAGCATTGGCACGTTACTGGCTTTTGTGATGGTATGTCTGGGCGTGATTGTCATGCGAAAAAAATTACCCGATGCCCCAAGACCTTTCCGAACCCCCTGGGTTCCAGTGGTGCCCATCTTAGGCATTCTTACGTGTTTGTTAATGATGTTTTCCTTACCGCTTGATACCTGGATTCGGCTGATGGTCTGGTTAGTCATTGGCTTTGTGATTTATTTCCTGTACGGTAAGAAGAAAAGTAAGCTCCGGGCGGAGTCTTAAAGCCGGTTGGCATAAACTTTAGAGGAATTTTTAAGCCGTTATCGCATCAGCTTTGAGAAGACTTCCTATTTTCGTCAGGAAAAATCACCTCTATTGTACGAACCGGTATGCTATCAAAATTATCTCTTCTGGCGGGCTTTTTACTGCTAGCTTTGGTGTCTCAGGCACAAACCATTACTGCCTCACCTGACTCGGCGAAAGTAGTCTTTTACCGGGGTAGTCAGATGTATAGGGCTGCCATGAACTTTACCATTCGAGCCAACGGTGAAGAGCAGTGCCGCATTAGTAATAAACGCTACTTTGTCTACATCAGTTTGCCCAATACGGTAAAGTTTACTTCAGTGATGGGGGGACTCAACATTCCCGATAAGGAAGTATTGGAGCTGACGCTTGAAAAGGGAAAGGTCTATTACGTACAGTGCGATATTAAATCCAGCTTTATTACCGACCGAATTGAAATGACGGAGGTAACCGAATCGACGGGTAAGAAGAAGATTGTGAATCTAAAGCCCGATAACTGCATGAACTCTAAAAACTAGGGGAACCCCATAAGACCATAAAAAAAGACAAGACTCCGTAAGTCTTGTCTTTTTTATGGGAAAGCTAAAGTTTGATAAACCGCTTACTGACTTTAACGCCCTCATTAGTTAGCAGCGAAAGAACATAGGTACCCGGCTGTAACTGCGAGAGGGTAAGCTCGTCGGTTTTCTGTTGAGTAAAGCTTTGCTGATGAATTAAAGCTCCCTGAAGCGTATAAATCTGCAACGTCCCGCTAAGGGTCGGACCAAACGTGACAGACAAATGATCCGAAGCCGGATTAGGTCCCATCCTCAAGCTCTGATTTAAGTATTCCTGAGAAATCCAGGAGGTTTGAACCTCCGCCTGGCTATAAGCTGATTCGGAGTGTACACTGATGGCCTTGACTCGGTAGGTATAGGACTGCTGGGCTTCGACCGTTAAATCCCGGAACTGCGTTTGATCTACGCTTGCTAAGGTTTCAAACGTAGCGGAATGGGTCAACCGCCGCTCAATACGATAGACCTCAGCTCCGTCAACTGCGGGCCAGGAAAGCCGTACCACTCCGTTTTGAATGCGAGCTTCCAGGGTAGGGGTAGCCAAGGCATTACCTACTGGAAATTGATGAAAAGTAAAAGCAGCCAGTCCCCGCGAGTTTTTAATGTAGGGTCCGATGAAGGGAGAAATTGGGAGATTTTGCGAATGTGAAGGCAGATACGTTAGAGAGCTAAGGGCAACGGGCCGGCTGAGCTTTAAATGAATTTGATTCTCCTGAGCCGAGCCAGAAGTGATGGGTAAGACATTGGACTCATTGCCATTGATGTAAAAAAAGTTCTTTAGACTCAGCGTATAAAAGCCAATGAGCGAATCGGAGGGCCAGTGAACTGGCTGGTCAAACTCAAGCACGAGCTGCGTAGCGGTTTCGTCTTTATAATACACTTTTTGAATATCGGGAGCCCGAAGCCCTTGGATATCCGTGCTTGTATAGTGCTTGGGAGCCAGGTAACGAAGCAGACGATTGGCTAGCGTGCTGTAACCCTGACTGTTGTAATGCACGCCATCGTAACCGGGCTGGCCGACGGTAGCAAAGGAATTCATTTTCTCGTAGAGCGAAGGCACCTTTCGCTGAAATTCCCGAATGGCACTGCCGGTATTAGAAACCAGAAAGGGCACGTCAATTTGCATGACGATAAACTCATCGACTATCGGGTAATAGTCTTTCTGCCAAAGCTTTTGGAGTTTATCAAACAGCTCGGGATAATTAGCCGTGTGAATAAACGCATCGTTTTCACCTTGATAGAAGAAAAAAGCCCGGATCCGGCTGGCATGCGATTTAGAAACGCGAAGTTGTAAGTGCTTGTAATAATTAGAAGGCTGACCCTGAAAATACGTTAACTCATCGAGTGAGGTTCCGGGAAATGCCCCGTTAATGACGCAGGTGGGAATCCCGTATTTCTGTAAAATCAGATTTTGAAGCTCTAATCCCCAGTAACCAACCGGCGACACGGTCCAGGCGGCATTAATCCAGGAGGTATCCGCTTCACTCACCCCAACATTAGTAACAGAAGGAGTTTTGGAAAAAGTCCGAATATACTTATCCGAAACGGGCGAGCCTAGAATAGCGTTCGCATTGGACTGACCGTAAATGACGTAAATATCGCCGGCTACCACGTCTTTACACTGAGCCATCGGAATGGAGTCGGTGGCGTTACAGCAGTAGACCTCAAAAGAATAATCGGCTTTTTCGGCTTTAATGGTGGGGTACATTTCAAAAGAAGCCTGGCTCGCACTTAAGGGCTTGAAATTGGAACGGTGATAGGAAATAGGCTGGCCATTACGGTAGGTAATTACCGACATGTAATTCCAGTTCTTGAAATCAGAGCTTCGTCCGGTAATGGGAACCTGAGCCGTATTATCATCCCCTCGGGCATAGAGCTGATAGTTTTTGGGAAGTTGATCAAAAACAACCCAACCCACGTGCTGGGACTGAGCGTGGCTAGTAACTACTGAGGTGATAGTCAGTAGGATAAATAATAGAGAAGTTAATGGGGGTACAATGTACTTCATTTGAAAGGGCTGCTACAGATAGAATTCAAGCAAAAGAGTTCAAAAATACAGCCGAAATGGTAGATAAGAAGCTGAGAAAGCGGCAATTAAATCTTTTTTTAATGTAGAGGTAAGTCACAAAAAAGAAGGTTGGGCCTTTCCCAACCTTCCTAGGTATACGCTTTAGAACGAAAGAACGACCCGTTCGATTACATCGCAAGCCTTTTGCATCTGAGCCTGAGTAATGACCAGGGGTGGAGCAAACCGGATTTTATTACCATGCGTAGGCTTGGCCAGTAAACCGTTTTCTTTGAGTTTGAGGCAAAGTTCCCAGGCCGTGCCGCTTTCCTCGGTATCATTAATAACAATTGCATTCAATAAACCTTTACCCCGAACCAGGGTAATGAGATCCGATTTTTGAATGAGCGCCTGCATGCGGCTGCGAAAAAGCTGGCCCATGTTTTCGGCATTCTCAGCTAATTTTTCCTCTCGTAATACGTCCAGAGCCGCCATGCTCACCGCACAAGCCAAAGGATTACCTCCGTACGTGCTGCCATGCTCGCCGGGACGAATGGTGAGCATGATTTCATCATCGGCTAAAACGCAGGAAACGGGGTATACCCCCCCGGAAAGGGCTTTGCCCAAAATAAGAATATCAGGCCGAACCTGTTCGTGATCGCAGGCCAGCCGCTTGCCCGTGCGGGCCAGACCCGTTTGTACTTCATCAGCAATAAAAAGTACGTTATACTTCGTGCATAATTCCCGCACGCCCCGTAAATACCCTTCATCGGGAACCACTACGCCAGCTTCGCCCTGAATGGGCTCTACCATGAAACCGGCAATAGTAGGATCAGAAGCCAGGGTTTGTTCCAGGGCTTGTAAATCATTATAGGGAATGATAAGATAACCGGGTAAAAAGGGACCGTAGTCATTGGTGCTGTCGGGATCCGTAGAAGCAGAAATCGCCGCCAGCGTACGTCCCCAGAAGTTACCCGAAGCGTATAGGGTCTTGGCCTGATTGGCGGCAATGCCTTTGACTTTATACGCCCATTTTCGGGTGAGTTTGAGAGCCGTTTCACCGCCTTCCACGCCCGAATTCATCATCAACACTTTATCGTAGCCAAAATACTCGCAAAGGTATTTTTCGCACTCACCGAGTTGATCTGAATAAAAGGCCCGTGAAGTCAGCGTAAGTTTTTGAGCCTGCTGAGTTAGGGCTTCAATGATCTTAGGGTGGCAATGGCCCTGATTAACTGCCGAATAAGCCGAAAGAAAATCCAGGTATTCCTGTCCTTCGGCATCGTAGAGATAAACACCCTGTCCGCGACTCAGGACAACGGGTAGGGGATGGTAATTATGAGCACCGTACTGCTCTTCGAGAGCAATGGCTCGCTGAGTGGCTGTTTCCATGAAAATCAAGTAGGTTAACTAGTACATAACAACTAAAAAAAAGGGAGCTGCCTGGGACTAGAAAACCGGTATTCCACTCGAGGTAGCAATGACGTAGAGGAGCTGGTCGGAGGAAGTACGGATGCGGTGAAGTTTACAGAAATGACCGTACAAAGCTCCCGCCGTTGCCGACCGCCGAAGCTTGGTCGGACAAAGCGTAAACGTAGCTTTTTTGAAAAGAAAATCGGCCATAGGAATAGTATGCAGATAGGGCTAAGATACTCATAAAATGCTTAGAAGCCTAACTTAGTCAGAGCCAGCGGGCGGGATTGGCAAGGTGAACGAAAGATACGTATTGGTAATCCAGCTGAGAGCGACGTCACTGGCCTTAGGGATAATTTATTTAATTCCCTTATTTAGAATTAGTTTAAATTTACTAGATTCGCCCAAAAATTCCTGACTGGGTATGCTGACTTCAGATTTGAACGCACTACCGCTTGACGAAACCCTTTTCACCCGGTTGTATAATCAACACTGGGAGAAAGTCTTTGCGGTTTGCTACGCCAATCTGGAAGACGTGGAAGCCTCCAAGGAGCTCGTTCAGGAAATATTTAAATCACTTTGGGAGCGAAGAGATCATCTGGAATTTACGCATTCTCCGGAAAGGTATCTGCTTCGCTCGGCGAAACTGAAAGTATTCGAATACATTCGAAACAAGCAAACCCGCAATGCCCACCTCAAGCGGGTTGCCTTCGAAGTCAGTGATCAGGTTAATGTTACGGAAGACTCCGTGATGCATAACAGCCTTTACGAAGTGCTGGTCTATCTTATTAATGCCCTGCCTGAAAGCTGTCAGCGGGTCTTTCGCATGAGTCGCGAAATGGGTATGAGCAATAAGGAAATTGCCAGTCAACTGCTCATCTCGGAGCGAACGGTTGAATACCACCTGACCAACGCCTTACGGCAACTCCGGGCCCGATTACGCGACTATGCTCTTTAATGCGGGCTAGTCCAATCGGAATACCCCCGGTTTTTAATAGATTTGTGGCCGCACATCTACGTTGACCACGCTCGCTTGTATGAACGTTTCCCGGCATCTTATCGAAAAATACCATCAGGGCTTATGCACGCCCGAAGAAGCCAGAGCCGTGGAAGAGTGGCTGGATGCCGATGAGGAGCCCGAAGTAAGTTTTCCCGAACACGTAGAGTCCAGGCCCGAGATCAAAGATGAAATTTGGCAAAACCTCCAGCGGGATCTTCAAAAGAGTAAGCCAGTCCTTCATTCTTTACAAGGCAACAGAAATATCTGGAGAGTGGCAATAGCCGCAGTGGTCCTGCTGCTGGGTGGTTTCATCGGCTGGAAAACCGTCTTACCTGTTTCAACGCCTACCAAAGAAATAGCCCTGAAGGCTGAAAACCCACTGTCTCAATTAAAAACCGACGAGTTGACGATTGAATTTGGCCGGGATAGCAAGGCTGTCTACAATAAAGAAGCCGACGTAGTTAACTTTTGTGGTATTATTCGCATCACGCCTAAAAAAGACATGACCCTGTCCTTTAATGCGACTTGTCAGGACGGCAGGGATTCGACCCGGCAGATCGAAATCAAGGGTGGCAACAGCTACTTTGCCATGGATTTAAAGAACCGGAATTCGAGCGAACTGCTGGTGATGGATGAAGAAATGATCTTCGAGTTACCTCCGCTGATTACCAATTCTCTGATTGCACAATTTGATATCTAAACAGTAGCCGTGGTACATGTTTCCGTTCAGAAAGGGATTTATTGGTTAATTCTTACGGGAATACTCGGCTTGTGCGTCGCTTGCGATTGGGGAGCTCGCCAACCGGCAAAAAAGTATAGTTTGCTCATAATGAGCAAGGATCAGAAGCAGTATATCTATCAAACGGATAGCCTGCATTCGGGTATAGTCAATCCCATTGAGCAGGGAGCTTTACTGGATCATCCCGCCCGGATCTGGTACTACATGCTCGTGCGGGATGGGTATTATTATTACGTAGATCAGAAATCAGAGTACTTTGTGAAAGGGCAGCTTCGCAACCATGAGTTTGTGCGACTGGATTCGGTACGTCTGCCGGGTTTTGGGTATGCCGATAATGCCGCTTTTCTGGACCGGGACACTATTTTTTTTATTAACCACAGTGTAGGGTTAAAGCCCAAACGCTACGCTAAAGTAGACGTTCACACCCTAGGGTTCATCGCAGATGATCTGCCTTTACCCACTCCCAAACCGCCTTTTGATAATATGTCGGTGGGCTTTGCATTTTGGAAAGCCAGCAAACTTTACCTGGGCTACACCTATCATTTCCATAACGCCGATCTGGGCTATGGTTCTTCTGATACGGTTTACCTGGCCCGCTTATCGTATCCTGAAATGAAGCTTGAGCATCTGGATAAGGATTCGCGTTCGACTTATCCGGGCAATGTGAATACGGCTCAAAGTAATACCTTTCAGGACGAAAAAGCGGATTTTTACTTCCTATCCTGCCCCGGAATTGTCCGGGGTGCCAATCCAGATCAGCCCACGGCCATTTATCGAATCAAGGCCAGCGAAAGTCAGTTGGATACGTCGTATTTCTTTAATATTTCAGCGTCAACCATTCAAAATCACGCCTATGGACTTTGGTATCTGGGCGGAAGTAAAGCCCTGATTCGAAGCGAGCGGAAGGATTTATTTAAAAATTACAAGGAGCATTATCTAGTCCCGCACATCGAGTATTATCAGATAGATTTACAAACCAGGCAAGTACACCGCCTAGATTTACCCCTGGATCGTGGCAGCTCCCGTACCTGCGTACTGGTGGAAGGTGATCAGGCTTTTATTACCATTAATGATGGCAAGGGCAATAACGACGTTTGGGTGTATTCCTGGAAAAATCAATCGTTAAAAAAGGGCCTTCATTTAACGGGAGAGGTAGATTATATCTTTCGTCTGGATCGGGTGAATGAGTAGTGATTTAAGTTGGGTAGGTATAGTCTATTTAAAGTATTAGTGATGATTAGATAAACAGCAATAACAGGGAGAATACAGTTGAAATAAAAATATATGGGAATCCCATTGCTTGTACTTTCTTTTTTTTTACTATTACTTTTGCTAACAGCTCTAGTTGTATTCTACGTTTTAAGAAATAAAAGACCAATACTGGGTGTCTTATTAAGTTTTGTTATCGTACTTCCAGTAGTAAGTATTGTCTTCGGAAATCAAATTGAAGCCCTTTTTTATTCTAAAAATGATATAATAAAAGATCTAAAGCTAGCTAACATTGAACTTAAGAACGAATTTAAAGTCCTTGAAAATGACATAAGTGGATTTCCTGAAAGGTATCAAGATACTAAACTGGAAATATCAAAATACGACCGTGATAGAATACTTTATCAAATAAGTCAATCTGCTAATTTTAAACAAGTTGAAAATTTATCCATTCTAAATGTGGATAGGTTTTCCAGTGAACATGCAGTAAAAAATGTAGTGGTTATTAGAAATTATCAGTGTAATAAGAATTATATAAGAGAAGCGTATTTTCAGGAGAACGATCATGTGCCAATTACTACTACAATTAAAATATCCCGGAAGTCAAATATCCTAACCTATATTACTATTCAGGATTAAATCTTGCTGATTTAAAATACTATGAAATCGTTTTCATTACCTTTTCTCTCATGTGATTGGTGATGCTTCGCTAAATATCAATCTACTCTCAAGCAAATCCGCGAAAGTCTCAATTCATTTCGACGCTCGATCTCAGTAAGCCCGCTGTAGTTTTGATTCATCTATTCTTGAAATCAAAACCTTATCCTACTTGATGGATTATCAAACCATGCTGCGTCAGCTTTACCGGGACTTTAATGCCCGCCATATCGATCTTATTTTGGTGCATTTGCATCGTGAGGTAGCCTGGCCTAACGGCTGGGAGGGTGGGTTTGTCGCTGGTCACGACGAAGTGCGAGCCTACTGGTTACGTCAATGGCAGCAAATCAATCCCAGAGTCGAACCTGTTTCCTTTGAAACCAGAGCAGAGAACCAAATGGCCGTTGGCGTTCACCAGGTTATCAAAGATCTAGAAGGTGAAATCCTGAGTGATTCCCAGGTAAGGCACGTGTATAGCTTTGAAGCAGGTAAAGTGAAAGCCATGCGTATCGAGCAGCAATGATTGGCCCGCCTACTAACAAAGAGCCCCCGCAGAAGATTCTTCTGCGGGGGCTCTTTCATTGCTTTTTTTCTTTCGCAACCTTTCTAAAATGTAGCCTTACTGAGAAACAAGCACAGAAATCACTTGAAATTATCTGACTAAATTTATTTGGACTAGATATAAATAGATATATTTGTACGCCTTAACAAAGTAAGGCCAAGGAGCTTATAAACCTGCCTTCGACCAGGCCATTTGATTGGTAATGAATCAATAGGGCAGGGCTGATGATCTTGAGCGTAGAGGTCAAAGTAGGTTAAATACCCCTCATGACCGCAAAAGATAGCTGGATTCCATTCACTAAAAGCAGTCTTGTACTTCTCGTTTCTGGGAGTATACCAATAGGATGAAAATCACCATTAAGCACGTATGATCAGTACTTTATACCTTATTCAATTTGCCGCTTTTTATCTCTGGCAAGTTACCTCTAGCTCTAACAAACGCTCCGCCACGACTGGTCTTGCAGCGTATGCCATTAAGAACAAGCCCCAGGCTCGTAGCCTGGGTGGACTTCTCTTACTAGCCGCTCTGGTGGGCTTTATCTTCAACTGGGGTGTTGCCAGTGGCATTATTGGTTTTATGGTGGGATTAATGGGCGTAGGCTGTCTATCGGTGGTAATCGATCCCTTTAATTACCTCCGCATGCAGGGCGTTGCCGCGATTTATATGTGTTGTGTATTGCTTGAAATGACGATCTAATTATGCCTGCCAATAAAAAATACCTGACCCAATCTCCCTGGATTAAGCTTTCGAAAGTACTAGCAGGTTCCGTAGGCGGTTATCTAGTTACGATTAGTTTCCACGCGGCTTTAACCCGCGTGTTTCCCAAAGAATACGTCATTGTAACCTCTTTCATTACGGCTTATCTACTCTGGGCGACGCTGCTACTGGTGGCGTTTCTAATCCCGAAAGCCTGGAAAACCTGGGCTATTTATGTGGTATTAATCGGTTTGTTTTCAGGAATTTACCTCATTTGATTAGCTATGGATAACAGGAAATACAATATCTATTTCAATACGCACACCATCAGTGGTATCATCATTTGTGCCATTCTGTATGTGATGTTTTTTGCGGGCTCATTCTCGTTTTTTAAAGACGATATCGCAGCCTGGCAGACTAATGAGTCATACGTAAGTCACAAAGGGCTGGTGCAAAAGGACTACAATTACATCCTTGATTCGCTTTCCAGGCATCATAACCTCAAGGGACGAGACGTAGATTTTACTATACAGCGGCATTCAATGGGAGCCTACGTAGCCATGAGTGCTTCGCACGACCCGGCTCTGCAGAAACCGAAACCCAAGAAAAAACCAGAAGCCAAACGTGGCGGGGGTCGGGGACGAAGAGGCGATGATGATTCGGCTTTTTTTACCTATAACTTCAGCCAGAAGAAGGAAGCAGACTATGCTTCTTCCTATACCATGGGCGAGTTTTTGTACCGCCTGCACTTTCTGGCTCAGCTTAATCAGGTTTTTCCCTTCCGCATTGGCGTAGCCTTCGGGTACATGATCGCTGGGATTGTCTCCTTTATTTTTCTCTTCGCTCTCATTACGGGTCTACTGCTGCATTGGGATAAGATAAGGTCTAATTTCTTCACCTTCCGGCCCATGGCTAAATGGAAGACGGTCTGGACGGATTTGCATACGGTTTTAGGCGTAATTGGCTTTCCGTATCAACTTGTTTTTGCTCTCACAGGGATCATTCTGATTTTTAACTCCTTTCTCATTATTCCCTATACCAAGCTGTTTTATCAAGGGAAAGAAGATAAAATCTATCAGGATTTAGGCTATGGCGTAAAGGCTGAATATGCCTATGCGGGCAAGCCTTTGCTGGCTTCATTTGATATCAACGGTCTGGTACGTCAGGTCGAGCAGAAGTGGCAGAAAAGTGATATTACTTCGGTAGCCATTCGCAACTATGGGGATGACAACATGCACGTAGTCATGCAAAGCAAAGCCCACACCCAAGCTCAGCTTAACGGACTGGGAGAAATCATTTACCGCGTTCGAGATCAGAAGGTTATCTCTGAAACCTCACCGCTGGAAACTCCTTCCTACATTCAGACCCTTAAGGGCTTTATTTATCATTTGCACTTTGGTGATTTTGGGGGTAGACCGCTGAAAGTGATCTATTTTGCACTCGGCATTATGGGCTGCCTGGTGATTAATTCAGGCGTAATGATCTGGCTGGTAGCCCGGGATAAGAAGAATATCCCCGCCCGTAAACGCAAGTTCAATTTCTGGACGGCAAACGTATACCTCTCTTCCAGTCTGAGTATGTTACCCGTGACGGCTTTTGCGATGGTAGTTCTGTTATTTCTGGAGAAACCCGGTCAAAGCGATATTTATCACTGGTATTTTTACCCCTGGTTAATCCTGAGTGTGTATTTCCTCGTTCGCCGGGATTTGGATTTAGTGAATCGTCAGTCCACCTTTTTATCAGTAGTTACCTGTTTTATGCTCCCTTTGCTCGACGGGATCGTTCGCGGAAACTGGTTCTGGGTTACCTTTAAAAATAAAGCTTACGACATTCTTTTCATCGACGTGTTATTTCTCTGTCTTTCGCTCATCAGCGGATTTATCCTTTGGAAAATGATGCAGAAAAAACGCCTTCAGCCCAGTGAAGAACCCGTAAAAATGAAAGTAGGCCAGATGAGTCATGCCTAGGTAGGGAAAGCTTTGGCTTATTGAACAGAAGGAGTCCGCCTGAAATCAGACGGACTCCTTCTGTTTTTCAATGGGTTTCTATCTTCAGTGAAGGACTATTTTTCTTCTTCGACCAATTGCAAGCCTGATAATGTATCTAAGCGGTAATGGCGATACGTTCCGATTCTTGAAAAATGAGCATTAAGCCAAAACGTTTCTTCGGTCATTGAGGTGAGCACACCGGTGGCATCCAAACTCATGTCATCAGTCAAGGTTCGCTGGAAGTAATAGGTTTTCCCCGGCTCAAAATGCAGATAAACGCTCTTCTTTCTAGTGATTTGAATACCAATACTATCGACTGAGCTTTCCAATAAAGTGCATTTACTAATTTTAATGGGTTGGTCAGGAGCCTGGGTAATGGTAAGGGAACTGGAAGGCCAGCAGTAAAAGTAAATTTTAGTACTCGGTCGGTTCTGTCCTGGGGCGATTGAAATACCCATGATAAAGCATAGAATAGACAAGGTCAAGAATTTCATAGGCTTAAGAGTAAGGCATGTTTTTCTAAATTTTATATCAAGAAAAGGAAGCCATGGATCAGCAGCGAACTACCCCCGTTAAAATTTATTAAAAGGCTTTTATTTATTTTCTAAGGATCAGTAAGGAGCCGATATACGCTAATATGATTCTAGTTTTTTATGGGGTAATAGTCTGGTAAGTAAGGGTTTGTGATGAAAATATAAAATATCTTCAAATGGTATTGCGGGATTAATCCGTCTGAGCAACTATGGGGGAAATCAGAATAGCTAAGGCTTCTGATTCCGGTAATCTTTCTACCCCATGTGTTCTAAAAAACCTCTCTTTTACATTCTAGCGGTATTCCTCTCCCTGACTTCAATGGGAGTGATGGCTCAGTTTAAGGTTACGGGTAAAGTTTCCGGTTTGGATGGAGAAGCCCTCGAAGGCGTAAGCGTGAAAATCAAGGGTCGCCAGACCGGAACCCATACCGATAGTAAAGGGGCTTATGAGTTAGCCTTAAGTAAAGCAGGTAGTTATATCCTCGAATTTTCCAGCATTGGTTATACTCGGATCGAAGAAACAGTTTCGGCTACGAGTGCTCAGCCCGTCGTGACACTAGAAGTAGTGCTGACGGCTTCTTCCGTAAACATGGATGAAGTAACCGTGCACGGGAAAACCGAAACTCAGCAACTTCGAGAGCAGGCTTTTGCTGTAAGTGCCATTGATGCCCGAAAACTGGCCAATACCACTGCTGATTTAGGGCAGGTATTAAACCGCTCAACGGGCATTAAAATCCGTGAGCAGGGCGGGATGGGCTCCGATTTTGAGTTTTCCATCAATGGCTTATCGGGTAAATCCATCAAGTTTTTTCTCGATGGAATTCCGTTGGAAATTATGGGTAGTGCCATGAATCTCAATAATATTCCCATTAACCTGGCCGAACGGATTGAAGTCTATAAAGGCGTGGCTCCCGTTGAACTCGGCAGTGATGCTCTGGGTGGAGCGGTAAATATCGTAACGAATAAATCGCTGAGCAATTACCTGGATGTAAGTCATAGCTACGGCTCGTTTCAGACGCACCAGGGTGCCATCACCGGCCAGTGGGTTAAGCCTTCGTTAGGACTGGTGTTGAAGGGTTCTTCTTTCTTTAATTATTCGCTGAATAACTACCTCATGCGGGAGGTAGAAGTCCGGGATTTTGAGAATAATGAGTTTGTTATCACCAATGCCCGACGTTTCCACGATCGCTACCGTTCCTGGATGGGTCAGGCTGAAATTGGGCTGGTTAATAAAAAGTGGGCGGATGTCCTGTTTCTGGGCTTTAGTTATACCACCTACGATAAACAGGTGCAAACGGGTGTGCGTCAGTCTATCGTATACGGAGCCGTTACCCGCAACGGCACGGGCCGTAACCTGAGTGTACGCTACAAAAAGGATGGACTAGTGAATGGGCATCTGGACGTAAATCTTTATGCAACCTATTCCCGGGATGAATACGCCCTGGCTGATACCACACTTCGCAAGTATTACTGGGATGGCCAGTACATTGAGGGGAATCCCGAAACGGGTAGTTACCGCATCACGCAGGTAACCCGGCCCCGCTATTTTACCCGGCTGAATGCCAACTATCACCTGGCGGAAAATCATGATCTGAATGTCAACTACACGTTTGACCAGGTGACCAATGAAACCTATAACTCGCTGGTAGCGACGGAAGACGACGTTCCGGGCCGGTTAAGTAAACACTTGGTGGGACTGGCTTATCAGCAAAAATTCTGGGATCGGCTGACGAATACCTTCATGGGTAAATTCTACGGCGTTGCTACGGATAAAAAGCAGTACGATTTGAGTCTGGCCCGCTACGTACCGATGCATAGTTTCAAACCGTATGTTGGGTATGGGCTGGCTTCAGTGTACAAAATCGATAAGAATTCAGGAATTAAAGCTTCTTACGAACATACCTACCGACTGCAGGACGTAAACGAAGTATTTGGTGACGGGTACCAAGTCATCAATAACCTGGAGTTGAACCCAGAATCGAGTGATAATTTGAATCTAGGTGGTTTTTATGGTCGTCAGAAGGGTAGTCATAACGTATATGCCGAAGCCTCTACTTTCTTACGCAAGGCCGAAGGCTTTATCTACGCCAATCAATACAGTAATAATCAGATCAAATACGAAAACCTTTCCAATGTGCTCATTCGCGGAGCCGATGCCGAGGTACGCTACAACGACCGATCTGGCTTTAGTGCTATGCTGAATGTAACGTATCAGAATGCTCTGGATAACACCCGCTTTGTCAATAACAGCGGGTCTGGAACGGTCTCGGCCACGTATCGGAAAAAAGTGCCCAACCAGCCCTGGATGTTTGGTAACCTGGATTTGGGTTGGGGGCGGAGTAATGTCTGGCAGAAAGCCTCTCGCCTGCAAGTCAACTGGAGTACTTCTTATACCCACTGGTATTACCGCTCCTGGGAAGGGTTTGCGACCACTAACTCATTAGAAATCATTCCCAAACAGCTGATTCATAATTTGATGCTGGCCTATTCACTCGAAAATGGCCGGTATAACCTCTCGCTGGAAGCCAAAAACCTGACCAATCAGCTGGCCTTCGACAACTTTCGACTGCAAAGACCGGGGCGGGCTTTGTTTGTCAAGTTCCGCTATTTTCTCAAGTAACTCCCATCATTTCATTTTAATCCTTACATCATCATGTTAAAGTTCTGTAGAACTTTTGTGTTTGTCCTGACGGCACTATCTGCCCTTTCGGGCTGTAGCAAAAAAGAAGAAACGAGCAGGGTAGAACCCGTAGCCTCGAGTTTTGGCATCTGGACGCAGCTGGGTAGCTGGCCGAATACGAGTTATTACATTATGGGTGTAAGCAGCCTGAGCGAAGGCAGCACCAAACTCGAAGGCAATGGGATCGATGTCACTACTACGCTGAACAACTCTGTGATTTCCCGCGGAGGCTATTATTACTACTACAACACCACCGAAGGTCGCCTGGGTAAATATCAGCTTAAAGATGGGGCTGTCAGCACGGTCAAACAGGTGCCCTTTACCTATTTTTCTTCGCTAGCGGGTCATACCTGGATTGATGAGAACACGCTGGTCATGATTGGTCTGGCGGCTTCGGGCAAAGCCATTAACTATGCCATTATCAACACTACCACCCTGGCCATTACTAACGGTACGGTAACGGGTCTGCCCGAAATTCCTACGGGTTACTCCGCTTACCGCGTAGGGGGAGATATTCAGTATAAAGATGGAAAGCTGTATTTCTCAACTATCATGGTTAATACCACTACCTACGCTCTCTATAAGAAACTCTACACTATGGCGGTTTCCTATCCTGCTTTTGCCGTAACGCAATTATCAACGGATGATCGCACGGCGGGTCTGGGGAATACTTCGGGCTATTTTGCTACTTCGTTTGTCGATGAGCAGGGCGACATGTACTTTCTAACCAGCTGGAATGGCGTCCTGTCAGACGGTTCGTACTCGGCTAAATCCATTTACCGCATCAAAAAGGGTTCGGATGTACTGGATACTTCCTATTACGTGGATGGCAGTGTAGCCCTTGGAAAAGAACCCGCCGCTGGACTTTTCATGAATTTAGGCAACGGCAAAGCCATCATTAAATATCAGGTGGCTACGGGGTATAGCAATACCAAATTCGGGTATTCTATTCTGAATCTATCGACGGGTAAAGAGCTTCGAAAACTCACCGAGATCCCCGACGGACTTGGTAGTGAGCGTAACGTATACGTTGACAATGGAAAAGCCTATATCGCGGTACTTTCGGGCGAAGGCACTGATTACATCTGGATTTACGATTCAGCTACCGATAAAGTAAGTAAAGGGCTGCAAATCCAGGGTGGGTATACGTCCTTTTCTCGCCTGGACAAGTTACAGTAAGATTCCTGCTTCCTTACATTACCCAATTAAAGCCAGGAAATTTTCTCCTGGCTTTGGTGTCTGACCAACGAAACGAGCTTACCCTCATGTCTACTGCCACCCACGTTTCAAAACCTGCTTCCAGGAAAAAATCCTGGCTGAAAAGAGCCAACGACTGGTTCCATCTCTGGATCGGGATCGTGACGGGGATTCCCATCGTGATCATAAGCATTACGGGATGTGCGCTGGTATTTGAACAGGAAATCACTCATGCCCTGCGTCCATACTGGCACATCGAATCCAAGGCAGAGGCGGCTTTGCTGCCACCTTCGGTGATTCGGGCTAAAGTTATGGAGCAATTGCCTGAATTAGAGGTTAGAAAGCTGTGGTACTATGGACTCGATGCCCCAGTAAAAATCACGCCTGAAAATTCGGATTCACTGGTTTTTGTTAATCCGTATACGGGCAAAGTGCTGGCTCAGGAGGATCATGAAAACTTCTTTCACTTCATTCTCGAAGGTCATACGCAGCTATGGTTACCTGATGAAGTAGGTCATCAGGTAGTCAGCTGGACAACGGCCATTTTTCTGGTTTTGTTACTGACGGGAGTAGTGCTCTGGTGGCCTAAAAAATGGGACAAACGCAACCGGGAGCAGGCCTTTTCCATCCAATGGAAAGCTAGTCTCAAACGCGTGAATTATGATTTGCATAACGTGCTGGGGTTTTACTGCCTCGTAGTAGCTTTACTGATGACGCTGAC
>CAJYHS010000134.1 GCA_913774715.1 uncultured Siphonobacter sp. | reverse complement strand
TTATACGATGGCTGAGTATCCCAACGCAGTGGTACAAGTCCTTCGGAATCATGAGGTTTTATTCAAAATTACCGTAGACATTTCCCCTGAACATCCTTTTCAGACTACCTTATTTGAAAAAGAAGAGCAACCCGGATTGTTAAAGCTTCAGGTATTCTCATCGGCAGGAATCTTATTAGTAGAATATCAACCGGAAGCTCCTACAGAAGTGGAGATACCGGAAGCTGCCCAGGCCGCTAAATCTCCGGCTGAAGTGGAAAATACAGAGCAACTCTATCTGACGGGCTTGCATCTGGAGCAATACCGTCACGCTACGTTCCTGGCGACAGATTATTATGAAGAAGCTCTACAACGGGATCCCAAAGACGTTCGCTGTAATAACGCCCTGGGACTATGGTATTACAAACGTGGACAATGGAACAAAGCTGAACCCTTCTTCCGTCGGGCCATTGATACCTTAACCCAGCGAAATCCAAATCCTTACGAAGCGGAACCCTTATACAACCTGGGACTATGCCTCGTTCAGTTGGAACAATATGAGGAAGCCTATACGACTTTTTATAAATGCACCTGGAATGCGGCTCTTCAGGATGTAGCGTATCTGGAACTGGCTCGTCTGGATTGCCGGAAAGCCGATTTTATCACGGCTCTGGGACACATCGAAAAGTCGCTTATACGCAATGCCCACGGTTTTACCGCCCGACATTTAAAAGTTCTCATTTTACGCAAATTAGGACGTATTACAGAAGCTACCTCATATGCCCGAGAAAGTTTAAAGCTTGATTTGTTTCAATACACCCTTGCTTTTGAACTAGGCCAGATGGGAGATAATAAAACCTGGTTGACGTATCAGGAACGGATGCGGGACCATGTTCACACGTATCTGGATTACACCCTGGATTACGTAACGGCTGGTCAGTATGCAGAAGCCCTTTCACTTCTCGATGCTTATATAGAAAATAAGATCGAAATCTATGCGATGGTTTACTTCCTGAGAGCTTTCATTCAGGCGAAAACGGGCCGTGCCTACGCAAAGGATTTGAAAAAAGCAGAAGAGGCCAGCCCTGATTTTCTATTTCCAAATCGACTCGCTGAGAAAAAAGTGCTGGAATGGGTCATTCAACAGTCCGCTCACCCATGTCCAAATGCGTATTATGCCTTGGGAAATTTCTGGTATGCTCATCGTCAATATACAGAAGCCATCAGCTGTTGGGAGAAAGCGGCCGAACAGGCCCCTGATTTCCCGACGGTGTGGCGTAATCTTACACTGGCCTATCACAATAAGGTTCAGGACATTCCTAAGGCTTTGGCAACGCTGGAAAAAGCCTACGCTCTTGATCCCAGCGATTCCAGAGTATTAATGGAGTTGGATCAGCTTTACAAGAAACTCAATCATGACCCTTTGCAACGCCTGGAGTTATTAGAAAAACAATGGCCGCAAACGTTGGAGCGGGATGATCTGTATCTGGAAAGTATTACGCTTTATAATCAATTGGGTCATCACGAAAAAGCCCTGGAGTTACTGGCTCAACGTCAGTTTCATCCCTGGGAAGGCGGAGAGGGAAAAGTAACGACCCAGTATCGGATCGCTCTTACTGAACTGGCTAAAAAGAAGCTGGAAGCTAAAGCGTTTGAGCAAGCTCTGATTCTTCTGCAAAAGGCTCAGGATTACCCTCATAACCTGGGAGAAGGTAAGCTCTTTGGCACTCCTGAGAATGACCTCTTTTACCTGTTGGGCTTAGCGTACGGAGGTTTGAACGATGAACATACAGCTCGCGAATATTTTGAAAAAGCCACACAAGGGCAATCGGAACCCACTCAGGCCATTTTCTACAATGATGCCCAGCCCGACCAGATATTTTACCAGGGTTTGGCCCGAAAAAAATTGGGAGATCAAGGCGGGGCTGAACGGCTCTTCAAACGCCTGATTGCGTTTGGTCAGGCTCACCTCAACGATGACATCAAGCTGGATTATTTTGCAGTGTCGCTGCCGGACTTACTTGTGTTTGATGCCGATCTCAATGAGCGGAATTACATCCATTGTCTGTACATGATGGGATTAGGTTACCTCGGTTTGGTAGAAGTAGAACAGGCTCACACCTGTTTTGAAAAAGTGCTGGAGCTCAACGTCAATCATCTGGGGGTGTATCAACATAAAGCGGTTCTTGAGGTAGACAAAGCTAATCTCGTATGAAAATAATCTTATGCTGGGGCGGACTGATTATCAGCATACTTACTGCTCAGTCGCAGGTTCACACCATTGATTTAAGTCAGTGGAATCCACCTGCCATCCGTGAAGCTCATCTCAAATTAGGTGGCCAGAATGCACAGGGGGAGAACCTAACCCTAACCAATTATTACCTCTCCATCAATGGTCAGCCCAGCATCCCCATTACGGGTGAATTTCATTACAGTCGTTACCCACGGGCGTACTGGGAAGAGTCTTTGCTAAAAATGAAAGCAGGGGGTGTTACCCTGGTAGCTACCTACGTTTTCTGGAATATGCACGAAGAAAAAGAAGGTGAGTTTGTATGGACGGGAGAACGGGATCTTCGTTACTTTCTTGAACTCTGCAAAAAGCACCAGCTTCGGGCTGTGGTCAGAATTGGTCCGTTTGGACACGGAGAAATACGTAGCGGGGGCTTACCTGACTGGCTCATGTCGAAGCCTTTTTCGGTTCGCTCGAATGATGCCGGTTATCTGACCTATGTTGAACGACTCTACAAACAAATTGGACATCAACTTCGGGGGCTCTTATTCAAAGAGGGCGGGCCTGTCTGGGGCATTCAGCTGGAAAATGAATACCAGCACTCTTCTTCCCCCTGGGGACTTACTTATCCCGGACAGCCTTACGATTTCACCGTAGCCGAAAGGGACATCAACACCAATCAGGAAGGCGTTGGCGTTGCTACCGAAGTAAATCCTTACGCGGAGCTGGGTACAGATCACTTGCGGGTTTTAAAAGCTCTCGCTATTAAAGCAGGATTGGACGTTCCTTTATACACAGCTACCGGATGGGGTAATGC
>CAJYHS010000133.1 GCA_913774715.1 uncultured Siphonobacter sp. | reverse complement strand
TACCAAAACTCCTGAGCGAGAGGATTATTTTGAACCCATACCAGGGAAATACCATTATTATAAATTTATATCTACTAGTACTGGAGAAGTCTATACAGGTGAACCGACTGATGAACCAGAGTATGGTGTTGGCCAAGAAATACTAATCATCAAGACAGATGCAAACCAGCATATACTTGATGCGTATTCTTATCCATTAGGTATGGCAGAGTTGCCCTTGAGTCATTCCCTATTCAAGTATTCAGCAAAAAATGTAATCTTAAGAGATAATCTAGATATAGGCGAATTAAAACTTATCGTTAGACTTCCTATTGGGGATATGAAGTGTGATTGGGGCGGAAAAATAAAGTTTTGATGGCCATATATCCTTTCACAAACGAACGTTAAAAGACTGAAAAGCAGCGGGGCGGTGAATTTTTCAATCATAAGGGTTTCTCAAGGGTTCTTTGTAAAATATTATAAGTTTAGTGCAGATATTTTTCCTTCTATCGAGTTAATACAACAGACCTATGTTTGTTAAGATTATCGGGAGGTATCATTTTTATTCGGTTACATTGATTCTCAACGACTTCAAAAGTCCATCCCTGACCATAGGTTTTTCCTAATCTAGGATGGAGATAGTAGAGTTCAAACTCAACTCGCTTACCTGCTGTTTTATAGTTTTTGGAAATGACTGGTCTATAAAAAGAAGTAGGGGGAACCCCAGGATTATTTGTTTCAAAATTGAGGCGATTTTGCAAAAGAGAATCAGGGTCGGAAATTCTATTTAAGGCATCAAAAGTAATATATCCTGATCTGGTTATATTAGCAGAGTCCATGCCGTGTGCTTCAAACTTCCAGGAACCAATGATATTTTGAGCTACCTCAGGAGCTTTACAACTGGCATAAGAGTCAGGATTTGCAGGATCGTAACTTATAGAAGGCTCACAACAATCCTTACATTTTTTACAAGAACTAAAACTAAGTAATGAGAAGGCCAAAAGACTATAAATCAGTTTCATATGAATGTGGTTTAGAATCGAACATGCCAGCATAACGATTATTTTATTCTTTAGTGTATACGTAAAAAATATAGCAACTTAATTTTCTTATCAGAACTTAAAACTTTCGTATTAGTGTAGCAGTCAATTTTATAAAAGTGTCTATATGTTAAGCTGAATGATGACTTTACTAGGGCATAGGTTTTCTAAGGGACTTGTTCATTGAAATGTATTGCTGAGTAAGAACTTTAAGCCTTTTAATTTAATGTAGTATACACCAGCTCATCGCTTGCTAAAGCCATCATATACATCTTTTTTAACGTTACTTGATCTTCAATGTACCAGATGCTTTCTGTTCTAAGTTTACATTGTTTGTAATCTAATCATAACTTTATACTCATCGCTTACTAAGGCAATTAAGTAGTGTTGACTAAGTAGATGTTTTATAACTTTGGTTGGGCTCTATTTCTTGTTTGGAAGTAGACAATAGTTGATAGTCAATAAATTGCATCCCACAGTCATACAGTGAGTAGTAATAAGGAACAGATACTTAAAAACGTATCATGATTTTTGAATGATCAGTTACAGGTTAAGTTGATCTAAGGATAAAGAGTACAAACCAGCGGTAAATCTCACTTCTTATGATCACTAATCAAATAATAACTAAACAATTAGTTATTATTTGATTTTTTTTATATCATTGCTTTCAGAATTTCAAACCTCTCAACCTACGCTGCTATGATCCTCTTCGCCTGGCTTCCCGTTTCTCATTGCCTTCGAGTGAGCACCCTATCACGTCATCGTGCCTTTTTTATTTCTAGCTGAGTCTTACACACGGATCCGTGGCCATACCTGGCCCCAAATGACCTGTCGATCCTTTAGCTAAGCTAATGAGAAACAGGGCCGCTACCACCTGCATGCTTTCGCTATGCACGGGTAAACCTATGCCTAAATCGTCAGCATGACTGATTCCATTCGTTCACTTTTCTATACCTACGCTTATGAAATACATCTTCACTGCACTCGCCCTGCTAATTTTCTCCAGCTTTGGATGTTTGGGTAATCCTAGCCCTGCCAAGCCCATCACCATCCTGTTTGGCAACAACCCTACGATTGAACAGTTCTTTTACCATACCAAGACCATCTGGCTCGGCAATACAAACGTGGTGGAACTATGTGATAAAGAACAGGTAACCACAATTGATTACACCAAAGGAGAACAGATTCGTTCGCTCATCCAGCCCATCACCCATGACTATGCCGTGCTTCGGGTGAGAAAGAACTTTTTTGATTTTGAAGAATACGTCGTTCAGCCCGGGGATTCGGTTCAGATTACCTATCACCCATCCACCCGGCCCACTAACCCCACTATAGACGTCACGATTCTCAATCGACCCACGAAAGCCTACGATTTTCAGTTTGAAAAACTAGCGACGCACCTGCAGGCAACTCAAACGTATACACCGGTGGGTAGCTATATGAATGTGAACCATCTCAATGTCAAACGCATCCTCAATGACGAAAAGATGCGAAAGGAAAGTAATACCATGAGTAGTCGGCAGAAAATGGAACGCGGGCTCAAACTTACCGCGGAACATAAAGACCAGCTCAGGTCCTCGGTTCTGTTTTCCCTGGACCGACAAAACCAGCTGCTGGACTCCCTGCTTGCGGCGGATGCACTCTCGCCGGCCTGTTATGCCTACTACTCGACCAGAACCCGCTTGCTGGGGCATCTGGTAGGCATGGAAGCCCGCGAGCTATCCCAAGAGGCCATCGCCACGCTCCTACATTCCAAAGACATGCAAACTCCCGCCATCGTCGATCATTTCTACTATCCCAAGCTAGTGGACGCTATCGAAGAACAACTGATTGTCAATCAGGTTCATTTGGTGAAGAGTCATCAGGGGGAGACGCCGGATTACCGGGAAATCTTTGATCAAACCCGCCGCTCAGATCTGTTTTCAACGCCGGCTAAAGACTATCTGTTAACCAAACAAATCCACCGGATCTATTCCACGTTTTCACTCGAGGATTTCAGGAAGTATTATCAGATCTATGAAAAAGAAGTCAGGAATCAGGACCTGCTCACGCGAAGCTACAACGATTTTTCCCTGGAGTTTGACAGCAGCCGAAAGGATATTACCTCCGTTGCGTTGCTGGAGGAATCCGGTGCGAAGGCTAAGCTGGAGCAGGTCCTTGAGAAGCATGCCGGTAAGATCGTCTATGTGGACTTCTGGGCGAGCTGGTGCATGCCGTGCCGGGCGGCCATGAAAGCATCCCAGGAGCTACGCCAGTCGCTTTCTAAGGAGAAAGTCGTGTTTGTCTACCTCTCCATTGATGATAACAAGACGTCCTGGCAGAAAGCCAGCGTCAAGGAAAAGCTGAGTGACTACCGCGAAAACTACCTCATCGTCAATCACCGGACTTCGGCTTTTCTAAAAAAAGCCAAACTGGATGCCATTCCCCGGTACATGATCTTCGATAAATCGGGCCGGCTGATGTACCCGAATGCTCCACGGGTGGAGGGCAAAGATATTGGTCTGCTGTTGACTCAACTCGCCCGAAAACCGTAACGATTTAGCCCCCGAAAAGGGGCTTTTGAATGGTAGTTATCTAAGTACGCCTATAAGACACTACTGCTGTTTCAGAAATCCACTCTCCTGGACACTCGGCCTGTATCCTTAAACCCTACAGGCTTTCAGGCGGTTATAAAAAACCTATTTCAGAGCGATGCCGATGAGAATCCCCTGAAACAGGTCGTATTTATGTATGTGATGCTTATCTGTGAAAGACATCGGTTCCTGATGTCATTATCAAAGATAACTTCTATCAGATGTACCTTTAAAGCATGTAAATCAGCTTCGTAACATCCTCTATAGAATACTTTTAATATGAATAATATGTAAATATTCAGTTATATTCTATAATTATATTATTTTTACAACATGTCAAGATGTACAGCCCCAAGATATGGTCATCGCACCGAAAGCGGACGAGCGGCCTGCCCTGCATGTGGCGGTTCATACAGCCGCTATAGTAGTTATGGATCGAGTTCTTACTCATATCCTTCTTATTATTCTTCAGGAAATAGTCGAAGTAGTAGCGGTGGATCTAGCAGCAGTACAAAACCCCGTTGGTCTAAAACAGGTTCTTCTGTGCTATATACCCCTGCTGAGATAAGGACACTTACACCAGTCCGCGAGAGCATTGAAAGAAGGATATCGTTACCTGATCTAAGGGATGTGTTTCTTTGCCATGCCTGGGACGACCGGAAAGGAGCTGCTAAAGAACTTCATGATTTGCTTGAATCATGCGGGGTTACAGTTTGGTTTAGCGAAAAGGACGTGCTGCTTGGCTCTCCATTGCTACGCGAAATTGATAAGGGTCTAGCAAAATCGAAAGTAGGAATTGTCTTAGTAACCCCTGATTTTCTAAAACGCATTAAAGGAGAAGGCATTGCTGACAAAGAGCTTTCAGCATTGTTAGCCCGTGATCTGCTCGTTCCTATTATACATAAAACAACATATGAGGCTCTTCGAGAAATCAGTCCATTGTTGGGCTCTCGAAGCGGCTTAAATACGGCTGAAGATACGATGGCCAATATAGCGGCTAAGTTAAAAGAACTTGTTACCCCCGAAGATGAACCAGTATGTGTGTAGCATAAATTATCAGGACGGCTACCGTAACTACTGGCAAGCAAATCGGTTAAGTGATATTACCTATATGCAAGATTCACATAGGTGGAACAATTGCTAGGCCTTATTGCCTATTTATCTGTTCAGTTTATTTGTCTTTAACGCTTGAGCCCAATTAAACTATTTCTACTTAGCTCATTATTATAAATATTCCATTTAATATAACAGCAGTAGAGCTCTTAGACTGAATCTAAGAGCTCTATTGCTATCATTTCATGCAAAGTTATTTCCATAGCCAACTATACTAGATTCGATGTATAGATTAAATATATTCTAGGTAATAATATACAATGAATATTTGATTGAGAAAGAGATTTATAAAGTCAATTCTCAAAGTCAAAGTATAATTTTATTGTATTTAAATTAATACCTAGCAGCAGATAATAGGGTGTTAGCTAGTAGAACAATAACTTTTGTATTGATTGCGAAAAGGCTCTTTTAGGTAAGCCTTCTTTTAGTTATGGGCTGTCGCGATCAATCAGAAGTTTTCATGCCCATTATAGCTGATCAATCAGTAGGTACTTGGAAAGACACCTTGTAATGATCCAATTTGGAAAACATTGGACATTTACTGAGAACCAGGCTCATAGAGTTACTGACTCACTTGCTAGTTGCTGGCCCGTTGAATTGAACCAGTACGTTACACCTATGTCATTGATAAAGGAACCATTGTTCTCTCATTGGATAGACTAACGATTGGCACGATCCCTCCGTTAGTTCGTTCCCTCTCTTAGCCCATCTCCTCTAATCTTTAATGTTTCTGAACGAGCACACTTAGAGCTCGAAATATGTGGGTAGTAAAAGGGCAATCAAAAAGTTCAGTGTTTATAACTTTTTATAAATGACACTTAAAAAATGTAAACTGTAGTACCCCAAGCCGTTAGCATAGGTTATTGGAGAGATTAACCATTTGTCATAGGTTTGCCTAAAAAACATCCCTCATGAAATGGATTACCCGTGAACGGCCCAAGATTGACCGTTTAGCCTGCCCTTGGCTCATCCGCCGATTCATTGACCCAGAGGCCGAATTTCTATTTGCCCCTGAATCAGAGGTTTTACTAATGGCTTCAACGTTAGATGCCATTGCGTTTGATGTTCCCGGTGCAGAGTATACTCATTATGAACGATTTTGTACGTTTGACTATATCCTTAAGAAACATCAGCTCACGGACCCCGCTCTGTACCGCATGGCTCCCATTATTCGCGGTGCTGATACGGATGATCACTCCCTAGCCAATCAATCTCCGGGGCTATGGGCCATCTCCGCTGGTCTGGCTTTCAATATCACCGACGATCAAGCGTTACTCGCTCAGGGCTTCATTCTTTACGATGCGTTATATACCTGGGCTAGCCAGCTCTATCAGCAAAAACACATCCAGACTCCCGCGGAAAAGCTCCTACTGGAAATTTATCATACCTACCTGGATCATCAGAAGAAAACCAAAGTACCCGATTGGGTGCATGAGTTACGGCAGTTGATTGACAATAATCTCGATTCTACGCTTACGCTTCAGGAGTTAGCCGAAAACGTGAACGTCAATCCAAGTTATCTCTCCCGTGAATTTTCCCGGTATTTTGAAAATACCTCCTTTACCGAGTATTTGCAACAGCAACGAATCGACAAAGCCCTGCACCTGCTTCGCTCTAGCACCTATTCACTTTCCGAGATTGCGTATCTAACCGGATTTTCCGACCAGAGTCACTTTACCCGGGTTTTTAAAAAGTACATGGACATAACGCCTAACCAATTCAGAAAAAAGCAGGCTAAAAAGTAAAGCTGGTTCCAAAGGAAATACGCGTTCTATTTTAGCTTCAGGATGAGCTTTAATCTTGCAGGGTGACGCTATCAAATCCCGTTGCCTACTCATGCTATTTACTTACGCCTTCAAGCGAAGCCTGACTTCGATTTTGCGATTGCTCTTACTAGTGAAACTTATCTTACTTTTAGAAGGGGTCGCTCTGGGCCAATCTACCGAACCTCCTAAAGTTACCGGGTACGTGGGCGTGCTGCACCCGATTGTAAGTTTTAGCGAAGGTCAGGTAACGCCTAATTTTAAAACCTATTACCAGGTTGGATTCCCGATTGGCCTTAATCTCTGGAAGAGTGAAAAAGTAGGCTTTTCAGCAGAGTTTGTGCCCTTCATTCGGGCTGAATTCGGCGGGAGCCGAATGTCTAATTTTCTTTTTCATCCGGGAGCTTTGCTGCGTTTCCCTAAAGGATATGTAATGGCCCTTCGAGCGG
Source organism: uncultured Siphonobacter sp. (assembly GCA_913774715.1). Taxonomy (GTDB): domain Bacteria; phylum Bacteroidota; class Bacteroidia; order Cytophagales; family Spirosomataceae; genus Siphonobacter. The sequence goes on along the minus strand of CAJYHS010000133.1, from coordinate 583 downwards.
CCTTTGAAACGTCGGGCCGGTATGGCTTCACCCCTGTTCTCTCCAAAACGGTTATAAAGAAAGAACATCACGGTTACTTCGTAGCCTTGCCCTTAGCCCTACGTTTTGGAAACAATCACGGGGCAGCCTTCACTCCCGGCTTCCAGTTTGGAATTAATTTTTAAGACTCCTAATTCAAAAAGCTTATTTGGAAGCGTCTATCCTTTGCTCTCTTAGATAAAATTTTAGTGTACCCTTAAATAAACCGTCTTTCCTTTACTAAAATAGCTACGTGAAAGGCCTACCTTTACGGCAATGAATTGGAAAAAGTACATTGTCCGCCTGCTGCTTTTTACCGTTACTCTGATGGTAAGGCACGACTTTGTACCCCACCATCACCACCATCACGGGCACAAAGCTCACTCGCACGCTGAATCTTCCAGCGAAGGTAGCTTTTCGCACGTGCACGGCGTAGGACAAACCGGGTTTGTCTATACCCATGAGTTAACCGCTAGGGTATCCGTTGAGGAACAAATGGCTATTTTGCCCGATTGGTTAGGAATTTCATTTCAGGGCTGGTCCATTGAGTTGACCACTCAAAAGT
>CAJYHS010000132.1 GCA_913774715.1 uncultured Siphonobacter sp. | reverse complement strand
TCTGTTTACTCGCATGAATGTCATTCATTTGATTACCAAGAAGCTCAAAAAAGGAGAACGCCGGGTATTCTTCCAGATTCATAACGATTCCCCCCAACCTTTCAAGGGGGAAATTGTAGTGCAATTGCTATTTTTGGGGGTGCCGGTTTTTTCTTCGCAAGGAGAATTGCGGGAAGTTGACGCTGAGTCTTATGGTAATTTTTACATAGATGTTCCTACGCCGGGACCACATTTCACTTCCTTCAGCTGGTGGTGGGTAGGTACGAAAGAGCATTATTTTGGCGAAGGCGTTAATTCAGGTAAGAACGAAGACCTGATGAAGCTGTTTAAGGAGCCTTTGAAGCATTGACGATATACTTTTTTCTGGAGATCGGAGCCCTTTGGCTTGCGGCATCCCCCTGGTGAATGGATCAGGGGGATTTTTTGTTTGATAACCTTTTGTAAATTAATCATATAGTGTTGTATACTAAAAGACTTGATACTATGCAAGATAAGGCAAGAGTGGATACTATGAACCAAAATTATTTACTAATTGAGGTTTTAGAATCAATCATTGAAAGGGTGGATAGAGAAATTGAAGAAAATTCCAAGGTTATTCCTAAAGATGAAAGTAAAGAACAGGAGTTACTTGTTAGAAAGGTGAATTTTGAAAATAACATTAAGGTGATTTTAGAATATATAAATTCTTTGAAGGAAGGGTTTATGGCTTTTTCTGTAGTAGAGCTCTATGCAATGTTTGGTAAGAATGATAGCTTTTTGACTGTTAAATTTCATCATAATTCTGAATCTGCTCAAAAATATGGTAAAGAGATTATGGGGGTTATTAGCTACAATCGCCGTAATAGAGAAGATTTAGAAAAACTTTTGAAACAAAACCCAATTCCTAAGAATGACGGGTATGTTAAGTTTGAACTATCGGACTATCCAGAACCCGATATCGAAAAAAAAGAGCAATTGCTTAGAAATGGTTTTTTAGCCTCTGATGTATTCGAAGTAGGTTCAATAGGGGGGGATTTTTTCAAAAATGAAATTAAAGATACGGGTAAGAAAGATTTACCTGGATATAAGGTGGAAGTAGACTTAAGCGATTTCAAGGCCTATAAAGCAATGATAAATCTGTATTCAAGGCGGATTAAAGATGAATTATACCCATTAATTGACTCTGAATGGAATTCATATTATGCTTCGAGGATATTTTACTACAGAGAATCTATTAGCAAAGAAGAATGGGAAAGCAAGATTTACGAGCCGGGAACTCAAACTATAAGGCCTGATATAAGGGAAGTTATCTATAACATAAAGGAGGATGAAGGGCAAAAGTTGAGTGAACAAGAAATAGCAGATTTACAATCTATATATGCAAGTCGGTATAAGATGAATAAGGCACTTTTGCAAAAAGAATTTCGTAAAGCGGCTCCAAGAAAAAAATGGAATGATATATTAAAAGATAACTGGTCTATTTTCAGGGTGTTATGGCAGAAATCGGTTATGTTTTCAACTATTAATATGTCTACTTTTGGAGCTAAACACTCTGTTTATCTGGATTTCGAGCGGTACTTACATATCATGGTTAGGCACTGTTCGGAATTACAAATTGAAGAATTTAAGCAAAAAGAAACCTTTAAATATAAGTTAACGGATGTCGTCAAGCTTATGAGATCCCTTATTGGTCAGGTTCAGAGTCAAATAGATAAGAGATTGGATGAAGGCATAGAGTTCAAAGCACATGATTTGAGAGCTTCTTATTACGATGATGAGTATTATCAAATACACATTGATAAAAATGGGAGACTTCTATCTATTTATCCGTATAAGAAGCCTTATGAGGAATAGTCTATAAAAAAGCCCGGTCTGATCCAGATCGGGCTTTATGATTAAATGTCAAATCCCTGTTCACAGGGATACGCTGCAAAAGTAGGAATAAGGGGCGTATTACGTCCTGTTTTATAAAAAAAGGTCGCTGCAACATTGTAGCGACCTTTTTTCATTCAACCATGTCCAAAGCCCTAACCAAAGAAGCCAAAAAGCTCATGCGGGCCGACGATAGCAAAGTTGGCCGCTTTCTGCAATACTACGCAGGGCAATTGCTACTAGAGCCAGACCCGGATCAGCCTGCGAAGGACTCTCTGACCCAAACGGAACGGGATAACCTCCAGAAATACGAACGGGTATACGAGCTGATGAACGTCGGCCGTCCGGATTACATGATCCGGGCCATGCTCTGCAAGATTTACGGCATTAAGGACCGTCAGGCTCACGAAATCATCAAAGATGCCTCCATGCTGTATTCCTTATCCGGGGAAGCCTCCAGAGAAGGCAGTAAGCGTTCGTCCATCAACTTTTACGAAACGGTGGCAACGCTGGCCCTGGCTGATCGGAATTACGATGCGGCTGTCAAGGCCCGGGATAAAGCGGATCACCTGGCAGGACACCACAAACAGGAAGATATTGGACTGAATCCGGATGACTTCCGGAAACCGGCCAAATACGTGTTCATCAACAACATGACCGTATACGAAAAAGCACAAAAAGAGCTAGACCCCGACGACTAATGACTATTGTAAAACAGGTATTTGCGAATGATAAGCAAATCAAGTTTCTCAGGTCCAGGGCTAAACGAAAAAGCTTTATCGGCGGTCGTGGATCGGGCAAAACGGATACGCTCGGAAAAGTGTTAGGAATGGCTGCTGACCGAATGCCCCGGGCTAAATTCATTCTGGCCGGTTTGACGTATGTACAGCTTGATCTGGTCGTATTGCCTACGATTCGGGAAAGTTTGACCTACATGGGTATCCATGAGTATCACCCGAAGAAAAATCCATGGGGGCATTACGTAATCGGCCTTAAACCCCCGGCACACTGGCCCGAACCCTACAAACCGATTGGAAGGCTCGGGTATCAGTACTGCATGAGTTTCATTACGGGATTTGTGATTCAGTTTGCCAGTCAGGACCGGCCCGAAACACACCGGGGTTTGAGTAGTGACGGACTTTTGAATGATGAATCAGCTACGATGTCACAAGACTTTATTTCAAAAGTTTTGAAAAAGACCATTCGCGGAAATATCCTGAAGCATTTTTCAAACGACCCTCTTTTTCACTGCCATTATGATTTTTCGTCGGCGGCCTGGACGGCTGAAGGGATGCACATCTACCAGACAGAAGAACTTTGGCAAAAAGAGTTTGAAACCCGGAAGGCATGGACGCAAAAACAGCTTCAGGAAATTCTACCGGGGTACCTTTTTCTGGAGGCTACCTGTATGGATAACCCGATCCTGGGCAAAGATTACCTGGAGCGGCAACGGGCCGAATCGGACCCCCTTGAGTTTGCGGTGGAAGTCATGAATGAGCGACTGAGCCAATTGCCGAATGGTTTCTATTTCTCTTTCAGTACGGGAAAACACTGCTACTTCAACGGCAATTCCTACCAGCATGACGACAAGTCCGGGCTAACGCTTTGGGATACCAACGATTATAAAAAGGATAGGCCGCTGGAAGTCTCCATGGACTTCAATGCGGATATATGCTGGGCCGTGGTTTGTCAGGAAGTAGGCCGTGAATTCCGGGTGGTTAATAGCCGGTATTGCAAGCCTACCATTTCTGAGAAGGATAGCTTGGTGGTACAGAATGCCAAGTGGTTAAGGGATACTTACAGCACTCATGAGAAGAAGGAACTGTACGTCTATGGTGATCCGGGGGGAAACTCCAGATCAGCGGGTACTTCTTCATCCAATAAGACTTTCTTTGATGAGTTCTGCGATATACTCAAGGCCGCTGGCTGGACAATATACAGGAGGGAGCTGACCAGCTACCCCCCGCACAAGGACAAGTATGCCTTGGTCAACCTGCTACTCAGCGAGGATAGTGAAAGAACTCCTAGGATCAGGATCAACCAACAGCAAGGTCACAATGCTACTGTCATCAAGGCTATTCAACGCACTGCGGTTGATCAGACCTTTGATAAGTCCAAGCCTGGGAAGGATAAGAGCTCTGAAGGCAAGCTGAAGCGAGATCGAGAGCTTGCGACTGACTCGACAGATGCGATTGATTACATCCTTTGGGCAAAGTATCGTAAATGCTTGCCAACTGCGTCAAGGCAGAAGAATCAAGTCTACATCTATCAACATCGTTAATAAAAAGGAAGGTACTGGGGGTTAGAATCCCTTCCCACCCGTGACCCTAGGTCCACCCCGGTACACTCTTACAGGTTTTATATTCTGTTTTTCGTAAATGGCAATTGCCGCCTTCGTCAAAGTGCGGGCCAGGGGATAGAGAGAAAGAGGCTTCTTTTTTGGAATTTTTCAGCGTAATGATCTGGCAATAAGTGCTTTGTCTTTCAAAACACTGCAAAATACTATCATAACCCCGGCAAAACCGTCCTATTCAGCCCTTTAACCTTCAATTATCCTTGCATTACCAATGAAAAACGCAGTCAAAATACCACTCAGCAGGGTACTTGCTGAAGTCTGCTCACCAGGCTCAGTTTTCGATCTGGCGTACAGAAAAACAGATGGAACGTACGGCGAAAAGAAAGGGTGTCTGTCTACTCCTTCCAAAAGCTCGCTGACGGACCGTCGAAAGCTTAACCGTTCGGGACTCCTTCAGCTGACGCAAAAAGGGTTCAGCGGCATACCTTTCAACCTTTACATTGATTTGCTCATTTCCTTCAATGGGCAAGTAATTGATCACGAAGCCTAACATGGGACAAGTAGTAAAGCTCAATAAGTCCTTATACGTTTTAAGGCAAAAAAACGGGGCAATCGTAGAATTTACGAATGTCATGGATACGGCTTATTCAGCCCGTTCCGCTGGTGGAACCGTTCGGGGTGACTTCGTTCCCCGTGGTAAGAAAGATGACGTCCTGAGCCGGATGCACAAACTCATGACGGAAAGTCCGAATAAGCTCCGGCTAATTAAAACCCGCCGTGATTTTGTCATTGCCAAAGGCCTCAAAACCCGCCGTACCATTGTCGATGATCTGGGAAGAGTCCACGAGCAATTTGAGGTTCGCAATCTGGCTTTTGAGGCCTTCCGAAGACGGGTTGATCTGGATCCCTTGCTTTCGGAAGCGGGCCTTCAGCAGGCCTTTTGCAATGACGTTTTCATCAAGCTGACGCTGGACTTGAAGAAAAAGGTTGAAGAACTCGAAGTACTGGATTCCTTCCACGTCCGGGCTCGGAGATTGAAACCCGGCGAAAGGAAGGTAACGGCCTGGATTTTCAACCCAAACTTCGGCACTAAAAACTACCGAAAAGACCAGTCTGAAGTATACCCGGCCTTCGATCCTAAAGAGCCGACTAAGCACCCCGTTTCAGTCATCCATTTGCGGGACAAAATCCCCGGACAATTTTACTACCAAATTGCCGATTGGTGGGGTACGGAAGCCTGGTCAAAGGTGGCTAATAAGATTCCGGTTTTCCACGATGCCGGACTCGACAACGGCTACAATATCAAGTACCATATCTCGCTTCCGGACAACTATTTTGCCAAAGACGGACTGTCTGAGGACGAGCAGGAAGCCCTGAAAATTGAAACTCTGGACTCCATGGGGGATAGCCTGGCCGGTATCGAAAATGTCGACAAGGTTCTTTTTACGTTCAACCCAATTGGTCCGGATGGCAAGCCGATCGAAGGGGTAAAGATTACGCCTCTGAAAAACGAAATGTCAGACGATGCCTATACGGCCCTGTTCCTGACGGCGAACATTGCTCAGGCTTCCGGCCATGGGGTGCTTCCCGTACTGGCTGGGATCGACACCGGCGGAAAGTTGGGCGGTTCGGGCAAAGAGCTGGAAGCAGCGGCCAACTATATGCAGGCCTTTCTTACCAAAACTGACCGGGAAATTTTGCTTCAGCTCTTTAAATACCTTGGGGCCATTGAGGCCTGGGAAAGTGACCTGGAATTTTTCTTCGAAGACGTTAAACTTTACAACTACGATGTGACGCCAACCCGGGCCGAACAGAATCCGAATCAGCCGAAGCTTCCCGCTCCGAACGATCCGGACGAAGACGAAAACGACGAAGAGAACGATGACGCTACTAAAATCAGTCGAGCAGCTTAAGCAAATCCTGGGAGGTATCCAGAAGGAAATGTACTGGAAGACTTGGCAACCCGCCGTAGAAGGGGCTGCCCTGATGTACCTGATTCCCAACGTGGGGGATGATCTGTACGATCAGCTGGCAGGCCTTCAGCAGCCGGACACCAAACAGGCCCGACTGATTAAACTGCTCCAGTACTCCGAAGGGTTTTATGCCCTGTACGATCTGTACCCGCAACTCGTAACCAGCATCGGCGATCTGGGCGTTGGGGTAACTACACCGGACAAAACGTCCGCCATAAGCAAGTGGCTATACCAAAGCAACCGGGCTGACTTCATGGCTCGGGGGGAAGAATGGCTGGAAAAGGCTCTGGAGTATCTGGAGAAAAATGCTTCAGCTTTCCCGATCTGGACCAGCAGCCCGTTCTACACAATCCAGAAAGAGCTTTTCCTAGCCTCGATCATTGAGTTTCGGGATGCGTTCCCGGCCTCCAAAGGTTCCCGGCGTCTATGGCTGCTTATGCGGGATTACGTCCGCAAATCGCAACAGGATTACATCCGGCCGCTGATCGGCCCTGAGCTTTACAAGGACTGGCTTGCCAAGCTTTCCAATCCAGGCTTTGCGTTCACCGATCACGAGAAAGAAGCCCTGCGGCTCTTACGTATTTGCCTGGCCAATCACGCGGTTTTCAAGTCAATTCCGTACCTGAACCTCAATGAAGAGTTTCGGATCATTCAGGAACGGGAAGGCAACGTATTCAATGAGGTACCGGATCAGAACCGCATCAAGACCATGTGGAATGAATGTCAATCGGAATACCAGACCAAAGCCGCCGAACTCAAGAAGTACCTGGATACCCACGCTTCCGCTGAAGTTTTTCCGGCCTATTTCCAGTCCCCAATTTATACAAGCTCACTACCAAAGGCCTATAAACGAATCCCGAACGATCCTAACAAATCACATTTTGTCTTATGAGTGCCTTACCTGTTGAAGACCTTCAACCAAACCCTTTTAAAGTCATGAAATCGGAGGATCCCGAACATGTGCCTTCGCTCACGGAAATTGAGCTGGAAGACGAAAAACTGAACCAGCTGCACCAATCCTGGCAGCAGGCCAAAGACAATCTGGAGCATACCCGCAAAGTTGCTTTGGAGCGGGAACGGGCCGTGAAAATCGACCGTCGCAATGACTGTCTGTCCGAAGCGGCTACGCTTCGTGAACTGGCTCCGAAATCGTCTGATCCAGGCAAAGCCGTAGAATTCATCCAGAAGGCGAAAAAGCTGGAGCTGGAAGCTGCTCAGATCGGCGTGGAATTAGGTCTGGCCGATAAAGCTCCGGTGGAAGAAGAGCAGCCGGTAAAAAGCCGCGATTTATCGGCAACCAAAGGCTTGTACGGGGTGCTGCTACTGGCAATTTTCACCGGCCTTGGTTTCTGGTGGCTGGGAACTACCCTGGTGCAGAATGAGGAGAATGAATCAGCTATGCGGATGATGAACAGCGTAGGCATTCGCATTGTCATCAACTTCATGCTGACGGGTCTTGCCTTTCTGTGTGCATTTCTGGTATTGTATCTGCTTTTCCCGCACCAGTTTAGCTACTGGCACAATAGAATTCAGTCCGAACTTTCACTTAAATCCGATCTGGAGGCGTCTCAACCGTGGCAAAGAATCCTGTTTTTCTCGTTTTGTGCTTCCTTGCCTACCTGGGCATTTGTGATGCTCATGCAGGTCATATTTGGCTAAGCGTAAACGGTGATTCCACCCGGGCCAAAGTAGTGAAAACGGCCAAAAGCCTGCTGTACGTCAAGGAAAAGACCAACCATAACGATCACCCGATGATCAACACCATGTTTGAGAAAATCGGGTATCCGGGCATGAAAAACGCCGCCTGGACTTCGCGGATGTGGTGCATGGCTTACGTGCAGTACTGCTTTACCGTCAACAACGTAAAGACCGGAATCAAAGGCCCGGCCGCCGTCAATAGCTGGAAGGCGGCTAAATCCAGACACATCCCCAATACCCGGGTTCCCAAAGCGGCGGACGTAGCCATCTTCACTTGGGGAAGTCATGGCGGGCTGGTCGTCGATCCGCATCCCAACCCGGCCTTCCCGTACGTTCCGACCATAGAAGGAAATACCGGTGCTCCCCGGGGCGAAGCCATTCAGAAGCAGGGGGTCTGGCCCAAAACCCGGCTCCGGAAGGAGATCAGATACTTTGTCCGGGTGATCAATGACGAATCTTAATGAAAGCATTCTGGAAAAAGTACAGGAGGGTAATCCTCCTGATTCTGGGGATTATCCTCCTGATCTTCGTTTTGGCCGGTATTCAGACCTGTCATCAAATCAATCAGATCGAAAAAAAAGTCGGTAACAAAATTGAACAGGTCACAACTCCGCCTATTGTCATCGTCGAAAAGTATGATTCAGCTACTCAAGTACGAATTATTACCATCCGGGTGGATCAGAAAATTGCTCACGGCCGGATTGATTCTTTGTCTGGTGCTCAACTCCAGTTTACGCTTGACAGCGTGTTCAATCGTCCCGCCCGACACCCTGCCAACCCTTGAACGGGTTAAGCTACTGGTTCCGCGTGGGTTTTATGTACTCACGGAAGAAGGTGCCAGAGCGGCCCTGAAAGCCAAAGTGGACGCGGATACCTATTTCCAGTTACTCAGCGAATCAGACAAAGCACTACTGAAAGCCAACTCACAACTTGTGATACTTCAGCTTCAAAACGGTCAGCTTAAAGAGGCTGGCCAGGTCAATGCTGAAGCAATCAGAGGCCTGAAAGGAAAGCTTTTCTGGGCAAATTTCTTTAAATGGGTTTCGGTCGGTGGCAATATGCTGCTGGTCGGGAAGCTTGTACGGATTTTCTAATCAATACCTCCATTTTTTACCCTTCAACTCTTATGGAATTCATTCACACGCTCGCCGTAGGTATCGGCTACGGTGTTCTGATCATTATCGCTTTAGCCGTATTGGTCATGGCTATTTTTGTTGGTTGGTTTTTGGTGCAGGAATGGCGGATCAAACTGGATTCCCTTGCTCAGGAAGTTGACGGGATCCGGAAGAAAAAGCAGTTAGGTTTCTTTTCTCTGGAATCACTTGAAAAGCAGCTCAAAGACCTGCACGCGTCCAAACCGGTTTCTGACTCAGCCCGGGCCAGGCGTGATCATGTGATAGAAGTGAATGCCTATCAGAAAGAAATTGCTCAAAGAAAACGCTTTGCCGCATGATCAGCATTACCACCGAATCCGGGGCCGTTCTCACGGCTCCGGATTCCCTTGAAAAACTTTCCCAAAAAGAACTTCTGATCATTCTGGATTATCAGCGGGCTATTCTTACGGCTGTTCAGGAGAAAGACGAAGACTTGGAACGGCGGCACCGGCTGGACGTGATTTACCACCTGTTTAAAATCAACTATTGGGGGTGGGTAGATTTAACGGAATCCGACCAGAATAAGCTGATTCTGGCAACGGTATGGATTGATAAAGCCCGGGTGCAGCAGCTACCCTTCGCGTACTTCGACTTTCAGGGCATTCGGTACTTCGTTCCTAAGCCTGGCTACGCGGATGCCTGTGCGGTGGAAGTAGCCCTTTCAAATATCTGGTATCTGGCCTTTGCTCACCCCAAAACACCCAATCCGGAAGCCTTTTTTCACCTGCTCGGAACCCTGTATCGTCCGGCCGATGCTCAGCCTCGGAAATGGTACCAGTTCTGTAATAAAAAGCCGTCAGAAGCCCGT
>CAJYHS010000131.1 GCA_913774715.1 uncultured Siphonobacter sp. | reverse complement strand
ACACAAGAAGTTAGCGGAATGGGCGTTGCTAAACCGTTGATTGAGCGTCGTGTAATAAAGGGAAGCAGCCCGCCAATGAGTCCTATAGTCTTCATACATTGGTTTAATCGTGGTTTCAAGTTGGGTTGTGCTTTGAATAACCACCAACGCCAATGCGTGTTAAGGACGAATTCACAGGGTAGTGCTAATGAACGTGCTTCAAACTTCACCCACTCATTGGACTAAGTAAGCTACGTGTCCACTTTTTACATACGCCAGCTAAAGGCTAATGGAATGAATGACGAAACGCTGCGGGGGAGTCATTGTTCTTTTTCTTAAATAACTTGCTGATCGACGGGCGATGTTCAAAACCAAGTTTATAGGCAATTTCACTAACCGATAAATTACTAGTAGAGAGCATTTGTTTAGCTTGGTCAATGAGCTCGCCTTCGCTATGGATCGCTCCAATCGTTAGATTGATTCCTTAATAACCCGCCAGTTTCCCCCCGCGAGGCCGATCAGTTTAACGTACTCAAACAATGCCTGCAAGGGTATAATACCACTGAGAGAAATCTGAATAAAAACCAGAATGATCGGCTAAAGGCCCAGCAGATTCTTTTTACCTGAACGGATCATACGGCGTTTAGTCAGGTGATTCAAACCTTGACGGAACTATCGGCTTTACAATTGACCGTGGGTCAGGAATTGCTAAATCAGTCCGATGGTCAGTCGAACTACATTTATGTCTTAACCACCTTACAGCTTAGCCTAGTGTTGCTAATTTCTCTGCTGCTATTCTGGAAACTTTAACTAAGGAAAAAGGAAAGATTATTTCATATTTTAAACGGATTATTGAAGTAGCCTTTACTCTTTTTCAGACCTTTGCATCGGATTGAAGCAGATATAAAGTTTTAAATGGGCCTAAAGTAAGATAGCCATTGCTCAGGCTAAACAATTTCCCCTACTTTCTACTAAAGATCTAATGGAAATCCAAAATTATTATGATTAATAGAGATTGAATTCCCAAAAAATTATGATATTTTTGGATTCATATTAGTTGATTATGATCCAGCGAAGCTTAAGAAGCTATTTAGAATCTCGGTTATTCAAAGGTAAGGCCCTTTTAGTATTTGGCCCCCGGCAGGTAGGAAAATCCACCCTAATTGAATCGCTGCTCGAAACCCAAGACTATTTGTATCTGAATGGGGATGATGCTGACATTCGGGAGCTTTTTTTTCAAAGCACGGCGACACAACTAAGAGCTCTGGTAGGAAATAAGCGGATTGTCTTTATCGACGAAGCTCAGCGGATTACGAATATTGGGTTGACGCTAAAGATCTTTACGGATCAGCTAAAGCACGTTCAGGTCATTGCGACGGGTTCCTCCGCATTTGATCTTTCCGCTCAGATTAATGAGCCTCTGACGGGGCGTAAGTACGAGTGCATGCTGTATCCTCTGAGCTTTGCTGAGCTAACCGAACACCACGGTTTACTTCAGGAAAAACGCCTGCTCGAGCATCGGCTTCGGTACGGATATTACCCGGAAATTGTCACCAAACCAGGAGAGGAACAGGAGCTGCTGAAATTATTGTCCGGGAGCTACCTCTACAAAGATTTGTTGATGCTGGAACAGATCAAAAAGCCGGTTCTTCTGGAGAAACTTTTAAAGGCTCTGGCCTTACAGGTGGGCAGTGAAGTAAGTTATCATGAATTGGCTCAGACGGTAGGCTCGGATAATAAAACGGTTGAAAAATACATTGATCTGCTAGAGAAAGCCTTTGTTGTCTTTCGACTTCCTGCCCTAAATCGAAATGTTCGTAATGAGATCAAAAAGGGCAAGAAGGTATACTTTTACGACTGCGGAATCCGTAATGCTATTCTCAATAATTTCAGCCCTCTGGCTTCCCGGACAGACGTGGGAGCCTTATGGGAGAACTTTGTCATAGCCGAACGAGTAAAGTATCTGCATGCTCAGCGACAAGAGGTTACCATGTACTTCTGGCGAACCACGCAGCAACAGGAAATAGATTTAATTGAAGAACAGGGAGAAGCCTTGCGAGCCTATGAGTTCAAATGGAATGAAAAACAGAAAATACGCTTCTCTCAAACATTTACTGAAAACTATCCGGGCAGTGAAACCTTCGTTATTTCACCAGCGACGATCGAAACTTTCGTAGGGATCAAATACGAATAAAGAGACTCCCTATTTTCCTGATCTTTTTTATGCTTAGGGGTTCCCTTAAACCAAAGATCACGTAGAACCTTTCATTGTCAAATGTAATCCCGGTTTCGAAATGTCGTCAATGACAAAAGTATTCGGAAGGATAGGCGTATTTTACTGTCCCTAGTAAAGACAGTTGATGGCAAAGATATTGGTTCTCTGTATCGGTATCAAGAATAACTTTTATCAGAGGTTCCTTTTATTTAGTTATAATATTTGTAATATTTCATAGATTTTATATAAATATTTAATCAAAAATGTGGTCGGTTTAACATAATGCTTGATTATGCAACAAACCGTGATACGTTTTTTTAATATCTGTTCATTAATCCTACTCACCCTATGGCTATTGGGATGCGATTTGTTTGGCTACCACATTATTGGCTACTTCTTAACAAGAGATATGGCTCAACAAGAAGCTATCAAACATCTACTCAGCCAATATTACTTAATCGTCCTATTAAGCAATGAATATAAAATCTACTATGAATATGAAGAAGATGGTAAGCTCCATACAGAAAGTATCTGGTATCTTGAAGGTCAAGATCAACTAGCGTTGCAAGAAGATGTCCATAGTGGCGTTGGCAAGCGATGGGCTGGTGTAGATCATACTAGGTTAAAGAAGCTTAAAGCCCTTACTAAGCAATGCATCTCAATGGATAAGGCACTTGGAGAACCCATGCCACTATAGAATCTTCATTCAACTTAACATACAAGTAATTGTATAACAAGCATTGCAACCCTTCAACTGATTTACGCGTCTTATTAGCAGAATAGGTAAGTTCCTCTCATTTATAATTACTTATAATAATCCTGCTCACTACGAAAAACTCTTTTACTACTTAATGTATCGATAACACTAGTAAGCCCTATTGATATTAGATTTCTCCTCTGGCAGCCCGTGTCTCTCCTAAAGACAAGAGACTACTAAACTACTATAAATGGAATGGCGATGAATCAGGCAAGTATAGGCAAAAAGTAGCTCCTTGGCCTACCTGTCCCTGAGCCGAGATGGCTCCACCATGGTTTAAAGCAATTTTTTGGCAAATAGCTAGGCCTACTCCCGTCCCGGCAAATTCATTTTTCCCATGTAATCGCTGGAAAACTCCAAAAATTCGCTCTGCATACACCTCTTCAAAGCCGATTCCATTATCCTTAACGATAATGCGGTGATAACGACCCTGAGTGGGAGTCCAACCTACTACGGTGGGCAACTCCTGAGCAGTAATTAGCTCATAATCAATATTAATAAGAGGATCGACAGGCTTTCCCTGAAGATCTTTGCTAGAAAATTTAATGGCATTGGAAAGTAAATTTTGAAACAACTGTTCTAGTTGCCTGGGATCTCCCTGAACAGCGGGTAAATTACCTATTCTGATCTGAGTACGTGTTTCTTCAATGGCCACTGATAGAGTATCCTGCACGCGATGTAAAAGGCTGTCAAGGGACACGGTCTTTTTAAAAACCACTCCGGCAGATAGCTGAGAAAAGCTCAATAGATCCGTCATGAGTGCACTCATGCGTCGAGCCGATTCCTGAATCCGATCCAGCAAACGGGAATCTTCTCCTAAACTCTGGCGGTGGCGAAGGTACAGCCGATCACTAAACTGCTGAATCTTACGGAGCGGCTCTTGCAAGTCATGACTAGCTACGTAAGCAAACTGCTCCAGACTCTCATTCGAGCGTACTAATTTCTCATTAAGTTCGGCCAGATTCTCAATGGATGAGGTCAGTTCCTCATTCGTAGCTTCTAATTCTTCCGTTCTCTTCTGAACCAGGAATTCAAGGGCTGCCTTTGTTTCGTAGTGATTGGTTACATCCCTAACTAATCCATCTACGTGCGTGGGCTGTCCTTCCAGATTTTTCCTGACTTGACCAACGGTTTGCAAAATTCGCTTTTGCCCAGTCTGAGCATTAATAACGGTATATTCTACCTGGTAAGCACTACTGGAACCCGGCTGCAACGAATCCCTATAAATTTGAAGGACTTTTTGCTGATCGCTCTTTAGAATTACCCCCACTGAACTTTCAATATCTGTGACTTCAGGCAGGCCGTACCAGGCAGCTACTTTGGGAGATTTAACTAATTGATTAGTAGCTAAGTCAATAGTGTAGGTACCTAGATCAGCTAGAGAGATCATGGATTGAAGAATCTCCTGACTTTCCTTAAAAGCCTGCTTCGCTCTCGCTTCTCCCGTTACATCTACGGCAATATCGAGAATGGCATATACGTTTCCTTCTTCATTAAAAACGGGGCTATAGGTGATGTTATAGATATTATGGGTCATTACCCCATTTTGTACAATTTTCACCTGAGAGCCATACGAGTGAAAACGTTGACCAGTGGTAAAAACATCATCCAGAATTTGTAGAAAAGGCTGATTTTCACTAACCAGCTCAGGCATTACCTCCCGTAAAGGCTTCCCTACAATATCGGGACCTTTGCCAACGATATCGATAAAGGTCTGGTTTGGGTTTTCAATGATTAAATCCCGACCCATAAACAGACCAATGGCTACGGGTGCAGTGGAAACAATGGAACGAAGTTTAGCTTCACTAGCTCGTAAACTTTCTTCGGCTAGTTTCTGCTCATGTACTTCTACTACTGTACCAATCATGCCGAGATAATTTCCTTCATTATCAAATCTAGGACTCCCTTTATCAATGGCCCAGCGGTAGGTACCATCATTCCTACGCAGGCGGTAAAGGATATCGAAGGAAAGGTGCTTCTCATTAGCCTCCAGGAACCTCTGAGCTGACGCCTGTTTATCCTCGGGGTGAGTGGCATTGAGCCATCCAAATCCTTCGGCCTGAGTTTTGGTCTGACCCGTGTATTCATACCATTGTCTGTTTAGGAAACTACAGCTGCCATCAGGCTCAGTCGTCCAAATCATAGCCGGTACGGTATCCGTAACTCTCCTGGCATACGTCTCGCTTTCCTGATTTCTAGCAAAGTCTGGCAGGGATTCTTCTGCCGTGGACAATATACCTACCACCTGTCCTGTTTCATCTGTCACAGGGCTAAAGCTTAACTGGTACTGCCTAGCTTCTTCTGCTGGTTGTACAGGCTTGTAAATAAACACATCCGTTTTCTCTCCCCTCCAGGTCTGTTCAAGCGATGGACCTAATTCTTTCCACACGATCTGAATTGGCTGACCCAAGGATGTGGGATGATCCAGTAGAGCACTATAAGATGTGTTGGGAAAGAAAAGAAAGTCCTGCCCCCAAAATAAAGCTATTTTAGTTGGAGACCGAAGCACGGTGCCAAGCGTAATTTGAAGGCTAAGAGGCCAAAGAGCCGGATCCCCCAGTGAAGAAGCACTCCAATCCAAAGAAGCCAGCTGTTGCCCCATTTTTCCAGTATTTTGGAAAAGAGTGTACATATAGAGGTTAAAAGATTATAACGTTAACACTTATACCTTCTCAAAGAAGACAAAAGCCAAAGTGAGAGATAATAGAAACTTAACTTCATGGGCTGGAAAAGTGTTTAAACGTCTGCAACTCCTTACGTTAGATAGATTCATCCACCCTTTTAGCCTATATCCTTCACGTGAAAATAGTAATCTACATCAAAACTTCTTCTTCAGGCCATTAGCCCTATGTCAATAAGTGATTGGGGGAAAGGCCTTTCACTAGAAATCGTTACTTTAATCCATAGTAGTGTTGGTTAGGCAACGACATCTATTGCTTAAATTGGTCTTGAGGATAACGTTATTAAGATTACTGTAGAAAGAATAAAAGAATAGCAGAAAAGTGACTTTTAAAAATTATAAAGATTTACAAACGACCCTTTATATAACTTAACTATTTGCCTTTTGTAGTTTTTTCACCAGTATATAGGTACTCATCCAGAAATGTGCACCCCTTTGAAATTGAAGCTAAAAATTATTCTTGCCGCACCCGTAACCTTTCATAAGGTATTTACCCTAAGCAAACTCCGCAAAAGGGGAAAATTGCAAAATCATAAATTTAAAGGTAGAAAACCCGCTCTTTTACTTGCTACGAATATCTTTAGGAGAGTAGCCAAACTGCTTTTTAAAAACAAAGGAAAAGTGAGAAAAATTCTCAAACCCAAGCTCTAAATAAACAGATGAAGGTTTTTTATTTTCTCTAGTTATCTGAAAATGGGCCTCTGAAAGCCGTTTGTGTTGTAACCAATGCCTGGGTGGCATACCAAATATTTTATTGAAGTCACGCTTGAAACCTGCCAGACTTCTGCCCGTCAATCTCGCAAAATTATCGATCGGAACATTGAATTTGAAGTTGGTATGCATAAACTTTTCCAGATCAACCTTATGGGGTTCAGAAAAGTCAAATAAAAAGTATCGAAGATCCGGTTTTAGCAGTAGCAATAGTTCAATGGCTTCTTTTACCTTCAGTACACTCAGCGGATGATCAATATTCTTTGCATTTTGGGTATAAGGGATCAAGGAATTAAAAAAACCCTTCAAATAGCTGCTATCAGGCATAAGGATGTTTGACTTACCTTGGTATTTCACGCTTGTCTCCAACTGTTTTTCCAGAGCATACTCCCGTAAAGTATCTTCTTTCAATACGAACATCAGTGCCTTGTAATACTCATTATTTTTGGGCGTTTTGGTGGTCTTGATAAACTGATGTTTTTTTACCAGATATACATCCCCTGATGTGGCCGTAATTCGCTCACTGGAAGTCTCGAATGTCATTTCGCCTGAGAGTTGAAGCAATAATACGCTCTCGGCAAGCAAGTTGTTATATTCGGTTTGCTTGTCTGTATCCAAGGAATAGACGATTGAATCTGAAAATAAGTTATCGGTCTGTTTTTTCATTTTCTCTAGTAATATCTAGGCAGGCAATCCTACCAATTTTGCGCTCTCTTTCCATAACAAATCTCTGACAGAATCGCTTTGTGCCAATGTAGACGGATCAGGAAAGGTAAGTTTTCCCCGTACCAGTGAGGCGTAAATTTTTCCGGCA
>CAJYHS010000130.1 GCA_913774715.1 uncultured Siphonobacter sp. | reverse complement strand
TCTCTCGAAACGGAAGCCTGTCTATCTGGTCCTAATACTTCTACCAGCTGTTCGAGCAGTTTCACGATCCGATGCGGTGATTCATAGAAAACCATCGTACGTTCCTCGCCTACCAACGCCTTCAATCGGGTTTGACGGCCCTTTTTCTGTGGTAAGAAACCCTCAAAACAGAATCGATCCGTCGGTAAACCCGAGTTCACCAGAGCCGGAACAAAGGCCGTTGGGCCGGGTAAACATTCCACTTCAAGGCCATTTTTGAGGCATTCACGCACCAGGAGGAAGCCAGGATCTGAGATGCCTGGTGTTCCGGCATCCGATACCAGTGCCAGTGTTTTACCAGACTGAATCATTTTAATCACCCCTCCCGCCGAAGCATGCTCATTGTGCGAATGGTGAGCCATGAGTGGTTTCTGAATGTTGAGATGCTTGAGAAGCTGGCCCGTTGTGCGGGTATCTTCGGCAAGAATAGCATCCACCGATTGTAATACGTTCAACGCCCGCAGCGTAATGTCTTCCAAATTGCCAATCGGCGTTGGCACTAAATACAGTTTCATTCGTTCTATTCAATGATGCCAACCTTACCTGAATGAACCAATCAATGGGTAAGGTCGACCTGCTAATTACTTACACGAAGGTATCAATAATTCCCGCCAGCTTACGATCTTTTTCCGTAACCACCCCTCCGGCATCGTGCGAGGTCAGGGCAATGGTGACTTTGTTATACGAGTTCGACCAGTCGGGATGATGATTGAGCTTTTCAGCCGCCAGAGCTACGCGAGTCATAAAAGCAAAGGCTTCGGAAAAATCGTTGAATTCAAAAGTTCGCTGGAGTTGGTTTTCTTTTTCTTCCCACATGAGTGACAGACGATTTTAGAACAAACATACAGGCTCCTTCTTCGCCTTAAGCGTTTAGGTGGCCTAATTTTTTACTCTGTACTTAGTCGTAAAGATGCTTGCCAACCAGCAACCCACTTCCCGCAAGGTCATCTGTAAACCTTTAAACGCACACAATCATGGATGAATACACCACCGAAACCGAGGCTATTAATGACTTAGCATCTCGTGGTTTTACCGAAAGCTTTAGCATCGAAAATGGGGCTCTCAATTACCAGTCCTTAGGTCTAATTTTACACCCCGAAGATTTTGAAGTGGTAGAAGCCTATCGCTTCGAAGGAATTACTGATCCGGGTGATATGTCGGCGGTTTACGCCATTGAATCAAAAGATGGACATAAAGGTGTACTCGTAATGGCCTACGGAACTTACTCGGAGCCTTTATCCGCAGAACTTATTCAAAAACTAGACATGCGAAAAGGAGCCCTAGGAGCTACTGACGCAAAAGGTCAGGAATAGAAAAGGAGCCTTGCAAGGCTCCTTTTTCATGTATTCATCCAGTATAATATAACCTATACGGTTACGTCCTCGGTAGAATTCATCTTTGCTAAATCCAGCTCTCCCTCCCATTTCGAAACTACGGCAGTAGCCACGGCATTTCCGATCACTGAAGTCGACGAACGACCCATATCCAGAATCTGATCAATACCTAATAGAAGAGCCAGCCCTTCAATGGGTAAATCAAACATCGTCATTGTTCCAGCAATGATGACCAGTGAGGCACGAGGCACACCCGCAATACCTTTACTACTCAACATCAGTGTGGCCAGCATAGTAAGTTGTTGCGTCGTGGAAAGATCCTTACCATATGCCTGGGCGATAAAAGCCGTAGCAAAGGTCATATACATCATCGAGCCGTCGAGGTTAAAGGAATACCCCAGTGGTAATACGAAGCTGATGATTTTTTCAGAACAACCAAATTTGCGGAGTGCAGCAATCGTTTGCGGCATGGAAGCTTCTGAACTTGCCGTGCTGAACGATAACAAAGCCGGATCTTTAATTAATCCCAGTAACTTGAAATAAGGAATTTTATTAACCAGACAAATCACCCACAGGACGATAAAGATAAAGAAGAAAAGACCCACAAAGAAGCTGAAAATCAGGTAGGCATACCCCACAAAAATACCTAGGCCTTCCGTCGCTACTACCGCCGCAATCGCTCCAAATACACCAAAGGGAGCAAAACCCATCACGTAAGAAACGATCTTGAACATCACGTGAGAAACGGCATCCAGAGCTTTGATCACTACTTTGCCAGTCTCGCCGATAGCTGCGGTGGCAATACCAAAGAAGATGGAGAAAACTACGATTTGAAGAATTTCATTTGCCGCCATGGATTCCACAATACTTTGCGGAAAAATGTGATAGAAAAACGATTCAACCGAGAATTTCTTAGCCTCAACGCCAATGTCTGTTCCAGAAGCCGGAAGGGGTAACTGCATTACTTTTCCGGGTTTTAGCAGGTTTACTGCAATTAATCCGGTTAATAAGGAAAGAACGGTAGCAAAAAGAAAGTAACCCAGTGTCTTACCACCGATGCGGCCTACTAACTTGAAGTCTCCCAATTTTGCAATCCCGACCACTAGCATAGAGAAGACCAGCGGGCCAATAATCATTTTAATCATTCGAAGAAAAACCTTACTTAAAATTTGCAGGTTTTTACTCCACGAAGCCAGGGTTTCCTGGTCGGCTGGGCTGCCCGAATCATAGGCCGTGTGGACTGCGAATCCCACGAGAACACCCAAAACCAATCCAATAAAAATACGCCAGGTAATAGAAAGTTTCATAGAGAAAATTCAGGTAAAATAACAATGGTATGTCGGCCCTTCCGGGTAAAGATAGTGCATCACTAACTCACATTTCACAAGCCCTTGCATCTATTTTTCGCAAAAATTACTAAAAAAAGCCCCAATATAAGGCCCTTTTTAGACGAATCCGTTTGAAAGTTACGTCCTTTCTCGTAGAATTGAGACGTGTTTGTAGCCGCTACTGCAATTCCAACAACCAAACATCTTATGAAATCCAAGTTACCCCTGGAGGCCGAACTGGAGCGTTTTTTCCTTCGTACCCTCCCCGCCATGCCTTTCAACGTAAAAGATGGATTTGTTCAGGTAATGCCCTGGCTTGCTCTTATCAATGGTGTGTTAGGCATCGTCCGCCTGCTTAAAGTTTACAGCGATTCTTACGCTATTTCGGTGGGCGTCACTACTGATGCTACTTTCTCTTTGTTAGCTACGGCAGTTACTTCCGTGTTGTCTCTGATGGCCTTTACCTCACTTCGGGCCAATCGGCGGCGGGGATGGAATTTTCTGTATTATGCCGTACTGATTAGCACCGTTCTGAACGTATTATCCGGCGTGCTGGATTTACCTTTCGGAATGGGTGAAATCCTGTTTACCCTACTGCTTTCCACTTTCGAACTATGGGTCCTATTTAATATCCGGGAAAGATACTGGTAAGGTTTGAAGACATTTGATTGACTAATGAGCTGCTTGACTGCTCGCTTTCCTTCCTTCACTCCTTCTCAATTGATAATAACGTCAGCTCTTTCGAATAAAATCGGAAGAGCTGATTTGCTTTTTTAGCCGCTTATCCCGTTTTTCAATAGATTAATGCAATAAAAGGAAGCTTCCACTTCAGAACGGTTAGTTTTGAAAAATCATCAATTATAACCTCGTGTCCCATCCCTTACTCGAAACCCGCCATGTCTTCAAGCGTTATTCCAGCCATACAGCTCTGGATGACGTTTCTCTCGACATCCCTCAAGGCCGCATTTTCGGATTGCTCGGACCCAATGGAGCCGGTAAAACCTCGCTTATTCGAATCATTAATCAGATTACTGCTCCCGACGAAGGAGAAGTCTTGTTAAACGGCGAGCGGCTACATCCCAAACATATTGCCGACATTGGCTACCTTCCCGAAGAACGGGGTCTTTACAAAAAAATGCAGGTAGGCGATCAGCTCATCTATCTGGCCCGCCTCAAAGGCCTTTCGCAACGCGAGGCCACTGAACGCCTCAAACGCTGGTTTATCAAATTCGATATTAAGGACTGGTGGGACAAAAAAGTGGAAGACCTCTCGAAAGGTATGGCTCAGAAATGCCAGTTCATCGCCACTATCGTTCACGAACCTAAACTGGTTATTCTGGATGAGCCTTTTTCAGGCTTTGACCCCATTAATGCCAATTTATTGAAAGATGAAATTCTGGAGCTGAAACAAAAAGGATCCACGATTATCTTTTCGACGCACCGGATGGAATCCGTAGAAGAACTTTGCGACTCCATTGCTCTCATTAACCGTTCCAAGGTAGTATTAAAGGGCGAAAAACGGGACATTAAACGCCAGTTCATGGATAATACCTTTACGCTGGAATATGCAGGATCGCTGATCTTACCTGATGAGTACGAAGTAATTTCAAAGACTGAACTTGAGCCGAACGTGTACCGTACGAACGTTCGCATTGGTCCCGGAGGAAGCGTTAATGCTTTATTGACGCTGGTCATTCATCAGGTGGAACTGAAGTCTTTCAGTGAAAATGTACCTTCATTCAATGATATATTTATTCGTGTAGTCGGCGAAACGGCCACGCAAGCCCTCTTACCTTAACCTGAATGTCTATGAATAAAATTATCCTCATTCTTCAGCGGGAATACATGACACGGGTGCGGAAGCGTTCGTTCTGGATTACTACGCTCATTACTCCTCTATTAATTACGGCCATTTATGCCATACCAGCTCTGCTGTTTTTTGCAGGTGGCGACCTGAAAACCATTGAGATTATTGACGAATCCAATCTGTTTAAGGATAAATTCAAAAGCGGGAAAGATTATGCGTACACCTTTAAAAAAGCTTCTGTTACTCAGGCAAAAGCAGATTTAAAAAAGAATAAGGTAACCGCTCTGGTACACATCCCGGCCAACATTATTGATAACCCCAACGGACTGGAGATTTTTTCCGAGAAAAGCGTAGGGCTCAATTTGCAGAACGACATTGAGAACATCGTTCAGGCGGAAGTTCGAAATCAACGGTTAAAACGAGCCGGAATTGATACCCAAATCATTGAAGATAACCGAGTTAATGTTAATGCTGAAACGTACAGCTTAACCGAAGGCCAGGAAAAATCAAGTAACACGGGCGTTTCGATGGGACTGGGATACGCCATTGCTTTGCTACTTTACTTCGTCGTTTTCTTCTCAGGATCGCAAGTCATGAATGGAGTTATCGAAGAAAAAAGTAACCGTATTATCGAAGTAATTGTCTCGTCAGTTCGGCCCATTGAGTTAATGATGGGTAAAATCATTGGCGTGGGTCTGGTAGGTTTAACCCAGTTTGTGCTCTGGATTAGTTTAACCATTGCCATTTCCAGTGCAACCACCCATTTTCTAAAAGCCAAACTCGAAGCGAAAGCGAAAACAGAATTGAGCAGTCAGGCCAGCCAGAAACAGGTCGAAGCCGCCGTGAAACAAATGAGTGAAGCGGGTCCAGGCTCCAAAGTCATGGGAATCATGGATACTATTGGCGATTTACCCTGGGGCAAAATTCTGGTCTTGTTTCTCTTCTATTACCTGGGCGGTTATCTCTTCTACAGTGCTTTATTCGCCGCCGTTGGTTCGGCCGTCGAAAGTCCGCAGGAAGGGCAGCAACTAATCTTTCCGGTAACGATGCCACTCATTATCAGTATCATGCTGATGAGTTTTATTATCAATGAACCCGACAGCAAGATTGCCTTCTGGGCTTCGATTATTCCATTCACTTCCCCCGTTAACATGATGGCCCGGATTCCATTTGGGGTTGAATGGTGGGAAATTGGGTTGTCAATGGCCTTACTGGTGTTAGGGTTTATTGGCACCACCTGGCTCGCCGCCCGGATTTATCGAGTGGGAATTTTGATGTATGGCAAGAAGGTTACGCTGAAAGAACTTTCGAAATGGATCTTTTACAAGGTCTAGTTTCTATAGCAAAAGTTCTTAAAAAACCACCCTCTGGTAGCTAAGGATTAGATTACTTAACAGATTTTAACGCCCCTTGCCGTATTGGTCGGGGGCTTTTTGTTATTTTTGGCCGATCTATCCCTACAACCATCATCCGTAATTAGATTATTTAGCATAAAACTACTTCATGAAAAATTTTCAGCGGCTCAATAACCTTCTGGGTTGGAGTGTCTTTGCCATTGCGTTGTTCACCTATGCCTCGACCGTTGAGCAAACCGCCAGTTTCTGGGATTGTGGTGAATTCATTGCATGTTCTTTTAAATTACAGGTGCCCCACCCTCCGGGAGCACCCATTTTCCTTCTCCTGGGCCGAATTTTTGCCTTATTTGCTGGTAGTGACTTAACTCGCGTTGCTTTCTGGATTAATATGATGTCGGTAATGGCCAGTGCTTTTACCATTCTGTTTATGTTCTGGACGCTTACCATGCTGGGTCG
>CAJYHS010000129.1 GCA_913774715.1 uncultured Siphonobacter sp. | reverse complement strand
TACCTACCACCTTACAAAGCCGCTATTGATGCGGGGGTGGCTAGTGTAATGACTTCGTTTAATGAAATTGATGCCGTACCTGCCACTGCCAACAAATGGTTAATGACGGATTTACTTCGCAAGCAGTGGGGTTTCAAAGGTTTGGTCGTTACTGATTATACGGCTATAAATGAGATGATAGCCCACGGTTTGGGCGATCTGCAACAGGTATCTGCGAAGGCTCTGAAGGCCGGAACGGATATGGATATGGTGGGTGAGGGATACTTAACCACGTTGAAAAAATCCCTGAAAGAAGGAAAGGTTACTCAGAAGGAAATTGATATGGCCTGCCGCCGGATTCTGGAAGCCAAATACAAGCTAGGTCTCTTTGATGATCCCTATCGTTACCTCGACGAAAAACGTCCGGCCAAAGATATTTTCACGGCTGAAAACCGGGCCTTCGCCCGCGAACTTGCCGTTCGGAGTCAGGTATTGTTAAAGAATTCGAATCAGACTTTACCTCTACAAAAATCCGGCTCCATTGCTTTAGTTGGACCCTTAGCGAATGATCGCAAGAATATGCTGGGTACCTGGAACATCGCGGGCGACTGGAAAAAAGCCGTTACCGTAGCCGAAGGTATCAAAAATGTAGCAGGAGAAAAGGTAAAAATTAACTACGCCAAAGGAGCCAATTTCACGACGGATACTCTATTAATTCAGCGGTTGAATGCTCAGAATGGTTTGGTAGACGTAGATCCCCGTTCGCCCGAAGCGATGATTGAAGAAGCCGTTCTGGCAGCTCAAAAATCTGATATCATTGTAGCCGTTGTAGGCGAAGCTCAGGAAATGTCAGGCGAGGCTTCCAGCCGTTCAGATATTGGTATTCCTGATAATCAGAAGGACTTGCTGAAAGCTCTCAAAAAGACGGGCAAGCCTCTGGTAGTGGTGCTAATGAGTGGTCGTCCGCTAACCTTAACCTGGGAAAATGAAAACGTGGATGCCATGCTGGAAGCCTGGTTTGGTGGAACGGAATCGGGTAATGCTGTAGCGGATGTACTGTTTGGAAACTATAACCCTTCAGGAAAATTAACCGCTACTTTCCCCCGCAACGTCGGTCAGATTCCGATTTATTATAACCACAAAAATACAGGTCGTCCGTACGAAGGTGTGTTACTCGATAAGTTCAAGTCGCGTTACTTGGACGTTTCCAACGACCCCCTCTTTCCTTTCGGTTACGGTTTGAGTTATACGACTTTCGGATACAGTGATGTGAAGCTGAGTAAATCAACCGTAACAGGTAACGAAACGCTGAAAGCTACCGTAACCGTTTCTAATACTGGCAAATATGCCGGAGAAGAAGTCGTGCAGCTTTACCTCAGCGATCCCGTTGCGAGTGTAACCCGGGCGGTTAAGGATCTGAAAGGTTTTCAGAAAATTAGTTTAAAACCCGGTGAAAGCAAAGAAGTAACGTTTGACATTACTCCCGAACAACTCAAATTCTATAACAGCGATTTGAAATATGATTGGGAAGCCGGTGAATTTCACGTGCACATTGGAACCAACTCCAGCGAAGTTAAAACGGCGAAAATTACCTGGAATAAATAGTGTGTATATAGTTCATCATAGATGTGCCTGATTGTTTAGATGCCAGCTAGTTTTAGCTGGCATCTTTTGTTAGGTATTGTTTTTCAATGATATACGTTAATTAGAGGAGAAAATACTTTCTATTTTTGAGCTGGCAACTGGAAACATTATGTTACTGGCAACACCTCAAAAACGAAACACTATCCTCGAAACCCTGAACCAGGCTTTCTATACCAATAATCATTTAAACTGGCTGGCCACGGGAAAAACCGAGGCTTCCAGGCGGGTGAACCCCTTGGTTTCCTTTACGTTTGATTACGGGGTCCGACATGGGAAAGTCTTTTCTACGCCGAATCAGGAAGGCGTAGCCATCTGGAAACGTTACCCTTATAAAAATGATTTTTTCCGGGATTCACTGTTGAACCTTCAGTTACTAAATCAACTGGGCCTAGCCCCGATACCCCGAATTCTAAAAACCGAAGCGTACGTTGAAAAGCAGCGTCCGTCCTACCCTTACCTATACCTATGGATGCTGGGCGTAAGTCCGCCTTTACAGGGAAAGGGTTTTGCCAGTTCTTTACTAGATCCCGTTTTACTGGAAGCCCAACAGGAACAACTTCCGGTTCTTCTGGAAACCAGTACGCTTCAAAACGTAAGTATTTACCAGCATAAGGGCTTCGAAGTCTACCATGAATTTCAGCCAAGCCGGGAACTAACCATTTACTTTTTACGAAAAAACCCTTAACGAATCACAGGTTTCGTTACCCATTTTAAGAGTATAAATCCAGCCACGCCCGCCATTAATGAAGTTAGGATGATAGAAAGCTTGGCTCCGTTCAGAAACTCAGGATTACTGAAGGAAAGATTCGTCAAAAAAATGGACATCGTGAAACCAATACCCGCTACGACTCCGGCTCCAATCATTTGTTTCCAGCTGGTATGTAAGGGTAAAGTAGCTGCTTTTGACTGAATGAGTAAGAAAGAAGCCAGACTGATCCCCAAAGGTTTTCCCAGTAATAAGCCCAGAAAAATTCCCATCTCCAGCGGTTCCAGTAAAGAATGGAAAGCTTCAGCTGATAAATGAATTGTAGTATTAGCCAAAGCAAAAATGGGTAATAAGAAGTAATTAACAGGCTTACTCAGGCGATGTTCCAGTCCTGCAATTGCCTCCAGCGGAATTGTAAATGCCAAAATAACACCCGCTAACGTAGCGTGAATGCCTGACTGAAGAATACAATACCAGAGAAGGATACCCAAAATCCAGTGGGCATATAATGTTCTGGTTTTTAGCCGATTTAAGGCCGCCAGAATGATCGTAATAAGGGCGGCAAGAGCCAGATATAACCATTGCAATTGCTCGGTATAGAAGAAAGCAATAATTAAAATAGCTCCGAGGTCATCAATAATGGCTAGTGCCGTAAGAAATACTTTCAGTCCCAGTGGTACCCGATTGCCCAGTAACGCAAGTACCGCTAATGAAAAGGCAATGTCGGTAGAGGTAGGAATGGCCCAGCCACTGGCTGCTTCTGTATTGTGATTAAAAGCCAGATAAATGAGAGCAGGTGTAATTAATCCACCGAAAGCGGCTACGATGGGTAATAGGGATTGTTTAATACTGGCGAGTTCTCCCACCTGCAATTCCCGCTTGATTTCAATCCCAACCAGAAAGAAGAAAACAACCATTAAGCCATCATTCACCCAGGCTTCCAGCGACAATTCTAAAGTCCCGACACCCCATGTCTTTTCCCAAAAGTGCAAATAGCTTTCTCCCTGACTGGAATTGGTGATGAGTAATGAAAGAGCAGTAGCCAGCAGGAGTAAAATACCCCCTAATTGTCCGTTTTTTGAAAAGGATTGAATGAATTGAGAAGCTGTCCGTAGTGGTTTAGTCATAGTGATGCTTACCCTTCTGGATCGGTAGTACTATTATTTTATCCTAGTACTACCCTTATTTGATCCTTCTATTACCCTTTAAGGCGATTACCTCAGCTGTAATGTTCACAAAAAATCCAGCCGTTTGTTCCCAAACGGCTGGATTCTGTTATAGCGAACGAAGTTTGAATTAGGGTTTATTTGAGTCTACCACGATGCGTTTATCGCGATTGACCAGATCCCAGGCCGTATAAAACACTAATCGGGCCGTTTTTTCAGCTTTATCAAATTCAATTTTTTCAACGTCATCCGTTGGACGGTGGTAATCGTCGTGAACACCATTGAAATAGAAAATGATAGGGATTTTCTTGGCAGCGAAGTTATAGTGATCCGAACGGTAATAGAAACGGTTCACATCATTAGGATCGTTGAATGTATAATCCAGATCCATTTTGATGTACTTTTTATTAGCCTCTTCATTAATAGCATGCAGCTCCGAAGAAAGCTTATCCGAACCAATTACGTAGATGTAATCCGGCTTGCCTTCATGAGCTTTATCAACCCGACCTACCATGTCAATGTTCAAGTCAGCAATGGTATTTTCAAGGGGAATCAAGGGGTGATTGACGTAATATTCCGAACCTAATAATCCTTTTTCTTCACCCGTTACGGTCATGAACAGAATGCTTCGACGTGGACGGGCTCCTGATTTCGCAGCTTTTGAAAACGCTTCAGCCAGTTCCATCACGCTTACAGTACCCGAACCATCATCATTGGCTCCGTTGTTGATTTGTCCATCGTCGGAGATACCAATGTGATCATAGTGAGCTGTTACTACCAGTACTTCATTTTTCTTGTCCGTTCCTTCCAGAAAACCGACCACGTTGGAGGTTTCAATTGGGGTCTGTTTTTCGACGGCTTTCAGCGTAATCTTGTGGTTAAGGGCACCGGGTTTGGTTTTTCCCGCCATCAGATCCGCTAGTTGCTGATCGTCCACACGCAGGATTTCCTTCGCCAGCCCCTGCTTCAGCTGAACGGTTAATAAGGTAGAAGCCGGACGTTCTTCATCCTTGAATGTCAAACGATTCATCCGGGGAGAGTAGGCCCGCATCCGGGCGTATAGTTTGTCCGTTTGCTCATCCGAACCGGGAGCAATTGTTACCACGCAACGGGCTCCTTTTTCCTGAAGTAAAGCCATTTTCTTACGGGAAGCTTCGGGATTTTTCGACCATGAAGAAGCCTGTGAAGTACCTGATATAACGTACGTTCCGTCCTCTTTCTTAGGCTCGCCGGGTAACATCAGTACCGCTTTGCCTTTCAGATCCAGCCCTTTCAGGTCAGAGTATTTCTCGTCGTCGATGCCGTATCCCACAAAAACGATGTCGAGCGTTTCTTCCTGAGAAAAATTACTCGTTCCCGTTACGTAAAAATCTTTCAGCAGTTCTTTCGTACCGCTGGCCGTTTTTACGTATACGTCTCCCCAGCCTAGTTCAATTAACTCTACGGGTTGCAGGTAACTGCCGTTGGGTCCTATGCCTTTGAGACCTAAACTTTTAAAATGATTGGCAATGTATTCAGCAGCTTTGTGTTGACCACGCGTTCCGGTTCCGCGACCTTCCAGCTCATCCGATGCCAGGTAACTCAGGTGTTTTTTGAGGTCAGCTGCCGTAATAGATGCGGCAAATTTCGTTGGATTCTGAGCCTGAGCAAATGCTAGTGGACTCATCGCCAACAGGGTAAGGAGTTTTTTCATGAAGTGAATCTATGGAAATCGAATTTCTAAAAATAAACGGTTTGGAGCACTTCCCCTATATAATTGAGATAAAAGGTTTCTTTTCGAGATTTGAGGCAAAAGCTTTGCAGACGGCACGTTCTTTTTTGGTATAACTACTCATCCATTACCATGAAAATTTATGAACTCCGAAAATCTTTCTTCTACCTTCACTATTGGGGGTGAATTTGAAGTGAACCGCCTCGGTTATGGCGGTATGCAGTTAACTGGCTACGGCGTATGGGGAGATGCCCCCGACCGTGAAAAGGCCAAAAAAGTATTACAAACCGCCGTTGAGTCGGGTATTAATTTTATTGATACGGCTGATTCCTACGGTCCGCATACTAATGAAGTGCTCATTGCCGAGGCCTTGTACCCTTACCAAAAAGGATTGGTCATTGCTACCAAAGGCGGCCTGGAACGAACCGGTCCCAACCAATGGCCCGTCAACGGACACCCCGATCATATTCGCGAAGCCATCGAAGGCAGTTTAAAGCGTCTGAAATTAGACGTGATTGATCTCTGGCAACTACACCGGTTTGACCCCAACGTTCCCGTCGAAGAAACCCTCGGACCCGTGGCTGATGCAGTGAAGGCCGGAAAAATCAAGCACGTAGGTTTATCTGAAGTAGGCATTGATCAAATCAAGCAGGCTGAGAAAGTTGTTCCCATCGTATCCGTTCAAAACTTATATAACCTCGGTGACCGTCACTGGGAAGAAGTGTTGAATTATACCACTGAACGTGGACTGGCATTTATTCCCTGGTTTCCATTAGCATCAGGACCTGATAAGATGAAGGAAAAGATTCAGGAAATTGCTCAAAAGCACGAAGCTACAACGGCTCAGATTGCTCTGGCGTGGCTACTCAAGCGAGCACCCAATATTTTATTAATCCCAGGAACGAGTTCGGTGGAACACTTGCTGGAGAACCTCAAGGCTTCAGAAATTCAATTAACCGACGAAGAATTTCAAACCCTTTCGGCCTAATCCGAAGCAACAGAAAGAGGCAGTAAACCTGCCTCTTTCTGTTTAATAATAGTTATCTACCCGACTCTTGTCTTTTTTTAACAAAGTGTAATTGAGGCCATTGGCGGTTAATTTTTTGACTAAACATTACTTCATTTAATCGGTTGGTTTGATACCAAGTACCCGTGCATTTCAGGTTATGTTCACACCTCGAAATGTTTTTCTCGCACTGAAGAACTCTATATAATCCCTTTTTTATGAAAACGAGCAAAAAAAAGGTTGAAAACGAAGCCCGGCGTGATTTCCTCAAGCAATCGTCCGTGCTTTCTGCATTAGTTCTTTCTCCGGGTAAAGCCGTGAAAGATCCCGAATGGGAAGAAAAGGTAGCCGCTCCTTTTGAGAAAGTATCTTTGAAACTGGAGATCAATGGCATCAAGCACAACCTTACTGTAGAACCCCGCACTACCCTTCTTGACTTACTAAGAGAACAGCTACATCTGACGGGCACTAAAAAAGGCTGCGATTTCGGCCAATGTGGAGCCTGCACCGTTCACTCTGATGGTCAACGGATTAACTCCTGCCTGACGTTAGCTGTTACCGAAGATGGAAAGAAAATCACCACCATTGAAGGCATTTCGAAAGGTGATGACTTACATCCCATGCAGGAAGCGTTCATCAAACACGATGGCTTTCAGTGTGGGTATTGTACCCCCGGACAGATCATGTCTGGGATTGCCTGTATTCGCGAAGGGCATGCCGATACGGAGGATGAGATTCGGGAATACATGAGCGGAAATATCTGTCGCTGTGGAGCTTACCCTAATATTGTTGATGCAATTATGGAAGTAAAGAAAGGAGGACAAACCGTATGAAAGCCTTTCAATACGTCCGTAGCACCACGGCTAAATCGGCCATTGACGCACTAGCAAAAGATCCAGCGGCTATGTTTCTGGCAGGAGGAACTAACCTCGTCGATCTTATGAAACGGGGAGTTACCGAACCAGATAAACTCATCGACATCAGTCGATTACCGTATAATAAAATTGAAAAAGAAAGCTCGGGCGTTCGTATAGGAGCCCTGGCTTTAAACAGTCAGGTAGCTGAGGATAAGCTGATTCTGGAAAAATGGCCCTTACTCGCACTAGCCCTCAACGCCGGAGCTTCGGCTCAGTTACGTAACAAAGCGACCGTCGGTGGTAATATGCTACAGCGAACCCGTTGCGGCTATTTCTATGATACCGAGATGGATTGTAACAAACGTCAGCCTGGCTCAGGTTGTGGAGCGAAGGAAGGGTATAACCGCATGCACGCCATTTTTGGCACTAGCGAACAGTGTATTGCGGTTCATCCCAGTGATATGTGTATTGCTCTGGCTGCATTGGACTCCACAGTTATTGTACAGGGGCCCAAAGGCGAACGAAAAATTCCATTCGCTGATTTTCATCGTCTTCCCGGTGATCATCCTGAAAAAGATAATACGCTGGAAAAAGGAGAATTAATCACCGCTGTTACCCTCCCCGACTCGCCTTACGCTAAAAACGTTCATTACCTGAAAGTTCGCGACCGGACGTCCTACGCCTTTGCTCTGGTATCAGTAGCTGCGGCCCTGGAACTGGAAGGAAAGACGATTAAATCAGCTCGCCTGGCCATGGGTGGTGTGGCTCATAAACCCTGGCGTTTACTGGAAGCAGAAAAGGCTCTGGTTGGTCAGACGATATCGGAAGCCACGTTTCAGAAAGCAGCCGAAATAGCTATGCACGGAGCGAAAGGCTATGCATACAACTCCTTCAAGCTCAAAATGGCCCCTAATTCAATCGTTGAAGCACTCAAAATCGCCGCTGGCTTAACCTCATGATCGTATGAAAAATAAAGACGAAATGATCGGCGGGCGAATGAGTCGCGTCGATGCTGTACTGAAAGTAACGGGCCAGGCTACTTATTTTGCCGAGTACGAAGTGCCTAATCTGACGTATGGTGTACTGGTTCCCAGCACCATTACTAAAGGTCGAATCAAAAATCTGGATACGAAGAAAGCCGAAAGTGCTCCCGGTGTACTAGCGGTGATCACTCATTTGAACGCACCCAAAGTTCCCGCTTATGAAGCTCAGGAACCCAGCAAAACCAGCTCGGGACGCGGACCAGGGATGATGGCTTTTCATACGGATGAAATTCATTTCAATGGGCAGCCTATTGCGATGGTCGTTGCGGATACGTTTGAACGGGCTACTTTCGCAGCCTCTTTAGTGAAAGCTGACTATCAGGAAGAAAAACATCAAACGGAGTTAAAAGCTAACCTTGCCCAGGGGAAGGTCCCGAAGACTAATAAATCTTTGCAGGATTATCAGCGGGGTGAAAAGGATGCCTATAAAAATGCTCCGGTAAAACTGGAGGAAGAATACGTCTTACCGACGGAAGTGCATAACCCTATGGAGCTGCACGGCATTCTGGCTCACTGGGAGGCTGCGGATAAAATCACTGTTTACGCCAAGACTCAGGGTGTAAAAATGACCCAGCAGGTGATTGCGGATACCTTCAAGCTCCCCAAAGAAAATGTGCAGGTGCACTCGCAATTTGTGGGTGGAGCGTTTGGAATGTCGCTACGGGTTTGGCCTCACGAAATTGCTACAATTCTGGCCGCAAAGAAGGTAAACCGTCCGGTCAAGTTAGTGATTACCAGAAATGAAATGTTTACCATCGCCGGTTATCGTCCTCATACCCATCAAAAGGTTGGCATTGGAGCTACGAAAGACGGCAAGATCGTAGGTATTTCACATTGGGCCCATGTGCAGAACAGCAATTACGAAGAGTTTACAGAAGCTACGGTCGCCATGACCAAGTTTATGTATCGGATTCCGAACGTTAACACGACCTACCGTATCGTTCCGCTGGATATTTGTTCTCCCGTTCCCATGCGTGGCCCCGGCGAAGCAACCGGAGCTTTTGCTCTGGAATCAGCCATGGATGAGTTATCCTACGCTCTAAATGTGGATCCCATTGAATTACGCCTCATGAATTATCCGGAAAAAGACCCCGAGCGAGACTTGCCCTGGTCGAGTAACCACGTTCGTGATGCCTATAAAATGGGGGCGGATAAAATTGGCTGGGCGAACCGAAGCAATAAGCCCAAAAGTAAAATGGAAGACGGTATGTGGGTGGGTTACGGCATGGCTACGGGAACCTTCGGAGCTCACCGTCGTCCGGCAACGGCACGAGCCTGCCTCAACGCCGATGGAACTTTACTGATCCAGAGTGCCGCCAGCGATATCGGCCCTGGAACAGGAACAGCTGTCGTACAGATTGCGGCGGAAGTGATGGGAATTCCAGCCAGTAAAATCAGATTTGAACTTGGTGAGTCCAAGTTACCTGATGCCCCTATTCAGGGCGGTTCAGCTACCGTGGCTTCTGTAGGTTCAGCAGTACATGATGCCTGCCTGGAGTTACGACAGAAACTGGTAGAACTTTCGGGTAACGCTCTGAAAAATGCCAAAGCCGAAACGCTGGTATACGAAGACGGGAAAATCAGTTCACCAAAAGACCGCTCGGCCAGTATTACGTATACGGAAGTACTGAAACGAAACAGTCTACCGAAACTGGAGGTAACGAAAGAATCGAAACTAGATGAAGATCAGCAGAAAAAATTTGCCATGTATTCATTTTCAGTTCATTTTGTAAAAGTTCACGTACACCCAACGACTGGCGTTGTTAAGGTTAAGCATGCCGTAGCTCTGGCCGATGCCGGAACCATCGTGAACCATAAGACGGCGAGTAGCCAGATGATGGGTGGTGCCGTCGGTGGTATTGGTATGGCTTTAACGGAAGAGGCCATTATTGATCACCGCTTTGGACGTTATGTGAATAATAATTTCGCTGACTATCACGTACCTGTCAATGCCGACATACCCGATGTGGATGTGTTATTTGTCGATAAAAAAGATCCATATACGAATCCAATGGGTTCAAAAGGATTAGGCGAAATTGCGATTATTGGTATGGCCCCCGCCATTGCTAATGCCGTTTATAACGCTACGGGAAAACGCGTTCGAGAGTTACCTATCACGCCGGATAAGTTGATTTAGTTATTACCTATTACTTATAACGAAAAGGTACAGCACTGCCAATGCTGTACCTTTTTTGGTAAAAACGTCAATTATCGCGTCTCCTACTTGGATAAACAATTTCAGAAACTATGCTCAACCTCTGCACTGCTTTGTATCGTCAAAGGGAAGACGTCATAAATGGACGTCTCTATCAACAACCCTTAACGAATACCTATTTCATAGCCATATCGCCGGAACGGATCTTCGCTCCTACTTTCTGCACATCCTTCATAACCCGGAAGAAGTTATCCCCCCAGATTTTCTTCAGATCCTTCTCGGTATACCCCCGACGAACCATTTCGATCGTCAGGTTAGGATATTCAGCAATATCATAGCAATCGGCCAGGTAACCCCCACCGTCGTAATCACCACCGATACCTACGTGATCCACGCCCATGATTTTCACGAAGTGATCCAGGTGATCAATCGCGTCTTTCACCGTTGCCAGAGGCACTGGAAATTTCTTGTTTAACTCTCGCATTTCGGTTCGCATGGCCTTCATCTGCTCATCCGACATGGCTCCGCCCGAAGTATATTTCTTCCGAATATCAGCAACTGCGGCTTCACGTTCGGGATTTTTGGGGGCTGCCTTGATATAACTGCTCAATAAATTCAGTTGTACCACGCCGCCCTTTTTGGCAATCGCCCGCAGTAAATCATCATTCAAGTTCCGGGGATGATCCAGCACGGCGTAAGCATCCGAATGCGTAGCCACGATGGGAGCTTTGGATAACCTGATCAAATCCCAGACGGTGCTATCCGACAGGTGCGAAATGTCGATCATCATACCCAGGCGGTTCATTTCAGCTACTACTTTTTCACCAAAGGGACTCAAACCGTTAAATTCTGGTCCCTTGGGATCGGTTGACGAATCGCAGATGTCATTATTAGAAGAGTGGCAAAGCGTCATGTAACGGGCTCCGCGGTCGTAGAACTTCTGAATATAGGAAAGATCGTTTCCGATTTGATAGCCATTCTCAACGCCGATGAAGATTGAGCTTTTCCCCGCTTTCTCTAAAGCCAGAGCCTCCTCCTGCGTCGTTACGATTTTGCCCATCTCCGGGTGACGGTTAATCTGGGCGTACATGGAATCCAGAATCGTCAGAGCCATTTTCTGCACTTTCGCATTGGCTTCCGGCGTACGTGGCCCCTGTCCCTGGTATACCGCGAAGAAAATACCATCCACACTACCCTTCTTCATGCGGGGAAAGTCAATTTTAGAGTCCGGCAGTTTCCCGTCTTTGCTATTATCCTTCGAAATATCAAAATCCTTGCCCACCATTCGCATGGGAGTATCCGCGTGGGTATCAAGTGTGAAAACTTTCGCGTGAATCTTTCTGGCTTTTTCGATGATCTTGGCATCATCCTGAGCCCATAACGTTTGACCGAGGCATACCAGCGGCAAGGCAAGGAAAATCTTCTTCATATCTATTGGAAAAAAAGTGTATAACTATACGGTGTATTTGATCAGCAATTTAATAATATTCGGCAAAGTATAGGCTTCACAGTAAAAGCATATCGATCATTGCTGAAAGTATGAAGATGAGTTGCGGAAGTGACGCGATTCCTTTTTTGGGTAGGGACTTCCTAAATAAGATCGTCTATTAAGTAAAGCTTTTTCATTTTTTGAACGATTCGTTTATCAGGTTCTTCGCCTGATTCGTTGAATTAACAAAGCAGGGAACCAGAAGTATACCTGAGTTAACAAAAATAAAAATGAATGGTCATCAATACTTCACTGGTGTTTCAGCCAGGGCAGTTTCAGGAATCGAACAAATAATGAACAAAACTCTAGCCATAACGTTAGAACATCAAACGATTCATTTCTCTAAAAATGACCCACTTAAATCTATTCAAACCCGTTCGCAATTCACTCAACCAACCGCCTCTTATGCATTACCCTTAGCCCGTTGAGCCAACACTTTTCAGGCCGTTTTTTTTACAATTGAATACCGAGTTTTCTATAGCTATACTTTTTTGGCGGAAATTTTCAGGAAAATTCAGAAAATTTTCCGTCTCAGTCTGTTGCAACCCCTAACTTTGCCCAATTATTCGAGCAGTTTTTCTGATATGGACCAATATTCTTATATCGCCAATGCGGACGTGGATTACATTTCCGACTTGTACGATAAATACCAACAAGACCCAACGAGTGTAGACACGAGTTGGCAAAACTTCTTCAAAGGCTACGATTTCTCTGTTCTTTACGGTGAAAAAGGTGAATCTGCCTCAGTAGCTCCTTCTTCAAACGGTAACGGACAAGCCAAACCCGCTGACGCAGGTACGATTGCTAAAGAGGGCTCTGTTTTAAGTCTGATTAAAGCCTATCGTTCTCGGGGTCATTTATTGGCTAAAACGAACCCGCTGGGTTACGAGCGTGATCTGGAAGCCCGCTTAACTTTAGAAGACTACAAACTTTCGGATAAAGACCTCGATACGGTTTTCGAAGCTGGCCATTTTCTATTAGGCCGTTCGGCGACGCTTCGCGAAATCATGGCTGCTCTCGAAAAAATTTACGCGGGTAACATCGGTTTCGAATACATGTACGTTCGGAACATGGTCGAAAAGGAGTGGCTGCGTAATAAAATCGAAAAGGCGGCTCTGGTTTTTGATCCTACGAAAGAAGAAAAAGAACGAATTTTAAAGAAACTGAACGAAGCCGTAACCTTCGAGCAGTTCCTTCATACCAAATTTTTAGGTCAGAAACGTTTTTCACTCGAAGGTGGTGAAGCAACGATTCCCTCCCTAGATACGATCATTAACACTTCCGCCGATTTAGGGGTGAAAGAGGTGATGATCGGGATGGCTCACCGCGGTCGTCTGAACGTACTGGTGAACATCATGCACAAGTCATACGATGAAATCATCAGTGGCTTCGTAGGACACGTGCCTGAGCTGGAAGATAATCTACCGAATGACATTAACTTCGGTGGTGACGTGAAGTATCACCTGGGTTATTCCAGTACACACAAAACGCCGTCTGGTAAGGATGTAAGCCTGAAACTGGCTCCTAACCCTTCTCACCTAGAGACGGTTAACCCTGTTGTAGAAGGATTCGTCCGCAGCCGTGCCGACGGAATTTTTGAAGGCGATTACGATAAAGTAATGCCTATCCTTATTCACGGAGATGCCGCCGTTGCCGGACAGGGAATCGTATACGAAGTAACGCAAATGGCGAAACTTCCCGCATATAAAACGGGTGGTACGATTCACTTCGTCATCAACAACCAAATTGGTTTCACGACGGATTCAGCCGAAGGACGTTCTTCTATTTACTGTACGGACATCGCGAAAATCATCGATGCTCCGGTATTCCACGTAAACGGTGACGATCCGGAAGCCGTCATGTTCGTTTCGAAAATGGCCGTTGAATACCGTCAGGAATTCAATCAGGACGTTTTCATTAATATGATTTGTTACCGTCGCTGGGGTCACAATGAGTCGGACGAGCCTTCGTTCACGCAGCCCACGATGTATTCCCAGATCAAACTACACAAGAACGTTCTGGAGTTATACAACGAGCAACTTGTGAGCCGCGGTAAAGTGGACGCGAAGCTGGCGAAGAGCATGGAAGCGGAATTCAAGCAATTCTTGCAGGATCGTCTGGATGGCGTGAAGCAGGCAGAAGCTCCCGTATTCCACCCGTTGAAACTCGACGAAGAGTGGAAAAAACTTCGCTACGGTTCAGCGGAAGATTTCGAGAAATCGCCCGCAACGGCTATTTCCCGCGAAACGGTTGATAAAATTTTCACGGCCTTAACTACGCTTCCTGAAGGGTTCAAGCCGCTGAAACAGATTGATAAACTCATTACCGACCGTAAAAAACTGTTACAGGATAGCGGTCAGGTAAACTGGGCGACGGCTGAGTTAATGGCCTACGGTTCCTTACTGATGGAAGGCAAAAACGTTCGGATGACGGGCCAGGATGTGCAACGCGGTACGTTTAGTCACCGTCACGCCGTTCTGCACGATGCTGAATCGAATAAGACCTATACGCAGATTAACAATATTCAGGAAGGTCAGGAGCAGATGGAAATCTACAACTCCCTGCTTTCGGAGTACGGTGTTTTAGGGTTTGAGTTTGGTTATTCCATGGCCAATGCTCACGCTTTGGTAATCTGGGAAGCTCAGTTTGGTGACTTTGCTAACGGTGCTCAGATTATTATTGACCAGTTTGTTAGCTCCTGCGAATCAAAGTGGGGTCTGCAAAACGGGCTGGTGATGTTATTACCTCACGGGTATGAAGGCCAGGGTCCTGAACACTCAAATGCTCGCCCCGAACGCTTCCTGCAATTGTGCGGTGATTACAACATGGTGGTAGCGAACGTAACTACGCCCGCAAACATCTTCCACCTGATGCGGAGACAATTAACCTGGGACTTCCGTAAGCCGCTGGTGATTATGTCACCCAAGTCGATGTTACGTCATCCTCTGAACGTTTCTCCGATTGAAGATCTGATGACGGGTGGTTTCAAAGAAGTGATTAGCGATACGTTTGTAGATCCGAAGAAAGTGAAAAAGGTATTACTCTGCACGGGTAAAATCTATTACGATCTGCTGGACAAACAACAGAAAGATGGTCGCAACGACGTAGCCATTATCCGGGTTGAACAGTTGCACCCACTGCCCCTGAAACAAATTCAGCAGGAGTTGGCGAAGTTCTCGAAAGCCAAAATCTACTGGGTTCAGGAAGAGCCTAAAAATATGGGTTACTGGACTTATATTTTACGTGAGTTTGGTTGTGGCCAATTAGACGTAATTTCGCGTAAGACTTCAGCTTCTCCCGCTACCGGTTTCTTAAAAACCCACAGCGAAGAACAAGCTGCTTTAATTCAGGAAGCTTTTGCTTAAGTAACTAACGAGCCGGATTCAGGAATTTCTGCCTGAATCCGGCCATTTTGATTATAAAATAAGAACGAATCCTCCCTTCAGGGGAAGTACCTAATCATGGCAATCATCGAAATGAAAGTCCCCGTTGTAGGGGAATCCGTCACTGAGGTTACCATCGCTACCTGGAACAAAAAAGACGGCGATACGGTAGCAATGGATGAGGTATTATGTGAATTAGAGTCTGACAAGGCTACGTTTGAACTTCCCGCCGAAGCCGCAGGTGTTTTGCGTATTCTGGCTAAAGAAGGCGATACACTGGCGATTGGAGCTCCGATCTGTTCTATCTCTACGGATGGTGATGCAGGTTCTGCTCCTGCCGCTGAAGCTCCTAAAGCGGAAGCCGCTCCTGCTGCCGAAGCAACTCCACAGGCTGCTCCTGCGGGGGAAGCCAAGTCAGAAGAGACGAAAACAATCGAAGTAAAAATTCCAGTAATGGGCGAATCGGTAACTGAAGCTACCATTGCCGACTGGAATAAGAAAGAGGGTGACGTCGTAAAAATGGACGAAATCCTTTGCGAACTGGAATCAGACAAGGCTACGTTTGAATTACCTGCGGAAGCAGCCGGAACGCTACATATCATAGCTCAACCCGGTACAACGCTGGAAATCGGTGCAGTTATTGCAACGATCACCGTAGGTGCTGGTGCATCGGCTTCTGCCTCTGCTCCCGCTCCTGCAGCAACGCCAGCGGCTACCTCATCGGCTCCTGTGGCAGATAAAGCTAGTGGCGTTACGCCCGTAGCTGCTGCTATTTTGGCGGATAAAGGCATCAATCCTAAAGATATTCAGGGTTCAGGCGAAGGTGGCAAAATCATGAAAGCCGATGCTCTGAAAGCATCTACGGCTCCTGCTCCTGCCAAGGCTGAAGCTCCTAAAGCGGCGACTCCTGCGGCTAAACCTGCGGCAACGGAAGAGCGTGGTGTACGTCGTCAACGCATGACGTCTCTTCGTAAAACGATTGCCCGTCGTCTGGTAGCCGTGAAAAATGAAACGGCCATGTTAACTACTTTCAATGAAGTAGACATGCAGCCGATTATGGATCTGCGTTCGAAATATAAAGATCGCTTCAAGGAGAAACACGGTGTAGGCTTAGGCTTTATGTCCTTCTTTGCGAAAGCCGTTACCGTAGCTCTGAAAGAATTCGAAGCGGTGAACGCTTCCATTGACGGAGATGAAATTGTTTACCACGATTACGTGGATATTTCCGTAGCCGTTTCTACGCCTCGCGGTTTAGTAGTTCCTGTGCTGCGTAACGTAGGTGACTTAACCTTCGCAGGCATCGAAAAAGGCATCGTTGATCTGGCGGTCAAAGCTCGTGATAACAAGCTGACCATCGAAGATATGAATGGCGGAACGTTCACCATCACTAATGGTGGCGTATTCGGTTCGATGATGTCTACACCAATTATCAACGCTCCTCAGGTAGCTATTTTGGGTATGCACAACATCATTGAGCGTCCCGTAGTAGTCAATAAGGAGATTGTGATTCGCCCGATGATGTACATCGCGTTAAGCTATGATCACCGCATCATTGACGGAAAAGAATCCGTAAGCTTCCTGGTTCGCGTGAAGCAGTTATTAGAAGAGCCTACTCGTTTATTATTAGACGTTTAGTCTTAAAAATAAATAACAAAGAACAAATCCCCGACTCCGGTAACCCTGGAGCGGGGATTTTTCAGTTTACAGTTTTCAGTGGTCTGTTTTCAGTTTTGGTCTATCCAGAATTGCTATCTCCTTCCACTGATAACGGTAAACTGCAAACTGAAAACTAAATGATACTCAAACGTCTCGGCTTATTAAGCCTTTGTCTGGCCTTTGTATTAGGCTGTGGCTCTTCTAAAACGTACCTCCGGGTTCCCAAAAATGGGCTGGCTGAATTTTTAAAGCCGGAAGCCGGTAAACCTACGCTGATCAGTGCTCACCGGGGTGGTGGTGATTATCCGGGGTATCCTGAAAATTGCATTGAATCGTTTGCTTACCTGGCTAATAAAGCGGCCATGATTATTGAGTGTGACATTGGTCTCACGAAAGACAGTGTATTAGTCATGTTACACGATGACATTCTGGATAGAACAACGACCGGAAAAGGTAAACTCAATGGCGTTACTTACGACTATACGCAAACCCTTTTTCTGAAAGACAATGCCGGAACCCTTACCAAATTCCGGATGCCAACCCTGGAAAAAGTACTCCGCTGGGGTAAAGGAAAGGTAATATATACCCTGGATGTGAAACGCAGCGTTCCTTTCGAGAAAGTGGTGGATATGGTTCATCAGACGCACACTGAAGACATTAGCGTCATCATTACCTACAATGCTCAGGATGCGGCAAAGGTGCATAAGCTGGATCCAAACCTAATGATTTCGGTAACTATTCGGAATGAAGCCGAGTACCAGCGTCACCATGAATTAGGGATTCCTGATAACCGGATGGTAGCGTTTGTAGGAACTAGAGAACCATCGGCTGAGCATTACCAATTTTTACATCAGAAAGGTATTTCCTGTATCCTAGGAACTTTGGGGAACTTAGATAAAATGGCTCAGGCCAAAGGAGATAAAGTCTACCTCAATTTTGCAAAAAACGGAGCTGATATTATGTCTACTGATCGGGCTTTGGAAATGGCGGAGGTTTTAAAATCAAATAAATAGGCTGATTATTACCCAGTTATGAAGTCATTAATCGTCGGTTCGTAGTGGTTACTCCCCACTACGAACCGACGATTAATTATAAAGGCCGTTCTGCTTACGAAAGGATTGATTGGTATAGCTTTTTCATAGTTAGCTCCCAAAATAGCCAACCTATGGAACAAGAATTGATTGAGAAACAAAGTCTTAAGATGTCATCGGAGTATGATGTCGCGGAGGATGTAGCGGGATTGAAGTTTGCCTTCGTCAATATTTACATGATTG
>CAJYHS010000128.1 GCA_913774715.1 uncultured Siphonobacter sp. | reverse complement strand
TCCACTAAAAACTCTCCGGAAATTACAGCAGCGGGTACTGCTCCGGTTTTGCACCGGATTCCCTTTTAAGCCTCTTCTGACTATATCAGAACAAGCACCAATTGAGCCGCGAAAGTACGATTATTTTCAATGTTCAGTCTTTCCTATGAAAATTTATTATTGAAAGGGCTCCGTTAATCCACTGGATAATACGCTACTTTGCGGCCTCATTCAAGTTCTTTACTTCATTTTTCCACGGAAAAAGGTTCTGCTTAACCGCAGATTAATAGGGAATCGTGTGTAAATCACGAACTGTCGTGCAACTGTAAGTTCTCGTCAGTTTGCTGTTTTCAGTCTCCAGTTTTCAGTTGTTTAATTGAAAACTGTAAACCGACAACGGTAAACTGAACAACTCTCCGACAACAAAGCCACTGTATCAGTACGATATGGGAAGGCGTCTGGGAGGGAACAAGTCAGGAGACCTGCCTTTTTCTTAGCTGATCATGCTTTCACGGGTTAGAGCGTCGTCAAGAGGGAGTTTTAGTTACGCTATGGCATGGGTGTGCAGATGCCCTTGTGTCCAGACGTAAAGCTCTCCGACTTCTTTTCTTTTTCTGAATTCTGACTAGCTGGAAGGTAAGCTTAAGAGCTTTTAACACTAACGTTAAAAGTTATGCTCCCCACTTCTACTTCACGATTAAGTAGTAAAACTCTGGTATTTACCCTTTTATGTTTGCTAGGCATGCTATGGCCAGGGTATGCTCAACAAGCCAACGGTTCCCTTGAAGGCCACATCGAAACCGAAAACCAGGAACCCTTATCCGGCATTTCCATTCGTCTGGAATCTATCTCTCTGGGCGTAACTACGGATGCTGATGGTGGTTTCAGACTGCGGGAGGTTCCGGCGGGCACTTATACGCTTATGGTGAGCGGCGTGGGGTATGAAGCTCGTCAGGTTCAGGTAACCGTGAAAGCCGGTGAACGTCTGTTACTGCATTATCAGCTCAATCAGAAAACGCAGGAGCTTTCAGTCGTAACCGTCACCAGTCAGCGAAATCGTTCCTTTTCAGCGATTAACAAAATCGACGTTCCCATTCGAGATCTGCCTTTATCGACGAGTTCAGTAACTTCAAAAACCATTGAACAACGCGGAATGGATGATCTGGGCGATGCCATGAAAAACACCACGGGCGTTCGTTCGAATAATACCTATGGTGGTTTCCAGCACTTTACCATTCGCGGTTTCAGTAACTTCGTATTACTCGTGGATGGCGTTCGCGATGAAAGACATAATATCTCCACGAGTGCTCCGAACACCAATCTGGCAAACGTCGAGCGAATTGAAGTATTAAAAGGACCGGCCTCGGTGCTGTTTGGTCATTCGGCGTTGGGTGGAATCATTAACATTGTTCGTAAGCACCCCACGGCTGATTTCAAAGCTAATTTCTCGGCCAGTTATGGCAGCTTCAACACCCGTCGGATGCGGGCCGGAGCGGGCGGTTCGATTAACTCCAAACTTCGTTATCGTATGGATTTCGGGGTGTCGAATACCGACGGTTTCCGTCAGGCGGGCATTGCGACTAACCATGCCTACGTCGCCTTAGAATACACTCCAACAAGTAAAGATTACTTCTTGCTGTCCATTGGAGCTAACAAAGACGTATACCGTACCGACTCAGGCATTCCCGTTCTGGCGGGCGGTGTCCTCGTTCCTGGTATAGATATTACAACTCGTTACAATGATCCCGCTGATTTCCTCAAACATACCCGGACCGATTTTCAGCTTCGTTACGTGCGGGAATTCAATGAGCGTTTTAAGCTCTCGAACCAGCTTTCGTATTCGGACGACAACATTGATTACTTTTCTACGGAAGAATTGACCCTTAATACCCGGCTGGATTCCATTACCCGATCTTTTCCCTATTACTTCAACCACCTGACCAAGCCTTTGCAAAATCAGCTGGAGTTAACGTATGACTGGACTCAGGGAAAAGTTTCGCAGAAAATTCTAGTGGGTTATTCGCTAAGTTACCTGGATCGCAAGACGTATAACGGGAACATCTTTGGCCCCGGCAAAAATGCGAAAATCCCGGTTATGCATCCCGTCGAAAATCAGGGGTATATCAACTATTATGATACTTTCTACCGAGCTACCAATGAAACCGTCCATGGCATTTATCTTCAGGATTTCATTCGCTTTTCCGATAAAATCAAGGCACTGGCTGGACTGCGTTATGATTTTTTTAAAGGAGATTATTACACGGATCAGGTCGATAAAGATCGCAACATAACCAGCTACGGTTCTAAATCCACCATCGCTCGGAATGCCCTGACGTATCGTTTAGGTCTGGTATATCAACCAATTGAACCCTTATCTCTATACGCTTCTTATTCTACCTACTTCAAGCCTTCCCGCCGGGTGGCTCCGAACGGCGAAACCTTCGATCCGGAGACGGGGTATCAGGCGGAAGTCGGTTCGCGGTTTGAGCTTTCATCCCGGTTTTCGGCCAACGCCTCGATTTACTACATGCGGAAGGATAATCAGGTAGAAAGTTTGCCCGGCGGTGTTTTCAAACGCGTAGGTTCCGCGGAATCGAAAGGCTTTGAAGTAGAGGCCCAGGGTAGCCCGGTGAGCGGACTGGATCTGACGGCGGGCTATACGTTTACGCAGGCGAAATACCTGCCCTTCGCCAGTGCTGAAGTGAATCCGATAGCGGGTAACACAGCTGTTCTGGCTCCCAAACACATGGTCAATGCCTGGGTGAATTACACGGTTACGAATAAAGGCCTCAAGGGATTAAATGCCGGTGCGGGCTTTAATTTCCAGAGTGATGCTTTCGCTAACTCAGCCAACACGTATCAATTAC
Organism: uncultured Siphonobacter sp.; assembly: GCA_913774715.1. Lineage (GTDB taxonomy): Bacteria > Bacteroidota > Bacteroidia > Cytophagales > Spirosomataceae > Siphonobacter. Next base: position 2,046 of record CAJYHS010000128.1, on the reverse strand, counting down.
CTGCGTATCAAACCGTTGACGTAGCCCTGGGTTACCAGATCAACCGCGTGGGACTTCGGGCGAATGTGAATAATCTCTTCAACGAACGTTACTTCACGAACGTGATCTTAACCCGGCAATTTTACCCCGGAGCTACCCGCAATTACCTGTTAACCATTAGTTACCAACTCTAAAACCTGAAGCCGCTGGTTCAAATACCAGTGGCTTTTGCCATTTTCTGTGAAAAGATTTACTAAAGCGGTACGGCTCATTCATCGGTATCTCGGATTTGCCCTTAGTCTGCTCTTTGTTATCTGGTTTCTGTCGGGAATTATGATGATGTATGTGTCGTACCCCACGCTAAAATCTCATGAAAAGCTTCAGCAAACGGCTAAAATTGATTTACGTACCAGTGTCTTAACTCCCGGTAAGGCTCTGCAAAAAGCAGGCTTTAGCGATTCAGTGAAGTCCGTTCGCCTGGGAATGGTACTCAACCGCCCGGTGTACCGAATCATTACCTTACAAAATCGCCACCTTAGCCTTTTTGCCGATACGCCTTCCATTTTAACCTATGGTCAGGAAAGCCTAGCTCGGCAATTAGCTCAAAACTGGACCAAGGCAAAAGTCAGGCACATTGAAAAACTGACCCGGATTGATCAGTGGATGGCTGCTCACCGCTATCAGGGGTATCTACCCGAAGTATACCGAATGAAAATGGCCGACCAAGGGGGAACCTACGTGTACGTTTCCCCTTTTTCCAACGAAGTCGTGCAAAGCGTGACGGCTCGTCAGCGTTTTCTGGCCTGGCTCGGACCCATTCCGCACTGGATTTATCCGACTTTCCTCATTAGAGATCGCCCCGTCTGGAGTCAGCTTGTCATCTGGGTCTCCTTAGTTGGATGTATCATGTGTCTCGCTGGTATAGGCATGGGACTCCTTCGGTTTGAACGCAAAAAGTCGGATGCACTGGCGTTTAGCCCGTACAAAAAACGCTGGTTTCGATGGCACCATTATACGGGTTTTGTCTTCGGATTTTTTGCTTTTACCTGGGTTTTGAGTGGATTGTTTTCCATGAGCCCCTGGAACTGGGCTCCCTCCAGTCGACTTTCTGCTCAGGAAACCGGGCGATGGACGGGCGGACCCTTGAACCCTAACTTATTTACGGTTAGTCCCGCCGCAGCTTTCGAGCAATTATCGAAAGAAGTAACGATCAAGGAAATTCAGTTGATTCAACTTCAGGGGCAGCCGTATTACCTGGCTTTTCAGGACGATCATCATTCCCGTCTTTTATCGGGAAATCAGGCAGGGGCGGAACCCTTCGAACGGTTTGATTCATCGTTAATCGAGCAAAGCCTTCGTACCTTGCAGCCCCAAACGCCCGTAGTAGAAACGAAAGTTCTGGAGACGTATGACGAATATTATTATTCGAAAAACGGAGAAAAGCGACTACCCGTCTTGCGAATGAAACTAGATACTCCGGAACAAATCTGGTATTATGTGGATTTGAAAACGAGTCAGGTCGTGTATAAACATCAAAATTTAACCCGACTTGAACGCTGGCTGTATCACGGTTTACACAGTCTGGATTTTAGTTTTCTTCTTTACCGTCGACCGCTTTGGGATGGAGTTCTCATCGTTCTGTTACTCGGTGGGATGGCTGCCAGCAGTACGGGTTTGGTCTTAACATGGAATTGGCTAAAGAGAAAATTTTCAAAACTCAAAAAGCCCTTATTAAATACACCTATAAATTCTGATAATAAGTCAGTTACTAACCCTAACTAAAGTTTCACTTGAGTACAATGAATGTAACACACTTCATGATTGCAGCTCCTTCCAGCGGCTCCGGGAAAACAACCCTGACGCTGGGATTACTTCGCGTGCTTCAGCAAAGGGGCTACAATGTTCAGCCTTTTAAGTGTGGACCAGATTATATTGATTCGCGGCATCACGCCACAGCAGCCGGAAAAACCAGCCTGAATCTGGATACGTTTCTATCCTCAGAAGCTCACGTGCAGGAATTGTACGCTACGCATGCCAGTCAAGCGGATGTGGCAGTAAGCGAAGCCG
>CAJYHS010000127.1 GCA_913774715.1 uncultured Siphonobacter sp. | reverse complement strand
CTGCAGAATTAGTTGGGATAAATTCCAACCGTTCAATTTCCCGCTCGCATTTCCGAACATCCGCTGGACTTAGCGTACTCTCCACAACCGATTTAGAGATAAGATTGCCATTTTCGTCAATCTTGATTCGAAAGACCACTTTCCCATCTGAATTCAATCCTTGTGGACTCGGCTTACGGCTCCAGGTCCAGCCCGTCATGCTCAGGGAAGAACCATTGCCTGTTCCACCGCCGCCGCCAGCACCTTTTCCATACAGGCCTCGTCCGTCTACTTTCCCATCGGGGGCTCCATAATCGCCTACTCCTTTGTTTCCAGCAGGACCATTATTGTTACCGCCAGGGTTATCACTGGTTCCATTCGTACCGTTTGACTTGGCTTTCCCATAAAGTCCTTTACTATCAACCTTGGGTTCTTCCACCGGTTTAGATACTGTTTTGGTTGGAGTGGCAGGCGTTTTAGTCTCAACCGGCTTTACTGCTTTAGGTTCAGGCTTAGGAGGTACTTTGATAGGACTTTCCGTTTTAGCCGTCTTCAGCGGTGCTTCTTCAACTTTTGGTGTAGGTACCTTCTTTACGGGCACCACTTCTTTTACCTCTGGTTTGCGAACTCGCTCTTCCTTGACTTCTTCTTTAGAGGGTTTCGATTCTTCCCTGTTGGTAAGCTTGCTAGGCTTATTTCGGGTCTGGATATCTCCACTGCCTAGCTCACCGGTACCAATGTTGGCCAGTTCGATGCCTACCATAGGCTCGGGTGGTGGCGTTAGCTTCCACATTCCCACTAACCATAACAGCAAAAACAAAAGAACGTAAACGCCAATCGTGACCATCAGAGCCACCGATCGGTTCTTGCGTTCCTCCTGTTCCAGTTGCAAACTGCTATTCATAACTTCTATCTAATTCAAACGATTGATTGTAAAACGAAGGAATGGCTAAATTGTTACGTGTATTTCGGCAACAAAAAACCAAACCCTGTTGAGGTTTGGTTTCAAACTTACGAATAATTAATGCCTTAATCAGCGATCGACTTCAGAATCCACACATTATTATCAAAATCTACTCCTAGTTTCCTAGCCATTGCCTGAGCTTCGCTGGCCGTATTCATTCTATTGGTGATAGTTACCTTCACTAAACCTCTGCGGGGTCGTAATAATTCTACCGTGTAGCCTTTTGCTAACAGTTGTTCTTTCATAACTCTAGCACTCTTCTCACTTCCAAAACTACCAGCTACTACAAAATAGCCGTTGGGTACTTCAGCTCCTTCAACCGTTTTAACGCGGGAAGGCATGATCAAAAATTTACGTGCATTGGTATTCTTAATTTCTTTTTCCTCAACCAGTACTTTAGGAGTCTCCACCACTTCTACTTTAGGGACTACTGCAGGTTTAGGAGCAATCGCTACTTTGGCATGAATAGGATCATTCACTAAACTTACGGGCTGAGACACTTTCTTTGCAGTCAACCATGAAAAATCCAGAGCCGTCATGGGGTTCATACTACTCAGGTTCGTTTTCTGGCCCGTATACCAGGCTCCTACTACGGTAACCGCAATGAGTACCGCAGCTGCTACCCAACGACCTAAACGTTTGGAAGTATGGACAACTGTAAGATTGGATTCTGAGGCTTCTTTTACTTCTTCCTCTACAACAGGTAACACGGCTTCCATTGGTCGAAGTAACGGCTGACTCCGTTTATAAAGGGGTCTAAAGGATGCCAGACCATAGCCATCTCCGTAGAAATTCACATTTTCCTGTGGGGCAAACACCAGTTTACCTTCACCATTTTGTGTAAACGTACCCAGATGACCAAAACGGTAACGTTGTTCACTACGAATTTCAATCTTGACCTGATCTACAAATTGCTTGAGTCGAATTCTGGTTTCTTCCCGTGAAATATTCTCCACTTTAGATACATGATTTGACAACAGTCCGTCATCAAACTGAAGCATCTCGTTAAACACCAGACGTGTGCGAGGAGGCAAAACGGATCCATCAGACAAAAACGTTGCTGAATCAAAATTGCCGATAAAACCTCCAAATTCGGGGATTACCACACAATCCTGTTCAAAAAGCAATGTTCTTACGTATTCGGGAATGGTAGCCATGAGATCAAGGAAGGTTGAAATCGTTAATACCTGAGCTTGAATGATCTGTGATCGTACGAATCATTTCAAAGTTTAAAGGTAGATTATCCACCACAAAAAGTCAAATGGGAATTCGGTTTTTGGATTATTATGGGTTTCTGTTTTCAGTTTTAATTGAGTGAATCGCTATAACTGGCTTTCATTTTCAGGTAATTCCACAAAAAAAAGCCCGCCTTGCAGGCGGGCTTTTTTTTAATGTCTATTTTGTTAGAACTGGTAGGACACTCCAGCCAGGAAGTTAATGCCCTGTTGTTTATAATATTGAAACCGTTCAAAATTCTTTCCTACAATATTATTTACACTCACAAAAGCTGAGATCCGATCTGTAATCAGATAGGTCGTTCGAAGGTTCAAGTCAATAATGGGCGGCAAAGTCCGCACTAGTCCAGAGTTCAGGTTACGACCTTTCAATCCAGACATTACATAGAAGTCAGAGCTAAGGATTAATTTCTTACTGAAGGTGACCGTATTACTCCAGGTAGCCGTAAACGTAGGGCGGTGATAGGCGAAATCAATCTGCTTGAGATCATACCCGTACACATCGAACTTCAGGAATGAACGCCAGATGTCTTCATGCTGGTAATTCAGCTGACCCGAAACGTTAACGACATTAGAGAATCCATTATCCAGGGGTTGATCATACAAGACCGAGAATCGCGTTGAATCAGCTCCGGAATTATTAAAGAGATACAGATTCCGATAACGACCAAACGACACTTTAGCTTCGTAGCTAAATCCCCCCTGGATTAACCCTTTTGTTCCGATGTAGAAATCATGTACTTTTTCCGTATTGAGTAAGCGTACATTCGGAGCCAGGTAAGGGTTTTCGTCCGTCAGACTTGCCAGTGTATTCCGATGAATATCTCCCTGATAACCTGCAAATACGTGAATGTCCTCAACCGGCATCACATCCAGTTCAACAACCGGGTACGCATGGGTAGGTTTACTAAGCGTATTCAAATTATCGGTTTCATTCACGACATTAATCCCAGCCAGAATGCTGAACTGATCCGTCCGATACTGGAAGGTAGGTTTAATACGGAACAGATTCCGGCTGTTAGTTAACGAATCATTTCGCTGGGTAACATAGGCATCTCCTCCCAGGTGAGCGAAGAAATTCTTGGTAATGGGGAAAGTTGCTTTCAGATTCGTACCCCAATCGTATTCGTTTGCTTGAGTAAAGGTGCTCAACGACCGAAGTTTGGTTTTAATGGAATAGTCAATCAACGCATCTTTCTTCGTGTTTTCGATACCGATTCCTACATTAAAGTTATTTAGCACCTGCTTGATATCTTCCCGCTTGGGTGTTTCTATCGCCCGGCTATACCCGTAGAAGTAATACTGGTTGCGATCATACCCCAGGTTACCCGTCAGTTTTACACTTCCTCCACTGTAGCGACCGTCCACCTGAATCAATTGATGGCTGGTACCGGAGTTACGACCATCCACAGGGCCCGTTGCCGTGGAGTTATGTAAGCCCTTAATGCTTAATCCATAAGGCAGATCATTACGGGAGTTTACATTAGCTTCCGCAAAAAAACGACCATAATTACCCGCACCAATCTTTACTTCAGAATTGAAAAGTGATCCATCATTTTGCAGTTTAGGCATTTCAGTCACTGCCGGATTAAACTGGGGCGGGGCAATTAACAGTTTCTGATCGGTAAACTGATACTTCAGAGGTTGCTTGTTGGGCCGAGCCAACTGACTTGCTGGTACTTTCTCGAAATTACGACTTTGAGTCGTCAGATTAATCTTACGTTCGCGGACGATATCAATTTCTCCGGACTGGATTTCTCCCTCGCTTGGATTCCGGTTTTGGGCAAAGCTGGTTAGACTGCTACCTAATAATCCCACAAAACCCAGGGATTGAAGGATGGTTCGAATATTGAAAGGATGATAACTCATGTTTGGACAGATCTTCTTTGAATGGATTACTTATTTCCCAGAGCAGCTAGTTTTTTACGAGCTTCTTCGACAATGGCTTTATCCTCCGCTCCTTCGATAATCGTATTCAGCAGAGCTTTAGCCTGAAATGCCTCGTTCAGACAAACATACACGTCGGACAGAAGCAGAAAGCCCCGGTCAATCCATTGCTGGTCATTGAATTGCTCCTTAAGTTCGTTGATGATCTTATCCCGCGATTCCTTGCATTTCTTCTCTTTGTATAGAATCTGAGCAACATTATAAATCGCCTCAGCTCCGTAGGAATCTTTCGCCAGTTTAGCCGTTTTCTCAAACTCCTCAATGGCTTTCTTCGAATCTCCTTTGGCTAAAGCAATTTTACCGGCTAATAACTGGGCCCGGTTCTGTGCTCCTAACACTGCGTTGCCACCATTGATAACCTCTTTCGCATAGATTAAAGCTGAATCCAATT
>CAJYHS010000126.1 GCA_913774715.1 uncultured Siphonobacter sp. | reverse complement strand
GGCGTATAGATCGTTTCCAGTGGCTCGATGCAACTGGGCTAAACCCATTGCGGCAAAGCAATCCGAAAAAATATTATAAGGCTGAATCAGGGGGGTCCCTTCCTGCGTGACCGAAAAATACCAGTTGCCCGCTTCGTCACGGCCATGCTTGAGCAAAAACTCAGCTCCTTTGATCGCACAGTCCAGCCACTCCTGTTTAGCTTCCACCTGATTGTAAAGCATCGCGAAACACCAGACCTGCCGCCCCTGAAGCCAGATGAATTTATCCGTATCGTAGACATTACCCTGTCGATCCAGACAGGTTAGAAAGCCTCCATATTCAGAATCAATCGAATGATTTAACCAAAACGGTATGATGCCTTCCAGCAATTCAGTCTGGTATACGTTTTCGTATTCGTGAAACTTCATAAAATAGGTTAGTGTCAGTTGGGATAGAACAGCGGTTACTTAATCGTAATCTCTTAAATAGCATACTTAATAAGTATAATTATTAAGTATGCTGTAAAGTAACATAACATTAATTAAATTGTCAATACAAAATAAATAATAAATTTAACTGAACCTTGGGGAAAAGCTTACGATATCATTTAGTTGAGCTCTGTATTCAGAAATATTATTTTGCCTATGAGATATACTATGATATAATATTTTGATACGTGGGACGGTCTGAGGAAATGACGTTTGCTGCTTAGGAAGGCAGAAAGTAGAAAGAGAGAAGTTAGTCTAGAAGAAGATTATTGGAGTACTTAGTACTAATATCCCGCCCTGGCGAAGGTATGCCAAGAGTTGGGTTACCCTTCTTTGGTTCGCTCAGGGTAATCAGAGATGAATGCAAAAAAGAACACCTTACCTGCCAATTCAGCTTTTCAGAATGAAAGCCAGGAGAAATATCGGCTACCAGGTAGCTCGTAGGACTCAACTAAAAAGTAAACCAGTTCAAAAGGATTTTTCTATTTAGACTTCACCCTTCGAAGTCATTTGGTATTCAGTTCTGAGCCAAACCAGCTTTATGGGTTTCTACGGCCTGTAATGCCAAAATCCTGCAACATTTCAGGTAGATCACGCATCATTTCGACCACTCGAAATGGTTTTTACAATAGTACTTTGCTGATAATAAATAATCTTTTTAAAAGCTTCGGAGACTTTATGCGAGTAGCCGTACGCTTCTGACCCTATCTGCTCTATCATCTTTTCTCTTTAAATCTAAACGCTATGAAGAAGTATTACCTCTTGCTTTTACTTTTCTGGATCTGTATTAACGCCCTTAGGGCTCAGCAGAACTATTACATCTCGGCCGATGGAAATGATACCGCCAATACGGGGCTGAGCAGCAGTAGCCCCTGGAGAACCATTGCCAAAGTCAATGCCACTTCCCTTCAGGCGGGTGATAGTATTTTGTTTCGAAGAGGGGATGTTTTCAGAGGAGAGTTGCTGCCGGCTCAATCGGGTTCTGTAGGGGCAAGTATTACGTATAGCTCTTATGGTGCGGGGAATCAACCTGTTATTAATGGGTCTCAAATCATTACTAACTGGAGTCTTTTTCAGGGAAACATCTGGGTAGCGGATTACGCCAGTACCCTTCCGGCCCTTAATAACTTTTTCATCAATGGCATCTCTCAGCAGATCGGTCGTTACCCTAATGCAGATGCGACCAATCAGGGGTATCTTCGCATTCAGTCAGGCAGTGGGAACACCGTATTAACGGACAATTCGCTATCCGGCCAGAATTGGACGGGAGCTACGGCTGTGGTTCGGGTTAATCTCTTTTTACTCAATAAGCCCGTCATCCAATCGCATACCGGCAATACACTTACTTTCGCCGCTCCGGGAATTGGGAATTACACCATAAATGCGGGTTATGGATATTTTATTCAGAATCACTTATCAACATTGGATCAGCCTGGGGAGTGGTATTATGATAAAGCAGCCCAGAAAATCTACCTTTATACCACCACTAATCCCAATCAGCTGTTAACGGAAGCTCCCGCTAGTAGCACCTGCTTTTTCGCTAGTGGCAAAAGTTACCTGAGTATTCAGAATCTTACTTTTAAAAATGCCAATGACTACGGCGTTCGCGTAGATAGTACGGCCGGAGTCCTGACGAAAGGGATTCGGGTTCAGCAATGCCGTTTTGAATATTCTCACAATGCCATCGGGATCAACCGGGCTTCGCAGGTGTGGGTATCAGACAATGTGGTTAGGCACACCAATAACAACGCCATTTTCATAACGGCCAGTGAATACGAATGTAACCGCAATCGCATTACCCGAACGGCTTTACGGGCGGGAATGGGTGAACCAGCTAATAATCAGTACAACGCCATCAATATGGTAGGCCGAAATGCCATTGCTGCCTATAATTACGTGGATAGCGTCGGTTTTTGTGGCATCCGGTTTGAGGGCCGGAACCTGCTTGTCAAGAACAACCGTATTTCCAATTTCGCTTTAGTGAAATGTGACGTGGGAGGCATCTACACCTTCAAGGGTTTTGCTCCGGCGACGTACGGATACGGCAACAATCAGGTCATTGGTAACATCGTTAGCCGGGGGTATCCAAACCTGTTTGGTACTACTTCGAAGGTCATCAATTCCAATTATGCCTGTGGCATTTACATGGACGGGAACAGTCTGGGTAATCTGGTGGCCGGGAACACCGTGTATGGCGTTATGGGTGCGGCTTTGATGCTGAATGTATCGACTTCATCGCACACCGTTCGAAATAATACTTTTTTTGACAATATGTACGGGTTCGGATATTTCCCAGATACCTTATTTGTGTCGAGAAACCACCGGGTTACTAAGAATATATTTTATTCAAAATCAGTCAATCAGCAGGGAGGGATTTTACAAACGGGACGGGAGCCTTTCCTGTCGATGGTTGGAACGCTGGATAGCAACTTTTACGCCCAGCCTTTCGAGAAAGACCCCACTTTCGTGCAAACCGTAACGACTAATACCACGCCCCGAATTTCCAGAGCTTTGGTACTGAGTCAGTGGCAAAATCTTTCTTACGATGCTCACAGCCAGTTCATTATGAGTTACTATCCCCCTGTGACGATCCAGTCGGTGGGAGC
>CAJYHS010000125.1 GCA_913774715.1 uncultured Siphonobacter sp. | reverse complement strand
GTAGGATTTCTGCAAGGCATCGTATTCTGACTTCGCCACATCCAGAGCCATTTTTACGTTTTCGAACTGTTGTGGCGTGATGGACTCGGTTGCCAGTAACTTCTCGTAACGCTCAAAATCCTGTTGCTGCTTAACCAGACGAGCTTTGGCCGCTCCAATCTGCAACTGATTCACCACCGCGTTTTTATCCGAAGTAATGGTATTGCTACTCAGCACGCCAATCTGAGCTTTGGCCGTCATTAAGGCTGCTTCCGCTTCGGCTTTCTGAATCCGATATTCATCATCATCAATGACCACGAGCGTATCGCCTTTTTTAACCTCCTGATCGTCTTTGTAATAGACTTTTCGAACGTAACCCGTTACCCGACTGGTGACGGGGTTAATGTATTCATCAATCTGGGCATCATTTGTGGCTTCAAAATGATATAAATCCCAGAGGGTAGAGCCGCCCCAAGCAATCAAGGCAATGATGATAACTCCCGCTACCCAGGCCGTCACGCGGGTGATTAACTGATCCGTACGGGTATATTTTGACGTGTTCATGACTATAATTTTCCTAAGGTATTTAACAGGTGATAGTATTGAAGCCGGGCCGCCAGACGAGCCGAAGCCAGATCGTACTGGCTTTGCAGTAACTGCGTATCCGCGTCCAGCAAATCGGTTAATAGAGATAATTGATTGAAGTAGGTATTATGCACAATGCGGTAATTTTCGGCGGCCTGTTTCGTGCTTAATTCCGACACGTCAATGCGATGCAACGCTTCTCCGTAACGTACATACGCTTCCTTAACGGCCTGTTTGATCCGGTCTGCCTGATCGGACTCCATAATCCGCTGTCGTTGAATTTCAACCCTGGCCGCCTGCTCCCGGTGCTTGTTATGATATAGAGAAGAAAGCGAATACGAAGCTTTGAGTCCCGCCATGCCAAAACCATACAAGGCTCCCGCGTAGGGATAAAAAGTAATCTGCGGATAGGCATAGGTATATTCCGCAAAAAGTCCAACTTTAGGTTTGTAATCCGCCTGAACCTCTTTCAAATGCAACTCACTGATTTCCTTCTGTTTACTAGCAATTTTTAACTGATAGGCATGATCAAAGGCTTCATCCAGAAAGGAGTCATACCCTTTTGCCAGCGAATCACTCGCCGGAAGCTGGGTTGGTTTCAGGACGGTGTTATCGGGTAAGCCAATCATTAAATCCAGCTTCTGATTCGTAATCAGGATGGAGTTTTCAATTTCATGAAGTGTCATTTTCTGCCGGGAAACCTGTAGCTCCGCCCGCAACAAATCACTTTTCAACACGACTCCATTCGTATGTAACTCCCGAATGTCAGCCAGCCGTTTTTCAGCTTCTTCGATGTTTTTCAACATCAGATCCTTATAAATCAGATTTCGCTGCAAGTCCAGATACACCGATGCCACCCGAAGCTTTACTTCCGATTGAATCTGATTTTTTTCTTCTTCTACCAGCGTGTGTTCCTTCTCTTCGGCTTTGATTCTGGTCTGAAGCTTCTTGCCTTCATATACATTAAAGTAAGCCTCGGTTTTTAACTGGAAGAAGTTATGCAAAACGGGATATTGGGAGGGAGTATTCAGAATCCCCCGCTCGTAAATAGGCAGGTTACTCACCCGGGCATACTGCGTACTGGCTCCTATCTCCGGCAACCGTTCGCTTTTGGTTTGCTCCAGTTTTTCATGACTGATTTTAACGCGAAGGTTTTGCTCCTGAATCGTCTTATTGAATTGCTCCGCTTTTTGCCAGGCTTCCGAAAGCGATAAGGGTTGTTCAGGAGGATTAATTTGAGCCTGGATACTGACCAGGCTTAGGAGCCACATCACGATGACTCGACGTACTGATTGCATTGCGTTTTCTCGTTTACATCCGATACGCAAAATTAGAATAATGCAAAATGAACGGTTTTCTATAAATTGCCAATTATTTATTCATTCTGGCCAACTCTTTTCTTCTGTGAATAGCTATACTACTGAATATCTGAACAACATTGATTTATTCCAAGATTCTATTTACTTAATCAACCAGAAGCAGGAACAGACGTTTCCTTATCATCATCATCTAAAAGGACAATTTACGTACATCGAAGGAGGCATTTCCTATCTGAATACCAGAGACAAAGCCTATTTTTTGCCCGCCCGCCATTACATCTGGATTCCGCCGCAGCTTGAGCATTTTGTGTTACATACGTCTTCAACCCTGAAAGTAGCCAATATTTACTTTACGGATGAAGACGACCTTACGCATCCTTTTTTCAGTAAAATGGGCATTTATCCAGTCAATGATCTGTTGCTGGAAATGTTGATTTTCACTGAACGCTGGAGCCAAACCATTCGTCCCGGCGAATTCGACTATGAGTTTCTGATGACGCTCAAGCATTTACTACCGGAAATTAGTCAACATCCGCTCCCCATTGCCCTCCCCACCACGCATCACGAGCGACTGGTTCCTGTGCTTGAGTATCTGCAACGAAACGTTTCGCAACCTTTACATTTGCCAGAAGTAGCTTATGAATTCGGAACCAGTGCGAGAACCCTTTCCCGACTTTTTCATCAGGAACTGGACATGTCTTTTCTGCAATACGTAAAAATGTACCGCATTATTCGGGCCATTGAAGATTTGTTGCAAACGGATAAGTCAATCACAGAAATTGCTTATGATGTTGGCTATACGAGTTTAGCTACATTCAGTAATACCTTTTTGCAAATGGTGAATCGCCGTCCGGCTGAATTTAGAAGTATTAAAACATAAAAAAGGCCCACTTTCGCGGGCCTTTTTTTATTGATTTTATACAGTACTATAACCGGACGGGTTCACCCGTGCGAACGGATTCGTCACAGGCAAAAGCAATGCGTAAGCTGTTGACGGCATCCTGCAAATGATCCGTCAAGTCCATGTTCTCTTCGATGGCTTTGAGAAAATACGTCTGCTCCCGCTCGCAGAGTTCGTTATGATCGGGTTCGTCCGTCAGGTTAATCCATTCATCTTCCTTCTCAAACTCATCGTTTTTATTGAGATTCGCCCGGTGCACCCGCAGCGATTCCGTCTTGGTGTGCGAATCCACATCATCCGATTTGCCCGCCGCTCCCGCATTTTTGGCTACAATCGACACACAACCCTTCGGTCCGATTACGTCTTTCACAAAAAAGGCCGTCTCACTCATCATCGGTCCCCAGCCCGCTTCGTACCAACCCACCGATCCATCTTCAAAGCGAATCTGCAACTGACCGTAGTTGTAATTGGAATCGGGGATTTCATCCGTCAAACGGGCTCCAATGGCATTGACCTGCACGGGTTTCGAGCGGGTCATCTGGCACATCACGTCAATGTAATGTACCCCGCAATCCACAATCGGGCTCAGACTTTTCATCAGATTCCGGTGAACCCTCCACATGTTGCCGTGGCTTTGCTGGTTGAGATTCATCCGCATCACCAGGGGTTTGCCCATTTCCTGAGCAATCTCGACGAACTTCTCCCAGCTGGGATGATGACGCAGGATATAGCCTACCACTACTTTTTTACCCGCTTTCTCAGCTGCCGCTACCACCCGCTCGGCTCCTTCGACGGTATCGGCCAGGGGTTTTTCAATGAAGACGTGAGCTCCCTGCTCTAAAGCCAGAATGGCGTAGGCTTCGTGGGTATCGGGATAGGTCGAAATACAAACCGCATCGGGCCTTGTTTCTTTCAAAGCCGCTTCGTAATCGCTAAATAAAGCATAACCGCCCCTGAGCTTTGCGTTGAGCACTTCCTTACTGTGGCCCGTCGAGACGATGCCACAGATCTCAAAGCCTTCCAGATTCTGATAGGCCAGGGCGTGGGAGGTTCCCATGTTGCCGCAGCCCACCACTAATACGCGAATAGTATTCGTTGTTGATGTCATAA
>CAJYHS010000124.1 GCA_913774715.1 uncultured Siphonobacter sp. | reverse complement strand
CATTAACAGCTCCCTATATGCATAATGGTGTATACAACACGCTTGAAGAGGTCGTTGAGTTTTATGATCGCGGTGGAGGTCAGGGATTAGGGCTTGATGTACCTAATCAAACCCTTTCTGCTGATTTACTTCGCCTCACTTCACAGGAAAAAGCAGATATAGTCAATTTCATGAAAGCCTTGACAGATTTGTCTTCTATTCATTAACAGTCCAATTCTTCTATTAACAGTGGTTTAGAGGGAGACTTCTAACCACTGTTATGACTATCAATGATTTATCGATTCATTATTAGTTTTATAACATTTTACAAACGTGCGTTTAGAAAATGTTATAGAAGCTATTGAATGCATTTCAGTGTGATAAATAATGATAAAAAGTATATAATAGTTATTGAAATACGATAAAAGCGTACTTGCTGAGAATTGGATGGATAAAAAAAATAAAGCAGAGACCTGCTCTGCCTTATTCTTACGGCAATCAACAGTACTGTAAAAAATGATCTATAAAATCATTACTTTTTTCGTGTAAACTCCTGAACGATCCTGAATTCGTAGTAAGTAGGTGCCGGATTGCAGTCGGTACGAAGGTGTAATCTGAATCGTACTACCTTCGACCTGATTAGCCGTAACTGCTATTTCGACTCCCTGAGAACTCATCATTTTTACGTTGGTGTTCGTATCCTGCACTTTGATAGCGAAACTCTCGCCCCGGCTAGGATTAGGATACACCGCGTGTAAACGATTTTCAGGTGAATCAATCACGACTGAAACCATACGTAAACTGTGGATGGTACCATCGGTGTCAATTTGTTTAAGACGATAGTAATTTACGCCATATGTAGGATTAGTATCCAGGTAAGAATAATTTTTAGTCACATTAGATTGACCCTGAGCGTTAACCGTTTTAATGGCCTCAAAGGATTTACCATCCTTACTACGCTCAACAGAAAAATAGGCACTGTTCAATTCCTGACTGGTTGACCAGGTAAGCTGGGTCTGCTGTTGATCCGTTGCCTCAGCTTTGAAGGCAGTTAGTTCAACGGGAAGCGACGATTGACAACCTTTGACATGAGCATCAAATAGTTGGTAGTGATTTTCACCCCCTGAATGGTGATAGCTCAAGGCTACTACCTGACCATCAATATTACTCGAAATCGATTTAGTAAAATCGGCATTAGGGGCCAGAATTGTACCTTTAATCGTATTCGTGTGCTCCGTAAGGGTGAGCTTTTTCGTCACTGGGAAATTAAATAAAATGTATTGTCCATGTTCATCACCAATACCGGAAATGTCAATCGAATTCCAGTGTAATGTAGAGCCTTCCGTTACATTAATGATGAAAGGAGTGGTGGAACTGGGCTTGATGTCATCCTTGAAAACCAGTGTATTAATCTGGTTTAACTGATCAGCAGTAAGGTTAAGGAAATTAACTTTATGTTCGGTCAGTTTCACTTCGACTCTACCTGAACTAGGAATTTCACCAACAGTAATTTTTCCTTTACCTGGATGGGATGACTTGTCAGTATCATACAACTCTACGGATGATTCACAATTCGCAATCAGGGTTGAATTATTCTGAAGCTCATGGAAGATACTTTCCATATCCAGCTTTTCATGAGACTTGATGTGAATACTTTCGATGGGCTGATTCAGAGCTAGTTCAATACGTGGTTCGCGATCCTTTTCATGAGTTTTAGTAAAGGCATCTTTGTATATACGCGTATTTTCCTTTCCGTCATCCCCATTATCCACTACCGAACCCGTTAGATCTCCAATTTTTACGTACCGGTCATTGCCGATCTTTACTATACCCGAAACCTTATCATTATAGTAGACTCTACCGCCAATATAAAGCCCAATGACTTTTGATTCCTTGCCGGTATAAGTTCCTACGGGATGAATGTTAACCTGATAACCACCCTCAATATAAAAATCACCACCTGCAGCCATGGGGCCGTCGGTTTCATTACTGCTAACCGTTAAATTATTCTTAACGATAACGTTAAATCCGATAGCCGGGGCCAGGGGATTTTGAGCAAAGGTTGCTACACAAGATATAATAATTGCAAGAGAGAAGGTAATAGTTTTTTTCATATGTATACGATTGAAGCCTATGTCTTATATCAGCGATAGGACATAGAAGGTCTGTTCTCTGCCGGCGGGGCAGAGATAAAATGAGACAAAACGCTCCTGACCAGAGCTTTAAAGAAAGCCTGGAAAAAGGTTTTCAAGGATGTGTTAGGAGTAAGTACGCTAACGAATAATTATATACGTACTACAAAAAACTAGTAGATATATACATTGATTCGATAGGTGGATACCAGAATTGGCGAGTAAAAAGGACGAGTAAAATCAGGTAGATGAGCATTTATAATACTGGCGGATAAATAACTCAAATATGCTTGCAGAAGAGCTTAGCGGAGCTCAGTATAGATCTTTAGCGGAGATCAACTGGAACAAGACACTGATTCTAATACTGGCGGGCATTAAAATTACTCAGACATCAGTAAGTGGCGGAGGGCATAGCGGTACCCTATTCTCCTGAATGTGAGCCAAAACTAGGTGCTTATGCTTAAGATAACAAATCTATTTTAAATTAATTTAAAAAAAATAGGACTCTATTACTAGTACTAAACAATCGTAAAGTAACGGTTTATTTAAGTATTAATATTTCAATATTTTACTTAATTTAACCCTAAAAATATAAAATTGACTTTTGAATACTTTTAGTGATAATCCTTCAATAGGTCTTATCTTTTGTCATACTGCAAGGGAGCTTGCTTTTAACCGGATCGTTAGAGATAAATTGTTGATTTTAGATGTGCAAACCAAAGGGTGCTGTTCATTGAGTGAAGAAAGGGTAGATCTTATACCCAAAATATGGGCTCACTAGAAATGTACTTCACATGAGAGACGTATCATAAGAAAGGGGAACCTCAGCTGAGGTTCCCCTTTCTTATGATACGTTTTTGACTACATACCAACTGAAGATCTGCTGTGGATCTCATGTCCACCGGATTGTTGCAGTTCCCGTGCTATTACTTCGTATTCGGCCTCATTGCGGGGTGTAACTCCCAGTACAATACCTCCGTCTTTGATGCTGTTTTCATAGAACTCTGCTCGTTCCTGTGGAATGCCCGAACCTACAAGTGCACCGATAATTCCACCCGTAAGTCCGCCTGCTCCAGCCCCTGTCAAGGCCGCCAGTAATGGTCCCGCTACAACGAGGCCTAATCCTGGCAATACGACGACGGTCCCCAGGGCAGCTATGGCTCCAATGATCGCTCCCGCTGCTCCGCCAATGGCAGAACCAACGCCTGCTTTCTCAAGAGCTTTATTACCCAGGTCAGAAGGCTGATCCTGATTTTTGAATCTTTCCCGGGTTTCATCTGACATTAGGACTGAAATATCTTTCGAAGAAAAACCGTGGTTAATCAGTGCGTTATATGCGTCTTCGGCGTCCTTCGTATTTGAAAACACCCCTGCAACGACCGCGTCTGTTGTGTTTGTTACATTTGATGTATTCATAAATCTACGTAAGTTTAGTTGCAAGTAAAGTACATCTATATAATCATACCAGTATAGGTAACGATTAATCTTATGGGTACTTATTAGCCCTGATTGGGGTATCTGTTAATCTTTCCTGGTAAAATTCAGTCCATAAATCAGATTAATCCGAAAGCCTTGATTGATTTCGTAGATGGCCCGCTGGGTAGCAGGATCCAGATCGGACTGTCGGGTGATCTGATGGAGGTAACCTACTTCCAGTTTCAGGTTTTCAGTATATTGATAACCAATGCCACCTAATATACGATTCTGATTATAGACATTATCTTCCTGGCCAAGATTAAGGAACAGCTCGTCGAAGGCCGTGAGGTAAAACTCGTGATCGTCAATTGTAGAGCCCTGCAAAGGATATTGAATTTCCAGTTGATAGCGAATGCGACTGGCATACTCCCAGCTGTCGATCTGATGTTTTCCTGGAACGGAAGATTCTCCCATCCACCGTTGTTCAAGCCTGATTCGGTGCTGCAAGTTGAACCGATAGAGGAGTTGGGTCCATTCCACATCTTCATACACTCGATGTTCCCGATTAGGAACTAATAGGTCGGCTACGGGATACTTGCCGTAAGGAAAAGTAACAAGATGAGTGTAACCACTTGAAAGATTAACCTCTGGAGTTAAGGCATAAACAGCTCCGATTCGTGCTAAAGATTGTTGCCAGGATCGAATAAAGTCAATTCGCCTCCACTGATATTCCGTATGAATAGACCATTTTTTAGCGACTTGATGATCACCATTATAAGTATACCAGCCAATTTTATTAGAATCAGTGAGACGTTGGGATTGAGAATATACGGTATTAGGTATAAAAAAGACTAATAAGTATAGAATAGCTTTCATAAGGATAGTAGTGAATAATTAAGTATAAAAAAGATTAGCCAGTAGCATACGATACATTAATAAGAAATAATAACGTTACTTAAACGTTATAAAATCATATAATTTATACGATGTTCAGTACTATCTCTATACATCGATGAAGTAGTCTCCTAGTAATTCTATGCAATAGCTATTGTGTCTTTTTAAAACACTTATTCTATATTTTAGCTAAAGTTGATAACCTTTATGAAACTTAGAAAAATTCAATATTCCCATTTAGAAAACTTAGTATAAAAACACATGGAGAAACTTTTCCCGAAAATCAGGAGGACGGTTACCCCTCTGTATCTGTTGCTGCTGCTGTTTCAACAGGCTCAAGCTACTCTCCCACTCGACTGAATCGTTTAGGAATAATCAAAGCGGATATATTAACGATCAATCCGGTCGTGGTCAATTAACTGATTTATCCCGTCCCAGCCGTTGAATTTGGTACTAAAGTGGGACTCTATACCCAGAATACCGGTTATAATTAATTCAGAATTACCTTACGAAAAAGCCTACATAGCCAGTTACTACGTAGGCTTTTTCATAAATTTTAATAGTTATTCAATGGGACTGATACTAACCTCTCCTTCTAAACCTGAAGGAAAAGGTTTCCAGTTTTCAGCCGTAAAAACCCCATCTTTCCCTACATTCTCTTTTAGTCGGGCCGAGAAGTTGATATTGTAAAACTTCTTATAGGTACCGCCACTTTTATCCAGTGGAATAATCCGGTTCGCCATCGAGTTCGCTACTTTAATTACCAGCGTATTGGTAGCTTTTAGCCAGGCATCCTGAAGTACAATTTCCTGATTATCGTTTAATAATGTCCGAATTGATTTTCCATTCAGAACGATTTCTGCACTACCGTTAAGCTTCCCTATTTTTAATACCCAGCGTTTGGCAGTAGCTTCTGGTTTAACGAACGTAGTTTGATAGTGGGCCAGTCCAGAGAACTCATTCAAATCCGTTTGATTCAACTCCGTCCAAGGTTTCAGACTGGTTAATTCCAGCGATTTAGGTAAGGTTGGGCCACCGTCCAGGAAGCTTACTTTCCAGGGACCTTTCAAAGTAACATTAGAACCTTTCTCCTGGTAATAGGGAAATTCTGAACCGGTTAATTTTGTAACTGATGTTTCCAGAATCAGCGAGGCTCCTGCCGCCAGTTGCACCCAGACTTTTCCCTCCTGAAGTCTGGCCAGACCTTTGTCTCCAGTGAAGGCATCGTATAGTGCTACCGAATGAGCCTGGGTTGCTAAAGGTAACCAGCCTTCCCAAGCTTTTTTATTTGAATTCACCAGGAAGTATAAAGTCTTTCCGTTTACTACCCGCCGAGTGAACTGAAATCCTTCATCCGTCATGGCTTCGCGTCTAACCTTCGCTTCGTTCAGTAAATCGCTTAGATTATTCCCTAATAAAATCTTCCCTTCACCTAAAACCGCTACCTGTCCGGCCTTCGTTTTGGTCCATTTCAGAGCCGCAAAAGCCTGATCGAAAGCCGCCTGCTGGGTTTCATGCTGAGCTAAACCGGGAACCTGATCAGGCTGGTTTTTATAGAAAATAACCGTTGCTCCTTTTTGCACCAGCTGCCAGATTGACTTTTGGGTCGCTAATGGGAGATAATGTACCGCAGGCAACACTAGCGTCTGGTAACGACCACCTTTGCTTTGCAATGCGTTTTGCTGAGTTTGTAAGGTCAGAATCTGTTTGTCGGAAACGTAATCATAAGTATACCCTTTATGCTGCATTTCCTCGGCACTGGCTTCAAAAACGGTGCCTTTGAAACCCTTTTCCATGCCATCAAAATGCTGAAGCAACTCACGACCTGATTCGTTGTATTTATCTGGAAGCGGATAATATAACAGCACGTCATTATTCGCTTTCCCCTGTTGCAAGAACGATTGCGAACGAGCGATGTATTGGTTCAAAGCCGGGAAATGATGCCAGAATGGATTCGTTGGCTGAAAATGCACCGCCGCGTAAAACAACCAGCCCGGCCAGGGATCCGTTGTGGGGGAATACTCAATGCCGTGGTAAAACAGGTGATTAACACCGCCCAGAAAATATTGATCCGTTGCCCTTTTCACGTCGCCCAGGGTCGAAACGAAATGTTCATTCAACCATGTGGCGGCTTCGCAGGATACCAATGTTTTACCCGTGACGTGAGCCGCTGAAGAAGCAAATTTGAACCGGGAAATTTCCCGGCCTTCGGTTTCAGGGATATCAGAAGTGGCGTATAAATCCAGAATATTAGCGGGCGAGCCATGCGACTGATTTCGGATTGGGTAACCTCGTTCGTTCGCCCATTTTCGCCAGGCGGCGGTATAACTTTCCTGTAATAATTCGCTGATCGTTAGTCGGTAGTCATATAAAACCCCCAGATGATTTTTACCGTGATCCAGTAAATCAATTAAATGATCTTCCAGATTATACCCCCTACGTTTTTTGAATTCAGTGAATAATTCCGGTGTCCAGTTGGACTGACCTCGAGCGTCATCTACTTCGTACGAATCATTAAACATGGCTCGTAATCCTTTCAGGTTGTATCCCTGAAAGGCTTGATCAAAGTAACTCAGGTAACGTTCCGTCGCTGCTTTGGAAAAGTGATCAATGGCATACCCTTCCCCTCCCGGAGCAGCTCGCTCGACCATTTTCCCATGCATGCCTTCAAACAGGGCAATCAACTTCCATTGGCCAGCGGGGGCTTTCCAGCTGAGGTTATTGTTAGCGTCCAGTTTAGACGTTACATCGACCGTACTCCCGTTTTCGTTCTGAGCAATGAGTCGTTGGGCTTTCAACTGAGCAGGATACTGAATCTGATCAAGAGCTAATTCCTGAAGGTTTTTATTTGCTAGTAAAGGCTCTTTAACCTGTGAGAGTTCGAGTGGTTTGGGGTTAGCTGTTCTGACGAATCCTTTCACGTTATACACAATTTTCTCCGATACGCTTTCACCTCCCTTTACATCGTAAATTTTATGATAAACCGTTTTAGCGGCGTCCTGCTCTTTCACCCAGGGGCCACCGAAAGGCCAGCCCGAACCTTGTGACATGTCAATACCCATATTCAGCCGTTTGGCTTCTTTAAGCGTATATTCCAAAGCACTCATCCATTTTGGATTCAGGTAAGGCAAAAATTGCTTTTCATATCCTTTCACGCCGTAAATCGGAACGATTTCCAAGCCGCCTAAGCCAGCCTTCTGATACGTTTCCAAAGCTTTGGTTAACTCTTGATTATTCACGGCACTGCCTTCCCACCACCACCGTGACCAAGGTTTATTCTGACTGGTAACCGTCGGCCAGTTAACCTGAGCCTGACTTGTGGCTCCAGTCAGGAGAAGCAAGG
>CAJYHS010000123.1 GCA_913774715.1 uncultured Siphonobacter sp. | reverse complement strand
TAATTACGACATGCACGTGATGCTGTTCGAATACTTTACCAGCTTAGAAACGCAAAAAGCTCTTTACAAAATTATTGAACAGTATAAAAAAGAGTCATAACCAGTAGTTTACGAATTCAAGACCCGGATAAAATCCGGGTCTTTTTTGTTGATAATTGGCAGTGGCAGAGTTTTTTAAATAAATTTTATACACTTTACTTATTTTTTATATTCAAAATAAGTAAAGTATCTTACTATAAGTTAATATATTTACTCAAAATATAGAATTATGAATTTAACCAGGACCAGCGAAAAATTACAAATTCTTGCCGATGCAGCTAAGTATGACGTTTCCTGTGCTTCCAGCGGAGGGAATCGCAAGAACGACAATAAAGGTCTTGGCGACAGTAAAGCCAACGGCATTTGTCATTCGTTTACGGAAGACGGTCGCTGCGTATCCCTGTTGAAAATTCTATTAACCAATCATTGCATCTACGATTGTGCATTTTGCGTTTCCCGGAAAAGTAATGACGTGCAAAGAGCCGCCTTTACGGTAGAAGAGGTCGTCGATTTAACGATCAACTTTTATCGCCGAAACTACATTGAAGGCCTTTTTTTAAGTTCCGGCATTTTCAAGAATGCGGATTATACCATGGAACGACTGCTTCGCATTGTAAAAAAACTTCGAACGGAGGAGCGTTTTAACGGGTACATTCACCTGAAAACCATTCCTGGGGCTAGTGAAGAACTGATTCAGGAAGCAGGTCTTTATGCCGACCGCATGAGTATCAACCTCGAAATGCCAACCGAAGCAGGCCTGAAAATGGTAGCTCCTGAGAAAAGTCACGAGGATGTAAAGAAGCCGCTGCATTTTGTTAATCAGCAAATTCAGATTTATAAAGCAGATACTAAGCTCATCAAGAGTACCCCTAAGTTCGTTCCGGCGGGCCAGAGTACGCAGATGGTCGTTGGAGCCACGCCAGAGTCAGACATGGAAGTCATGTATACGGCTGACCGATTTTACAAAGATTATTCGCTGAAACGGGTGTATTATTCGGGCTATGTTCCTATCCGGGAAGATGATAGTCTGTTACCTTCCATTGGAAGTCAGCCACCTTTATTGCGGGAAAATCGCTTGTATCAAACCGACTGGTTACTGCGATTTTATCGATTTCGAGTGGATGAAATTCTCAATGAGGCTCACCCTAATCTCGAAACTGAAATTGACCCCAAACTAAGCTGGGCTTTACGGAATCTGCACGAATTCCCCATTGACATCAACACTGCCGATTACGACATGATTCTCCGCGTTCCGGGCATTGGTGTGGGGTCTGCTCAGAAGATCATAACCGCTCGACGCTTTGGGAAACTGCGAACGTACCAGCTACAAAAATTAGGTATTGCCTATAATCGGGCCAAATATTTCATCCGTTGTGCGGATACACCTTTTCTTTCGAAAGACTGGCAACCTACGCAAATCAAAAACTTCATTTTGGGTAATAGCCACGGGAAGTTTCAGAAAGCCGCTACGCAGCAGCTAAGCCTGTTTTAGATGGAAACTTATGTTTTTGATGATACGCTGGAAGGGTTGTTAACCCTGGTCTTCGATTGGTATAATCGCAAGCCGGGAGCTATCCTGGTTAATTCCGAAAAGCATTACCAGCCAAGTGCGTTTAATCCGGCGTATGTTGTTAGTACTGACGCTGAAAAAGCTACCCGCGTGGCTACAGGTTTACAGAAAAAACTGACGAATGCGGGTTGGCGAAATTTTTATTGCACCTTTTTGTCGGAGTTACCCGAAGCATTTCAGCACCTTTTCCAGTTTGCCGTTTACGTTTTTAGTGACGTAGAAAATCCAGAAGATAACTACGGAAATGCTTCCGTTTTATACGTAACTCAGACGGCACGGAAAGTAGAGCGGGAAAAGCATCACCAGGAAGCCTTCATTCGTTTTCAGCAAACCCACGATGGAATGTATTACGCTCCAGTGGAGCCAAAGTATAACGTTTTACCCCTGATTGCCAAGCACTTCAAAGATCGTTATGCCGATCAGCCCTGGATTATTTATGATCATCAGCGGCGGTTTGGGTTGTATTATGACCTGCGAAATCTGGAAGTTATTACTATTGATTTTCAGAAGAATAATTCGGATAATCTCCCGGCTCCCATCTCCGAAGAGACGAACGAAGAAATGTACCAGCTTCTCTGGAAGGATTACTTTAAAAGCACTAATATCGAATCCCGACGTAATATTAAGTTACAGGTTCGCAGCATGCCCCGCCGCTTTTGGCGGTATCTGACCGAGAAGCAGATTTATTAGGTAAAGCTTTTCTTCCTTACTTTTACTCCATTTAATTCCAGATTCATTAAATTTACTTTCTGACGGCTCTACCATGATGGTGGAGTTCTTTAATTTGCTACTTCTTTGGGTAGTAATAGGTAGTATATGCTTTTTATCAAAGACTAGTAGTTTATATAAAAATTAATTTCCAAGTCAGGTTTATAAAAATCCCACGACATTGTTTTTGAAAATATTTTGTACCTATCAAATCAGCAATTACTTATATTGAGTTTATTTTATAGATTTTTATTTAGTTTATCACATTATAATTAACCTAAATAAGATCATTCATTTGCATTTTTCCTAACCTTAATCTTATGTTTTTTTTGACTATTAGTAAATCTCATTTTAAAAGGAATATTTTAATCTACTCTATATGTGTAACTTTCGTTATTATATATTTAATTTTTCAATATAATTTTACATCAAATATTCCTTTTGGCGATGATTTACCTACAATATTTCATTTCATATTTAAATTAAATAGATCTTCTACTTTAAATGAAAAATTTGATTTAGTTTTTAAAAATGGTTTTCTAGAGCATAAACTTCTATTTTCAAGTTTAATTACTAGCTTTTTATATACTGTTACCAAGCAAATATCTTTACAAGTAATAGCGGTAGCGGCCGGAATCATTTGGTCAAGTCTTTTCTTGTTTTATAATACCTGGATTAAAAATACCGCTATTCCATCCTACTGGCTAGTAGTCGTTACTTTAGTATTATTTTCAGTAGCTACTTATCAGGCTATGTTCTGGACTATGGCAGCTTTACAACATTTCTCCGTAACATTCTTATGCTTTTTATGTGTTTTTCTCTTATGTAAATCACCTACATTAACAGTCCCTGTCTTTCTTTTAGCCAGCTTAACTGCCTTCATAGGAACCTTTTCATCAGGAAATGGTATGGGTATTTGGCCAGCTGGTTTTTTAGCTTTATTACTGAGAAGAGAACTAAAATTCATGCTAGCCTGGCTTGTTACCGCCTGCTCGTCGGTATTATTCTATTTTTATTCTATAAATCTTGGTGACACTCCTTCGCATTCTAA
Source organism: uncultured Siphonobacter sp. (assembly GCA_913774715.1). GTDB lineage: Bacteria > Bacteroidota > Bacteroidia > Cytophagales > Spirosomataceae > Siphonobacter. Next base: position 3,882 of record CAJYHS010000123.1, on the reverse strand, counting down.
TTTCACTAAAGTATTCGATTCCTTATTTATTAAGGTAATTAATTTAATTACAGGATTAGGAGGTGCCACTCATTTAAATAGTGAATATCTTGACTTTTGGGATGGGGAGCCTGCCATTTCAGCTCGTTACTTAGCCACGTATTGTGGTATTGCTATTCTGGCACTTTTTTTCATAGGTCTTCGAGAAGCTTACTTGAAGAAAAACCGAGGCTTAATCGGCATTACCTCGGTTTCTTTATTTATTATTATTACATATGCTTTTGTATCATTCGGCAGGTCTTCCTCTCAATCAGTGTTTGTAATATTTAAAAGTCGCTATTATACCTATTCACTTATTGCTATAATAAACGCCCTTTTTTGCCTGGCTTACTTTGCAAAAAATATTAAGTATCAGAAGCTCGTTTTCTACTTATGCTTAGCTAGTACTTTATACTTCTGGATTATGTGGCAATTTAGTACCTATACTAATCTATTAAATCAAAAAAATTCATTAAGTATTAGTTATTTAAACTTTATTAAAAACAAAAGCTGGACTTGTTACCAACCTACTTATTATTATGGTGGATACTATGATACTTTTTTTAAAGACAATCCTGCTGACGTGGCCTTACCTGCTACTGATCTACTGACAGCTTTTGATAAAAAAGAAATATCATCTCATGGATTTTATTCTTGTTCTGATTTAAACATACAAAATGAGGTTACCAGTAATCTTGTAAAAATTCATTTATACAATGATAAAAGCCCTGCCATACATCATCTAAATGAGGGGTATGCTATTACTATGATCTCAAAAACGGATACTTTTTTTCTGTATAGTATGATGTTCCGCAACTCAGTTAAACAATTCCTAAAAATCGGAACCCCCACTCGAAATGGATATCTGGTTAATATTTCCATTAGAAAAGACCGTTACCCTAAAGGAAACTATCAACTTCACCAGTTCTACTTTCAAGAAAAGAAAGGAATTTTAAATCCTAAAAGTGAAGGTTCTATTACGCTGTAATAGTTTTTTCTCTATAAGACCCCCAGCAATTGTTCCGTTCGAATGTCCTTCCCACATTTAAAATGCCCTTCGGGGCATTTTTTATATCCGTGAATGCCACAGGGACGACATGCCAGTGGCTCCTGCACTTCTACAATTCTGGACTGATCGGATAAGGGTCCGAAACCAAACGTGGGCACTGTCGAACAGAAAATGGCCGTCGTCGGGGCATTGACTGCTGAACATAAATGCATGGGGCCGGAATCGTTAACGTAATTCATCACGGCTCCCTTCATCAAAGCGGCTGATTCCAGCAGACTTAACTTTCCCGCCAGTGACTCCACCTCACTCCGATTGGCTTTCCCTTGGATTCGCTCCACTAACTCCCGGTCCCCTGGGCCCCCCAGCAAGTAGATGTGTAGATGCGAGGGTAATTGCTGAATCAGCTCTACCCATTTTTCCTCAGGGTATTGCTTCGTAAACCAAACCGACGAAGGAGCCAGGCAGACATATGGGCGTTGGGCTGGCAATGGTACTTCACCAGGATATAATCGCGGTGGGAAAACCTGAGCATTGGTGAACCATGAAATCAAATCAGTATTCCGCTCTACTTCGTGCGGGCCATCAAAACGATGTCTTATTTTTTTAGAAAAGAAGATGCTGAACGGGTTTTTATCAAAACCGACTGTCGTTTCAGCTCCGGACAAGGCCGTTAACAGGCCCGTTGCTCCGAAACGCTGAATGTTAATAACGTACTGATATTTCCGCGAACGGATGATTTTCAGAAGTTTCCATAGACTAGCGTACTTCCCTGATTTTTTGTCCCATACCAGCGTTTCGTGTAAATAGGGATGGTTTTCTAACAGGCTTTCATTTCCTCTCCTTACTAAAAAATCAATCTCAGCTTCAGGAAAATCATGGTGAATTTTTTCGAGCAATGAAGTCGCCAAAATCACATCACCAATAAAAGCCGTTTGAATAACCAGAATTTTCATGGTACAAAGTTCGTCAAGAAAAGACAATGCTCCTTACAGATTTTGTACTTCTCCATATAAGCAATTATAATCATGAACCTTAAAGGTCAGTTTATGATTTGATTTCCAATCACTTATTCTTTCCATCTTATATTTGTAACCGCTTAAAAGTTAAAAATGGCTTATTTCAACAGCCTGATTTATTTTAGCTGGGGTTAATTCAACAATTATTCAATTTATCCCATCATATTTACTTTAGACTGTCAACATTTTGCTTTAATGTCGGTTAACTTTGAATAATAGAAACCCGCTTACTCTTCTTTGACAACAATTGTATTCTCTCATAGAAAGAGATAGGAGGAAAATAAAAGGATCCTCTTGCAGCGAAATGTGCCCTGATTATCAATGGAAGAATACCAATTACATACCTTACCCAACGGGATAAGAATCGTACACAAACAGCTTACACATACGCAGATTGCTCACGTGGGCATTATGCTTGATATTGGTTCCCGAGACGAACTGCCTCATCAGCAGGGGCTTGCCCACTTCTGGGAACACATGGCCTTTAAAGGCACCGAGCGTCGCAGTAACCTTCAGATTATTAACCGCCTGGAAAATGTAGGTGGCGAACTGAATGCGTACACAACTAAAGAAAAAATCTGTTTTCATGCTTCGGTGCTAACGGAGCATTTCGACAAAGCACTGGATTTGATAACGGATATTACGTTCCATTCTTCTTTTCCAGAAAAACAGATCGAACGAGAACGTAATGTCATTCTGGAGGAAATCTCCATGTATTACGATTCACCGGAAGATGCCATTCAGGATGATTTCGATGGACTTATTTTTACCCAGCACCAATTAGGGGCTAATATTCTGGGAGATGCCGATAGTTTAAAGCGATATAAACGTGAAGACTTTCAGGAGTTTATCGCTCAGAACATTGATACGGAAAAAATTATTGTTTCTTCCGTAAGTAAGCTCCCCTTCAAAAAAGTAGTAGCACTGGCTGAACGCTTACTGAAAGATATTCCCGCCCGTAAAACGCAACGTATACGACAGGCTCCTACGCTTTATACGCCCATAAGCCAGACGGTTCGCCGAAATATTACGCAGGCTCAGGTGGCTATTGGCCGTCAATCTTATGCCCTGGGAGATCCCAAACGCCTACCCTTTTTCTTTCTGGTGAACCTACTGGGTGGACCCGGTATGAATTCCCGACTGAATCTTTCCGTTCGCGAAAAATATGGCCTGGTGTATGGAATAGATGCCCAATACACTCCGTTTACAGATACAGGTTACTTCGGGATTTACTTCGGAACGGAAGCCAGTCAGCTCAACAAAACACATTCCCTGATTCAGAAGGAGCTTAAAACTTTACGTGAAAAACCCCTGACCGCTCACCAACTCCACGTTACCAAGCAGCAATTGATGGGTCAGCTGGCGATGTCAGAGGAAGGAAATATGAGTTATATGCTGATGATGGCGAAGAGCCTGCTGGATACCAATCGGATTGAATCACTGGAAAATCTCTTTACTCACATCAAGGCTATTACAGTCCAGGAGTTACAGGATTTAGCTAATGAGATGTTCGATGAGAAACAATTCTGTAGCCTTACCTTTTTACCTGAGCATTGACAAATATCAAGTAAAAGAATATATTCACCCAGCCAGTTACGTAACTTGTAAAAAGGTTTACCCTATTTTGTTTATATAAAATGCATTTTATTGATCAGGAGATAGAGACGTATTCAGAAGCACATACCAGTCCGGAAAGTGATCTTTTAAAACGTCTCAATCGGCAGACTCACGTGAAAATTCTTCACCCCCGAATGTTATCGGGACACTTTCAGGGTCGGATGCTATCAATGATTTCCTGGATGGTTCGTCCTAAAGTAGTCCTGGAAATTGGAACGTATA
>CAJYHS010000122.1 GCA_913774715.1 uncultured Siphonobacter sp. | reverse complement strand
AGTGATTCCGCTGGGATTCGAACCCAGGACCCATACATTAAAAGTGTATTGCTCTACCAGCTGAGCTACAGAATCGATACTCGTAATTTCTAGTGTATAAAAGCGATGAAATCGCTGAACTTCTTTTGGTGATTCCGCTGGGATTCGAACCCAGGACCCATACATTAAAAGTGTATTGCTCTACCAGCTGAGCTACAGAATCGATACTCGTAATTTCTGGTGTATGAAAGCGATGAAATCGCTGAACTTCTTTGGTGATTCCGCTGGGATTCGAACCCAGGACCCATACATTAAAAGTGTATTGCTCTACCAGCTGAGCTACAGAATCGTACTAATTTGCTGATGATGCGGTAAATTAAGCGGAAACTTTGAGTTAAGGCAAGTCTGAGGGAAACTTAAAACTCTACTTCTACTTTTCATTTACTTGTGATTCCGCTGGGATTCGAACCCAGGACCCATACATTAAAAGTGTATTGCTCTACCAGCTGAGCTACAGAATCATTATCTTTGCTTGACAGAAACCCATCCCGTTTTTGCGAGTGCAAAAGTAGTATTATCAGAAGCCGAACGCAAGTGTTGAGAGTTAAAAATTTACAATTTCTTTATCTTTTTTTCGTTTTGAGCCCCCTAATCGCTGTAGCTCAGAACGTCACGGCAAAGATTCAGCAAGCCGATTCTTTGTTTAAAATCCACAATTTTCAGAAAGCAACCGCTACTTACGAGGAAGCTTTACGACTTTCCCACCGAACTTCTCCTGCTATCTTTTTAAAACTGGCGTATCTCTACGAACAGAAAAAGGACTGGTTGCACGTTCAGTATTACCTAAATCTCTACTACGAACAGATTCCCGACGAGCGTGTCCTTAGAAAAATGAATGAAATTGCCCGGGATCAGGGATGGAAAGGATACGAGCTGGACGATTTTAATTTACTCGTTTTGCTTTTTAAGCAGTATTCGGGTTACCTGATTGGCTTATTGCTACTGCTTGGACTCTATGTATTTGTGATTTTACTTATCAAGCGTTTCAAGCATCAGTATATTCCTTTTCGTCACAAGACTCTTTTCTTTCTGTACTGGCTCGGCGTTACTTTACTAGTGAACTTGCCCGGCAGGTATCGTCAGGTTATTATTCGCAAGCAGGATTCCATTTTGCGGTCTGATCCATCGGCGGCGGCTTCTCCTACTGAAATCGTAAAAGAAGGCCACCGGCTGAAAGTAGTGGGGAAGTCGGACATCTGGTACCAAGTTCTTTGGGGGAATCAGCTCGTATACGTGAAGTCTGCCGACGTTTGGATTGTCCGATAATTCTTTACGTGTGTTGCCGTAAAGGTGAATTATCCTCTTTCGCTAAGGTATTATACACCATTTTGTCCATGAATTTGGGAAACAGCTTATTAAGAAACACCGTCAGTTTTCCCTGGGCAGTAAGGATTAACTCGCGTTTACGATTTACTACGGCTTTGTAGATATGCGTAGCCACTTCCTCTGCCGACATCATTTTTTCTTCATTACGCATCGTTTCTCCCATGCTCTGGCCGTCTTTACCCAGCGAAGCCACCCGAATATTGGAAGCCGTAAAGCCGGGAGAAGCCGTCAGGACATGAACACCGGAATGTAATAACTCCGTCCGAAGGGCCTCCAGAAACCCATTCAAGGCAAACTTGGAGGCCGAGTACCCACAGCGAACGGGTAAGCCCCGGTACCCTGCAATGGAGGAAATCCCTACGATGCTTCCCCTAGCCGCCTTGATGTAAGGCAGGGACGCTTTAGTTGCGTAGACACTTCCGAAGAAGTTAATATCCATGACTTTCCGAATCACCTCTGGGTCCATATCTTCAAACATGGCTCGCATCGAAATGCCGGCATTATTAATCAGCACGTCTAAACGACCATATTTACCAATGATTTCCTGAATCATTCGATCATTATCCGCAGCAATACTTACATCAGCGACCACACTTAGGTAATCAATACCAGCACTGCTCAACAGGTGGTTAACCTCCGCCAACTTCTTTTCATCACGGCCCGTGATGACCACTTTACTTCCATTACGGCCGAATTCGAGGGCCAGAGCTTTTCCGATCCCCGACGAACCGCCCGTAATCAGGATTACTTTATCTTTCATTATGATGAGTATTCATTGATCGAACAAAGTACGCTAATTTTTGTATCGACTCAGCGAAGCAAATTTACGACGCCTTTGAATTGTCTTTTTGTGTACTTGATGTGATAATAAAATTGTCCCGTAGAAATATGTTCTCCCGTCCAGCGAAAATTGGGTTTAGTATCCCGGAAGACCTGTTTTCCCCAACGGTTATAGATTTCTATGTATTCAAACTGTTCCAGACAATTGTCAATCGGTAAATCGTCAATGGCGAAGTAATCGTTCTTTCCGTCATCATTGGGCGTGAACACATTGGGTGGCGTAAACGCATAATCAACCATCTGGTCACGAATGGTCAATTCTACTTTTACTGTATCGAATCGATTGGGATTACAGGAATTGTCTTCTGTCACAAAATCAATAATGAATGTTTTTTCGGGTAACCCTTCCATCAAATCACAGCTGGGAATCCATTCAAAGGGACCGCTAACCGTACCCGTTCCGGATCGGTCCTGCCAGCTCATACCAGCCGAAGCCAGCGTAAACCCTCGACCATTTCCGGTCAGCGTAAGAGGATCATTATCAGGGTCTCTGGCATTGACATTAAATCGCACGGGCTGACCAGCAGTTCCCTCCATTACTACGGTTGCTGTGTTTCCAGGAAGAGTCGTTTCGATACTGGGGGTTCGACTTGGCCTACCCGTGGCTCGTAGCTCAACACTGACTGAGTCTTTGCGATTTCGTCCGCAGCGTAAATCAATTACATAGAAGTCTACAATGTACGGCTCATTCCGAACAGCACTACAAATGGGGGTCCACTGAAAAGGTGAACGAGCCTGACCCAACCCGCGTGAAGGCGTAAAGGACATTCCCACACTAGCTAAAGTAAAGCCCCGGCCCTGAGCTTCCAGCCGAATGCTATCCGGGTCTAAATCCAGTCCGTCAATGTTAAATTGCAGAAGCGTCCCCATACTAACCGTTGCCCGGTTGTTTGCCAAGGTCGTAGAAACCTGAGGAATTTGGTTGGGTCGAGGTCGCACAAAAACGCTAATAGTTAGCGTATCATGTTGTGGTAAAGGGCAGCTTTCATCACTGGCAATAACCTGAAAACGCAGCGGGCGACCGTCAAAACTTTCTGCACATTCAGCCAGACAGATCTGAGCCTTCACTGTATCCCCTGCATTGGTAATGGTTACCTGAGAAAGATTCAGTTTGAAATCCAGCGGCGTAGGGTATAACGGGTTCACCTTCAGATTCAATCGAGAGTTAGCATCCTGGTCCGTAAAAAACAAATCAATGCATCGCTCCTGCCCCACTGACATTTCGATGGTTTCACCGGCCCGATAAAAATTCCGCTTGCCCAATTCACGGGCCATAACCTTCGGAGCCGCACTCATGGGACAGTCAATAACTTTCAACTGAAAATCCCGCCGGACTAATCCAATTTTTCGTCCAGCCCGAAATTCCTCCACCATTACCGAAAATACATACAATCCCAATTGCGTAGCTATTACCGAAAGTCGACCCGTTCGGGGATTAATGGTTAACGGGGGATTTCCCGGAATGGCATTAATAGCCAAATACCCAGCTCCCCAACTGACAGCCGGATAAGCTGAACTTCCTCTCGCCAGAGGTGCTGGCTGAACGGTAGTGCTATATCCATTGAGGGGCGTTACCAGTGAATAAGCCAGGCTATCTCCATCCGTATCCGTAGCACTAAAATCAAAGGAAAAAGGTTTGTTGATACAGATAAAATCTCCTTTCACCGTTTCAAATCGCGGAGAAGAGTTTACAAAGACCCGATTATTCTGAAATAAAGCGGGCATTTCGAGGTAAAAAACGGTTCCGGCACTGCTCGGACTTACAATATTGTTAATGATGTTATTGCGGCAACACCGTTCCCAAACCAGGTAATAGCCCTGCTCATCATTGAAAACATCCTGCCGAAAAATCACTTCTGAACTATATCGAATCAGTCGTGTTCGAAGAGAAGCCGCGGATGCACTGCAAAGTGGATTACTATAAGGGATTATTTCGTCGGTGAGGCGGGGTAACACTACATCTCCCATACGGGCATTATCCCGCTTTCTAAATACCGAAACAGTTACGTTGGGATCATCCGCCCCGCGGTTTCCATTAACATCATCAAAATAAAGATTCAAGTAAACACGGTGGGTTCCCCCGTATAAACTACTACGTAACGTTTCCATCTGGAGTTCCCCACCCACAATGTGCGTAGCCCAGGAAGAAAGCGTAACATAAAGAAGAAAAAAGGTCAGGTAAAGTTTGGTCATAGAAGAATAGGTTCTGCTCTGAAATTACTCTTTATGAACGATTTAACAAAGAATCCCCGACGAGTACGCATTAAATAGCGATTGACCTCCAGAAATTATCTAATTTTGCAAAGTCAATGAGAAAGAACAAACAAAAAACGCCCGTAATTCTGGAAAATTTACGGGTTGAAGATTTTGCCGCAGAAGGTAAGTGTCTGGCCCGTAATGATGGTCAGGTTATTTTTATTGAGGGTGAAGTAGCTCCCGGAGATTTGGTAGACGTTCGCATTTTCAAAACTAAAAACAGTTTTAGAGAAGGTCGGGCTATTGCCGTACATGAGTTTTCAAATCTTAGACAAGAACCCCGTTGTCAGCATTTTGGCACTTGTGGTGGTTGCAAGTGGCAACATATACAGTACGAAACTCAGCTTGACTTCAAAACCCGGCAGGTGAGGGATTCACTGGAACGACTGGCTAAAATTCCTCACCCAGGTATTCGGCCCATTATCGGTTCAGCTCAGGAATACGGGTATCGGAATAAGCTGGAATTCACCTTTTCAACGAATCGCTGGTACACGGATGCCGAAATTGCTTCGGGTGATACACTCGAACGCCGGGCGGCAGGATTCCATATTCCCAAACGTTTCGACCGGATTCTGGACATTGAAAAGTGTCACCTTCAGCCCGAGCCTTCAAACGCCATTCGTTTAGCGATTAAGGCGTATGCAGAAGAGCGAGATTGGACTTTTTACGATTTGATTAAACACCATGGTTTTGTTCGGAATGTAGTTATCCGAACCGCCAGTACGGGACAGGTGATGGTAGTGGTGCAGTTTGGCGAACCCCAGTGGGAAGCGATCAATGAACTTACCCGCTATTTACAGGAAACATTCCCAATGATTTCGTCTCTTCACGTCGTTGTGAACGAAAAGGTAAATGATACCTTTCAGGATCAGGACGTTATTCACGTTGCCGGAACGCCCTACATTGAAGAGCAAATGGAAGGTCTGACGTATCGCGTTGGCCCAAAATCTTTTTATCAGACTAATTCTGACCAAGCTTACACGCTCTACAAAATCACGCGTGATTTTGCTCAGTTAAAAGGCGATGAACTGGTGTATGATCTATATACCGGAACGGGTACAATTGCCAACTTCGTGGCTCGCCAGGCCGCTTTTGTGGTAGGAATCGAGTACGTTCCATCAGCTGTAGAAGACGCTAAAGTTAACTCTGAAATTAACGGCATTTCTAATACAAGTTTTTTTGCCGGAGATATGAAAAAACTCCTTCGGACCGACTTTTTCGCTGAACATGGCAAACCAGATGTCATCATTACCGACCCTCCACGGGCGGGTATGGATGCCGATGTAGTCGAAGCCATTCTTGGAGCAGCTCCCCAACGGATTGTTTACGTAAGCTGTAATCCAGCAACGCAGGCCCGTGATGTAGCCATGCTGTCTGAAATGTACGAAGTAAAAGCAGTGCAGCCCGTAGATATGTTCCCCCACACTCACCATGTGGAGAACGTGATGTGGTTAGAGAAGAAAAGTTAACCTATAATTAAAATATTCATTAGTAAAGTAGATAAATTTAAGGCTCTTTTTGAGCCTTTTTTATTACGTACCTTTAACGCCTAATTAAAATCCCTTCAACTTATGCAAAAATCAAGAATTGCTTATTTAATTATTGCTCATCATCAACCAGAACATTTAAATCGTTTTATTCAAAGATTACAGCATCCAGATGACCATTTTTTTATTTATATTGATCAGCGACAAGATGTTAGCACTTTTCAATCATCTGTCTTTCCTAACGAAAATATTCATTGGATAAAAAATAAAAAACGCATCTACTGGGTAGGAATTGGTACCGTTCAGGCAGAACTTGAATTATTGAAAGCAACTTTTACTTTTGGAGAATTTAACCAATATGTATTACTAAGTGGATCTGACTATCCTATAAAATCTCTTCCCTATATACGATCTTTTTTAATCAACGAAAAACGAATTTTTATCCCTGTTCAAGGGCGTATTCATCCATCTTCTGATGAGCGTTTTCAAAACCGCTACAACCAATATCATTTTTTAAATAATGATTTTTTAAATCCCAGAGGTAAGTATAGCAATAAATTCCCTTATTATCAAATCCGTAAATATCTGGATAAAAACCCATACGCAGAAAGTTACCACTTCATACACAGCTATATCAAGGTCCAACTTGGGTTGCTTTAACATACCCATTTGTTCAATATTTATTAAAAAAACCAGATTTAAATCGGCTTGTTAGGTTTTATAGAAATATGTACTGTCCAGATGAAATGTTCCTGCCAACATTAGTTAAAGAATCTCCTTTTGAAAAGGATTTGTATTTCGATTTTGAGCAAAATACTGAAGGATTAAATTGGTTAGGTTTATTTTATACGGACTGGCACACTCCAAATGTAACCTTACCTAAAACACTTGATTTAATGGACTTTCAAGCCTTGAAAGATAGTCATCCTCATGCTCTATTTGCAAGAAAATTTGATCAGATTAAATCTTTAGAAATACTAGAAAAGATTGATAAAGATTTACTTTTGATCAGCAGCTAATAATTATTTTAGTTATACTTGTACTTCATTACAGTATCAAATTTAGTAAGTTATTTCATGAAAAGATCCATCAATATATTGGCTCATCTTAATCTTCAAACTATTAGATTTAATTTTAAATATTTCCCTTTTAGGAAAGCCATTCGTTTTCCAGTATTTGGGTCCCCTGAAGTGCATTTCAATCATTTGTCCGGAAACATTTCTATTAATGGAGACTGATTGCACTCTATTATAAATAAATATGGTATTATTACCAATGCTATAAAGCCCATTTTAATAGGCAACAATGTATGGATTGGCTGTCGATGTACACTCTTGAAAGGGACGCAGATTCCCGCTGATTCCATTCTTGCAGCCGGTAGCATTGTTAGTAAAGGGCTGGAAGGAAATGAGGCAATTTTTGGAGGCAACCCATTCGTATTTTAAAAGAAAAGGTACAATGGCAGGTATAATTTGCCAAAAAGGGTATCGATGAATCGATAC
>CAJYHS010000121.1 GCA_913774715.1 uncultured Siphonobacter sp. | reverse complement strand
ATGATAGCTTAACTAATTTTTATTTCATTCCGGATCAATGCCTAAACGTCTACTACTCTTTACTCTTCTTTATTTTTCTATTGTCCATACTTCCCACTTCTGGTCAGGAGAATTGAGTGTATTTTTTCTACCCGTATTTTTATTTTTGGTCATATCTTATATTGTTTTAATCGTTAGCTTATTCATTCAGATTTATAAATCAATTAAGGAACAATTTTATAACAGGTTCAGAAGCCAAGTCATTGAAATTATGTTTCTTTTACTTTTTCTTACTTTTATTTTCCCTGAAGGAATTATCGATTTTAGTAAGTATGAAGGAGCTGATATATTAGTTGCTACTTATGAAGGGGTCGCAAATTGTATTGATACCATTACTGTAAGGGATAACGGTTTAGCTAAATCAAAAAATGTCTGTTTTGGAATAACTGAAGATGAAGGCCAATATTCTTTCATTAACGACACCATCTATCTATCATATAAAGAATCTATATTCTCTAAAGAACGGACTTATAAATTTGGGATAATAAGGCGTAATACTTTTACTAAAAATGAAGATAATCTTATTATTTTCAATAATAAAAAAAGATTCAGTTGGAATGACCTATTCAATACGTAAAAATAGTTTATTGACAACTCAGTAACTTACTTCTTTATACTTAATCTCACTAAAATCAATATATGAAACCAACCATCGGCTGGGTCGATTTATTACGCGTGATGGCCTGTTTCATGGTTATTATTTCGCATAGCTGCGATCCTTTCGTAGCTCAGTTTGATAATGATCGGGCTTCCTTTCTGACGGGTGTCTTTACCGGAAGTTTCGTTCGTCCCTGCGTTCCCTTATTTACCATGATGACGGGCGTATTACTTTTACCCGTAAATGGATCACTCAAAGAATTTTATCAGAAACGGATTACTCGTGTTCTTATTCCGCTGGCCTTCTGGTCGCTTGTTCTCCCTATTCTGTTTTACGTTTACCTGAACTTCATTAATCCCGGCACAACGAATCCCGCCGTTACCAAAGCCGATCATACCCTAGACGCTACCCTCACCAAGCTTTACACCTTCGTTTTTAATTTCAATTATGCTACCACGGCTCTCTGGTATTTATACATGCTGATCGGGCTTTATCTGATTATTCCCATTCTTAGCGTCTGGCTTCAACAGGCTTCGCAGCAGGATATCAAACTCTTTCTGAAAGTCTGGGGCGTTTCCTTACTATTACCTTATCTGAAAATGCTGGCTCCGGCCTTGGGATACCCCGGCAACTACGGCAATAAAGGGCTTTTCGGTGTTTGCGACTGGAATGATTACGGTACGTTTTATTATGTGTCAGGCTTTATTGGTTACGTGATTTTAGCGTATTATCTGGTTAAATATCCTTTAAACTGGAGCTGGCAGAAGTTATTAAGTATTACCATTCCGATGTTTCTGGTGGGTTATGCTATTACCTCCGGCGGGTATATCCTCATGCAGAAATACTTTCCGGGTAACTACGCGTATCTGGAGATAATCTGGTATTTCACGGGTATTAATGTCTTTCTGATGACTTTTTCGGTCTTCGTTATTGTTCAGAAACTAAATAGTAAAGCGTCTCCCGTTTTAGCAAAAATAGCCTCGCTTACCTTTGGCATTTACCTCTGCCATTTCGTTTTTGTGGGAGCCGCCTACGATCTTATCGGCACCATTGCCGCCTTACCTTTCCTGGTTCGAATTATCGGAATAGCCCTTCTGACTTCTTTCATTAGTTATTTGATTGTTCTTCTGATGGATAAGTTCAGACTAACCCGAAAGCTGGTTCGATGATAGAAAAGCCTCGGTATTGTCATCCTATACCGAGGCTTTTCATCTCTATTACTTCTTTATAGCATAAGCAATGGACACTCCCATATGAATACTGGGGATGACAAACTTCCCGCACTCTCTTTCATATTTAGCCGTATCATTATACCAAGTTCGGTAAAGGTAGTCTTTCGAACGAAGTCCGATTCCTCCAAAAGGCGTAAAGTATAAAGTATGCCCATTAGCTAGTGAGAACAATGCTGCATTGTATCCTACCAGAAGGTTTCCTCCAAATACCTCCATCTGTTCAGTTTTGATTTCATTAAGAATTCCCGTTGACTTCCGATGGAATGGCACTTTATCGAACCACCAATATCGGGCAAATAGCTCCGCCGAAATAAAAAAGGTTTTACGGGGGTTGAGGTAGTATCGGAAAGTGATAGAGGTTTTAGTGAGGATTAACCATGTTTTTCAAACGATAATCCGTTGTCATATAAGTTATTAATCTCCCTAATTCTGACGGTTCTCCCCCTTTCGGGAATCGGTATCCTGCCCCAATACTCAGGGTCAGTCTTTCCGTAACCGGATGTTCATATTCCATTACCAATTCCCGGAACAATACCTGCGATGGCTGAATTCTCAGATACTGGTTTCGTAACGTATCGATTTGGCCCAAACAGTTGCTGGAAATCAATAGAAAAATCAGAAAACATAATTTCGGCATAGGTGAAAGCAAGGTTAATGATCGAATATCTGCCATCAATATACATGCCAAAGATTGTTCTCTGACATTTTTTTACCAGTAGTGCATTGACTAGCTTTGGACAGTTGAATCTTAGACATTTCAGATCACTATGCTTTCCTCTACCTTACGTACATTCACTCTGCTCACGGCCACATTGGGGACGTTAAGTTTTACAGCTCTTGCCGACGATAAAAACCCCACGGCCAGCACGCTCGAAGGCCGCTGGGATATCTCCGTTCAGTCCGATGGGAAGACGCTTCCCTCCTGGCTGGAGGTTACCCATTCCGGTCATAGCACGCTTGTGGGCCGTTTTGTGGGGAGCAGCGGCAGTGCCCGCCCCATTTCCAAAGTTACTTTTACGGACGGAAAAATTAGTTTTTCCATTCCTCCGCAGTGGGAAAAAGCCGAGCAGGATTTAGTGGTAACCGGTACGCTGGACGGTAATAAACTCAGCGGAACGATGGTAAGTCCGACCGGGAAAACCTTAACCTGGACGGGCGTGCGGGCTCCTTCGCTGGCTCAAACCAAAGCCGTAAGCTGGGGTAAAACCATGGAGTTATTCAATGGAAAAGACCTGAAAGGCTGGCATGCCATGGGCGAAACCAATCAGTGGGTCGTCGAAAATGGTGTGCTGAAAAGCCCGAAATCAGGTTCCAACATTCAGACCGATCAGACTTTCTCGGACTTTAAACTCCACATTGAATTCAAGTATCCGAAAGGCAGCAACAGCGGCGTGTACCTGCGGGGCCGGTATGAAGTACAGATTGTCGATAGCAAAGGCATGGAGCCGCAAATTGATATGCTCGGAGCCGTATATGGCTTCCTGACTCCCAACGAGCTTCCCGACAATAACGCCGACGAATGGCAGAGTTACGATATTACATTGGTAGGACGCCGGGTAACCGTAGCTTTGAATGGAAAGACGATTATTTGTGATACGACCATTCCAGGCATTACGGGCGGAGCTATCGACAGTAACGAAGGCGAACCCGGCCCGATTTACCTGCAAGGCGACCACGGCCCAATTGAGTTTCGAAATATTAAGATTACGTTACCGAAGTAATTTTAAATTAACCGTTCACGGTGACCTTACCGTGAACGGTTAATCAATCCTCAAAAACTGAAATCTACCCGGGCCAGAATAGATCGCGAAACCAGCTGATAAGTAGACTGGCTGATTAAAAAGTTACTTAGCTGACTATACGTAGCCGTTGAACTGCCTAATAAATTCTTACCTGAAACTTCATACATGACCCGCTTTCCCGCAGGAGTAAAACGAACGAGGGCATCGAGGAAATAGAATTGGTTACGGGAAGTAGTATTCTTCAGATCAGTCCATTCGGAAGTCATAATGAAATACCAGCGTTTCGAAGGCGTAATTTTGATTCCTGCGATTGGCTTTCTCAAGCGATTGTATCCCAGTGAAATTACTGATTCCCGAATATCCGACCAGTGGTCTTCGTACCCCGCTTCCACATTAACCATTCCATCAAAAGCCGTTCGCAGCGTTACTTTTCCGCTCAGGGAACGAATGGTACCTTCGGAAATCAGGGCTGAGTTCAGGGCACTTTGGTAAGAATGCCAGCCAGCGTTGAGCTGAAGAGTAGTGTTAAGCTGCAAAGCTGAAAGGTATTTGCTCAGATCAGAAGCTAGCTCATACGATTCATTACGGGCGGGGGAAGGAATTTGCCCCATAAACGTAAACTGATCATTAACCTCAACCTGACTGACATAGGGAGATTTTTCTGAGAGGTACGTAATTTCGGTATGCAGGGAAAACTGCCGAAGCCAGTCTGAATTGGAATAACTCAGCGTAAACACATCCGACTGCGGAAGATTCAGTCCGGCGTAGCCCCGTTGAAAAGACCGGTACGTGGTCAGGACGTAACCCTTGCTCAGGTCCACGGCATTAGGTTGACTCTGATTGCGATGGTAATACGCCCTGAGTTTATTGTCCTGATTCATCCGATACGTAAAGCCCAGTGTAGGATTCAGAAACACAAACCGCCCTCGCAGGCCCAGCGATTTTTCATGAATCTGAACAAAATTCAGTGAGGCACCTGCGTATAGGTTTATCCGTCCCAGCGGAATCG
>CAJYHS010000120.1 GCA_913774715.1 uncultured Siphonobacter sp. | reverse complement strand
CCACACAGAAAAACCCGCTTCGGCTGTTCCGGAGATCATGCTGAATGACATGCATTTCAATGGATCAGATGAAATGTTCAGTATTTTTTCGGGTAATGGTTCCTATAAGGGATATGATTTGCTGAGTACAGCCAATAACCACAGTCTGGATCAGGGAGAGGAAGGTGTTTTGAAAACGATTGATTTTCTGCGGAAAAAAAAAATAGCCTATGTAGGAACAGCCACTAATCCTGAAGAGGCGAGTGAACCACCAATCCTGGAGCGAAATGGAATTAAAGTGGCTTTCCTTTCCTGGGCCTCCAATCTGAACAAGTTCGAGACGGAACCGGGGAAGGAATGGTTGGCCAATTATGAACGTCTGAATCGACCCGGAGCCGACCTTAGCTCGATTAAGGCTCAGGTAAAAAACGTACGGAAGCGGGGAGCTGATTTTGTGGTTTTTTTATTTCATACCGGCAATGCCTATCAGGCTTATCCTTCGGCTCATACCGTTGACATCTATCACCGTATTTTCCAGGAATGTGGCGTCGACGTAATTCTCGGTAGCCATCCGCATAACCCGCAACCCATGGAACGGGTGGAGTTTACGGATCCATTTTCTGGAGAAATAAAAGCGGGTTTTGCTATCTACTCACTGGCTGATTTTGTGGCCTATGATATCTTCGTCTGGGATCGGCTAGTTCCTTTGCTCAAGCTGACTATCGAAAAAGGAAAAGAGAGCGGTAAGGAAAAGACTCTTTTAACGAATGTTCAGGTATTGCCCGTTTATAACTGGGGAGCCAAACCAGGCCAACCGGATGAAATGCGTTTTCTGGACTTAAAAAAAACAGTCCGCCTAATTAAAGACGGACTGATTCCTGAATTCATGAGCCCTTTATGTGTAAAGGAGCTTCGTCATTTAAATTGGTTATGCGACCGGCATTTTCTGCCTCGGCAAGCCGATCATTTATTAGCAGAAACGGAAGCTTCGTATCCTTTCTTGGATAAAAAATCTTCCCATTCCTGAATCATCATCTTGCGTAATACCCGGGGGAACTTGTGCTGACCGCCCATTTTCCCCTTGGATGCCATCCAGTCATAAAAAGCCTGAACGGGTAATACCGTTACCAGCACATCTTTCAGGGCATGGCGACGTTCAACGGCGTAATCGTCGTTAAGGTCTTTGAGTTTCTCGTCAATTAATGCCCGTAACTTTTCTACGTCCACGGGATCATCCGTACCAATGTACCAGTGGTGAGCAAACAGCGAATGATAAGGAACCCCTGCTACCGTAAATTCGGGTACTGAAATTTTCAATTCATGACAGGCTAGCTCTAAAGCACGGTTCATATTATCCACTGAAAGGTGCTCTCCGCACATACTTAGGTAGTGCTTCGTACGTCCCGTGATGGTGATTTCGTAGCGTTTTTTATCGGTGAAACGAACGGTATCTCCAATCAGATAACGCCAGGCTCCTGAACACGTAGAAATGAGAAGGGCATATTCCACGCCTTCTTCTACGTCATCAATCATCAGGGTTTTGGCATTTGCTTTAACTTCCCCTTCGCCGTTGAAGTTCTCATCATTGAAAGGAATAAATTCGAAGAAAATACCCTGATTTAAGGCTAATTGCATTCCCTTTGCTTCGGGACGTGCCTGATAAGCCATGAAACCTTCAGAGGCCAGATACGTCTCAATGTAAGTAATGGGTTTTCCCAGTAACTTCTCAAAACCAACGCGGTAAGGCTCGAACGAAACACCACCCCAGCCAAACACTTCCAGATTTGGCCAGATTTCGTGGATATGTTTAAGGTTATAATGCTTGATGATTCGCTCCAGCAATAGTTGAATCCAGGCAGGGACACCCACTACATACCCGATATCCCAATCCTTGGCCTGCTTGGTGATTTCCTCAAGCTTATGCTCCCAGTCCCGAATACGGGCAATTTCTTTACCGGGTTTGTAAAAACGCTCAAACCAGAAAGGAATTTGGGAGGCGTTGATGCCGCTCAGGTCACCTTCGAAGTAGCGACCACTGAATTTCAGATCCGTACTGCCCCCAAGCATCAGATACCCTTTCTCAAAAAGCTCATTGGAAAGGTTCTTGAACTCAGATAAGGCAATAATTTGCCGGATGCTGGTACGTTGCATGGCTTTTACCATGTCTTTCGTTACCGGAATGTACTTGGAAGCCGATTCTGATGTACCTGAACTCAAGGCAAAAAACTTTACCCGACCAGGCCAGGAGACGTTCTTTTCGCCTTCTTTAGTCAAATGCCACCATTCACTGTACATTTTATTGTAGTCGTGAATGGGAACGAGCTTTCTGTATTCCTCATAAAACTGATCGTCCTTGCGGAAGAGAGCGGAGGAAAGTATTTTTTCAAACTGATATTTTTCACCGAAAGCAGTGTAACGAGCCTTATTGAGCAACTTAATAAAGGCTTTACGCTGCGATTTTAATCCATTGACCCGGCGGCGGCGAATGACAGTTCCTGTCAATCCAATGCCTCTTTTCAACAGACTCCCGAGTACGGCCATAACTTAACTGGATAGATTTCTATAAACTTTTACGGATTAATCTAATAATAGGTTAGAGCGTTTGAAGTTTGATCAATTGGTTTGAGTAGTCGACGGTGATGTTATTTAGTTTTTAAGTAAACGTAATTAAACATTCTCCAATGACTTCAAGCTGATTTACAAACTTGCTATCAAATGCTTATAAGTCCCAGGTTTTCAGGGCTTCCATTGTGGAATAAGCCGTTAGATCGCACTTACAGGGAACTACGGAAGCATAGTTATTGGCCAAAGCCCATTCGTCAGTGTCAGTTCCTTCATCGAAGTTAACAAAGTCACCGTCCAGCCAGTAATAGGGGCGGCCGTAGGGGTCTTCGCGTTGCTGGAAACTTTCCAGGTAGCGGGCATCTGCCTGACGGCATACTTTAATTCCTTTTAATGGTTCTTCTGATTTAGCGGGAAAGTTCACGTTCAGAGCTACATGCTTAGGCAGTCCTTTTTCCAGAACCTGTCGGGCAATAGTCTTGATCGCTTCGACGGTGTGGGAAAAATCAGCTTCGGGATGATAGTTCGCCAGTGAGAAACCAATGGCCGGAATCCCTTCAATCGCAGCTTCCATAGCCGCTGACATCGTTCCTGAATACAGGATACTAATGGCCGTATTACTTCCGTGATTGATACCACTCACCACCAGATCAGGTTTACGATCTTTCAGGACGAGGTGCTTGCCCATTTTCACGCAGTCAGCTGGAGTACCAGTTGTTTCGTACGCGACTGCTGCCTTTTCAAAAAAGCGGGCTTTTTTGATGCGAACGGGATGATTGATGGTAATAGCATGGCCTTGACCAGATTGGGGACGATCGGGAGCGATAACGATTACTTCACCTAATTCCTGCATGGCTTCGGCCAGAACACTAATGCCTTTGGCAGTTATGTCGTCGTCGTTAGTGACGAGAATAATTGGTTTTTTTTCGGACATACAACTAGTTAAGCGGGTTAGAGCCTACGTTAGGATAACCCATTTCAATATGTAATTTAGAGGCAGAAAGATCTATTAATCGGCCTCTTATGACGCTTCAAATTTCAATTGCCCAGCCTACAGATATTCCTGTTATTCAGAATATTGCTCGCACCGCCTGGACGCCTACGTACGGAGAAATTCTTTCCGAAGAGCAGTCCCGGTATATGCTGGACTGGATGTATAGTACTGAGACATTAACTCAAAGTATGGAGGGGAATACCATCTTTCTGTTGGGGAAAGAAGAAAATACCACTATGGGTTTTGCTGCTTTCGAACCCGTAGAAGGAGGGGTCGTTAAACTCCATAAAATTTACTTTTTACCGATCAGTCAGGGCCGGGGTTATGGCCGGCAACTGCTCGATGAGGTTGCAAAACAAGCCGCTCAGGCAGGAGGCCATTACCTGGAACTGAATGTAAACCGAAGCAATTCTGCCCGTCAGTTTTACGAAAAACTGGGTTTTGAAATGGCTAGGGAAGAAGATAATTACATTGGTAACGGGTACTGGATGAACGATTATGTAATGCGTAAAAAACTATAGGTAATCAACCCATTGATCCGGGGAAGGTACTTCTTCCCCGGATCAGGTATTAAACCGTATCTTTCTTAAAGCTTCCCAGGGCACTTTTAAAGCCCATGGTTGGCGTGTATTCTTCCGTCTTTTTCGGA
>CAJYHS010000119.1 GCA_913774715.1 uncultured Siphonobacter sp. | reverse complement strand
AATGAATATATCCCGGTGCACATCATACACGGCTTTAATATTCGTATACGAGTATCCGGCATAAGTAATGGTAGCGGTAGTATCCCAGTCAAAGGCTTCAAAAAACTGATGTCCTGTAGGTCTAAATTCCTGAATAGTATATTCCCTACCGTTAAAGTAACGGGAATTCAGAAACGTTGCCTGGGTGTACTGGTTAATTGCGGATTTCTGAGCTATTAAACTGGCTACTGAATCAGCCTTTTGTGCAGATGCCAGCGTTATTCCTCCGAAAAAATAAATTAAGTATAAAAGCCTAATATGGCTTTGTCGGAGGCTTACTGGCGACATAGTTTTCAATAGTGCTTAGAGCAGATGGACGAGATTCAATGCCCTAAGGTATAAAAATAAAAGTCAACTTGGATGAGCCTGAGCTTTGCTTTGAGATATAGGTTTCTTTTTTAGCGACTATCTTCAGTGTTACACTTGTATTAAGTGTTTTACCTTCAGAGGAATTCTTCGCTTGTCTGAATCAAGAAGCGTGCAGAAATAACTTGAGAGCGTGTTCTTTGGTAAAAACAAATCTGCTTGCCTACTGGTCTATTCAATTAATCGGAGCATATTTATAATTCCTAATCATTTAAAATTGTCACTATCACACTTAAAAAGTCATTACCTTTGAGTACTATCTCTAAACCATTAATTCATATGCGTTTTTCCGCATGGCGACGAGCCTTCTGGCTTTGCCTATTGCTAGTATCGGCTCTGGTCAAAGCTCAAACTCCTGAAAACCCTTTAAAAGGTAAAAAAGTACTGGTCTTTTCAAAAACGGCCAAATTCCGTCACAGTTCCATCCCGCAAGGCATTCGCTGCATTGAAGCTCTGGGTCGTAAACATGATTTTACGGTGGATGCCACTGAAAACGCCTCGGCCTTTACCGAGGATAATCTTAAAAAGTATAAGGCAGTCATTTTCCTTAGCACGACGGGTGATGTTTTGAACGATAGCCAGCAGGCAGCCTTTGAACGTTACATTCAGGCAGGTGGCGGGTACGTAGGTATCCACGCGGCAGCTGATACGGAGTACGATTGGCCCTGGTACGGGAAATTGGTAGGCGGCTGGTTTCTCTCCCACCCCGGCAACCCCAATGTTCGCACGGGAGATATGACCGTCCGCGATAAAAACCATCCTGCTACGGCAGAATTGCCCACTACATTCAAGCGAACTGACGAGTTTTACGATTATAAAAACGTAAACCCTGACATCAAGGTGCTCATTACCGTTGATGAAAAGTCGTACGGTGGGTCCAAAATGAATGCTGGTGACAACCACCCAATGGTTTGGCATCACGAGTTTGATGGCGGACGGATGTTCTACACGGCTTACGGTCACACCGACGAGACGTTCATGGAACCTCTTTTCCTACAACACCTCTGGGGCGGCTTACGTTGGGCTTCTGCCGGAGCATCGCTCGATTACAAAAAAGCAAAAACGCAGCCAGCACCCGAAGAAAACCGGTTTTCACGTCAAACCATTGATGAAAAACTATACGAACCTACGGAGTTAGCCGTTCGGGACGGAAAAGTTTTTTATACCCAGCGTCGTGGTGAGATCCGGTATTATGATCCCAAGAAAAGCTCAAAAGTAAAGTCGTTGGATACGATGAGTGTCTATAAGCAGTTTGAGTATGGCTTGATGGGACTCAACCTCGATCCGAAGTTTGAGGATAACCACTGGATGTATCTGTACTATTCGCCTTCGGTAGAAAAATATGGTGCGGACACGGCTAACCGACTGGTGCGGGTGAAATTTGATCCTGCCAATGAGAAGATCAACTGGAATACCGAACAGGTCTTACTCCGTGTGCCGGTGAAACGCGACGGCTGCTGCCATACGGGCGGCTCCATTGCATTTGATAAAGTTGGGAACTTATACCTTTCTACGGGTGACGATACTAATCCTTTCGATTCAGATGGTTTCTCGCCTAGCGATGGACGGGAAGGCCGCCGGGGCTATGACGCTCGGGCTACCTCTTCCAACACGAATGATTACCGTGGTAAAATTTTAAGAATCAAGCCTAACGATGACGGAACGGCGGGTTACAGCATTCCAGAAGGGAACCTCTTCAAAAAAGGAACGTCGAAAACTTTACCCGAAATTTACGTCATGGGTAACCGGAACCCTTACCGCATTTCGGTTGATCAGCACAACGGTTACCTGTATTGGGGTGAAGTAGGTCCCGATGCGGCAAATGACATTGAAAGCCGTGGCCCACGCGGATACGATGAAGTAAACCAGGCCCGTCAGGCGGGATATTTTGGATGGCCCTTATTTGTAGCCGATAACCGGGCGTATAATAAATTTGATTTTGAGAAAAAGAAATCAGGTGATAAATACGATCCCGCTAAGCCCATCAATGATTCGCCGCATAACACAGGCTTGAAAGAATTACCGGCCGCTCAGAAGCCCATGATTTTCTACCCTTACGCAGATTCTCCCGAGTTTGGAGAAATCGTGGGAAAAGGCGGGCGTAATGCCATGGCAGGACCCGTCTTCTACGCTGAAGATTATGATGCTAACTCGAAAGTAAAGTTCCCCGATTTTTATCAGGGCAAATTCTTCAGTTACGACTGGATCCGGGATTACATCAACATCGTGACGATGAAGCCTAATGGCGATTTGCAAAGCATTGAACGATTCCTCCCCGACTGGAAATTCTCGCACCCGATTGATATGCAGTTTGACCGTGACGGCTCTCTTTACGTGCTGGAATACGGCCCGAACTGGTTTGCTCAAAATGACGAAGCTCGCCTGACGCGTATCGTATATAACGCTGGAAATCGGCCACCGGTAGTAGTGGCTAAAGCAAATAAAGAAGCCGGGGCCGTTCCTTTGCAGGTAACGTTTTCGTCCAAGGGTTCGATGGATTATGAAGGCGATGCCATGACCTACGAGTGGACCATTGCTGGAAAAAAATTCAAGACGCCCACGGCTACGTATACCTTTACCAAACCCGGTACGTATAAGGCTACTCTGAAAGTGACAGACGTAGCAGGAAACAGCAGCCAGAAGAGTCTGGAGGTAGTAGCGGGTAATGAGTTACCCAAAGTAGAACTGGCCGTCAAAGGCAACCAGACGTTCTATTTTAATAATCAGCCCGTTACATACGAAGTAAAAGTTTCGGACAAAGAAGATGGATCACTGGCTACGAAGAAGATTCCTGAAGAAGATGTGATGGTAAACATTAATTTCCTGGAAGGCTATGACAAAACCATCATCGCCCAGGGACACCAGATGAACACCAGTTTCTCAACGGGCAAACGTCTCATGGATCTTTCAGATTGTAAGGCCTGTCACGCCATTGATAAAAAGTCGATTGGGCCGGCTTACCGGGACGTAGCGAAGAAATACAAAGGTCAGGATGTTCAAAACAGACTGATTACCAAGGTCATCAATGGCGGAGCAGGCGTTTGGGGCGAACAGCCCATGAGTGCTCACCCTCAACTCAGCCGAGCTGACGTAGGCGAAATGATCAAGTATATTCTAAGTCTGAACGACCAGAAAAAAATGAGTCAGCCTGTAAAAGGGGATTACGTTCCTCAGGATAATGGTAAAAATGGAACGTACATTTTTGCGGCCAGCTACACGGATCGTGGTAAAGGTTCCATTGCTCCCCAAACGGTGCAAAAAACGGCTACGCTACGTAGTTCTAAAGTTCCGGCGTTGAGCAGCGATGTTTCGAAGTACATCCAGACTACCAATTCCAAGGAGCTCAAGAGAAACCTTGCCGTAGCAACCACCAGCGGCAGTTATATCGGTTTTAAATCGATTGATCTGACTAACATTGGCTCTTTGGTTTTCAACGCAGTAACGGTTCCGGGCAAAGCCGCGGGCGGTACGGTTGAAATTCGTCTGGGCTCCCCCACTGGAAAGATTATTGGACAAGCGAATATTCGTGAAACGGGTGAAGCCAAAGCAACGATTACTGCTGCCCCTACTACTCGTTCCAACGATCTTTATCTGGTGTTTACCAATCCTGAAGTAAAGAATGATCAGGATTTATTTGCCCTGGATACCATCGAATTCCAGAAGAAATAACGTTGAATGTATTAGTCTATTAAAAATCCGGGTCTGTCCAGATCCGGATTTTTTACTTTATAGGTTATCTACCTCACGTGGCAAGAACTCTGGTCCGCTGTAAAACCATTCTTAAAAGCAATTGTGGTAATGATTTCTTCTATAAGTATTTATAATTATTCAATACTTACAAAACCTAATCGTTTGGCATCATATTTTAAGTAGTGGAGTATTTTAATCCAACACACGTATGAAACGATTAGCACTTGTACTCTCTCTTGTTATAGGCACCTTTTCATTGGCTCAGGCCCAATATCGGTATTACAGCTACCCTCAATCGTCTAAGCGATCCCCACACCGATACGATTACCGCGATGATTTCAAACGTAAAAGCTATCTGGGCTTTAAAATTGGCGGAACGCATACGGCTTTAATCAACAACAATCAACCCGTAGAACTGGGTCTTGCCCCCGATTTTCAGGGTGGGTTAGCAGCGAAACTGGCTTTGGGTGGTTTCCTGGCCTTACAGCCCGAGATTCTTTATACCCAAAGTACCACTAAGTATTTCAGACAAAATCAGAATTCCAGAATCACGCGTTCCAGTGTAGATGTACCGATTCTGTTTCGTTTTTCATTCGGTAATACGACGCAGTTTTTTATCAACGCAGGTGCTCAGGCAAGCTATGCTCTGGATACCAAAACCAAAACTCCTGGTCAACCCGAACAAACATTGGTCTATGAAAAAGATGATTTTAACCACCGTACGGGTTACGGAGCAGCAGGAGGCATGGGTGTAGCCATTAACAGCCATTACGGCCAGTTTATGATTGAAGCCCGGGGGTATTATCCCATGGGCGATTTTGCCAATGGCTGGCTGAATCAACCCGAAAACAGAATGCTGAATGTAGGTTTGTCGATTGGGTATCTGGGGCGATTGGGACGGTAATGTAATTATTTACCATAAAAGAGCTTTCGGATTATCCGGAAGCTCTTTAGGTGAGAATGTAACTTACTTACCTGTATGATTAAGCCGATTCAGATATACCAGGCATGAACGCCAGACCCCAATCGTTCTGCGATTCTTTTTACTTAAATATCTCGCTTTCGCATCTGGGAACTCTTCAAGAATACGCAGGATTCCTTGCTCATTAAAAAGATGCGTTTTGCCTGTTTTAAAATCGATAATGAAACCATCACCACTGGCTGGCATTTGAGACGCCGCTAAACCTGCCACGGCCCCACCTATCACCCCAAAACCAATCCCTGCTGCGGTCATTAACCCTCTTGAAGGATTTATTGCCCCATAAGGATCATCAATCAAAAAAAAACGACCCGTTTCCCTTACGGGAGCGAAATAACTAGCCCCTCGATAAGATTGATATTGGGCAGACGAAATATATAACTGCTGCCCGTCGCTGAAAGCAAAGGCTCTTTTGTTCCCAATCAATTCATTTTGATTTTTAATCTTAACATGCTGTTCCTTAAAAGCGGACACTTTTATATCAGTAATTGAAATAACGGGCTGATTATTAATTAATTCATCCACAGAAGTGTATAATCCCGGTGAAAAGGTTTGCATTTCATGTAAGCGGTATACATGCTGATTCGGTTCAACGCCAAATTTAAAAGTTTCACCGGGATTATTTTTCCAGTCAGAAGCAATGAACTGGGTCAAGAAAAGCGTCAATAAATCTTTAACACGTTTCGGATGTCCCATCGTTACATCCAGACCACTGGATTCAACCCTATCCGAAAAAGTAAAGAGTGATCTAAGCTCACCCGTTGAATCTCTCCGGCACATCGTTAAAGATGCTTCCGCAAATCCTTTCTCGGATAAGGCTTTGGTCTCTTCTCCAATAGCAAAATCCGAAATTACCAATACTAAAGGCTGGCCTGTTTTTGAGTAATTTTCTTTAAGATAAGCAGTAAGATAAATGGGGAGTTTATCTGGAAAATTAACGCTTACTTGCCGATTTACTAAGCCTTTCTGAACCACTCCAATATGATCGTTAAATAGCCTTAAGTCTATAACAGAATCAATCTTGAAATCATCATCTTTTACGGCTAAATATTCATCTGGGAGTATAAGTGTATGCTGTGCCCGTAAGTGAATATTGACTACAAATAGAATAACCAATAAAACTAAAATTTTCTTCAACATAGAGAATAAAAATGGACTATACAGGTCAGGTAAATTTAGTAATCAAGTATACGTACATTTTTATTACTCTTTTCACACTTAGCAGACAATCAGATAAAATATATTTTTAACAGTGCTTTTTAAGCAAAGCAGAACTATAGACTATGCAAGACATTACCATAGTGAGAATATAAACCTAAAAGCTCAATGGATTAATCAAAATGCAAAAAGCCTGATAACTTGCGTTACCAGGCTTTTGCGGTCCGGACGGGGCTCGAACCCGCGACCCCCTGCGTGACAGGCAGGTATTCTAACCAACTGAACTACCGGACCTTTGAGGCACTGTAATCTACTATTTTTGTCACTAAAACTTGCGGTCCGGACGGGGCTCGAACCCGCGACCCCCTGCGTGACAGGCAGGTATTCTAACCAACTGAACTACCGGACCATTCTCTTTGTTCTGACGACTTATCCGTCGAACTGGGTTGCAAATATAGGGGTTAAAAAATGCCTTTGGCAAGTCCCAGAGCAAAGAAAATTCAATTTATACGATATTTTTTTTCGCTAATATTGATTACCAATCACTTACCAGCGAGAAATTTTTCAATTATTTTTCGTCACCTAGGTAAACCACTCCGATTTGCTGGCGAATTTCAACCAGACTTTCCATTAGTTCGATGCTAAATGAATGCGGTAGTAAGGGACTTTCGATTAATCCTTCGCTGATACAATTCTGCACGTGCTCAGCTTCGTAGGCATAACCCCAGCCTAATCGTTCAGTGGAGATACTCTGCGGCATGGCATCTTCGGGGTATAACGTTAGCCCGGTCGTTTCATGAAAACGACTTTGAATAAACAGCTGGCCCTTGCTACCATAAATAGTGCAGGTCGTGTCGGTCTTCGCGGCAAACGTAGAGAACAAACTTGCCGTCGCTCCCGAATCGTAACGCAGAGCCATCGAGCAGTTCATATCTACACCCGTTTCGGTTAAAGTACCCACCGCTTTGATTTCTGCGGGAACGCCTAAAAGCAATTTACTGATGAAAAGTGGGTAAAGACCGATGTCATACAGCGAACCACCCGCCAGGTCACGATTAAATAAGCGTTTAGTTACGTCATATTCCGCTTTAAAACCGAAATCAGCCTGTACATGGACAATCTCCCCTATCTGACCCGATTGAACGATTTCCAGGGTTTGCAGAATAGCGGGATGAAAGCGTGACCAAATGGCTTCCATCAGAAAAAGACCTTTCTTCTGAGCCAGTGCCGTCATTTCGCGTACCTGAGCCGTATTGAGAGCAAAGGCTTTCTCACAAAGCACGTGTTTTCCTGCATTCAGACACAATAACGTATGTTCGTAGTGTTCCGAGTGCGGCGAGGCCACGTACACTACCTGTACGTCGGGGTCATCAACCAGTTCCTGATACGAGCCATAGGCTTTGGCTACGCCGAATTCTTCAGCAAAGCCAATGGCCCGATCCAGGCTACGCGAGCCTACGGCAACCATTTTTGATCCGGCAACGTACTGTAAGTCCTCGGCAAATTTGCGGGCAATGTGTCCGGGTGCAAGAATTCCCCAATTCATGAATTAAATAGATTTAGAATATACGTTGATAAGTGTAAAACTTTAGGCACGAAGAAGGCTGGTACAAAGCCAGCCTTCTTTCATCATCTTTCAAAACTACAAGTTAAATTATTATAGTTATTTAGCCATACAGGATTCGTTTGTCAAACGTTGGCTATCAACTAGCTACCCAAAACGATCAACGACTTACACGGGCTTCATTACCTGTAAAAGTCGTTCTACCTGTTCCATCGAAACTGCCGGGAAATTAGCAATCCGAATTTGACTATCTTTTGCTTTTCCATAGCCACTTCCAACCACCATGCCTTCTTTCTTAATCCGCTCAATCAGTTCTTTCGAAGATTCGGTGGTATTTGCTACGGCTACGGTTGGACTGCGATGATCCGGGTTTTTAACGTATGGTTCATACCCTTCCGTCTTTTCCAGAAAATCATAAATCTTCTTGGCTTTCGCATCCGTTTCTCGTCGAATGGTTTCGACACCGATGCGGTTCATGTCTTCGGCCACTTTTCCTAACAGGTAAATATTCCAGACATTAGGCGTTTCCGGCGTTTCGAAGTTTTTGTAATTTTTCCAGAGACTGGGTAAACTGTGATACGAACCAATCACGTTGTCCTTGGCTTTTAATGATTCTGCTTTTGCCAGACATTTTTCGTTTACAATCCATACTCCCAGACCCGCTGGTAACCCAAATGATTTTTGCACGGAGAAAAAAGCAGAGTCAACTTCCTCAAAATCAAGCGAGTGATAAGGAGCTGACGATACCATGTCCACACAAAACAGTTTGGAACGATAACTCCGCTTTAACTTATTAATATCTACGCCACGCATCTGAACGCCTGTGGAGGTTTCATTAGCTGTTAAACCCACAAGCTCGACGTAATCCGGAATTTTCACTTTTCCGCTAGTATCCTCGGCTGATCCATCAGTGACTTTCACGAAATCGTCATAATCAAAACCCTGTCCCAGTGGTTTTTCAAACAAATGCGTGAATTTCTTGAGATCATTAGCTGTATCGTAGAATTTTTGCGAGAACGATCCATTCACACAGTGAAAACTTTCAAATTCCACGCAGTTCTGAATGACCCGTTCCCAAATTTCCGTTGCTGATCCGGTGAATAGAATAGCATGCGAAGAAGGGATGTTCAGTAATGCTCGCAACTGTTCATCGGTGTGCTGATAAATTTTGCGAAAAGCAGCTGAACGGTGCGAAATAGATCCCACCTGTTCGGCCAGAGCCGTTTGAATATGTTGAGCAACCGTAGGATATAACTCCGCCGGACCTGGGGTAAAGTATAACTGAGACATGGCTATAGAAAGAAATACCAGAGCCAGTAACCCTAGAAGCTACTGGCTCCCATTAAATTAATATAACATCCGGAATTTGATCGTTTCTTCGATCTCCTTCAATTCCTGCACAATTTCCTTCGAGTAATTTTTAGCCACGTCGGTAATCACGTAGCCAATCTTTTCGGACGTTTTCAGGTATTGACCAACGATGTTTACGCCATATTTCGCAAAAATGCCATTCACTTTGGACATCACGCCTGGTACGTTCTGGTGAATGTGCAGCAAACGGTGAGCATCGTGTAAGGGTGGCAGGGTTACTTCAGGAAAGTTTACCACTCCATACGTGCTACCGGTGTTTACATAACCCAGCAATTTATTGGGGACAAATTCTCCGATACTGGCCTGGGCTTCCTCGGTACTCCCACCAATATGAGGCGTCAGGATTACATTAGGTAAGCCTCTTAATTCGCTTTCGAAGATTTCGTCGTTGGTCTTGGGTTCTTGAGGAAATACATCCACCGCCGCTCCACGGATTTTACCGGATTTCACGGCATTGGCCATCGCCTTTACATCGACCACATGCCCACGCGACAGGTTTAGGAATACCACGCCGTCTTTCATCTGGCTGAATTCCTTCTCTCCAATCAGCATCGAATTCGTTTTTCGACCATCCACGTGTATGGTTACTACGTCTGACTGGTTCAATAACTCTTCGAGTGTATGGCACTGGCGAGCGTTGGAAAGTGGTAATTTTTCAACCAGATCGAAGAATAACACCTCCATACCCAATGCTTCAGCTACCACAGAAAGCTGGATACCGATGTTACCGTAGCCAATCATCCCGATTTTCTTGCCGCGTACTTCATTCGAGTTTTTCGCTGACTTATCCCAAATGCCTTCGTGCATTTTCACGGACTTGTCGTAGATCCCCCGCATGAGCAGAATCATCTCACCCACGGCCATTTCTACGACCGAACGTGTGTTTGAATAAGGAGCATTAAAGACCGCCACGCCCTTTTCTTCAGCAGTGTTGAGGTCGATCTGATTAGTTCCGATACAGAACGCACCAATGACCATCAAACGAGGAGCGTTTTCGAGCACTCGCTTGGTAACCATCGTTTTCGAACGGATTCCAAGAATACTTACATCCTTGATTTTTTCGATCAGTTCGTCTTCGTCCAGAGCACCTTTGAGCAATTCTACCTGGAAACCTTCACGACTGAACATTTCCACAGCACGGGCGTGCACGTTTTCCAGCAGCAATACTTTCAGTTTACTTTTGGGATACGACTGACTGCGACTCAGGTGATTAATGTATAAAAATTCATCGAGTGAGTTCACAATGTGATCGGCTTTCTCGACTACTTTCTGACGTTCAATA
Source organism: uncultured Siphonobacter sp. (assembly GCA_913774715.1). GTDB lineage: Bacteria > Bacteroidota > Bacteroidia > Cytophagales > Spirosomataceae > Siphonobacter. Next base: position 7,013 of record CAJYHS010000119.1, on the reverse strand, counting down.
TTTTCGGTAAAGGCAAAGAATTTGTTCGCTAAACCGGATTCGCGAAGTTCGTAATCGGTATAACCATCGCCAATCACGTAGACATCGCCGGGTAGACTTAATTGTCTGAGCAGACTTACCTTACCTCCATTTTTTGATAACACGTTTGTGTCGTCATATCCTACAATCGTCCCGGCTTCGTCAAAGAGGAAAGTATTGGCAAACACGTGATCTTCGCGAACGCCCATTTCCGTTACGATGGGTTCGATAAACTCCCGGAAACCGCTGGATACAATATAAATCTGATCGCGATATTCGCTGATAAATTCCTTGTTACGAAGGAACGAATCGGATACTTTACCCCGCAGAAATTCTACCAGCAGTTCCACGTGTTCGCGACTGGCACTCAGCAATTGAATTCGCTGCTGCAAAGCTTGCTCGAATGATAATTCGCCAGCCATGCCACGATCCGTTAACTCCTTAATTTTACCCACGACTTCATCGCGGTTTTTCTGGCTGGCCAGGCTAATGGCTGCCAATTCATCGAGTCCTTCAACCTTCGTAAATGTCGAATCAAAATCGATCACGAAGTAGGTTTGTTCCAGGGTTTTTGTCAACATATTCAGATTGACCGCTACTTATTACGGATTATTAATAATGGTCGCACTTACTTCCGGGGAAGTAACTACGAGTAGGTTTCGTTCAATACGTTTCTGATGGTTCGAGGAGATAGGCTAACGCCAGTTCCTCCGACCACAAAACACCTGTATATCCGGCATGATAAAAACCACAATGCCCGCCTTGCGGTGGCGTTTGTAACCAGACGTGTTTCAGTGATTTGCAGCGGTCGTACGGGTAGCAGTCGCTGGACAGGAACGGATCGTTCTGTGCATTGACAATTCTAGCAGGAAGTCGGATTTTGTCAATAAAGTATAACGAAGAATTTGCTTCGTAATACGTTTCCGCATCCGGATACCCGTGTAGTTGTGAAGTGTAGTAATTATCAAAATCCCGAATGGTACGCACCTGATCAATGTGGCTGGCATTAATTAAATCGGGTAATAGGGCCGCTTTCTGCCGAATTTTATTCTTCAGCGAACGATTAAAACGATCCGAATACACCCAGGCCTGCCAGCGTTCGAGGTGCGTGCTTCCGCTCGATAAATGCAAAGGTACGGAGAAGACTAACGCTTTTCGGAGTTCGGGGTAAGCATTTTCCGCCAATTCTCCTAAATACTTGAGCGTCAGATTACCTCCGAGACTAAAACCCATCAAATAAACTTCCTGATAGCCTTTAGTCAGGGCGTGTTTCACCACAAAATCCAGATCGTCGGTTGCCCCGCTGTGATAAAAACGAGGCAGGCGGTTCATTTCTCCCGAGCAACTTCTGAAATTCCAGGCCAGCGTATCAAAGCCGTGAGCATTCAGATGCTTCACCATACCCATGATATACTGACTCGACGAATTTCCTTCCAAACCGTGACTAAGAATCACCAAGGAACGCAAGCCGCTCTTGTTCAGATCGGTATTCATTCGCCAGTCTAAATCCAGGAAATCCTCATCGGGGGTAGAAATGCGTTCGCGTTCGTACACAACACCCGTCACTTTTCGAAACAAAGCGGGGAAGATACTTTGGGCATGCCCGTTGGGCAGCCAAAAGGGGGGACGGTAATCGGATTGCTCAAGTAATGGCATGGGAAACGCCGACCAAATCATTCAATATTCTACAAAGGTAGTAGCTTATTCCATATCAACCTTACTGAACTTACCTGGCATGTCCTTTTCTACAGTATTTACCTTATAACCAATTCCTTACTCTTTTGAAAAAATTCCTATCCCTTTTGGCTCTGTGCCTTGGTACAACTCGCCAAGGTTCAGCTCAAACCGCTCAACAGTTTGATCAGGAACGTATTGCCCTCACGAAAAATGGATTGTACGTATTAGGTGGCTGGGCGGTTAGTAATCTGGTATACAGTGGCTCGCAGCTAGCCCGAACTTCCGGTGAAACGAAAGCTTTCCATCAGATGAACATGGGCTGGGGAGCTATAAACTTACTCCTGGCTGGCGTTGGTAGCTTAACCCGGCAGAACCGCACCCGTACGCCTTATGAAACACTACAGCAACAGGAAAAATTTGAGAAAATCTTTCTGGTCAATACTGCTCTGGACGTAGCCTACGTCGCGGTAGGAGCTTACCTAAAGGAAAAAGGAAAAAATCAGAATAATGTTAGAAATCAGGGCTTTGGTAAATCCGTTATGGTACAGGGAGCTTTTTTATTCGCCTTTGACGGAATTATGTATCTCGTTCATCGACAACATTTTCGAAAAAATGAGAAACTCTGGAAAACACTTGGAGCTGCCGATGAAGGGCTTGGGTTGAAAATGAAGTTCTGAAATCCCTATTTTTGCCTCAATCTATTAAATATGTATGCTGGAATATAGCTGGCTGCTGGATTGGGGCGGCACCATTTCCTTTGCCGTTTCCGGGGCCTTTGCGGCCATGCAACGCCGCCTGGACCCGTTTGGAGTCTTAATTATTGCCTTCGTCACTGCCGTGGGGGGAGGTACCGTTCGGGATGTACTATTAGGGAATACACCTGTGTCCTGGATGCGAACGACGACGACTCCCCTATTAATCCTTGGTGCCGCTTTGGTATCCATGTTCCTTCGCCGCGGAACGGAACGTTTACAGAAACCTCTTTTGCTTTTCGACTCCCTAGGTTTGGGCTTTTTTACAATTGTGGGGATCGAACAGGCCAGTCGTTATGGCTTGTCTCCGGGCATTTGCATGGCTTTGGGCGTAATTACAGGCTGTTTTGGAGGAGTAATCCGGGATATTCTTCTGAATGATATTCCCATTGTTTTCCATAAAGAAATCTACGCGACGGCCAGTATCATCGGCGGTGGTTTGTATTACCTGATGCTGGAATTGCCCGTAGCGGCTCCCTGGGCCAAAGGTCTGGCGATTGGATTTATTTTTGTCTTTCGCTTACTCGTCGTAAGATACCAGTGGGCTCTGCCCCGGTTTTACGAGTAATCTGTTTTAAAAACCATCAAAGTCGTTCCCAGAACTTTAAAACTTTCGAATGTTCTGCAATCTTACCTTATTGGAATTGAAATGATATTTACGAATACGCTTGGATGATTCAGTAGAGAGTTCTAAGCGTACCAGAATCTTTCCTACAACTTCCCGAAAGTTTTGAATTTTCGGGAAGTTGTAGGAGACGTCTTGCAGAGACACGCTCCTTTTCGGAAAGTTCACTCGAAACGTTATTAAAACCGCAAAGTAAACGCCGTCCTCACCCCCGGTTCAGATTCTACTCTTAGGATCCCCCGATGTTGCAGCATAATCTGTCGGGAAAGGCTTAGGCCGATACCCGAGCCACCTTGCTTCGTTGAAAAAAACGGAACGAAAATCTTATCCATAGCTTCAGGAATAATACCTTTCCCATTATCAACCACGTGAATGGAAACCCGCTGACTTTTGTCCAGCTCGCCAATTAACTCCAGTCGGGCATTGGGCACCCCTTCCATGGCCTGAATGGCATTTTTGGCGAGATTAATCAATACAAATTCAATTAACTGAGGATCAGCGGTTACTTCAAGCGTTTCAGGTTCTACTCTGACGCTTAGTTCTATTCCTTTTTCGGCTACTTCGCCCCGGTATAAGCTGACAAGATTCTGAAGAATTATACTGATGGAAACCACCTTAATGTCAGGTTTCGGCAGTCTGGAAAAGCGGCGATAGGCATCTATTAACTGCATTAAGCTCTGGCTTCGTCGCTCCATAACGGCCAGCGAATCCATCAAATCGCCGTAGGTTTCTTCGGTTAATCGCTGATCATTCTCCCACTCTGCTTCAAGCAATCCCTTCAAGGAACCCGAGAGCGAATGGATTGGGGTAATGGAATTCACGATTTCGTGCGTTAATACCCGCGTCAGGTTTCGCCAGGAATCAAACTCCTGATTTTGTAACTCCGACTGAATGTCTTTCAGCGAAACCAGTTTCAGTTTCTGGTCTTTGCGGATGAACTCCGTTACCGCATAGGCTACGGTGCGTTCTTCACCAGTTAAGTCAATTCTTAATAAGCCCGTATCGCCGGAAGAAGCCGTTTCCAAGGCCTCCACCAAGGCCGGAACATCCGCTTTTAAATCCTGAATGTTTCGAATAACTACCTGATTTACTAGCCGTTTGGTAGCGGTATTCACCGTCTCAACGTGCCCGTCTTTTCCAAAAACGATCAGTCCGACACTCAGGTGCTGTACGATGGTTTCAAGGTAACGAACGAGTTCTTCTTTTTCTGTGCGGTTTTTCCGGTAGGAATCGATTACTTCCTTCACCAGAAAATCATACTCCGGCGAACCGCCTAGGTAACGGGTGGTATAGGACCGGGTAAAGTCCGCATAACGAATGGCTTCGAATAAATCCATTACCCGCCGATTGGCCTTTTTAACGTAAGAAACCAGATCGAAACTCAGATAAAAAATCACCAGAATCAGAACCCCTTTCGTAACAATCAGGCGGGAGTTAAACCAAAGGTACGCCAGTAATAAGCTGACCAGTACCAGGATAAGTATGCGTAGATAAATCTGAGCCGAAAAATTCCTCATGCCATTTGCTAAAGCGTCGGTTATTTAAAGGGGACAATACCGTCCCATATACTTTTTAATGACTGAAATTCGATCCTGTAAATACCTGAGGCTAAAGAAAGTATTCGACCAGTCGTCAAAATTTTCGCATTGAAAACCGAGGTAAAATAACCAGAAGCCAAAGCCTAAATACGGCATTAATTCGAGCTCCTGATCTGAGATAGCTTTTACTTTTCGGTAGGATTCAATAAAAAGAGTAAAGTGCCGATCTCCTTCTTCGTAACTAATACGATTCAGCGTAGTATGAAAGAAATAATGCATCATAAAAGTCATGATGTCATTCATCAAAAGCCCTTTACCCGCGAAATCGTAATCAAAAACGGTGATCGTATTATGCTCGTCGAAATGAAAATTTTTAGGTAAATAGTCGTAGTGACAATAGCCATAACTAAACGACTGAAGGTCATAACTATTGATCTTTTGTTTTACCCGTTTCGCCGTCTCTTCCAGATATTGATACTCTTCCTGAAAATCCAGTAAAAAGGGTTTAATTACTTCCAGAGGCCTGTCAATCGTGGTTTCAATAGTATATTCCTGACGAGGGTAATGCAATTGAGTCTGGCTGGTAATCTTATGATTAAAAGCCATTTCGCGTCCGAGCACCTCCAGTTGTTCATCTGTGAAGTCATAGACGTTCTTTCCCAAGGCATACCTGAATACGACGCCATTACGGATTCCTTCCGCTGCCTGAAAGGATTGAACGGCATTACCTTCCAAGTCGATCAGGGATTCCGCCACTTTTCCACCTCCTGATTTTAAAATAGCTAATAATTCTACCTCCCCTTTTATTTCATCTAGGCTTCGATGGGACTCCCGGTAGATTTTTAAAATTGCTTTTCCTTCCGCATGTTCAATAACGTACGTATCGCTCACACCCCGTAGCAAAAAGCGGCATGAGACCTTCAAAAACCCGTATTTTTCTCCGATATACGTTCCTAGATGTTTAGAAGATAAGGTAGAATACTGGGTTGGAAAAAGAGTTAACATAAGAAAAGGGTAAGAAGGAAATTAAAAGTTTTACAACCCGTATTTTTCAAGTCTTCGGTATAAAGAAGCACGGGTTAATCCTAACTCCGTCGCGGCCTTAGAAATGTTACCACTATGCTTGTTCAATACTTTTCGAATGATGGCTTTTTCCAGTTCGTCCAGATTAAATTGATCGAGCGATAAGGTTTCTGCCGAAGCTTGCTTTTCGGGCGTTTTCTGAGCCGTTGAAATGAATAAATCTTCGGGTTGCAGCATATCCTTTTCGCACATAATCACGGCCCGTTCGATGGCGTGCTGTAATTCACGCACATTCCCCGGCCAGCCGTATTTTGTCATCCGTTGAATAGCTGGTGGACTTACGTCCCGAATGCGTTTGCGGTACTTCTGGGTGTAAACCCGCAGGTAATGATGAGCCAGTAACTCAATGTCTTCGGGCCGCTCCCGCAGAGCCGGAATGCGAATTTCAATCGTGTTAATACGGTATAATAAATCCTGCCGAAACTCGCCTTTGGCAATCATTTCAGCCAGTGGCATATTCGTCGCACAGATTAATCGAATATCGATGGATTTAGGCCGATTGGACCCCACGCGAGTCACCTGACGGCTTTGTAAAACGGTCAGTAACTTAGCCTGCATGGGCAGGGAAAGATTCCCAATTTCATCCAGGAAAATGGTTCCGCCGTCGGCGGCTTCAAAGCGTCCGGCCCGGTCTTCGCGGGCATCGGTAAAGGCTCCTTTGACGTGGCCAAACAACTCACTTTCGAAAAGATTTTCGCTAATGGCTCCTAAATCAACGCTAATGAACGCCTGACGAGCTCGGTTCGAATTCTGATGTAATGATCTGGCTATTAATTCCTTTCCTGTTCCGTTTTCACCCAAAATTAAGACGTTGGCATCCGTAGCGGCTACTTTTTGAATGGTTCCGAAAACCTCGTGCATGGCCGGACTAACGCCTACCATTTCACCAAAACGAGCGTGTTGATCTCTGGATATAATGGCATTTTGTGACTTGAGTTTTTCAATTTCCAGCTTCGATTTCCGAAGCGACAGGGCTGAAAGTAAGGTCGCCAGTAACTTCTCATTACTCCAGGGTTTCAGGATAAAATCAGTCGCCCCGGATTTTACGGCCCGCACGGCCATTTCTACGTCACCATAAGCGGTGATTAGTAACACAATTGCCGCAGGATCAATTTTCAGAATTTTATCCAGCCAGAAAAATCCTTCTGTTCCCGAAGTTACGTCCTGGGTGAAATTCATGTCCAACATAATCACGTCATACCCCTCCTGACGTAATAAGGTCGGCAGATTTTCAGGGTTTTTCTCGGTATCAACGCGGGTAAAATGTTGCTTTAACAACAACCGAGCCGCTTTCAGCAGGTCTTCGTTGTCATCAACGAC
>CAJYHS010000118.1 GCA_913774715.1 uncultured Siphonobacter sp. | reverse complement strand
CCAAAGAGCAAGTAACTCAGGTGGATTTATCAGAACATACCAAGGTTGACCCCATGACCACGTCAACGGTGGTACGCACCCTAGAAATGAAAGGTTTATTAACCCGTACCCCCCACAAAACCGACACTCGAGCTAAGGTAATTGCCTTGACCACGGAGGGAAAAGCCACTTTGGAATCTGCTATTGAACGAGTCGAGAACTTTGAAAGTGAATTTTTTGAATCCTTCAAAGATTCCGACGAATTAAAGAATAGCCTCCAGTTACTCTTGAAATACTCCCGATGAGTCTTTTAAGGCCCTGCTTAATGATAAAACTACTTAACTAAAAAGTTTAACGCTATTCAACGACCTAAGATGAACAGCCGCTTTTCATGCCATAGCTTTCATTTAATGAGCTAATATACTCAATTTAGGTATATACAAAAGCGTTACAATTAACTACTACTAGCAGTGCCATATCCACCCTTACCCTTCCTTGAAAGGGCGGTTGCATAAAAGAACTGCCATACGCTATTTCTTAAAACCCTAGTCAGCCCCTTTCCCGAGCAGGCGTACGCTCGGGAAAGGGTATTTTTAATCTCAGCTCATTCAATCATTGTTTGCCTGAGCATAAACGCTACCCATCCTCTCAAATCTGGATTTAGTAGCCAAAATCTTCGTCTTTGGCGTTTTTCGTTTTCTTTTTTTCTTTCTCTGGCTACCTTTAAAGTCAAAGGCAAAATCACTTTTTCGCAAACTTTTATTTTGAGAGAATAGGTTATATTGTCTTTTTATATGGCATAGCGATACAAATGCCATCCCCTGTTCTTTTTCCCTACAAGCATTATTTACTTATGATCCGTAAAATTTTACTGGGTAGTGCCTTCTTTCTGGCAGTGTCTCTGGCTCAGGCTCAGAACATTCCCACGCCAAAAGAACATTTTGGGTTTAACATCGGCGATGATTACCATCTGTCGAATTACACGCAAACGGAAGCTTTTTTTAAGAAACTTGCCACTTCCGACCGCGTTAAGCTCGTAGACATCGGGATGACGGAAGAAGGTCGCCATCAGTATATGCTGGTTGTTACTTCGCCCGAGAACCACAAAAAGCTGGATCGCTATAAGGAAATCTCCACGAAAATGGCTCGTGCGGAAGGCCTTTCGGAAGAGCAGGCTCACACGCTCGCTAACGAAGGGAAAGCCGTGGTATGGATTGACGGCGGTCTGCACAGTACGGAGACTGTAGGCACTATGCAGCTCATCCAGATGGCGTATAATCTGGTTACTCGCAATGATCCGGAAACCATGCGGATTCTGGATAAAACCGTAGTGCTGCTTACCCATGCTAACCCCGATGGTCACGAATTGGTAGGCAACTGGTACATGCGTCAGTCTACGCCCGAAAAGCGTTCACAGAACTTTTTGCCCCGCTTGTATCAAAAATACATCGGTCACGATAACAACCGCGATTTCTTCATGCAGCACATGAAAGAAACGCAAAACATTGGTCGTCAGCTATTTGTGGAATGGATTCCGCAAATTATGTATAACCACCACCAGACGGCTCCGGCAGGAGCAGTCGTGGCAGGTCCTCCCTACCGCGATCCTTTTAACTACGTATTCGATCCCTTGATGGTGACCGGAATTGATGCCGTAGGAGCAGCCATGATTAACCGTCTCAATACGGAAGATAAACCCGGATTTACCCGTCTGGGCGGTTCGGTATTCTCAACCTGGTACAACGGTGGATTACGGACCACGACGCACTTTCACAACATGATTGGTCTGCTGACGGAAATGATTGGTAACCCTACACCCGCTTCGGTGCCGCTGGTTCCTAACCGTCTGATTCCGAACGGCAATACTCCTCTTCCGGTAACACCTCAGGACTGGCATTTCAAACAATCCATCGACTATTCAGTGTCTTTGAACTACGCCGTTCTGGATTATGCCGCTCGTCATGCCGATGAATTGCTCTATAACATTTACAAAATGGGTAAAAATTCCATTGATCGCGGCAGCAAGGATTACTGGACCTTATCACCCAAACGAATTGATGCGATCAACGACGCCGTCAAAGCCGATCAAAGCAAAGAAGGCGGACGTTCCCGCACACAGGCAGCAGGTCGTGAGTCAGGATTGCCCATTAAGTATTACAATGATGTCTTCCAGGATCCTGCCCTTCGGGATGCTCGTGGCTATATCATTCCTTCCGATCAGGCGGACTTTGCGACTGCTACTAATTTTGTCAATGCCCTGATTCGCACAGGTATCCAGATTCAACAGGCTACGGCTGATTTTACCGTAAAAGGCAAAAAATACCCCGCGGGTTCTTACATCGTCAAGACGGATCAATCGTTCCGTCCGCACGTACTGGATATGTTCGAACCTCAGGATCACCCCAATGATTTCCAGTATCCGGGAGGCCCTCCCGTTCGTCCCTACGATGCAGCAGGTTGGACGCTGGCCTTTACCATGGGCGTGAAATTTGATCGTATCGTGGATGGCTTCGACGGTCCTTTCAAAAAACTTCCTTACGGTGAATTACTGAAAGCTCCCGGTCACGTAGATGCTTCTGCCGCTGGTGGGTATACGCTAACAGCCAAGGCTAATTACTCGTTTATTGCCGTTAATGATCTTCTCAAATCAGGCGTTGACGTCTATCGTCTTCCCGGCGGAGCTTCGGGTAAAGATGCTGGTGTCTTCTACGTTCCGGCCTCAGCTAAAGCCAAACAGCTACTCGAGAAATCTTCCAAAGATTTAGGTATTCAGGTAGAAGGCTTAGCCAAGAAACCTACGGGTGCCATGACCAAAGTCGCTCCGATGCGAATTGCTCTCTGGGACACCTACGGTGGCTCAATGCCATCGGGCTGGGTTCGCTGGTTGATGGAACAATACCATTTCCCCATGGACGTGATCTATTCTCAACAAGTGGACGCGGGAGATCTCAATAAGAAATACGATGCCATTGTTTTTGTAACCCGTGCCATTCCAGCCAAACGGGCCGAAGCAGCCGGAGAATACGGTGGTTACCGCATGCCTGAGCCAAAGAAGGAGGACATCCCAGCCGAATTCCAGCCCTGGATGGGTTCGATAACGGCTGAAAAGTCGATTCCCCAGCTGAAGAAATTCCTGGAAAATGGTGGTAAAGTAATTACCATTGGCACTAGTACGAACCTGGCTTATCACCTGGACTTACCCGTGAAAAGTGCGTTAACAGAGATGACTGCTGGCGGAACAGAGCGTGCTTTACCGAACGAAAAATACTTCATCCCCGGTAGCGTATTACAGGTAACGCTGGATTCCACGCAAAGTGCAACCTACGGCATGCCTACGCTGACGGACGTGTATTTCGATTCAAGTCCCGTATTCAAAATTGCTCCGGAAGCCATTGCCAAGGGCACTGTTAAGCCACTGGCCTGGTTTGCTACCAATCGTCCCCTTCGCAGCGGATGGGCCTGGGGTCAGTCGTATTTGCAGGATGGCGTTGCCGCTTTCGAAGCTCCCATTGGAAAAGGAAAACTGTATGCCTTCGGACCAGAAATCACGTTCCGTACGCAGGCTCAGGGAACCTTTAAACTACTCTTTAACCAACTCTACAAATAAGGTTTGGGGTTAAAATTGTCTTGAGTTTAAAACTATACGCTTAAAGCCCCACTAGATATTGGACTAGTTTCCAATACCTAGTGGGCTTTTTCTTGCACGGCCTGCTACTGCTATGGTAGTAGCGATTCTAAACTAGTACTTAAAGATACAAACGTCTTAATGCCTACTTAAACGCTAGTTCTGAGAAATCGTTGACGGGCCCAGTTACAATTTCGATTGAGCAAAGACGCCCAATTCAACTGCCCACGGTATCGCCTCCGCGATACATCCGCACGGGCGGACCCATTTTTCAACGGCCTGTTTCCCTCCGTGCGACGGTCGCTTCCAAGTTCTTCGTTCGTTTTAACGCTGAAACCTGCATATCCTAGTCCGCAGCGGCCTACCATGCTAGTTGTAACAAGTGGCCTCTAGGGACTGGCTTCAATTCCATGGCGGCACTTATTGCATGCTCACGGGTAATCTCAGCAACTGTTTGTCTATTTTGCTGCCGCTTTAAAATGGTCGCAGCGGCGCACCGTCACGATGGCAGCGGCCACCGTGGAGCGGCCAACCGTCTGAGCATTGCTGAATCGATTCTTCTTCCTGTTTCTTTCCTTCTATGAAAATAGAATCGAAAATCTTTATTTATTCAACGATCACTTTTAGGGGTAGCGGACACTCCTGGCTATTAGATAGGTCACGCGATTGCTTAGGATTGTTATCGCGTTTTGAGCTTTGCGCTCGAATGAAATCAAAGCTTGCGGATAAGGCAGAATTAATGTTAATGACTGTTTATCTCGATGTCGGTATACCTATATCTTTTACCCGTGAGGCAAACTTATCATGATTGGCAAGGAAAGTGTGAAAGACATTCAAACCATGTTGGTATCGGTTTCAGCCGTTGAGCAGGGACTCAAAGAGAGCTTGACGAAGATAGCAGGTGTAGCGATCTGATTAACCTACGGACAGTGGCTCAGGCTAACCTACCGGATAGCCAATTAAAACTTTACAAAAACAGCTATCACGCCCAAAGGAGTGGCGATTTGCAACTAATTTATCAGCCTGGCTGGTTTGTATGATCGGCAAGTGCCCTGTATTTTTTATGGTAGAGGCATTCGCCAGGGCGAAACCTGGCGTAGCACCAGTCCATCCGACATTGCTCCCACGCTCTCAGCATTACTCCGGATCCTACCACCCAGTGGTAGGACGGGGCAGCCCATTAGTGAAGCCCTGCAACCCTAGACAAGAAATTGTCACAATTGTAGCATCCATCCCATAATTCAAACCAGCATAACCCGAAGTGACCATTGTAGCTACAATATTCTTCGGTCTAGCCTTTGCTTTCTCGGTAGACCGAAGAATAGCTTTACCTGAGATCTATGCAGCAAAAAATAGAGGCCCTTAGCAAGGCCAAGCATTTATTAAAATGCTTTAGGGGCTAAACTCGAACGTAAATCACTTTAATAGGAAAAATAGTTTACCTGGTTATGAAAGTATTAGAAGTGTATAAGTAATTGAAAAGATGACCTTTTCAATTAAATTCCAGAGGATTCGCTAATCGTGATAACGGACCTTGTCTAAAGACAATGCAAAGCTGAATTCAAGATAGGAACTCTATCTTTGCCAAACCTACGAAAAGGAAAGCGATTAACGTAGATTAGCTTTTGAAACGTATGAAAGTGAAGATCTCTTTTCGTAACTTCATATACCTTTACTTTATGTAGTTTCGGGAAAGTACACGGTATTAATTCGCGAAAGCTGCCACATTCGTACAGGCATGGACTAATTTGGTACAACCATTAAAAATAAATTGATTTTAGTACAATTGCTGTTTAATCATTTCATAAACATATAATAACTCCCTCCGGCTTCCGTCGCGTCTTTTTTTCATTAAGAACAAACCAGAACTCAATAAGGAGTTTCCGGTAAAGTTGCGTTGGGCAATAGCCAATCGCCGTGTCGGGTCCACCAAAAGAAACTGTCCACCATAACCGTCTGCCCAATACGTTTGCGTATCCTTATCAATCCACCATAAATACCCATAGGAATCAAAAGGCCACATGCTTTTATCCAAGGTCTGGGTATAAGGCTGGAAACTATCTTCAATCCAGGAGGCCGAAACTATTGGCTTACCCATCCAGCATCCCTTTTGAGATACCATCGCACCGATCCGGGCCATGTCACGGGCACTGAGAAAAATCCAGTACACCCGGTAATCAGATTGGTCGTTTCGGATGGGCCACGGGTTTCCGTATACAACATTGGATGGTGCAAAATCCTGCATACCAAGAGGTTGGGCCAAGTACTTATCCATAAACCCTCCAATGGTTTGCCCTGTATTCTTTTCGAGAATAGCCCCTAACACGTTGAAGTCAAAATTGTTATAAAAGAAGAATTCTCCAGGTTTATATTGATCTCGTTTCGGTCGGTTTGCTTTGGCAAAATCTGTTTCAGCTTCGGCTGGCAGATACACTCCGGATTTGGCCATTAACAGATCACGAATTGTAGCGCTTTTCTCCTGATGAGTCAGCGGAGTTTTGCTTTCGTCGATTCCTAACTCTCCCAAAGTCTGGTCAAGATGCAACATACCTTTTTCAACAGCTATACCAATCAATAGATCCATTATGCTTTTTCTAGCCGAGTGACAGTTGATAAGCCGCCGGGTGTCCCCCACTTCAAGGATGATCCGCTCCTGGTGAATGGCTACAACGGCCTGAGCGTTTTGGGCAGTATCTTGGATGTAATGAGAAAGCTGGTTTTGGGTTTGAGCGGAGAGTTTATAAGATGAAGCAAGTGGCTTACCATAGCGGCTCTGATTATACCACACTCTTGGTAAACAGGCGTATACGCATGCCAAGACTAGGATGATGAGCAGCGCTTTAAGTAAAAATTTTGTTCTTTTTTTCATAGTTGCTTGTAGTTTTGGGCAAAGCAACCATTGAATAATCGGATAAGGCTCTCAAAAGATATTTTAAGAGTAATTAACCTGAGTCGATACCTAAGAAAATTGGTATACGGTTATTCTTGTGTAAAGGGCTTCCTTTGTTTTACATAGGTATTGGGTGAGATCCCAGCGATTGATTTGAAAATCCTGTAAAAGCTGGCCTCCGAATTAAACCCGCACTCATAAGCGATTCCTAGCAATGAAAATTGTTGTGATTGAGGGCTATCTAGCATCCTTTTCACCGCTTCTACCCGATATTCATTAACCAGTGTCCGAAAGCTCTTACCAAATGATTGATTAATCACTTTGGACACTACTGACGAGCTACTGCCTAGCACATCAGCCAGTTTTTGAATACTAAGCTCAGGATCCAAATACAATTTTTGCTCTATGAAAACATTTTCAATCTGCTCTTTCAGTAAATTTTGTTTACTAAATTCATTATTAGAAACCGATAAGGCGGGACCACTTCGCTGGACAGGCAAAAAGGTAAGTAATTGCTGTTGAGAAAGAGTTGCAAGCATAACCTCGTTGTCTGCAATCAGGTAACCCCTAAAACCAAGATAATAGACCAAGCTTGAAAGGTAAACGAAGAATACCTGCAAATAAACAAATGGACGTATCTGGAAAATCAAAAAATTTTCCAGCAGAGAAGTTAGCCCCCAAATTCCGATCAGTATAAAGAATAGCAGCGATAACTTTCTAAGCCAGTTGTAGGTGGGATAATTAGTAGTAGAGGTGTAATCAAAAAGCCATTGACGATACCGATAGACTAACCTTGCCCCCAGCCACCAGTACACAATAGCCGAGAAGATGGCTAAAATCTCCTCTATTTGCTTGACTGGATTAAACGAAAGGCCATTGGCAATAGCGTCTTTTTCGTTTAAATCCACTGCAGGTAAGGTTGCTATATATACAGTAATTGCATATCCCATTGAAATAGCAAAGGGGACCAAATGCAGCCAGTGCTTTCTACTGAGCTTGAAAGATACATTTACCAGGGAATGGATGTATAACCAGATAAGCGGCTGAATGAGCAGTTCAAATGCAAGTGGAAAGTACCTAAAATAAACAGAATGCCAGAGACCAGTAGTGTGAATTAACATTTTCACACCTAATAAATTAAAGGTAATCAACACCCCTAATAATAATAACTTGTTCAACTGTTGTCTCTTGCGAAGAGCAATCATTGCTGAAATAATCATACCCTGCGTGATTCCTATAAGAATCACTACTTCAAAAGGAGAAAATTCGACATCAGCACTCATGGTCAATTCGATACAAAAATATTTGTATTATACTATAGTTAATCAACAATTTTAGATCAAACTTAAAAGATAAACACGTTTTAGCGTCTGCTCTATCAAAGTGTTTTCAAGCTAGCCATTTTAGGTTAATGCCTTCCATTGGGTAAGCTTACGTTACGTTCAATTTGGCCTTTTTGAATAGCTAATTGCTAAAGCCGATAGAAATGGAAAGCAAATTAGTTAAATTCAAGTTCTGCCGCAGCTGGAGAATTTCTAATCAAAATCACATACTGCATATAGTCAGTAGTAGGCCTAGCTGATTTAAGCTCATCAATTAATAAGTGACGCGTTTTGAAGGGGGACTCGGCGCCTGTCAACCCAAATAAGGTCATGGAACTTGGGGCTACTTCTTTTAATGCATTAATGTACTCTTGATATTCAATCCATCTGTCGTTACTGCGTAGCTTGCTCATAAAATAGCCTTTCTTACCGCCTAAGAAACGCAGGGGTTTGGGTAGATAGAAACTGGGAATTTGCGTACTACAATTACTATACAGCATAATTGTAGACGCTACTCTATAGCCTTGTTTAGGTAGGTAAGCTCCAAAATTTTTGGCCCTTTTCGTTCCCTCTAAATAGCAATGGTCAATGCCCATGAATCCAAAAGCACGGTGGGTCTGAATATCTAACGAACGGGTGCGTGTTTTAAAATTCTCATACATCAAACTATCACGCGCGAGGTCATGCTTATCAGCCATGGCGATAAACTTGTAATTGATATTACGGATTAAGTAGTGTATGGTCTGGTAGGCAGAACCAAGCTCTTGTTGGAGTTGAAGTGAATCTTTTTCAAAAGCCTGCTGGTATTGTTGGTAAGCCTTTTGATAGTTACCTGTTTTTTCGGGATTGAGCTGATAAAACAATCGTATGAATGCACAGGTATCCGTATGCATTTTTACGTGTTGATCAAACTGTGTAAGTAATTGTGCATGACTGTAACGATACTGATGCTCCACATCTAGGCTAATAAACCGGATTCTGTCTTGAGCTGGTAACGCTTGATTGTAGGTATAGAGCTTTTTATAAAAATTATAGAAGTTTTGGTTGGCATAAAACGTACCTTTTGCCTCTAAAAATGTTTTTTTCAAAAAGGTTTCATTACCTGTATCTAAGTATTGATTCAAATAGGTTTCCCAGTAGAGAGGGGCTTCGAGTAGGTAATAGGTGAAGTTTGTTTGGGCTTTTATTTGTTTAAACATTAGCCAAAGTGCATCATAAGAGTAGGCAATGCCATGCCGCTCACCGATGAGAAAAATTTGATTTTGGTAAAAATCCTTATTATAAAAAGTCGCCTAGTCTGGATTTTTTGTTGTCAAATCAAGCTTATTAGCTTGTAAATAGGGTAGTAGGAGCTGTTTAGTGTGAACATACGTTAGTTGATAAACTATAAAAACCAGGGTTCCTATCATCAAGAAAAAAAGAGCCCCCTTTCGGAGCACATTTTGGTAGCGAAGCCTCATAGAACTGAAGTACTTTTCTGGTTAGATGATTGTGTCAGGCTAATATTACATACTCCTCTTAAAAGGGTTGTATGAATTGGGGTACTACTTGTCCAACAAAAAATTTATTCTTCATTCCTTCACTAAGGATCACATCTTCCAGAATTTCATTTGTAACTATCCCTTCCTGGAGTAGCTATAATTATTTAAAACTACGATTAATACACGTACTATTTTTAATAAAATGATTCGCTTATCTAAGCTGATGTATTCATGCTTACGGCTCATTTTGTTGAAATATATGACATCTGGTCTACTCGTTTTATCTCAAACCCTTCTACTTCATGACTAATAGGATGCCTTCCAACACCTCTAGCCAAGCCCATTTACTTTCCCTCATGCTGGTTTTCGTGCAACTTTTCCCCTTTTTTAGTTCGCTTGGATAGAACCGAACTCCCAACTAAGGCGGCCCGTGTACTTTGGCAAAAAAAACAATGAGCCCAAGCCGCACTTTACGCGTGATCCTATTTTTCCTAGTGCTTTCTTCTTCTATGGTTACAGCCCAAGCCCCTAGCTTTCCGAAGGCTTCCATCGACTCACTGATGAAAAAACTCAGACAAGTCATGAAAAAAGAGCACCTGCCGGGATTGATGATTTCCATGGTAAGCAAGGACTGCTACTTTTCGGCAGGGCTTGGTTATGCCGATGTGAAGCAACCCCTCAAAGTTGATGGCCATACGCAATTTCATCTGGCCTCCATCACCAAGTTTTTCGTAGCCATAGGTATTCAAAAACTAATCGCATCGGGTAAACTGCATCTGAATGATCCCTTACGCGTCATTGCCCCGGAAATCCCTTTTACTAACCCCTGGGAATCCACGCACCCCGTAAGGCTGGTGCACCTCTTAGAGCATACGGCGGGTTTTGAAGACATTGAATTAAGTAAAATGGTCCACACCAGCGCAACACCGCTCGAAGGCATTGAGGCCGTTGAATCGGTACAGCACTCCCTGCATGCCCGCTGGAAACCCGGTCAGATGATGTCCTATTCCAATCCGGGTTATATCGTATTAGGGTATGTACTTGAGAAGGTATCGGGGTTGCCCTGGGATCATTATCTAAATCAGGTGATCCTTCAACCCTTACAAATGGACCATACCTGGTTTGATCGAGATGGTAAAAAGCTTCCACGGTATGCTTTGGGTTATCACTTCGCTAATAACGCCTTTATCTGCCTACCTCTGTATGGACCCAGTGGCAATGGAGCGGCGGGATCGCTGGTTTCAACGGCTACGGACATGACTAAATTTATGCGTTACCTAATCCGTGCTGACCGTGCTGCTGAATGGCTGGGTGAGCATGAGCAAGTAGAGCTGGAAACCATCCACAGCACCTTAGCTAGCCAGAAGGGACTACAAACGGGCTATGCTCTGGGTAACGAGCTCTTTCCCAACAATCACAAACTAACCTTTAGAGGGCATAATGGTAAAGGAGAAGGCTTTAGCTCCTGGTTATTCTTTAATCGCCAGGCCGGGACTGCGTACACCGTTTCCACCAATTGCAACACGAACCTGTGGCCCGTCTCCCAGGTTATTGAAGATTTTCTAACGAAAGACATCCAAGCACCCCCACTAACTGCTCTACCAATCGATCAGCCAACGATAGAACCCCTGTTAGGTTATTATCAATTCATGAATCCCAAAAATGAAAGGTGGGAGTTTTATAAGCGAATATTTTCAGGCATTACACTCGTGTCTATTCATCAAGATAAACTTACCATCGATGCAGGAAACGGCCCCGTTGATTCCCTGATACAGATGGGGAAGGGAATATTTCGATTCAAGGGAGACATTATTCCTTCTGCAGTAATAGGCCAGGATGAAGAAGGCCGTGCGTTTTTTCAAGGGTATGGCAACCGATTTTACAGAAAAACATCGTATGCACCAATCCTGCTGCAAAAGATACCTATCTACCTTGGACTCCTGGCCGCTGGCTTGTCCCTGCTCTACACAACGGCGGGCATACTTCTCATACTAGCTAAAAAAAGTAACCTCAGAAAGCTTTCTATACCACTTTTCTCATCGGCTGGAATCCTTTGTCTAGCTCTATCGTATCGACTCCTGCGGGCAACGGATGCGATTCACAAAGAACTCTTTACCTATTTAAATGCTACTAGTTTCTTTATCTTCGCCGGTATGATCTTATTTGCCCTAGGGGTTATTCTGGGAGCCTACGCTTTGTATCGCCAGTGGGGTAAGTTAACCAAACCCTGGATAAGATTTGCTTTACTCTTCAATAGTATCTTTTTGTTTTACTTGGTTGTGTTACTAACGATACACGGCTGGATTGGCGTTCCTCTTTGGCGGTAAAGCCGTCAGAGGGTTTCAGCTCAATCCATTCAGCAGCCTTGCCCATGATCTTATGTCCGACTTACCTATCTTAGCTACATTCTTTGCCTTTTCAGCGGGAGCATTAGTGCTGCTGGGATCCTTGTTTTTCCTGGGGTTTACCAAGGTGAACCCGTCCGCCGACCGATGGCTAGGTGCTTTCTGTTTCATCCTTGCCAGTACTTTTACTCAGCTTTTTCTGGAAGCGTTTAAATTGGATGCCAGCGGATGGTCTCTTCTCCTGGAATTACCCAGGTGGGCGATGCTTCCCTGTTTATATATGGCCGTAAATAATTATGTAGGACCTTCTTTATCCCCCAGCAACAGGCTTCTGCATTTTGTACCTTTTCTTGTTTTTCTTCTCTTTTCTCTAATCTACTTAACGCCCGCTCTCACTAGCCCAGAGGCTTACGTAGCTTCACTACCGGCTTGGATAAGGTTTACAGTCCGGTATTTTTTCCTGGGCCAGATGATGTATTATTGGATAAGCTGCTTTGCTCTGCTCCGTCGTCACCAAGCAAACATCCAATTGCTCTCTTCGTTTACCGAAAACATTGATCTAGAGTGGCTCAGCTACCTGCTAGTTTCAGTATTAATGTTGATAGGTATTCGCCTCTTGAGCCTATTCATTACTGAAATCACTGCTTTTTCCCCGGTTCTCTATTTTGCAGGGATCATTCTGCTGGCTTATACCAGCCTAACTCAAAAATCTATTTATGTAACCGAATCTTTTCTTCCCGTAGAAAAAGACGAGATAGAAGCTACGAAAGAGACTCATGAACGACTAACGCCCGCTCAGGTTGGCAAGCTCCAAAGGATCATCCTGCGAAAAACTCAGGCCGAGAAGCTCTATCTTGATCCGCAACTAACCCTTTCAGTATTGGCACTAAAAACCGGCATCACC
>CAJYHS010000117.1 GCA_913774715.1 uncultured Siphonobacter sp. | reverse complement strand
TGGTGTTCAATTGCGAACAGCTTCACTGATTAAAAGTGCTTTTTTAGCCTAATTTCAAGGTTTTTAAAATATAGGCATGGACTTGGTATATAGAATGAACGTAGTTGGTTAGCCACTATTTAATCTTACTGACCAAGTTTATTTGTCTAACTTAAATTTTACAAGCCATGAAATTAGTAACCTTATGTGCCCTTGTTCTTTCCAGCGTTTTGACGGGATTTTATTCACTCTCTTCCCATGCTCAAGATATAGCTAAAACCAGTGCTCCCTACTGGAATATCAATGCTAAAGAAGGAAGTCCAAATTCAACAATTCGTTTTTATTCAGCTGAAAATCGGTTGCTTTATGAAGAAGATTTGCCCAAAGAAATGGCCCAATTAACTCCTCGAAATGTAACCGTTTTCAATGAAGTATTAGCATCAGTAATCAACCGGAGATTGATAGGTTATCAACTTTCTTCAACAGACGAACCTGTAAATAATACCGGGGTTAAACGTAATTATTATGATTCAAAACAGGTTAGCTATAAAAATGGAATTGCTCGTTTTGTAGCAGCTCCTGAAATGAAATCTCCGGGAAAATTACAGATTTATTATTCGCAGCTGGATGAAGAATTAGTCAGTCTCACGTTAACGAGCACTGATGAAGAATACATTCATTACCAGGATAAGAGCAAACGTCTGAGTTACCGACGAGTGGTTGATATTCGTAGCTTACCTACCGGAACCTATAAACTCACCATTAACCGTCCTGATCAAAGTTTTAGTTACGAGATAAAAGTCGATCAGCGTCAGAAATCATTCTCAGTGCATTTCATTTAGTAAGGGATTCGGATCCGTTCAGGTTCTTTGAGCCTGAACGGACTTTTTAGAGCTTATTCAATAACTTGACTCCGTAAGGCTAAAATGAAGTTCCTGAGAATTGAGCGTAGCTACCTTGGGTAGGAGAATTCAAGTATATGAAAATCTCAGGCCGTTCATTTTCTTTAAAACCCCTCCAATAGCTTGACAACTCGCTGAACCTGAACCGCCTGAAAGCTTTTTCCGCGACGTGTTCTGAATCCGTGTTCATTTAGAAGCAAAGCAATTTCAGACCAGTTATGACCTGATTTTCGGAGCGATTGAGCCAGTATTCCCGCTTTTCGGTTATTATCGTCCGCCCGGGCGTTTACCTGGTTCATGTGTTTACCTTTCCGCTTCGCCCCTTCCGTAAGATTTTGAGGACTTCCCAAATCAATACCCATTTTGCGTTTTTCAGCTAGTGCCTTCCGGGTACGTTCAGCAATTAATTCCCGTTCATACTGAGCCATTGTTGCCATAACGCCAATGGTAAGGGTGTTTGCCTCAGGCATATCCGCACAGACAAACTCCACACCCGAATCCCGAAGAGCAAAAATGAAAGCTACATTCCGGGTAAGCCGGTCTAATTTAGCAATCAGCAAAACGGCACGATAAGACTTACAATACGCAATGGCCGCCAGGAGTTGAGGACGATCTGCTTTTTTCCCAGACTCAATATCAGTAAAATCAGCTATGATCTCCCCCCGCCCTCTCGTGAAGGCATCTACGCTAGAACGCTGAGCTTCCAAACCCAGTCCTGAACGACCTTGTTTTTGAGTTGAAACCCGAAAATACGCTACATAGGATTGAAGCATGACAAATTGACTTGACTAAATACCCTGCAAAAAGGCAAAAAAAAGGCGATTTTACAAGCTTTAAAGGAACATTTAAAGAATGTAAAATACAGTAATGTAGGTTTCACTTTCAGCTTTTTACCAGTGTCCTTCAAACAATAACTGATTTTCGTACGAATGAAAGAATCAAAGACTATTCAAAATGCATCGCTTGAATAGTCTTTGAGTATGGCTAGACACTTGCTCCCGCCATTAGCAATTGCTCCAGGATTTCGGTATAACCTCGTTTACTGGCAAAATTCATCGCACTCTGGCTATGGTTATCTACGGCATTAACTTCAGCATCATATTCCAGTAGAAGGGCCGTGAAATCATTGAACCCACCTTGAGCGGCGACAATCAAAGGCGTTTCGCTAAAACTGTTTCTGGAATTAACCTCCGCTCCCGCATTAATCAGGGTCCGCCCGAGGTGATGATTTCCATTACCCGCCGCGTAATGTAATGCCGAATTTCCATTCAGTACGTGAAGATTGACATCGGCATGGTTTGCCAGAAGCAACTCTGTTATATGGGCGTTGGAGTTGTTAACCGCCAGAACCAGGGCCGTTACCCCAGCATCATTTACATCATTTATATTCGAATGGTCCGACTTGAGTAATGCTCGCACCGTTTCGCTTTGATTGTTATAGACGGCCTGGTGTAGGGGTGTATTTCCATGATCATCCCTTTGAGCCACCTTTCCATCCGATAATGAAGTGACTAAATCCCGCATTCCATTAGCCGTTGCGTGATCTAATACATTATACCCCGCGTTATCTTTTACGGAAGTATCAGCTCCCAAAGCGATTAAATATTGAGCGGTCTCAGTTTTATTAGCCAAAACAGCGTAGAAAAGGGGCGTTTGTCCCTGTTTAGTAGCGGCATCAGCCTCGGCTCCCGCCTCAAGTAAAAGCTTAATAATTTCCTTATTCCCATTGCGGGCAGCCATGTGTAAAGGCGTTTCACTGGTGTTATTAGCCAAATTAACATCGGCTCCTTCGTCGATCAGCAGCTTAGCAATGTCTTTAGCTCCTTTATGGCTAACGTAATACAGAGATGTATTCCCCAGATTGTCACGTTTATCCAGATTAATTCCTCCTTTCTTCAGGAAGGCCTGAACAATTCCTTTTTGTGCATTTTTACATGCATTCAAAAACATCTGATCCATGCTTTGATTATTAATTATCCAATCAATTGTTTAACAACAGCTTCATTATTAGTTCTAATGGCCAGATCCATAGCCGTTTGACCCGCATTGTTAGTACGTTCAATCGTTGAGTTATCGTAATCGAGCAGTAATCCAACAAGTTTCTTTGCCGACATCTGATCCGGATTTCCAGCAGCATAGATCAGAGCGGTGTTTCCTGACTTATCGACATAGGTAACATCCACCTGATTATCAAGGAGTAACTCTGCAATACCGTATTTAGGTTCGTTGCCTCGTTCAGCAAAAGACATCAAAGGTGTCTTGCCCGCCAGGTTAGGTTTGTTCAGATCACAACCCGCTACTATAAGTTCTTCTACTAATTGAGTGTTCAGATCCGCCAGGTAACCCGCCTGACAAACCAGATTTAAGGCCGTATCGCCTTCATTGTTTACCGCCGCGTCCAGATCCAGTCCATGTGTATGCAGGACTTTCAGAATTTTAATAATATCATTCAGATCCTTGCTCATCCCTCGGCCGAAGTTACTGACTGCCTTGGCAATCAGATAGAAAACCGCAGTTTCACCGTTTCCTGAGCGGAAATTCGCATCTACTCCGCCCTTAGCCAATAATCCTACCAAATCCGCAGAAGGGTATTCACAGGCTAGCATCAATGGTGTTCGACGATACTGGTCGGATACCTCATTCAAATCAACCCCTGACTTGATCAATGCTTCCAGAGCAACCGGATCACGATTTAGAATGGATTCGTGAATTGTCATACCTCCGGTGGCCACATCCGACTCATCACCACAGATCAAAGCAGCAATTTCTTTCACTCCACTCCGCTGGGCATACGTCAGTGGCGTTGCTCCATATACGTCCTTGTCTTCCACATCGATTTTACTTTTCTCCAGTATTATCCGTACCGTTTGTGTGGCGGAATGTATTGCTCCCTCAATCGTTTTTCGGTGCACAAGTTTTTCACAGATGACATGCAGGAGATTCTTTCCTTCCGAGTCTACAGCATCCATTTTCATACCTGCGGCACCCATAGCTTCCATGAAGGGATACAGGTACAATAACCCCGCTTCAAAGTAAGCGAACTTTCCCGAGTCGTTCTTTTTCTTGGGATTAACTCCCAATTCCAGTAAAAGCTGAGCGGTGTTACGAATAGCTCCTGACTTTAACTCAGGATTTTTCAAATCAAATCTCGCTGAAGTCAGGGCGTGCAAAGGGGTATTCCCATATTTGTCGGCTGCAGGTTTCAATCCTGATTCTTTCAGAAAGGCAATGGCTTCCACATCAGTAAAGCGAGTGGCCAGATGATAAAGATTTTCATCCGTATCACTGGTTACAGTGAGATCGCTCAGGTTTTTGTACAAACCTA
The DNA here is from genome assembly GCA_913774715.1 of uncultured Siphonobacter sp. Classification (GTDB taxonomy): domain Bacteria; phylum Bacteroidota; class Bacteroidia; order Cytophagales; family Spirosomataceae; genus Siphonobacter. Next base: position 1,520 of record CAJYHS010000117.1, on the reverse strand, counting down.
GGACATCGACCGTACTTTCGGCGGTGGCAAATAAGTTCCGATGGTAAGCCTCTTTAATTTGATTGAACTCATTCATAAGTACTACTATTGGTTTTGAGCTACTTGCAATGCTTCATTAATGTTTTTATAATTTTTGTTAGCTAGCGGCGTCGCGATCTCAATGACTTTGGCATAATTACCCAACCGAAGCCAGCAATCGGTTTTCAATCGGATAATGGCTTCTGCAACCAGTGGAGCGAAAAGAGTTACGTACTTCTTAGTAATAGGCTGAGTATAGCCATCGCTACGATTTTGCTTAGTACTCAGGGTTGTCGAAAGTGGATTATTACTTAAACCAGAAGCTCTAATCGAGGCAGGTAACCGTAGTTGTGCCTGATCCAGATACAGAAGTGTTTCCTGAAATTGTTCTACCCAATAATGGCACAACGCCATATTAAATAAAGTAGAGGGTTCTTCTGCAGATTCTTTTCGAAGCAATTCACTCGCTTCCACGTATTTATTTTGCTGGAGTAGCTGGGCAATAAATTCATCTTCATTACCCTGAGCAGAATTTTCGTAAGTTGAGCCAAGTAACGCCATTTCCAATTACTGATAGGTTCTATATCCAGAGATTACGAGTCTATTAGGGATATATACGAAAAAACTGTAGAAAAGTACTTATGGGCATTTTATTTCTATCAGTCATTACTTTTAAGTTATGTATTTTCATTCCTATTTTATTATTTTAAATACCTGTATTGATCTTTATAAATTCAGCAATTTATAGATAATAATACCAGCAAATAGGCCCTATTATTTATACTGTCAATAATCATCGCGTAACTTTTTGTGAAACATTATTAACCGTAAAAACTAACATATTAAATTTTAAAGTGAGTATTATAATATTATAAGTTATTGATATTCAGTTATTTATAAAAATTTATAGACATAAAGTCTATTGATGCTTACATTAAAAAAACAAAACATTACGCTTTTATTCTGATAAGAGAAGTATGATTTTTAACTATTCAATTACATACTATCAATAAAATTGATTTTATTTGATCTATTAATAATCCCACTATATGTTCAAAAAACTATTTATTATTTCTGCTTTATTCTCGTCTTTCATTTCTGTCCGTAACGGCTATGCTCAGCAAAAACCTAAGGAATATTTCTGGGCATCGGCAGGCATTGGGACGGGTACTTTGGGAAATCTCACCTTAGCTCTGGGGTATGAATTCAAAAACAAACCCACCTTACTAACGGCCCGCTATGCGTATAATCTCGAAATCTATACTAACGAAAATGTAAGGCCTTTGCACAAGGTTAATGACTTAGGTTTATTATATGGATATAAGGTAGGTAAGTTTCGTTTTTCTACGGGTTTAAGTGGCGTTTGGGGAGTGACTCGCGGCAAATACCTTTTTGAAGATACCGATCCTTTAATTTATGGAAACCAGGTGTACGAATCTGTTCCTTATACCACTATTGGTATTCCGGCAGAGGTCAGATTCATTTGGTCTACTCGTGATCTG
>CAJYHS010000116.1 GCA_913774715.1 uncultured Siphonobacter sp. | reverse complement strand
AGTATATCAGGTGTCCATCAAGGAGATTGCTTCGATTATGGGAAGTGAGGAACTGTATTACGATGCCTACAAAAAAGCTACCGCCAAAATCGTTACGCGTCTGGTGGAAGGATACCTCCCCAATGGCGATTTTCTGCAAACGACTTTTGCCGCTTCTGCCACTTACAAAAAGGGCACCGGAATTATTGAAATTGAGTTGTCCCGGAAAATTCGCCCGTTTTACGTCGAGTTAAAGGAAAAGTTCACCAAAATCCAGCTTCAGGCAGCCATGGCTTTGCAATCCATTCACGCCAAACGGATTTATGAATTACTCTGCATGTACAAGAACATGAAGAACAAAACCTTTACCCGTAGCGTCGTAGAACTGAAATCCATGCTGGCCATCATTGATCCCAAAACAGGAAAAGATAAATACCCCAAATGGACGCACTTTAACCGCGAAGTGCTGGAAATTGCCATGCGGGAAATCAATGGAAATACCGACTTAACCTTCACGTATACACCCGTTTACGGGGAAAAAGAGGGGAGGGGACGCAAGCCCGTTGAGAACGTTGTTTTTGAAGTTTCCTATGCCAATAAATCGAGCGCAGTTGACGTAACGCCCATCATGGATCGACTCATTAACCGATTCAAGCTGCGGCAGGATCAGGCCGAAGAAATTCTGGAATCCTTCAGCATCGAACGTATCAATAAGACCCTTTACGACATTGAAGTAAGGGCAGCTAATAATGAAATCAAGAATATTGGAAGTTACACCGCCAAAACCTTCGGCGTTTAAGCTTCCTGCAACAGTCGTATCAAATCGCTCTTGGGAGCCTGACAAGTAGGGCAGCAATAACTTTCTGGTAACTTCTGAAAGGTGGTATGGGCTACAATCGCCTGGGCTTCATCGCCATAACGTTCATCGTAGCGGGTCAGACAGTGCGGGCATTCATAGATTTCAGTGGTTGGTAAAGCAAAATGCTCTTCTTCTACCAGGGGTAATGTTTCCGTTTTAGGCAGGATTCGCTGAGCACTAAACGTCCGGCAAATTCGCTCAACCTGGAGCGGGACGTGCATTTTAAGCAAGCCCTTTTCTACTTTTCGAAAGACGCGACTATTGGGATTATACTGTTCTGCTATATAAAGATCATAGCGTTTTCCAAGGCTAATAAATCCCCATTGAATCCAGGGTCTTTGCCGGATTAATACCGAACCAAAAACCTCTGATTTAGGCTGTGTCTGGATACCGAAACACAACCCGAATGTACGGGTATCTTGCTGGTTAAAGTGTTGAATGACGTATTGTTTCAGACTGGCCCCTGCTGGCGAATGATCTTCCGTTTGCCAGGCCAGCTCGTGCGAAGCATGACGAACGCTAATGTTATGTTTACCAAGCAAATACGACCAATGCGTTCGGTCTTTTTCCTGAATGTTTTTGATGATGAGCGACTTCCAGGGGGTGCTGCAAATTTCTCCAATTCTGGTTCGCAGGCATAACTCACAAACCTCCACTAGAAAGGAAATGCTAAACCATTCTTCGCGGCGGTAAAGTCCCAGCCAGGTTCGGGTACCGTAGCGGTTAAACCCTTCGTAATAAGGGAGCGAAAAGTCGGGAAGTTCGACTTCCTGAAAAGAGGGCTGAGCAATGAAATGAATTTGTTGAAGCGATTCCAACCAATGAGTAGTTGATGGGTCTAGTAACTCCTCGAGAGCATAAACAAAACGTCCTAACTCGCTGCTGTAGAGTAGCTGAGGAAAACGGATTAGCTGATTGCTTTTCGGTAAACGGATATACACATGCCAGAAATGCGGCTCATGAGAAGCAATAAAGTTGACGTGACCCGTAAAAAAAGGCGTAAAGCTCTGCCCAGAATCCGAAAGGTTAACCTTCAGCTGAGTCGGCTTTTCAAACTGATCCAGAATAAAATGATACTCGCTCTCCCGTAACCAGTCACCGCTGCGAAAGACGTCTTCGCCGCAATAGGAGCTAATCAGATTAGGGTAGAAGTCGGTATTGACTTCGTAAGCGATAGCCTGCTGGGTGAGTGATTTTTGCAGGCTGGGAAGATCTTCGTAATGTACTGTCATTAACAACTGCTGACGGGCTCCGAAACGCACCTTACGAATGCCTGAGGCGTAAGCCAGCTTCAAAATCCGAAGTAGATTCCCCGGTGAATAAATGCCCGCCGGAGCGTTGATTTTCAGGATATAATAATCTCTCATGGCTTAAGCAGTTACCAGCATTTGCTGTAGTATATTTTTGACTTCAGGCCGGCATGAACCGCACCCTGTTCCTGCTCCGGTTTGCTGACAAAGTTTTTGAAAATCAGTGCATCCAGAGCTAATGGCTTTCTTCAAATTGCCTTCACCCACGCTATTGCAGGAGCACACCAGCTTGCCTTCGAGCGGATCGGCTTTTTGACTGGAACGAAGTAATTGCAGACGCTTTTCTGAAAGTTCTGTTTTGTTGGCAATGAGTTCTCTGAACTCCAGAAATTCGTTTTTATCACCGATGAGAATGGCCCCCACGAGTCGATCCTGATGGACGATACATTTTTTGTAATAACGCTTGGCCTTATCCACAAAAACGATCTCTTCATACGTAGAATCCGGGGCTTCTGCTAAGCCCATGCTGCATAAATGCAATCCTTCCATTTTCAGAATATTCATGGATAAGCTACCGCGATAGGGTTGCGATATATCCCCGAAAATGTAGCGGGCAATGACTTCAGCCTGCTGTTCGGCGGCCCGGGTAATTCCCCACATTTGCCCCTGCCACTGGGCAATTTCTCCAGCCGCAAAAATCGCTGGATCAGAGGTTTGCAGGTAATCATTTACCAAAACGCCGCGACCGCAATCCAGTCCCGAAGCCTGAGCTAATTCCAGATTAGGAGTAGTGCCGATGGCTAGTACAATAGCCTGACAATCAATTTTTCTGCCTGATTTTAGTTGAATACCTTCCAACTGGGTTAGCCCCAGGTAGGTTTGAACTTCTTCGTTAAAGTAAATGTCGATGCCTCGTTCCCGAAGATCCTGATAGAGCAGCTCTCCGGCCAAGGGATCTAACTGGCGTTCCATGAAACGGCCCGAACGCTGAATCACCGTTACCAGCAGGCCCATGTGGCGTAAGGAGGCCGCCAATTCAAGCCCTAATAACCCGCCGCCCACCACCACAATCCGGGCGTTAGGCTGCTTAAGGTATGGTTGTAGGGTATCGGCATCAAAACGCGAACGCAGGTTAAAAATGCCGGGTAGGTTAGGGACGCCCTTGGGACGGAAAGAGCGACTGCCCATACCCAGAATCAGTTTGTCGTAGGAATGCTCCCGGCCTAGACTGTCGGTAACTACCCGATGGATACGGTCAATGTGTTCAATGCTAATGCCGGTATGAACGATAATCCTCTGAGCTTCGAATTCTTCGGGGCTTAGCTTGACTAACTGCGACCAGTTTTGAGCTCCACTGATGTAGTCAGGCAGTAATACCCGGTTATAAAAAGGATGTTCTTCTTTGGAAAAAACGTGAATTTCATCGTCCTGATTTAAAGCCCGGTAGGATTGTACAAAACCCAGTCCAGCCGAACCCGCCCCGATGATGAGGATCTTTTCGTGGGGCTTTTCATAGGCCTTCACCTCAACCGCTGAAAACTTAAAATCAGGTTCTTTGGAGATTGGATCGACTCGTGTATTGGTGAGATTATTCGCCCGATTGAGCGTTGACTCAAGAATTTTTCCCCAGTGCATCGGTAGAAAACAAACGCCGGGGCGAACGTCTTCGCTGAGTTGAGCTTTAACCCGAACCTCGCCTCGTCGGCTGTTTATGGTAACTAGCTGAC
>CAJYHS010000115.1 GCA_913774715.1 uncultured Siphonobacter sp. | reverse complement strand
CACAGATCTCAAAGCCTTCCAGATTCTGATAGGCCAGGGCGTGGGAGGTTCCCATGTTGCCGCAGCCCACCACTAATACGCGAATAGTATTCGTTGTTGATGTCATAATAGAGTAGAGGTAATACGCACAACATCAGTGCGTATGCAAATAATATGAATAACTAAAAATGTTGCTTCGTTGGTTCCAGAGCGACCTCTAACAAAATATTCTACTGATTTCGTAGAATATTCTGAATGAATCGCTTCATCTTTCCTCAAATGTCGCGAAATTGCGAACCTCATCCGAAGTTTTGAGTACATATTTTAAAATAATTTAGTTTCTCAGTTCGTAAACTGAAAACTAAATTTTTCAGTGTCCTATTACCAGACTTTTGCCGCGTATGGCTTTTTACAAATCGACTCGACTGGACAGTCTGCGATACGAAATTCGTGGACCCGTGTATGAAAAAGCTCTGGAGCTGGAAGCCCAGGGCTACAAAATCCTCAAACTGAACATCGGTAACCCCGCCCCTTTTGGGTTTGACGCCCCCGACGAAATTATTCACGACATGATCGTGAACATTCGGGATGCTCAGGGTTATTCCGATTCCCGAGGACTTTTCGCGGCCCGTAAAGCGGTGATGCACTACACGCAAAGCATTGGTATTCCGGGCGTTGGTATTGATGATGTGTACATCGGTAATGGGGTAAGTGAATTGATCCTGCTGACCATGCAGGCCTTACTTGACGATCAGGATGAAGTACTGGTTCCTTCTCCCGATTATCCTTTATGGACGACTTCGGTAGCTCTGGCAGGCGGCAAACCCGTGCATTACATCTGCGATGAAGAATCGGACTGGAATCCTGATATTCAGGATATTGAGCGTAAAATTACTCGTCGCACCAAAGCAATTGTGCTGATTAATCCCAATAATCCCACAGGAGCCGTTTATTCCAAAGACGTACTTGCCCGCATTGCCCGCATCGCCGAAGAACATCAGTTAATGATCTTCTCCGATGAGATTTATGATAAAATCCTGTACGACGGAGCCGTCCATTACCCCATGGGGACGTTTGCTACAGAAACACTTTGTTTAACGTTTGGTGGCTTATCAAAAAATTACCGGGCGGCTGGTTTTCGCGGCGGCTGGATGATTCTGAGTGGTGCCAAGCACAAGGCGAAATCGTACATTGAAGGATTAAACTTACTGGCCAGTCTGCGTCTTTGCGGTAATGTTCCGGCCCAGTTTGCCATTCAGACGGCTTTAGGAGGCTATCAGAGTATCAATGACTTAGTTATTCCTTCCGGTCGTTTATATCAGCAAATGCAATTCATCTATGATCGCATTACGGCCATTCCGGGCATTACCTGCGTAAAACCGAAAGGGGCCTTATACTTATTTCCTAAACTGGATCTGAAACGGTTCAGTTTTGCCAATGATGAGCAGTTTGTGTACGAGCTTCTGGTGAACGAACGGGTCCTACTCGTTCCGGGTACGGGCTTTAACTACGCCAAAGACGATCACTTCCGCATTGTGACATTACCTCCAATTGAGCAGTTGAACCTGGCAGCGAACCGCATTGAGAATTTTCTTGTAAATGGTACTGAAAAAAAAACCGTAGCTGAACCCGCAGTGGTTGCTCCCTTGGTCTAGTTGCTAAGCTATCATAAAAAACGTTCGCGTCCTTTTGCAAGATATTTTGCGGAGGGACGCGAACGTTTTTTCAGGAAAAATGGCTTTCTTGTCAGTTCAGACCGCTTTTCCCAGCTCCCATTTGATCATGCAAGACCAGGCTTTATTCAGCTCCAAACGTCAAATTCTCTTTTTCGTTTTATCCGGCTTATTTATTACCAATGCTCTGGTCGCCGAGATTATCGGGGGCAAAATCTTTTCCGTCGAAGGCGTTTTGGGCATGAATCCAGCAAATATTCCAACGCCCTGGGGCGATAAATGGTCTTTCAACCAAGCCGCGGGAGCCTTAAACTGGCCCATTGTATTCATCATAGGAGATATGATTAATGAATATTTTGGTCGAAAAGGCGTTCGCTGGTTATCCTTTCTGACGGCGGGTTTGATTACCTATTCGTTTTTTATCATTTATACCGCAACGACTTTACCTCCGGCTCAATTCTGGATGGACGTAAACAAGGGTACTAATAATTTTAACATTGATTTTGCCTATAAAACGATCTTTCGGCAGGGCTTAGGGATTATTGTCGGCTCGATTACGGCGTTCCTATTAGCTCAATTTCTGGACGTTACCGTTTTCCAATACCTCCGCAAACACACCGGCCACAAGCACATCTGGATTCGGGCGACTGGCTCAACGCTGGTTTCTCAACTCATCGACAGCTTTGTTGTGGTTTTCGTTGCCTTCTATATCTTCAGTAACTGGTCTGCCAAACAGGCTCTTTCGGTAGCACTTAATAACTACCTCTATAAATTCATCATTTCGATTCTGATGATACCCGTTTTGTACCTGGTTCACTACCTTATTGATCGCTGGTTGGGTGAAGACAACGCCCGCAAAATAGCCGACGACGCGGCAACTGAAATGCCCGTATCGTTATAATAAAATAGCCTCTGGATGATCCAAAGGCTATCTTATTATCGCTTTACCATAATCAATGGGCAGTATAGGGTATTCCTCTCGCAGTCGCTCCTCTCTGCCGAGTGATTACAAGAAAGACCAACTTAACCAATGATCGCCATGAAAATTGAACCCTTCAGCGTAACTCTTACTGACCAGTTACTTTGTCAGCCTCAGGAAATACTATTCTGTTCATTTTTCAATTTTAAAAATGCTTCTGAAGAGCAGGAAAAATCGGCTTTGGTTCATCAAAACTGGGTAAGCTTTCTGGAAAAAGCAGAAGTAAAGATTATAGAAGGGAATACGTTCGATATGACTAATAACGGCTTTACTTATTCCATTACTTCTTACCAATTTTCATTAAATCAAGCAACGTATAGACAAGTTGAAGAATATCAGAATTCGTATCCTGAAGTAAGGCTTTTCGCTTTGGAAATGCATTATTCCAGAAACGATGAAGATATCCTTCTGGATCAGATTACCGAACAGGCTCAGAAGATGGCTTTTCAATGGATTAGTCAAGCGAAGATTGAAACTTTAGAAAAATTACAGGTTATCAAAATAGAAGAAGACCTTAAGGGCTGGCGGATAGGTCCACCCTTAGACGTCCGATTTGATCATTTCAATGTTCCTTTAAAAGCCACCTATCAGTTTTCATTTAAAGAAAAAGGCTGATGATGACATCAGCCTTCCTATCTTTCCCCTTATTCTTTCACTCCCCTCCGCCAGTTATCCAGTACAATTGCCGTAGCGATTCCTGCATTCAGAGATTCGGCTTCACCGAACCGGGGAATTGTTATTTTTTTCGTTACAAAGGTTTCATTTTCAGGACGAATGCCATTAGCTTCATTCCCAATGACAATATAGCCCGAATCGGCAAAGGTTAAATTGTAAATCGATTCTCCACCGAGAAAAGTCCCATACACTGCTTCACTTTTTTCCTGTGCTAAAAACGTCTGCAAAGACACATAGTACGTTTGCACGCGGGTAAACGAACCCATCGTTGCTGAAATCACCTTGGGGTTATATACATCCACGCAGGTTTCCGAACAAATCACCTTTTTTATGCCGTACCAATCGGCAATCCGAATGATCGTACCCAGGTTCCCAGGATCACGAATATCGTCCAGTATCAAGGCATATTCCGAGCCTTCCACACGCAATGGACGGTTTTGCTTCGTTTTAGCAATGGCCAGGCCGGCGTTATTACTTTGCAGCGTTCCGACCTTCTCCAGTTCAGATTCCTCGACCAATTCAAAGGAAAAGGGTTGCTCGCCGAGCAGCTTTTGGTTTTCTTTGTAAAATGTGTCCGTTACAAACAGAGCCTGAATCGTAAAATCAGCCTTTAGTAACTCCAGAACACTCTTGCCGCCCTCCACCAAAAAAGCCTCCTGCTCCTGCCGGTGTTTTTTTTGTTGAAGCAGGCGAATTTGTTTTTGCCACTTTTGTGAGATCATTATCCCGTATACTTATGCCATTCCTCCAAAGGAGATCACTTCTTCAATTACTGATGATTGGAATGGCTTTTATGAGTTTCTTGGCCGCTTGTACGCGAGGCACCGAGCTACGTCGGGGCGAATACCTGCTAGCCAAACAGACCATCAAAGGTAACAAGGAAATTCCGAATGAAGAGCTGGAAGCCCTTTTACCACAGGAATCGAACCGGGTATTAATTACTCAGCCGCTTACGCCTTTCCTCTGGGTGTATCAAATTGCCAGACCTGATTTTCTGAAGTACAAAAAACCCCGCTTCGAGCAGGAAATTCGGGAATACCAGGCTCAAATGAACCAACTTCGCAATGGCCCGGACTCTATTCAATCAAAAAAAACCCAGAAGAAAATAGATCGCCTGAGTCGTAAAATTGATCACAACCGACTGGCGATTGAGCAGGGGCACTGGTGGATGCGGGTGGTAGGTGAACCTCCGTCCATCATCACCGAAGAAGACGCCCGTCAGAATGCGGCTAACATTCAGGCTTTTTTACGAACCAATCGCGGCATGTTCGACGATTCGGTCCGTTACAAACTTGATACCGTTAAGTTTCGCCGGGTAAAGGTTTTATATGAGGTTCAACAGCAGAAACCGTATATCCTTGACTCAATCCGACTGGTTACTACGGATGCCCGAATCGACAGTCTGATTCGTCATACGCGGGGCATTCGTTTTCTAAGAAAAGGCACCCGAATTGATGAACGCAATTTCAGTGCCGAACGAGACCGCATTGAATCCCTCCTTCGCGATCAGGGATACTACGGATTTACGAAGGAAAATATCACCTTTACAGGCACCTACGATACTTCGCTGGCTGAACCCATGAAGCACCATATGAATGTCACGATGGTGATTGATTCGCTTCCTGCGGAGTATCCCTTCTTTAAGATTGACAACGTTACTTTCGTTGTGGATGGACGGGATGGAGCCGGAACGAATCCAAGCATCGACTCTACCAGCTTCCGGGGCATTCGTTACATCTTTGCCGGAAGGAAATATTCTACCAAATTACTGGATAGCAAGGTCAAGGTAAGACCCAACATGACCTATAGCCAGACCCTGAATAACGAAACGCTGCGAATGTTGGGGACGCTGGATCAATTCAAGTTTCCTAACATTACTTACGATACTACCGCTGATAACCGTCTGAATGCTCTGATTTTCGCTCAATCTTTGCAACGCTACGAGTTATCCTCCGAAGTCGGGATGAATGTGTATCAGGGTTTACCAGGTCCCTTCTTGAATGGAGCTTTACGGATTCGTAATATTTTTCAGGGATTAGAAACCCTCGAAATCGCCGGAAAAGCTGGTTACGACGGACAACCCGGCTTTACTCAAAGTTCTCAGAATTTGGCCTTTAAAGATCAGAATTTTGAAGCAGGGATTAATACTTCGCTCATTTTTCCGCAGTTGTTATTACCCGCCAGCATGCGAATTCGGTATGCCAATAGTACTCCCCGCACGCAGGTTGGGATCGGTTATTCATTTAGTGATCGGAAAGATTTTCGCCGAACGGGTCTGAAACTGGCCATGAATTATTCCTGGCAGATTTCTCCGAGAGAAACCTTTTATTTCAGCCCCATTGATATCAACCTAATCAATACCAGTCGTCAATCCAGCGAATTTCAGGCCTTTCTCTATGAGCAGGTATTGGCAGGTAATAACCTTATATATACGTTCAACCGCTCTTTTGTATCGAGCATCAGCGGATCCTACGTTTATAATGATAATAACCTGAACCTGAATCCTTACCGAAAAACGAAGTACCTGCGAGTATTCATGGAATCCGGTGGAACAACGCTGAATCTTCTGTCACAAAAGGCTCAGCAACGGTTAACGGACAATGAAAACCTACGCTTTTACAAATTTCTGAAAACCAGCGTTGATTATCGCCTTTACGTGCCACTACGCCGACGGGGCCGCTCCATGTTTGTCTTCCGGGGCTTTGGAGGCTTAGGTTGGGAATATTCCCAAAACGGCGGTATTTTACCCTACGAAAAAGCCTTTTTTGCAGGGGGGGCCAATTCGATGCGGGGCTGGAATCCACGTAAATTAGGCTTGGGTGGCGTGGCAGCCAGTTACGATACGCTGAAATCGGGAGCGGTGGTACCAAGTTATAAATTTGAACGTCCCGGCAGTTTACAATTGGAGTTTAACGCGGAATGGCGATTCCCTTTATTTAAACTCTTTGGTGATTTCAACGGAGCTTTATTTGTGGATGCAGGGAACGTCTGGTTACTACGTCAAGGTCAGCAAGAGGAGATTTTCAAAATAAATTCCTTCATTGGCCAAACCGCCCTGGACGCAGGATTTGGCTTACGCTTTGATAAATCTTTCTTCATACTTCGAGCCGACTGGGGTATCAAACTCTATGAGCCTTCCCGCCCCCGAATGAATGGCGGCACGGGTCAGTGGGTAATCAAGGATTTATTCAGCGAAAGTCTGGAAAATCGGTATCGGCCTCAATTACGCTTTGGTATTGGGTATCCGTTCTAATCGCATTATCAATTTGAAAACTGATATTACTCAGCGATTCCCATTATCCTGACCTTTAGTATTGCGTTTTGAAAACGCATTATGGATCATACGCTGATTGCCTTCTAAGTAATAGCATGGCCATTAGCATGGCTGTATGCAGCTGGAAAAACGTTACGGTGGCTCGCTATTGTTACGCTGTTATGTTTTTTGCGGCAGCAGCATTTAATGCTTACACCACTTTTACCACGCCTGAAGCTTTCCTTTGCTGACTTTGCTTGTTTACTTTTTACAAAGTCTTTATCAATGGCTTTTTAAATCGCATGCAACTGTCCTTCTTCTGTTCCTAGTTGCCGGTCAATTGCTTATTGCTATTTCATTGCTAAAGAACGTTTTATCCATAGGATGCTGGGTGGTATTCTATTCTTCATCGGCATTTCACCCCTTGGACGGGCCGCTGCTTTTCCTTCGGCTTTATTTTGGATGATGGGGTTATTAATGATGTATCGAACATCTTCATAGCATGCTTCGAATGCGGTTCGACAGAATCAACCTTTAATGGTCACGAGCTTTCGCTGGTAATTCCAGATCACGTTATCCAGTAATCTGGGATTCATTTCGTAACCCTGCCCCCGTAGCCAATCCGACGCTTCGGCTAGTAGGTTCTGAGACTCTGCAAGCGTACATTTTCTTCCAACTATACCCTCAAGAAAAGCTTCTACCATTCGATCAGGCTTGATAAGGTTATCATTACCCGCTAACATAAAAAAATAAGACAGGCAAATGCCGCTGGCTTGACCGGGAATCCTTTTTATATCCTTCTTAAAATCACCGTTACCGATCAGCTTAGCTACATCCTGACAATAGTTAACTTCATATTTTACCAATACCTCAAGGAACAGGTTAACCGCTTCGGCTTTTAAAATTCCGTTTTGACTAGAAGTGCGTTGCTTGTTACCATAAACTTGAGTAGCCAGTTCTTCGGGAGTTCGATTAGCCAGCTTTTTCTGAAAATCAGTAATCGACACCTGCTCTGTTCTATTTATAGGCTCAGATTCATATTCGCGATAGATGACCTTTTGAAATAAACCCTCTATTCGAGTCACCACATTACGAACGGATTCATACTTTACACCCATCGAAAATACCGCATCAATTACGCACAAAGGCAGGTGGGCGTAATAATACTCTCGGTCTAACTTTGCTCCTTTTAAATTGGTAAAATTATTCTGGCAAAACTCAGCTATTAATACAGCAGATGTAGAGTGATTCATAAGTTAAAAGACGAATAGTGTAGTATGTACATATCATTAATTCCTAAAAGGTTATCATCTCGAATGATTACTATCTTATTTAATCCATTAACTCTTTTTAAACAACTATTTAAAATCCCTTCCCTATTCAATCTGACAGATTGTCAGTTTTTTTGTACCTTTGTAGCTTCGCTTGAACTCCATATTTATCACATAAGCCGAAAGCCTGAGGCTCAAGGCTCCGAGCATCCATGAAGACCTTAGAGATCCTAACTCCCGAAGATAAGCAAGGCATTGACCTTCCCCGTTTGCTGGAAGACGAACAAGGTGCCCAGGGCAAAAAGAAATTATATATTGAAAGTTACGGTTGCCAGATGAATTTTTCAGACAGCGAAATCGTAGCATCCATCATGCGTGAAAAAGGGTTTGCAACCACCTCTAGCCCGGATGATGCTGATTTAGTATTATTGAATACCTGTGCCATCCGCGACAATGCCGAACAAAAGGTACGGAATCGGTTAAGCACCTTTGTCAGCCTCAAACGCCGTAAACCTGATACGACCATTGGGGTATTGGGATGCATGGCTGAACGTCTGAAAGCCAAGTTACTGGAAGAAGAAAAAATTGTGGATATGGTGGTAGGTCCTGATGCCTACCGTGACCTGCCCCGCTTGCTGGAAGAAGTAGAAACCGGACAAAAGGCCGTTAACGTTTTCCTTTCTAAAGAAGAAACTTACGCCGACATTGCTCCCGTTCGTCTGAACACCAACGGAGTAACGGCATTTATCAGTATTATGCGGGGCTGTGATAATATGTGCAGCTTCTGCGTAGTGCCTTTCACTCGGGGCCGCGAACGTTCACGGGATGCCCATTCTATTGTAAAAGAAGCCGAGGAATTGTTCGGTCAGGGGTATCGTGAAGTGACGCTGTTAGGTCAGAACGTAGACAGTTACAAGTGGACTTCTGAAGACGGTACTGAGCACGTTAATTTTGCGAATCTGCTTGAAAAAGTAGCTCTGGTGAACCCTGATTTACGCGTTCGTTTCAGCACCTCTCACCCCAAAGATATTACTGACGAAGTGTTGTACACCATGAAGAAGTACGACAACGTTTGTAACTACATTCACTTACCTGCCCAGAGTGGAAACTCACGCGTACTGAAAATCATGAACCGGACCTATGACCGGGAATGGTACATGAACCGGGTGGATGCGATTCGCCGGATTCTGGGCGAAGATTGTGGTATCTCTCAGGATATGATCGCTGGTTTCTGTACGGAAACGGAAGAAGAACACCGCGATTCACTGACGCTGATGGAATACGTTAAATATGACTTCGGTTATATGTTTGCTTACTCTGAACGCCCCGGTACGCCAGCGGCTAAAAAGTTTGTCGATGATATTCCTGAACCAATCAAGAAGCGTCGTTTAGCCGAGATCATTGCTCTTCAGCAGCAACACAGCATGGAGCGGAATCAGATGGCTCTTGGCAAAGTACATCGCGTACTGGTAGAAGGAACATCCAAGCGTTCCACCGAACATTTACAAGGCCGGAACGACCAGAATAAAGTGGTTGTATTCCCTAAACATCACTTCGAAAAAGGTCAGTACGTCAATGTATTGGTAACTGACTGTACGACGGCTACCCTGCTGGGTGAGCCCGTTTTATCAGAAAATTAATATTGAACCGTGTACTGAGCTGGACATATGATCCCGTTTCAGTACATGGTCCTTATGATTTTCTGCTTGTTTACTCTTTACTCTATTTGCATGTCACCTCAGGAAATTCAATCTATAAAGTCCCGGTTTGGTATCATTGGTGATTCGACTCCCCTGAATTATGCCATTCAAATCGCGGCTCAGGTGGCACCAACGGACCTGACCGTACTCATTACTGGTGAAAGTGGAAGTGGGAAAGAATCCTTTTCCAAGATCATTCATCAGCTTTCTACCCGCAAACACGGTCAGTTTATTGCCATCAACTGCGGAGCGATTCCCGAAGGAACCATTGATTCTGAATTATTTGGTCACGAAAAAGGAGCATTTACCGGAGCCGTGGACGCCCGGAAAGGATACTTCGAAGTGACCGACGGCGGAACTATCTTTCTGGATGAAATTGCCGAAATGCCCCTAAGCACGCAGGCTCGCTTGCTGCGGGTGCTGGAAAACAAGGAGTTCATCCGGGTAGGTTCATCCAAGATTATGAAAACGGACGTTCGGGTTGTAGCTGCAACGAACGTAAATCTGATGCAGGCCGTAGAAAAAGGCCGTTTCCGGGAAGATTTGTATTACCGCCTGAATACTGTCCCCATCTTCGTTCCTCCCCTGAGAGATCGTGGTAATGACGTATTAATGTTATTTCGAAAGTTCACCGCTGACTTTAGCGAACGCCAGCGGATTCGTCCCGTTCAGTTAACCGAAGATGCCCGCGAAGTACTGCTGAGTTACCGTTTTCCCGGTAACATTCGTCAATTGAAAAATCTGGCCGAGCAGGTTTCAATCCTTGAAGAAGAAAGACTCGTAAATGGCCGCACGCTTCTGAAGTACATTCCCGATGCCCAGCGATCTTCCTTACCCGATATTTTCCGGGATCAGCAATCGCAGAATCAGGATTTTAGCGAACGTGAAATTCTGTATAAGGTTCTTTTCGATTTGAAACGGGATGTTACCGAACTGAAAAAACTCTTCGTTGAAATGGCTCAGAACGGTGCGGGAGATGGCGAAATTCTGCGTCAGCATGCCAATCTATTTCAGGGCGTTCACGACGAACCTGTTAATTTTAGTGAACCGAATACCTCGACCCGCTACTTACCCGTTGCTACTACCAGCAACCAGAGTTCAAACGTCTTTTCGATTGATTCTTCCAATGAACCCTCATTCGTGGATGTAACCGAGGAAAGCGAAGACGAATCGCTTTCGCTGGAGAAGAAAGAAAAAGAAATGATTATTAAGGCTCTGCGGAAAAACGGTAATAAACGAAAAAATGCAGCTCAGGCCCTTGGCATCTCCGAACGTACCCTCTATCGGAAAATCAAACAGTATGAAATTGATGAAGAGTAAGAGCTTTCGCTCACTCCTGACAGTCTGGATCACCTTTCCCCTGTTTATCCTGTCGGGATGTGGTCCGTATTCATTCTCGCCCGGCGGCAAGTTGTCAACCGACCTCAAAACCATTACGATTAATAACTTCGTGATGAACGCTGCGGGTGGGCCGGCTACGCTACCCACCACGTTTACGGAAAACCTGAAGGAATATTTTCAGCGAAATACGCGACTTCAGTTACGTCCCGAAGGTGATGGTGATTTGGTATTGGAAGGAGCCATTACCAATTATGAAGTAACGCCCCAGGCTCCAACGGCTCAGGATAAAGCGGGTTTGAACCGATTGAACATTACGGTAACCGTTCGGTTTACGAATAATAAAGATGAATCGGCCAACTTCGAACAACCCTTCTCTTTCTTCCGGGACTTCCCCCAGAATCAGAGTTTAAATCAGGTCGAAGCCCAGTTAATTCCACCGATACTTGATCAGATTATTCTGGATATTTTTAGTAAAACGGCCGGAGACTGGTAGAAATATCAAAGATTTATTGAAAAAAAGTTGTCTGAAAATTAGTCGGGCAACTTTTTTACTTTTAACCATTTACAATTCACTGAATAAACTTTAACTTTAGTAACCCATGCATTCTTTCAGAGGACGACTATTGATTATCGATTAGCGAATAGTGTATCTTAGAAGTTAATCTTTTTGAATTTCCCCTTTGTGCGGCAGGCCCTTATGCAACGTGATACATTTTCATACCTCGTAACAAATCCGAGCGAACTCTCTTCTGACGATCTGGTTTATCTGGAACAGTTAGTAGAGCATTACCCTTTTTGCCAAACTGGCCATGTGCTGTTAGCAAAGGGTTATACGAATGACTCGGAATCAGTGCAATCCGAAGCCATGCTACGTAAAGCGGCGGCGTATTCATTGAGTCGTCATGCGTTACGAAAATTTATGGAAGGAGAATTTCCGAAATCAGTTCCTACTCCTGAGCAGGCTCTTCCTTTTACTCGCCGCCATACCCGGGAAGTTGAAGTAAGCAATAAACCTTTATTCGAAGAAATCAATCCGGTTCAGGCCTTACGCGGGCTGGATTATTCCGAAGTTTTATTACAAAAAACGGAAGAGAAAGCAGAACTAACGCCTCAGGATAATAATCCTCTCGATCAACTTTCAATCATTGACCGTTTTATTCTGGCTGAGCCTCGCATTGGTCCTTTACGGTCAAAACTGGGTCAACCCGAGGAAGTTCAGGTAGACTTAGCTCAAAAACCACAGCAATTACATAGTACGCCTATCACGGAAGCTTATGCAAAAGTGCTAGCCCGTCAGGGAAAAACTGAAAAAGCGATTGAAGTTTATGAAAAGCTACAGTTGAAGTTTCCCGAAAAAAAGACGTACTTTGCAGAAAAAATAGAGGATCTGAGAAATCCATCATCTTTATCCTAACCGGACATTAATTTTTTTACTTTCATAAAATGTTTGCTACTCTGATTATTGCTTCCATCGTTTTTGCCGCATTGCTGGTATTGGTGGTGTTAATTCAAAATCCTAAAGGCGGTGGTCTTTCCCAATTCACGGGAGCTGGATCGCAGCAACTTTTTGGTGTAAAGAAAACAGGTGACTTACTGGAACAACTCACTTGGGGTTTCGGTGGAGCCATTGCTGTTTTTGCTCTGGTTTCTGTATTTTTCCTGAATGGACAAAGTTCTTCTACGGGAGTAGATGATGGTTTAGGTAATGTAGCCCCTGCTGCTACGGCTCCAGCTCCTCGTCCAACAGCTCCGGCTCCTGCTACTACGCCAGCACAACCTGCTCCAGCACAGCCCGCTCAGCCTCAGAAGTAATCAACTTGAGATATTAATTATAAAAAAGCCATCGTAAGCATTTACGATGGCTTTTTTATAATCTCCCTACCCTACTTCCTGAGCTACTTTTTGCCGGGCGATGGGTAATAGGGTTTCATCCATGGGATAGCCCATCCTGCTTTCCACTAAATACGAAGCCGGGTTTGGCAAATGAGTGTTTTTCCGTACTAACTCAAGTTTGATGCTCTCAAAAGTCGTTGTAAAATTTTTTCTTCGGGAATCTATCAGCGTAGTCTCCACCCGGCGTCTGGGTGGAATATGGGTATCAAAAAGCCTCACCTGATATTCATAAATCCGTAAGTCCCGATTGATGGTTTCGTAAACAAAGAGATATCCCTCTTTTCGGAACAAAGGCATAATACCAATCGGCTGAATGGATAGCGACTGATGGACTTTTTCGAATAACTCATGGCCCTTGGAAAGCGTGGACTCCAATTGTGGAATAGCGTAATTAAGAATTTCGTCTACTTCCTGTAACGGTGCCAGCTCCTGAAATTCACTGGTATAGGTCAGCTGAAGCTTTTGCCGATCAATTCCCGTTAATTTCTTCCGTATTTGTCCGGACCATTGGGCTTGTTGAGCTTTTAAATCAACACTTTCTCGGTAGTGATTCTGCAAATCTGACAGTTCAGGATATAATTTCCTGGCCTGAAAGGCATCGTTGACATGCTTGAGGTAGCCAAGAAGCTGATATTTTTTGTATTCGAAATCCAGCAATTCGTCGGTAATCCAGGTTTTTTGTAACTTTTTCATAGCGTCCTGGTTGATGTCTATCCTTTTCGAAAGTATTCATTTCTGAATAATATCCAAATTTTTCTACTTTCTCTTTTTAAATCAGCAGACATTCATTTGGTTTACAAACGATTTTCTGATTTTGGCAGAAAGTTCTGCAAAATTGACAGACTGTCTGGCTTGGCACGAGAATCATGAGAAAAGCCCGTGTATAACCACATGGTTAATTCAAACGTTAACAAATCTATCTTACACACATATGTCAGTAAACGTTAAACCTTTGGCAGACCGCGTTCTGGTTGAACCCGCTCCAGCAGAAGAAAAAACTGCATTCGGAATCATCATTCCCGATACGGCCAAAGAAAAACCTCAACGTGGAGTAGTTGTAGCCGTAGGTCCTGGTAAAAAAGATGAGCCTGTTACCGTTAAAGAAGGCGACACCGTATTATACGGTAAGTATTCTGGTACTGAAATCTCTTCTGACGGAAAAGACTACCTTATCATGCGGGAATCGGACATTCTGGCGATCCTGACTGCTTAATTTTCCTTTTTACATCACAACGTGAAGATTGCTTCACATTCTAAAACATTATAAATTCTTTTAGCTATGGCAAAAGAACTCTTTTTTGATACCGAAGCCCGCGATCGTCTGAAGCGTGGCGTTGACGCATTAGCTGATGCGGTTAAAGTTACTCTCGGACCTAAAGGCCGTAACGTTATCATCGATAAGAAATTTGGTTCACCTTCTATCACCAAAGATGGTGTGTCGGTAGCGAAAGAAATCGAACTGAAGGATACGATCGAAAACATGGGTGCTCAACTCGTGAAAGAAGTAGCCTCTAAAACAGCTGATCAGGCTGGTGACGGTACGACTACTGCAACGGTATTAACGCAGGCGATCTACTCGATCGGTGTGAAGAACGTAGCTGCAGGTGCGAACCCAATGGACCTGAAACGCGGTATTGATAAAGCCGTTGCGAAAATCGTAGAAAACCTGCAGTCACAGTCACGTGCCATCAGTACTTCTAAAGAAATCGCTCAAGTGGCTACCATCTCTGCTAACAACGACCACGAAATCGGCACCATGATTGCTGACGCCATGGACAAAGTTGGTAAAGAAGGCGTTATCACGGTTGAAGAAGCTCGCGGTACTGAAACGGAAGTAAAAACCGTAGAAGGTATGCAGTTTGATCGTGGGTACCTGTCACCATACTTCGTGACGAACCCCGACAAAATGGAAGCTGATCTGGAGCGTCCTTTCATCCTGATTTCTGAGAAGAAAGTTTCTTCGATGAAAGAACTCCTCCCTGTGCTGGAGCAAGTAGCTCAAACCGGTCGTCCTTTAGTAATCATTGCTGAAGACGTGGATGGTGAAGCTCTGGCTACGCTGGTAGTAAACAAAATCCGTGGTGCTTTGAAAGTAGCTGCGGTTAAAGCTCCTGGTTTCGGTGATCGTCGTAAAGCTATGCTGGAAGACATCGCGATCCTGACGGGTGGTACGGTAATCAGCGAAGAGCGTGGTTTCAAACTGGAAAACGCTTCTATCGAATATTTAGGTCAGGCTGAGAAAATCATTATCGACAAAGACAACACGACGATTGTAAACGGCGTGGGTGGCAAAGAAGATATCACCGCTCGTGTGAACCAGATCAAAACTCAGATCGAAAACACGACTTCTGATTACGATCGTGAGAAACTTCAGGAACGTCTGGCGAAACTGTCAGGTGGCGTAGCTATTCTGTACATCGGTGCCGCTACTGAAGTGGAAATGAAAGAGAAGAAAGATCGCGTTGACGATGCTCTGCACGCTACTCGTGCTGCAGTTGAAGAAGGTATCGTTGCTGGTGGTGGTGTGGCTCTGATTCGTGCCGTATCTGCCCTGGAAGGTTTCAAAGGCGATAACGACGACCAAACAACGGGTATCAACATCATCCGTCTGGCGGTTGAATCTCCTCTTCGTACGATTGTTGGTAACGCAGGTGGCGAAGCTTCTGTAGTAATCAATGCCGTAAAACAAGGCACTGGCGATTATGGTTACAATGCTCGCGAAGATCGTTACGAAAACATGATCGAAGCAGGTATCATTGATCCTACGAAAGTAACTCGTTTAGCTCTGGAAAATGCTGCTTCTGTAGCAGGTCTTCTGTTAACAACAGAATGTGTTGTAGCTGACAAGCCTGAAGATAATCCTGCTCCCGCTGCCGGTCCTGGCGGAATGGGTGGCATGATGTAATTTCAGCTTCCTTATACATTAAAAAGCCCTTTCAGTTTCCTGAAAGGGCTTTTTAATGTCCTTTATTTCTAGTTTAAGCGAAACCACTGGTACCCATATCCATCCAGATTAATAGCATACGTATTCGTAGTCGCAGCGGGTACAGAGGCGTTGGTCATCAAGTTCTGTAGTTTCTTTCCTTTCCATTCACTCAGACCCAGATTAACAGATTTTTTCTCTTTACTAAAATTATGAGCGATAATGACTGATTTTCCTTTCCAGTCGTATTTCATTACCAATACCTGATTGGTAGTCGCTGGTAAAATAGTCCATTCGCCCAACCCAATCTCGGGACATTGTTCCCGTAGTTTCACCAGTTTCTTCACATGGTTCAATAACGATTTAGGATCTCTTTCCTGAGCCGCTACATTTACTTTCTGGTAACTGTATTCTCCCTGATTGATCACCGGATGAAAGGGTTTAGCAGACGTAGAAAACCCTGCATTTTTAGCCGTTGACCATTGCATGGGCGTTCGTACGGAATTCCGTTCTTTCAGGCTCAGGTCGTCCCCCATTCCGATTTCTTCCCCGTATCGCAAACTGGGCGTGCCGGGTAAGGAGAATAACAAACTATACGCCAAATCAATGTGCTTCCGATCATGAAGCATGGGAGCCAGCCGACGACGAATGCCCCGGTCGTATAGCTGCATGTTTTTCTGCGGACCAAATCGCTCATAGACCTTTTCCCGATCTTCGTTACTCAGCCGCCCCAGGTCAATTTCATCGTGATTTCGGAGAAACCATGCCCACTGGCTCGTCGGAGCGATGGCACGCGTATCGACCAGTGCTTTGGTGAATTTCTCCACGTTTTCGGTGGCCAGGGCTGAGAACAGATACTGATTGGCGTAAAAATTGAAAATCATCTGGATGCCTTCGCCGTATTTACCAATGAATTTTTCCGTCTCTTTGGGGTCTACGTTGGCCTCTCCCAACAGCACCGCTTGCCCATTTTGCCATTGCATAAACTGCCGTAGCTGATACAGCAGGTCAAACTGCAAAGTCGGGTTCTTGATATCGGTTTTCGGAATTTCCATGTAAAATGGAACGGCGTCTAATCGAAACCCAGCTACCCCCAAGTCCAGCCAGTGCTTCACAATTTTGCGAATCTCCGTTTCCACTTCCGGATTCTGAGCGTTTAAATCTGGCTGAAAATCGTAAAACCGATGGAAGTAGTATTCCTGAGCAAGTGAATCATACGTCCAGGTTTCCTTCTGTACTCCCGGAAAAACCATACCATCATCGGCATCTTTCGGACGTTCTTTCGACCATACGTACCAGTTTCGATAAGGTGAATTCTTATCCTTACGGGCCGACTGATACCAGGGGTGCTGATTCGACGTGTGGTTAATGACCAGATCCGTAATAATCCGGATGCCCCGTTTATCGGCTTCTTTAATGCATTCTTTAAAATCTTCTTCGGTACCTATCCGTGGATCAACCTTATAATAGTCTGAGATATCGTAACCGTCATCTTCCAGGGGCGACGGATGAAAAGGAGCCAGCCAGATGACCGTAACTCCGAGGGTTTTGAGGTAATCCAGCTGTTGCGTAAGACCTTTAAAATCGCCGTAGCCATTTCCATCTGAGTCTTTAAAAACCTTTACGTCAAGATTGTAAATCAGAGCTTTTTTATACCAGAGCTCCTCCATAAAATCAGTGGGTAAAGGAGCCGGCGGTGCCGAAGGTTCAGACTGAGCAAGAGCAAGGTTACTGGTTAGAACTGACAGTAGAACTATCCATTTTTTCATAGAGTGTGGAGAAAGAGCGTTGGATTTTTTTTCAAGTGTTAGCTTTCTCTATAAAAAAATGATACGAACGTTTGAAACACCAATGGCGAATACCTTTTCAGGTGGCTTGCCATAGCTTTTTCGAGTCTGAATTTATTGCAAACAGCAATGGTTAGATATGCCTGTACTCCGTAGACCGCTTCCAGCATTTTAGCTGGCAGCCTGAACGAAACCGATGAAATAATTCCATAGGAAAATTACTTATTTCTGATAGCGACCCTGGCTTTCAATTAAAATCCAATGGCGAGTCGTAGAATGCCGTGATTTGGTCGAATTAATGCTTTTTATTTTCCTGCTTTTTACTTACTTATGAGTATGAAACGGGTTATTTTCTTCCTCAGCACATTCTTTACTCTACCGATGGTCTTTGCTCAGCAAACCATTTTTGAACAATCCAAAGGAGCCGAAACCCCCACCTACGAACAGGGCATGGCTTACTTCCGACAGCTGGATCGGCAATACCCGCAGGTTCAGATGCGAACCATGGGACCAACCGATTCGGGCGAACCGCTTCACCTGATTTTGATCAGCAAAGACCAGAATTTTGATTTGGTCGAGCAACGGAAGAAAGGCAAAGCCATTCTTTTGATTGACAATGCCATTCACCCCGGCGAGCCTGATGGCGTAGACGCCTGTCAGTTATTACTTAGAAATCTATTGGCCGAAAAAGAGGGGTTAAAACTCCCCGAAAATCTGGTATTGTGCGTTATTCCTTTCTATAATGTAGACGGGACGTTAAATCGTAACTCCTTCAGCCGAACCAATCAAAATGGACCTAACTCCTACGGATTTAGAGCGAATGGACAGAATTATGATTTAAATCGGGATTTTGTAAAGACAAATAGTAAGAATGCGGCTTCATTCGCTGAAATCTTTCACCTGGTTGACCCTGATGTTTTTGTGGATACGCACGTAAGCAACGGAGCCGATTACCAGCACGTCATGACCTTAATTGCTACGCAGCACAGCAAAATGGGCGGAGCATTAGGCGAGTTCCTGCACACGAAAATGGAGCCTTACCTCTATCAGAAAATGAAAGAGAAGGGTTACCCGATGACTCCTTACGTAACCAACTTCGGCCCCAACGTTACCAAAGAAGGCTTTAGCGGGTTTATTGATTACCCCCGCTATTCTACGGGGTACGCGGCTCTGTTTCAGACGCTGGGATTCATGCCCGAAACGCACATGCTGAAGCCCTATGACCAGCGGGTTAAGTCGACGTATGAGCTAATGAAAATCTATCTCGACTTTACCGTAACGAACGCCAGCGAAATTCTGACGTTGCGAAAGAAGGCCCGAGAAGCGGTTCAAACGCAGCAGGAATTTCCTCTGGCCTGGAAGAAAGACACGACCCGATCGCGTATGATTGAGTTTCTGGGTTATGAGCATGGCTACAAGCCCAGCGAAGTTTCCGGCCAGCCCCGGCTGTATTATGACCGTTCGAAGCCCTTTCAGATGAAGGTTCCGTACTATGACTATTTCGTGCCTACGGTTACGGTTCTGAAACCTAAAGCGTATATTATTCCACAAGCTTGGTGGCCCGTTATTGATCGTTTAAAGAAGAATAAGATCGTGATGAAGCAACTGGAAAAAGATCAGACGATGTCGGTAGAGGCGTATAGAATTGAATCCTATCAGACTTCGCCACGGCCCTATGAAGGTCACTATCCGCACACGGACGTGAAAGTGAGTTCAAAAATGCAGGAAATTCATTTCCGAAAAGGAGATTATTACATCGAATGCAACCAGGACAAAAACCGGTACATTGTTGAAACCCTGGAGCCAACGAGTCCCGAAGGCTTCTTTGCCTGGAACTTCTTTGATTCCATTTTACAGCAAAAAGAAGGCTATTCGGATTACGTCTTCGAAGACCTCGCGGCAGAGTTTCTGAAAACGCACCCGGACATAAAAAAACAACTGGAAGAAAAGCGGACTAGCGATCCTGCATTCGCGAAAAATGGTCGTGCCCAACTGGATTTTGTCTATCGGCTTTCACCGTATTACGAACCCGAACACCTTCGTTATCCCGTATATAGAGTACTCCGTTAAGGCCAAGTCCATTTACAATAAAGGTTGAAACCGGGGAAACATCCCCGGTTTTTCGTTGTTCAGCCTACAAACGACGCATTCGTCGGGGTTCCCTGACTTGCGGTAACACCTCATTTATTCAGTGCTTATGAAGCTATTTCCCGCATTATCTTTTCTTATCCTTTCGATCAGTGTTTTATTGGGTAACGCCTCTGCTCACGCCCTTGAATTGACATCATTACCCGATTCCAGTGCGATTGCCCAAGGAGATACCCTGCCACCCGGCGTTGAAAATTTCCCGAGTCTGGTGCAGGTTACCCGCCCTCCGGCCGATACGCTCAAGCACTTTACGTATGCTGTCACGCTTGGGGGCGATTACCGTTCGGGTAACGTGCAGCGTTCGCTCTATACCATCAATACTTCTTTCGATTATTTAAATCCGAAATCCATTGTTGGGTTTTACAGCTCCCCCCGCTATACGTACGGACGCATTAGCGGTGAACTTCAGGAGCGGGAGTTATTTGTCGATTTCAACACGACACTCTGGTATAATCAAAACGATGCTTACCTGATGGCCTTTGGGGTACACGAAGAAAGTAATCTGCGACAGATTCCGGCCCGTTGGTACGGAGGGTCCGGGATTGGCTGGCGGATTTTTGGTGGCAAGAAACGTCCCAATACACTTATTAAACTCTCGATGACCAACGCCCTTGTTTTTGAATACACGGATTTTATTACCATGCAGGACGTTCGGGTAATTCGAAATTCGACACGTATCCGAATCGGAACGACGCTTAACAAAATGGCCTTCAACAGTACTCTTTTCGTACAACCCGCCTTGAACGAAGCCAACCTTCGTTGGAGCTCGCTCAGCACGCTGGCTTATGCTTTAGGGAAACGCCTAGCCTTATCGCTAACCGCTGACCACACCTATGAAAGCGTCGTATTACCGGGTCGGAAACGTACCGATTTTCACTGGGCCATTGGGTTAACATTTAAAAACTAGAGCATACTTCGTAGAGACGTCCATTGATGGCGTATCAGCTGGAAGATGAAAATCATGGAAAGGTACCCTTGAAACCGCCTCTTACCCATACGCGATAAATCGACGTCTCTACAAAAGGGTTTTCTTTCAAACGTAGAGACGTCCATTCATGGCGTCTTAGCTGGAAGATGAAAATCATCGTATGGTAACGAAAACCACCTCTTACCCGGACGCGATGAATCGCGTCTCTATCTAGGTAATCCTTTAGTTAGTCACGATTCTGCCGTCCAGCATTTCCAGTTTTCGGTCGGCCATTTGAGCCAGTTCTTCATTATGCGTCACCAGCACGAAAGTCTGATTAAATTCATCACGAAGCTGGAAGAATAATTCGTGCAGTTCACGGGCGTTTTTAGAATCCAGGTTACCCGAAGGTTCATCCGCAAAGATGACGGCGGGAGCATTAATCAATGCTCGGGCTACTGCTACCCGTTGCTGCTCTCCACCCGAAAGCTGACTGGGAAAATGTTTCTCACGGTCACCAAGCCCTAATTTGGTTAATAGCATCCGGGCTCGGTCTTCAGTTTCCTGCGTTTTACCGCCGATCCAGGCGGGCATGCACACATTTTCCAGTGCTGTAAACTCAGGTAACAGGTTATGAAACTGAAAGATAAACCCGATGCGACGATTACGGAATTCAGCCAGGGCTCGGTCTTTCAGCTTGCTAATTTCCTCTCCATCGAGAAAAATCTGACCGGAATCGGGCCGGTCCAGTGTTCCTAATAAATGAAGTAGCGTACTTTTACCTGCTCCCGACGCTCCGACAATAGAAACGATTTCTCCGGGCTGAATTTGTAGATCGATTCCTTTGAGCACGGGTAAGGAACCGTATGTTTTAATGAGTTGACGAGCTTCGAGCATATAAAATATATCAGGGCAAAAAGAACTATAAATCTTCTGTTTATCAGGCTATTACCTAGTAAAACCTCCAATAATCAACTCGAAGTAGCTATAGTTTGTTGAGCAAAGTTCTAAAACTTTGTCCAAGATAACTCAACGACTTTATCGATTTCTGCCTAATTTTCGGGCTGTAAAGTGAAACCTCACTCAACTTCCTAATGAACATACACGAATACCAGGCGAAAGAGATCCTCAAACGTTACGGAGTACGTATTCAAGAGGGCATCGTCGCTGACACACCCGACAAAGCTGTAGAAGTAGCCCGCGAACTTAACATCAAAACGGGTACGAAATGGTTTGTGGTAAAAGCTCAGATTCATGCCGGTGGCCGTGGTAAAGGCGGTGGCGTAAAACTGGCTAAGAACTACGAAGAAGTCCGTGAGAAAGCAGGACAGATTCTGGGCATGCAATTAGTTACCCATCAAACCGGTCCCGAAGGTAAAAAAGTACATAAGATCCTCATCTCTGAAGATGTGTATTACCCCGGAGCTACGGAACCCAAAGAATTTTATCTGGCTATTCTTTTAGACCGTGCCAAAGCCTGTAACGTCATCATGGCGTCTACGGAAGGTGGGATGGATATCGAAGAAGTAGCTGAGCATTCGCCCGAGAAAATCATCAAAGAATGGATCGATCCTAAAGTAGGTCTTCAGGGCTTCCAAGCTCGGAAAATTGCTTTTGCATTAGGTCTGGAAGGCGATGCTTTTAAAGAAATGGTGAAATTCATCGGCTCTCTCTACAAAGCATATATTGATACGGATGCTTCTCAATTCGAGATCAACCCCGTATTGAAAACGTCTGATAACAAAATTCTGGCCGTTGATGCAAAAGTTAACCTGGACGACAACGCTCTGTATCGTCACACGGATTTAGCTGAAATGCGTGACGTACGCGAAGAAGATCCTTTAGAAGTAGAAGCTGGTCATTATAACCTGAACTATGTGAAACTGGACGGCAACATTGGCTGTATGGTGAACGGTGCAGGTCTGGCGATGGCTACGATGGACTTAATCAAGCTTTCTGGTGGTGAGCCTGCCAACTTCCTTGACGTAGGGGGTGGAGCTAATGCTCAGACCGTAGAAGCGGGTTTCCGTATCATCCTGAAGGATCCTAACGTAAAAGCCATCCTGATTAACATCTTTGGTGGTATCGTTCGTTGCGATCGCGTAGCTACGGGTATCGTTGAAGCTTACAAAGCTATCGGCAATATTCCTGTCCCTATCGTGGTTCGCCTGCAAGGTACGAATGCGGAAGAAGGAGCGAAAATCATCGACGAGTCAGGTCTGGAAGTACACTCTGCGGTACAATTAAAAGACGCAGCTGACCGCCTGAAAGATGTATTAGCTACTCAATTCTAAGAAGTTTTCAGTCTTCTGTTTACCGTTTTCAGAAGCCTGGGATAAAAAAGGAAAGGCCCCTTTAAAGGGGCCTTTCCTTTTTTATTTACTTCCTATAAATCATTGTTTGTGTTCAATCTCCTTCCAAACTTACGTTAGGCTAAAATTTAAAACTGCAAACGTCAAACTAATCTATCTTCTAGCGTAATATTTCTCCGCTTCAGGCAGTAACTTTTTCAAATCACTAATCCGTTGCTGATCGGTTGGGTGCGAAGAAAGTAATACGGGAGGTTTCTGCGAATTCTTACTGGCCTCTGCCATCCGACCCCAGAAGGTAATGGCTTCTTTGGGATCATAACCCGCCATGGCCATGAAGATTAAACCCAGGTGATCGGCTTCACTCTCATGCTGACGGCTGTACTTTAAGATAGCCAGGTTAGCTCCCAGCGGAGCCGCTACGTTAAATACTGAACTCCAGATGTTATTAGCCCGTGATGGATTACTGGCGTTGGCTACGCCTAAGGCCACCTGTCCGCCGGTTAATAAACCCTGAGCTACGTACTGCTGGCTCACCCGCTCGGAACCGTGCTTGGCAATGGCGTGCGAGATCTCATGGCCCATTACTGTCGCCAGACCTGCTTCCGTTTGTGTAACGGGTAACAAACCGGTATACACCACCACTTTCCCCCCCGGCATACACCAGGCGTTTACCTGATTGTCCTGTACAAGATTGAATTCCCAGTTGTACCCTTCCAGGTATTCAGGGTGTTTGATTTCGTTAAAGTACTTCGTGGCCGCTGCAGCAATGCGTTGACCTACTTTTTTTACTAACTGCGTGTTACCATTGTTGTTAGCAATGACTTTACTGGTATCCAGAAACTGCTTATAACTCACCAGAGCCTGCTGGTTCATTTCAGCATCAGATACTAATAATAATTGATTCCGGTTTGAAATGGGTACCCGACTACAAGCCCAGATGGAGGCTGCCAGTACAATACCCAGGGCGAAGGTTCTTTTCATGTTGTGGAAATGCTAAAAATGTTACTTACTCATAGAAAATCCTGTACCGAGCCTGTAAAGTATATTTGTTCGCTTAGCTTTGCAGGATTCATCAGTTAAGGGCCGCAAAATTGAGGAATAAAACTCATTTGATTACGGTGGGGTAGTCCTGTCTTTAAACATTTTTATACTATGCGAATTTTTTGCATCGGGCGAAACTATGCCGAGCATATCGCCGAACTTCAAAACGAACGTCCAACCGATCCCGTCATATTTACGAAACCGGACTCAGCTATCTTACGAGAGAATAATCCTTTTTATTTGCCAGACTTTACCGAAGACGTGCACCACGAACTGGAAATAGTTCTTAAAATCAATAAATTAGGCAAGAATATTCCCGTACAATTTGCTGATAATTATTACGAGGAAATTGCTTTAGGCATTGACTTCACGGCTCGTGATGTTCAGGCTAAACAAAAGGCCAAAGGCTTACCCTGGGAGATTGCGAAGGGCTTTGATGGCTCCGCTCCTATTTCCAAGTTTGTTCCTAAGAGTCAGTTCGCTGATTTCCCAAAGCTCAACTTTGACCTGACCGTAAACGGCGAAGTTCGTCAACAAGGCGACACTACGATGATGCTGTGGTCTTTTGGGGAAATTATTGCTTATTTATCTAAGTTCTTTACTCTCAAAATTGGTGACCTGATTTACACGGGTACGCCTGCAGGAGTGGGCCAGGTGAACATTGGTGATCGCCTTATTGGTCGCCTGGAAGGACAGGAAATGTTCAATTTTGAAATTAAGTAAGCGTTTTGAATTTATGTATAGAGACGCGACTTCATCGCGTCTGGCTGGGAAATGGCAATAATTAAGGTAATAAAAATCGCCTTTTACCCCAGACGCGATAAAGTCGCGTCTCTACATCAACTGACCCTTTCGGATTGTAATTCGTCAGACATAACTCAAAACACTTAACTTTAAACCCAATCATCCTTTTACCGTCGCCATCCCTTGTTTATTCGCTCTTTATTTTTCTTAATTTTCATAAGTTTGACCGCTCAGGGTCAGCATTCTTATCTTTTTCCGATTCTTCCCGGTGAAAACGCCCAGTTGGCTGGAACCTTTGCTGAGCTCCGCCCCCAACACTTTCACGCCGGAATGGACATTAAAACCCAGCAACGGGAAGGGCTTTCAGTAAAGACGATCGAACGGGGTTACGTTTCCAAAATCATCGTCAGCCGAACGGGTTACGGTAATGCGGTTTTCGTAAAACATACGACGGGTGAAACCAGCGTTTACGCTCACTTGCAGCAATTCAATGCCCGTATTACGCAATATTTGCGTCAGCAGCAATTAGCTCAGGGCACAACGGAAATCATGGTAACGCCCAAAGCCAATCTATTGCCGCTGCAACGCGGTGAAGAGCTGGGGCTGTCTGGTAACTCGGGTGGTTCCATGGGACCGCATTTACACTTTGAAATTCGAAATGCACAGGGGCTCAACGTGGATCCTCTAAATTATTCTTTCAGGGAAGTTCATGATGATATTCCTCCCGTCATGGAAGCGTTAGCCATCCGTACACTTACAGGTGATTCCCGAGTGCAAGGTCGTTTTGGCAGGATGGAATACAACCTGGTGCGGGAAGAATCTCCCAAACCCTCCGTTCACCTGTATAAAATGCGGGATACGTTGCGGGTAATGGGTGAAATTGGAATGGAGTTACTGGCTTACGATCAAAGCAATGGCTCCTCTTCTAAAAATGGCATTAGCTGTCTGGAAATTCACGTCGATGGTAAAGAATTACATTATCACCAGCTGAGTCAGATTCCAGAGGCTTTTACCGACGATATTAATATTCATACCGACTACGCGACGTATTTTGAAACGGGTAAATTCTTTCAACGGTGCTACAAGGCGGACGGCAACGACCGCGTTCCCATCTACTCTACTGGTTCAGGAAAATTAAGAGTTGCAGATAAGGCCGTTCACCAGGTTACTTTAACCATCTGGGATCATTTCCAGAATAAAACCCAGTTACATCTGATTGTAAAAGGCGAAGAAATGAAAGGCAGTTCACCCGATCCCAGCGTACGTTGGTCGGTGGAAGAAAACTGGCTGGTCATTAAAGGTTCACTCCCCGATTCACTTCAGATTTACTTCCCCAAAAATGAGCAAATCTTAACTGCCGCATATCCGGGATGCTACCTCTGGGATTTGCGAAAAGGACTGCCCGATTCATTGGATGCAGGCACCAAACGAATTCGATTCACTTTTGCAGGAACGGCTTACCCTAAACAAAATGGACAAGTTTTAAATGACCGACTGACCCTGGAATGGAAAAACGGCAGTTTATACGATACGCTCTACGTCATGCTACAGGAGAAAAATGGAAAACTACTGGTAGGCGAACCGACGACCCCCTTAAAAGATAAAGTCACCATTCATTACAAACCCGAATCGCCGATTTCACTCTATGAAAAAACGGCTTTGTACAGAGAGGACAAACAGCCCGTTTTTGTGGGTGGACATTGGAAAGACGGGCAATTACACGCCGAAACCCTGTTCTTCGGCACTTATTACCTGGCTACTGACACGCTGGCTCCCACCATTACCCCTGTAAGTATTTCCAGCCGTCAGTTGCGTTTTAAAATTAGGGATAACCTTTCGGGTATAAAATCCTGGAAAACTCATATAGGTACTGAAACGGTAGTTCTGGATTATGACGAGAAGAATAATTTGCTCTTTTCAGAAATAAGAGAAGAAAATCGACCTTTCCGTGGTGAATTGAAGCTGGAAATAACGGACAATTCAGGAAACAAAGCTACTTTTGAAAGGCCGAATCTAAACTAGGATTTCCTTTGGCTTTTTGGGGCACAACGTCCATGACAGAAACGCCTTCGAAGCGAAGTCATTCTAATAATCTATTACTTTCAGCATCCAACCTATCGGACTGCTATCAATTAATAAACTTATGTCTCTTCAAAAAGGTGATTTGGCTCCGGCCTTTGAAGCAGTTGATCAAAGCGGCAACCTGATCAAACTCAGTGATTTTGCTGGTAAAAAAGTAGTTTTATATTTTTACCCCAAAGATGATACGCCCGGTTGTACGGCTCAAGCCTGTAACCTCCGCGATAACTACGAATCTTTATTAAAAGCAGGTTTTGTGGTATTAGGCGTAAGCGTCGATGATGAAAAATCCCATCAGAAATTTGCCAAAAAATACGAATTACCCTTTCCCCTTTTAGCGGACACAGATCACACAATTGTGGAAGCCTACGGTGTTTGGGTAGAGAAAAATATGTACGGTCGCCAATACATGGGTACGGCACGAACAACTTTCGTTATTGATGAATCGGGAGTTATCACCGAAGTCATTCAGAAAGTTGATACCAAAGAACACACCAGTCAGATTTTGAAGTAAGGCAGATTTTCTGCTCTCTTAATTATTCCAGGGTAGTCGACTAAAATTAACCTCCTTTTTAGAGTTACCCTTTATTGTTTCGCTTATCTACACTTATGAATCTTCAGGACATCGCTTCTCAAGTTCGCCGTGACATCGTACGGATGGTACACGGAGTTAAATCAGGCCACCCCGGCGGGTCTCTCGGCTGTACTGATCTCCTCGTAAGTCTTTATTTCAAACACATGGAATTAAAGACGGATGATCAGGGTCAGGTTGTTTTCGACATGGAAGGTAATAACGAAGACGTTTTCTTCCTTTCTAACGGACACATTTCACCCGTGCTCTATTCCGTTCTGGCTCATCGTGGGTATTTCCCCGTGCCCGAACTGGCTACATTCCGTAAGCTGGATTCACGTCTGCAAGGACACCCCGCAACGGCAGAACACCTGCCTGGTATTCGTATTGCTTCTGGCTCGCTGGGTCAGGGTCTTTCGGTAGCCATCGGCGTAGCTCTGGGTAAAAAACTCAAAGGTGATTCTCATCTGGTATACGTCCTGATGGGCGACGGCGAACAACAGGAAGGTCAAATCTGGGAAGCCGCTACCTTTGCTCCTCACCATAAGGTAGATAACCTGATTGCATTTATTGACTTCAATGGTCAGCAGATTGATGGTCCTACCGACAAGGTAATGAACAACCGCGACCTCGGAGCCAAATACGAAGCGTTCGGTTGGGAAGTACTGCACATGGATGGTAACGACTATACTTCACTCGACACCGTTCTGACGCAGGCCAAAGGTTTAGCCGGACAGGGTAAGCCCATTATCATCATCACGAAAACTGAAATGGGTCAGGGTGTTGACTTCATGATGCACACGCACAAATGGCACGGCACTGCTCCTAATGACGAGCAATTAGCCAAAGCCTTAGCTCAACTTCCCGAAACTTTAGGAGATTATTAATTAAGTTGTCAGTTTACGGTTGTCAGTTGTCAGTTATTATACTGGTTATCAACTGAAAACAGTAAACAGAAAACTGAAAACTGACTATAATGAAACAATATCCCTATACCGATAAAAAAGATACTCGTTCTGGTTTTGGTGCGGGTATGACCGAACTGGGTCGCACCAATCCTGACGTAGTTACGCTTTGTGCTGACTTAGTGGGTTCTTTAAAAATTGATACCTTCATTCAGGAAAACCCCGAGCGTTTCTTCCAGTGTGGTATTTCTGAAGCCAACATGATTGGCGTTTCGGCAGGTCTGGCCATCACAGGCAAAATTCCCTTCGCTACAACTTTCGCTAACTTCGGTTCCAGCCGGGTGTTCGATCAGATTCGTCAGGCGGTAGCTTATTCCAACAAAAACGTTAAGATCGCCGTTTCTCACGCTGGCCTTACGTTGGGTGAAGACGGTGCCACGCACCAGGTTCTGGAAGATCTGGCCATGATGAAGGCTCTGCCCAACATGACCGTGATTAACCCCTGCGATTATAACCAGACGAAAGCCGCAACCATCGCTAGTGCTAACCTCGAAGGTCCGGTTTATCTGCGTTTTGGCCGTCCGGTTATCCCCGTATTCATTCCTGAAGATATGCCTTTCGAAATTGGTAAGGCCATTACACTGAATGAAGGAACGGACGTAAGTATTTTCGCTACAGGTCACCTGGTTTGGGAAGCTCTGCAAGCCTGCCAGATTCTCGAAGACGAAGGTATTTCTGCCGAAATCATCAATATTCACACCATCAAGCCCCTCGATACCGAAGCTATTCTGGCCTCTGTAAAGAAAACGGGCTGTTGCGTAAGTGCCGAAGAACACCAAATCAACGGTGGTTTAGGCGAGAGCATTGCTCACACGCTGGTTACGAATTACCTGGCTCCTCAGGAATTTGTTGGCGTAAAAGATACCTTCGGTGAAAGCGGTACGCCCGATGAACTGATGGAGAAATACGGCCTTAAAGCGGCCAGCATCGTGGAGGCGGCTAAGAAGGCCATTTCCCGTAAATCAAAATAACCGATCGTTCACATAACGATTGTAGAGCTAGAGATTAAAGAAATTCTAATCTCTAGCTCTATTTTTTTATCCTTACTTTGCGAGCTGCTTTTATATTATTTCACTGATTTTAACATTTAAACGGACATTTTGCTGAAAACTCTCTTGCAGGGAGTTAGGGCAATTGCATATAATTGTTTTCCAATCATCCAATACCCAGACCATGACCGATCAGGAACTGCTTGATAAATTTGCGAATCCAGAGACGCGGAACTACGCGTTCAATCTGCTGGTTCGTAAGTATCAGCAGAAGGTGTATGGCCTGATTCGCAAAATGGTAATTGATCACTCCGATGCGGATGACCTTACTCAGGAAACATTTATCAAAGTCTGGCAACACCTGGAAACCTTTCGAGGCGATTCGCAGCTTTATACCTGGATTTACCGGATTGCCAGTAATGAGACGTTCAATTTCCTGAATAAAAAACGTCGTCGTTTCTTTCTATCGCTGGATTCGGTAGATCATGAGCTGGAAGCCAAAATTGATGCCGATCCCCTGCTCTCAGGAGATGACATTCAGAATAAGTTACAGAAAGCTATTCTTCGATTGCCTGAAAAACAGCGGCTGGTTTTTCACATGAGATATTACGATGAAATGCCCTACGAAGAAATGTCGGAAGTTACGGGGACTTCAGAAGGGGCTTTAAAAGCCTCCTACCACCACGCCGTAAAAAAAATTGAAGAATTTTTGAATGGAAATTAAACTTTGTGAGCTTAGTTTGTTCCAATGCCCAACATAACAACAAACTGATAATCAGTCAGTTTTATTTGATTATCCGCTGATTTTATTGGATAACTACAATGGATAATAAGAAAATTCGTTTGGAAGACATTCCAAAAATTAACCACGTCCAAACACCTGATCAATACTTTGAAGATTTACCGCAGCGAATTCAAGCCCGCTTGCAGCAAAATCACACCAAAGTTCTGAAGCCCCACTGGACGGCCCGGCATAGTTGGTTGTCTGCCGGAGCCGCTGCCGCCGTAGCCGTTCTTATGTACCTGAGTTGGCCTACCCGCCAGGAATCAATTGGCGTTGAAACCCTTAGTCAGTTACAGACGGAAGATATTGTACAGTACCTTGAACATGAAAATGTTTCATTACAGGATCTTTCTGAAGTCGAGAAGAATAGAGTGCTGATTGACAGTTTAGGTAACCAGCCCCTGCCTCAGCTTAAATTCTCCAATAAGGATATTATTGAACAGCTTTCGCTGGAAGATTTTGAAGATGTTATCTAGTAATAATACGCACCGTTCCCACGGTTTTTCCCTGATCACTATGAAATTCTGGATCGCAGGTAGTTTATTTTTCTTTTGGTCGCTGACCCTTCAGGCTCAGAACAAAGGTAAAGAAGGCCAGCAACAAGTCCGGGCGGCCAAGATTACGTGGATTACCAACCGATTAAATCTTACGCCCGATCAGGCTAAAGATTTCTGGCCCTTATTTAACGAATATGAAGACAAGCGTCGGGAAGTGCGTCACCGCATCCGCCGTCTCAATGGGGAAACCAATAATTTATCGGCCAGTGAGGAGGTTACCCGCAAGAATCTCAAAGAAATCATCGATTTACGACAGCAGGAGGTTGATCTGGAGCGTGAGTATCAGGCCAAATACCTGAAAGTCATCAATGTAAAACAATTGTCTGAATTATATAAAGCCGATCAGCGTTTTACGCAAATGCTCATTGAAAGGCTTAATCATAATAAGCAAGACCGGGAAAAAGATTCAAATTAATCGGGTCGTTCCGACCTCCTGAAACAACGCATTTGAAAAGATGCGTTGTTTTTTTATGTAACAAAGCAAGCCCAAAACCAGTTAGTTATAACTAGCCATGATCTACATCCGAAACAATTTTTACTTGTAGAAAGTCTGCTAAGTACAAACTTACGTTCGTATGTAAAAATAAAGGCTTTGTGTTACCTTAATTTACTTTATAGCCAATAGTCACCGTAACATCTTATTTCAACAACTTCAATCGCATGCGTTCGTTTTTCATTGCTCTGGGTCTGTTATGGGCTGGTGTAGCTTCCGCTCAAAAAGAAAATATCTCGATTGGCCCAATGGTTGGAGCCGCCTATTCAACTCTTCCCAATCTTGGTAGTAACGCCCTCACTACTAAGTACAAAGTAGGGCCTACTGCCGGCGTTTTTGTTAACTACAGTATAAAAGAACATTTTGCTCTTTCAGCAAACGTACTTTATACTCGCTGGGGAACTAAAATTGAGACTCCTACTCCAGCGGCTAATCTAAACCTTGATTATATCCATGTTCCGATTCTAGCCACGTATTTCTTTGGTAACGATATGGGTCCGGGAGCAGTACGGCCAAAGCTTTTTTTGGGGCCTTCCGTAAGTTTTTTAACGGGAACCAGTAGCAATGTCCTGAACAATCAGGCTTTTCGTAATGTGGATATCGGAGCTACTGCTGGGGCAGGTGTTAATATTGGTTTTGCTCGCCAACAATGGCTAAATATTGATCTCCGCTATAATCTTGGTTTTAGCAAAGTATATACCGATCCAACCTTGAGCAAAGTGCATAATCAGTCCTTTTCTTTATTAGTGGGCTACAGCTTTGCTCTGGGTTCTTATAATAAAAAGAGTAACTCCTTTTCCGGTAAAAGACGTTAATCAATTTAATACCTAGCAAAAAGGCCCGGAATGAATCCAGGCCTTTTTGCTTACTTATCAATCTAGTTTAACCTTGGATCTGTTGGGTAATGGGAAAGAATACGATATACGCCACCCATATTTCGCATCGTTACTCGCCAGAGCTGATCGGTTGCCGTTTCAAACAAATCATTTGTAATTACCTTCGAGATAACCCAGGAGTCGCGATTTAATTCATTCGTGAGCTGTCCGGCACTCCAACCCGAATAACCAATGAAAAACCGAATATCTTCGGCTTTCAATGTACCCAGATTCAGGAGTTTTTTGATTTGTTCAAAGTTACCGCTCCAGTATAAGTCTCCTTCCAGCTGAATGGAACCTTCAATTAAATCAGGACGCCGGTGAACGTAATGCAGCGTGTTTTTTTCAACCGGCCCGCCCACAAACAAAGGAATGTCAGGATAAATATCATCCTCCAGCACATCATCCAGCAATAGCTCCGTTGTTTGATTTAACACCAGGCCGAAAGAACCTTGCTCATTGTGTTCACAAATCAGTACCACACTTCGCTCAAAATTTTCGTCACCCAAAAAAGGTTCAGCCAACAACAAAGAGCCCTTGGTCACCTTCGTTTGAGCATTGTTTTTTCCGGGTAGAAAGTCGCTCAATTCCTTCATGGTCAGATCTCATTTATAAATCACTGTAAAACGGTGCTAAAGCAAGATAACTTAATTTTTCAGCAAAACCGTGTTCCTGCTTAGTAAAAAAATCTGCCAATAACGGAGAAAGTATGGCATTAGTTATCCGTTTTGTGCTTCAGAATTGAACGGGTCTACCAGATTTCAACCCCCTTATTAAGATAAGACGATATATTTTCGGTAGGAGCCTGAGATGACGTAATCAGCAAATCAAGTTCTTCGTAATCACACACTCTGCATGTTTCTGCGGTATTGAATTTATCTTTCCAAGCTGTTGCAATCACTTTTTTGGATACCTCCGTCATCTTTTGTTTGACTAGAGCTTCTTCCCAATAAGGGGTCGTTACGCCAAGTTCATGATGAATGGAACAAACACCCATGATGCAAAAGTCAGGGCGAAGCCGCTCAACAGTGTTAATCACGGCGGCCCCAAGCGTTACCTGAGCCCGTTTAAACACCCAGCCCCCCATTAAGTGAACTTCCACGTTTGGATGTTCACTCAGAATCTGAGCAATCGGAATACTGTTTGTAAAGATTTGGGCCTGAAGATCCAAGGGTAACGACTTGGCGATCAACATATTCGTAGAGCCATTATCCAGAATAATCGTTTGCCCGGACTTGAATAAGGCTAAGGCTTTGTGAGCGATTTCCTGTTTTTCAGTCTGAGCATAAGCTATCCGTTCGGTAAGCTTAAGCGGAGCTGGAGCCTTGGGCACTGCCGGAATCGCCCCACCATGCACCTTTTTTAAAAGCCCTTCCTTTGCCAGCTCATTCAGATCCCGACGAATGGTATCATCCGAAACATTGAGTTCCTGACTTAATTCCACGGAACTAACCCGTTGCTGTAGCACCAGTTTTTGAAGGATGAATTGAAGGCGTTCTTCGCGGAGCATTTTCGTTTTTATACGGTTTTCTTCCCAAAAGTAATCATTATTTAATTTGGAAGTATGCGTTTTGTTACGGTTTTTTGTCAAAGTAATTATCAATAACGAAAAATAACGCATGAAATTAGTCATATTCGATATGGATGGAGTTCTGGTAGATAGCGAACCCATCTATCATCACTTTCACCCCTACTACTTCGAAACCCAATTAGGTATTACTTTAAGTCAGTTAGAATTGGATAGTGTCACGGGTGTGGCTCCAAGGGAAATCTTTGGCCGTTTTAAAACGATTTATCCCGATAAGCTTCCTGAACCTGCCGTTGTATACGTTGAGCGGGAATATGATCTGTTAATGGAAAAATTCGCCAGTCTTGATCCTTTACCGCTGGTAGAGGGGGTTTCGGAAGTACTAGCGGTTTTACAGGAACAAAACATTCCTATGGTTCTTTCTTCCTCTAACCAACGCCGGATGATCGAACTATGTCTGGATCGCTCTGGTTTCCGACCCTATTTTCAGAATATTCTAAGTGGCGAAGATGTCCCCCGCTCTAAACCCGATCCGGAAATTTTCCTTCGTCAGGCGGCATTTTATGGCGTAAAACCCGAAGAATGTCTGGTTATTGAGGATTCTACCAACGGCTGTCGAGCCGCCAAGGCTGCTGGAATGGCCTGTCTGGGTTACGTGAACCCTAATTCAGGCAATCAGGATTTATCGCTGGCCGACTGGAGAATCGAGAGTTGGAATGACCCCACGATTACTCAGCTATTAACTATTTTAAAAAGTACAGATTTACAAACTATTGTGTAACTATGAAACGAATTCTGATTGATATGGACGACGTTCTGGCGGATGCTTCCGGACGTTTTATCGAATATTGTATAAACCGGGTAGGTAAGACCGTTACCCGCGAGTTATTGCAGGGCTCTAACTGGGCTGAAGCCGTTGATATTCACGCAGATACTGTAAAAACCTGGGTACATGAACCAGGCTTTTTCCGGGGTATGCAGGTGATGCCTGATGCTCAGAAAGTGGTAAAACGATTGATGGATCACTATGAAATTTTCATTGTTTCGGCGGCCACCGAATTCCCAAATTCCCTGAAAGAAAAAGTAGATTGGCTTGCTGAGTATTTTCCTTTCATCGATTGGCGGTATATTGTCCTTTGCGGACACAAATGGATGATCGAAGCGGATTACCTGATCGATGATCATGAGAAGAATTTGAGTGCATTTCGTGGTACACCGATTTTGTTTGATGCTCCGCATAACCAAACGCTGGAAGGTTACCAACGCGTAAAAACCTGGCGTGAGGTCGAGCGACTGCTTTTGCCTGCCCAGGTTGAACTATAAACCTAACCCGAAACTGATCCCCCTGTATGATTTCAGCTGAAATCACTGAACCTAACCGACTGAATTATACGGCCGCCCGATTATCGGTAAGCACCTTTTTCTTTTTAATGGGCTTGAGTTTTGCCAGCTGGGCAGCCCGCATTCCCGACATTCAGCAAACCATGCACCTGAGCCCAGGACAGTTAGGTTCTGTTCTGCTGGGAATGCCCCTGGGTTCGCTGGTGGCTCTGGCTCCGGCGGGTTGGCTGGTTACTAAACTGGGCAGTCGGAAGGTAACGCTGTGGTCACTGATTTTCTACGTAGGTCTACTCCCCTTTTTGGGATTTATGGATACCGGATGGCAACTGGCTCTGGCTCTTTTCTGTTACGGAGCTGCCGGCGATGTTGCCAATATTGCGGTTAATACCCAGGTAGTAAGTGTAGAAGCCGGACTGGGAAAGCCTATTATGTCTTCCTGTCACGGATTGTTTAGTATGGGAGCTTTCGCCGGTTCTGCCCTGGGTGGTATCATTGCAGCCCTTCACATTACTCCTTTCTTTCACTTTATTGGCGTAATGGTTGTTTCCATGGGTATTGCCCTTTTTGCCTATC
>CAJYHS010000114.1 GCA_913774715.1 uncultured Siphonobacter sp. | reverse complement strand
CATCCTTCATGAAAGGGTAGGAGGTAAATACCTGATCGCCAGTTTTGGCATGGAAGGCCTCTTCATGGGTAACGGCGGGAGAAAAGGTACTGGACTCAATGCCGAGGCCCGCAATAGCGACGCGAGGGAGCTGGTTTTGAGCTGAACCGAAGTGCAAAGCTGCGAACCAGCAGGTAAGGCTTAAGAGGAAGTGTTTTTTCATAGCTACAAGATAGAAAAAACAGGCGTTTTTCAGTCATGCAAAACCGAGGGGTTTGCCGACATAAAAAAAGGCTGATACAGATTCTTCAAAAAATCCATATCAGCCTGACTAACTAAACTTTATACTTACTGAAGATTTGCGTCTTCGTTGCTATTAAAAGTATCTCCCTGATTGATATCGCCCGTTTTCAGGCCTTTCTTGAACCAGTACACCCGCTGGGCGGAAGTACCGTGGGTAAAGGCATCGGGAACGACCTGTCCCTGAGTTTCCTTTTGAATTTTATCATCGCCAATGGCATTCGCTGCCCGAATGGCTGATTCAATATCTTTTTCATCCAAAGCTACGCTTTGCCCCTGGGCCCGATTGGCCCAGACACCAGCGAAAAAATCTGCCTGAAGCTCCAGCCGAACGGAGAGTTTGTTGTATTCCTTTTCGCTGAGGCGTTGCCGCATGGCATCTATTTTGTCAGTAATACCCATTTTATGCTGCACATGGTGACCGATTTCGTGGGCAATCACATACGCCATGGCAAATTCTCCCGGAGCCTTGAAACGTTCGGCCAGCTCATCGTAAAAGGATAAATCAATGTATACCTTATCATCCGCAGGGCAATAAAAAGGTCCCATAGCATTCTGGGCCGTGCCGCAACCCGACGAAGTAACACCCCGGTACATCACCAGCACGGGCTTGGGGTATTGGGAGTTTTGTTCCTTGAAAATTTGCGTCCACACGTCTTCGGTACTAGCCAGTACTTTTCGTGTAAACTGAGCCGCCGCATCGTCGGCCTGCTGATTCACAGGAGCCTGCTCAGTTGTGTTCTGAGTGTTTATCACACTCGAAGGATCTCCGCCCAATAGGGTAACAATCAGGGCAATAACAATGGTGCCGATACCGCCACCTACTACCAGACCTCCCCGGCCGCTGCCGCGACGATCATCGACGTTATCGCTTTCGCGACCACCTAACCAACGCATATAGATTGAAGTTTTAAAGTTGAACGCTGTGAAACTATAAATTTTGATGCCAGACCTATACTCTCTAAACGGTTATCCTGCACCCTTGAAAAGAGAAAGGGGTTGAATATTCCCCCGAAATATAATCGAAAGGCTGGATGGATTATAAGATTCATCGTTTGGTACGGCATAAGAATCTAATGCAGGACTCCCGCATTGATTATACGTACGAGTATTATAGGTATAATTAATCAAAAAATGTTATTGTTTGTAAGTATTTTTTTACATAAATTTTCCTGGCAGTGTGGTTACATATGATACTTTCGATTGATTGTATAATAGTTCATATCCTGAATTTTATAAATTCAACCTATATCAATC
Source organism: uncultured Siphonobacter sp. (assembly GCA_913774715.1). Classification (GTDB taxonomy): domain Bacteria; phylum Bacteroidota; class Bacteroidia; order Cytophagales; family Spirosomataceae; genus Siphonobacter. Next base: position 3,070 of record CAJYHS010000114.1, on the reverse strand, counting down.
TATGGTAACTCCAACCTCTCCTGTACCCTTATCAGCCCGCGAAAAGGATATCATTCATTTACTGGCACTTGGCCTGGATAGTCAGAGTATTGCCGATCAGCTCTTTATCAGTAAAAACACAGTTGATACGCATCGAAGAAATATCAAAGCGAAGCTGGGACTTACGGGTAAGAAAAACGCGTTGGCTTTGTACGCAGTAAGTTATGAAAGTACATAAACCGAATAAATAGTTATGAGTAAAAATACTTGTTAATGAGTATTGTTAGTTATGTACAATAGATGAATCTTTGCCTTATCAATCTATCGGCCGACGGAGTGATATTAGTGTAACACTCACTTTAAGTTTTAAAAATGAAAAAGATTTTAACTTCGTTATTTCTATGTGGAATGATTACTACTATTTCTTCAGGACATACTAGTGTTAATTCTGGTCGACTAGCCTGTAGATTTACTTACCATGTATATTGCGGTAGCGAGTACATAGGTGGAACTTCAGCTGTTGCCGAAACCTGTGAACGTGCACGTGAATTAGCTAAAATAGGAGTAAGCCAAGCTCCTTGTTAATGTGTTTAAATATCCTCTGAAAGGAGGATATTTATTAATTATTCTATGAAAAATATATTATTTCTAATTATTTTTTTGCTTGTAATTAGCGAAAGTAATGGCCAGAATGTTGTTGCGAAAATTACGTATAGACAGCAGGAAGTACCCAAGCAAAATGCAGCGGCTAAAAGGGATGTTGGTTGCATCCTTTTATTTAATTCTTTCCAGAGTTTATACTACGAGGCTTCTAAAAATAAAGTGCCTAATCTAAAATTAGGTACAAATGCTAATGTCGAAACTATTGAGCTTGATCCAGGGAATGATGGGTTGATGTTTTTCAATTATCATGATTATTCATCGAAAAAGCTATCATCTAATGAAGCTATCTTTTCAAGAAAATACTTCGTGCAGGAGAAAATAGTGGATCCGAAATGGGTAATTATGAAAGAGTACAAAAAAATAGGGTCTTTTAAGTGCCAGAGAGCGAAGACTTTTTACCGAAACCGGAATTATACGGCCTGGTTTACTTCTGAAGTGCCAAGTCTGGCTGGCCCCTGGAAGTTACATGGATTACCAGGACTTATACTCGAAGCTGAATCAGAAGATGGAGAAGTGAAATTCCTTCTTGAATCATTGACATTTAATCCTAAAAATGAAAAAATTACGATGCCCAAAACCCATGGGAAACCCCTAACGCTGGATGCTTTCGTAGAGACTAGGAAAAAAGTTTTTCGGGATACAAAAAAATCTGTAGAGAGTAAGGTGGCTCCTATTGGTGGCAGGTATGAATTCAATGTAAATACATTTTCAAAAGAAAACTTTCCTAGCCAATGACCCTACGATTCCTGATTTTAGGGATTTGCCTTATGGCTTTTTCACAGGAAACTTTTGGTCAGCATCTTCCACCTAAATTTACTATTCAGGGAAAACTCATCCGTTCCTCCAGCCAACCTTTGGCTGGAGGTATGCTTATTCTTTCCAAAGCCGATTCGAGCATTGTCAGCTATGCCACGACGGATGAAAAAGGCGAATATAGTCTGGAACTGGAGGCCGATACTTCGCACTATCGGTTAACGGTGAATAACCTGGGGTACATCAGCCAGAGCCGGTGGATAACAGCTCAAAGTCAGACGCAGCATTTTCAGATGGAGACAGAGCCTACGCAGCTTCGGCAGGTTACGGTGAAAGGCGATCTGTTGCCCATTCGGGTGAATGAAGATACCACGTCATTCTCCGTTCAGAAATTTGCCGATGGCACCGAGCGGGTCGTGGAGGATATCCTTAAAAAACTGCCCGGCGTACGGGTGGATGACAACGGCGGAATCTCGTTCAAGGGCAAACCCATCGATAAGATTCTGCTGGAAGGGGATGAGTTTTTTGCGAAGAATTATAAAATGCTCTCTAAGAACTTATCCGCTGACTTGCTGGATAAAGTGGAAGCAATTGAAAATGCTTCCAATACACCCTTACTGAAGGGAATTGAGCGATCGGATAAAACCATTCTGAATTTGAAGCTCAAGGAGGATCACCGGAAAACCATGTTTGGAACGGCTGATCTGGCCGCCGGGCTTACCCGTCGGTACGAAGGCCGGGCCAATCTTTTTTCGCTGGTCGATCGACTGAAACTGGGCATCATTGGCTCGGCTAACAATACGGGCAGAAACCCGGTGCCGGAGCTGAGGTATAATCTGAGTAACGACCTCTCAGACGCCTCCAACGGACCGGATCAGCACGCGAGCCGACCTTTGCTAAATGCCCAGCAAATAGCCGTTCCGGGTATTTCGGCCGAGCGGTTTAATCAGAATCGCGTATGGCTGGGGGCGGCCAATATGAACTTTAATCTTACTTCAAAACTTAAGCTAAAAGCCTTTACCTATCAGTTGGGAGATCGAACTACGCAGCAGATCAGTAATCAGTATGAGTATTTGCTGGAAGGGAATTCCCTGATTGTTAGCGATACCCAGCGACTGGAAATTCGCCCTTCCCTGCGGGTAAGTCAGGTAACGATAGAGTACAACCCCAGCGAAACAAGCCTGCTCAAGTGGCAGGGAAACCTTCAGCATCAGCGGGATGCATCTTTCTATCAGATTACTTCTCATAACCCTGATTTTTCCGAAAAGCTTCAACAGCGGATGTCCACTCGTCAGCAGGGCATTCAGCAGCAGTTAGGTTTTATTCATCGCTTTCCCCGGAACCGGGCTCTTACGCTGGATGCGTATTACCAACACCAGAATCGACCTCAGCAACTAATGGTAGAATCCGGAAGGTTTCGCTCCCTTTTTCCCGCTAGTAAAGACCCAATTACTCAGCAGGTTACGAATAAGGTACAAACCTATGGAATGCAGTCCCGATGGATGGGGGCTTTGCCTGGCAAACAGAAGTATGCACTGGTGGCAACGGGGTCTTATGTAAGTGAAGGGCTGCATTCTGGGTTGTTTTCAGAAGCGGGTTCATTAGCCGATTCATCGTTTAATAATAATCTGAACTACCAGAAATGGCAAACTTCGTTGGAAGTTAATACCGCGAT
>CAJYHS010000113.1 GCA_913774715.1 uncultured Siphonobacter sp. | reverse complement strand
AATCAATGGGTTTTCTCAAACCTGCGAGACGCCCATTTTCCAGGCTTCCACGGCTGATGGAAGTATCGACTGGCAAAAATTTCCAGATTTTAATCTGCCATTTACCATCATTTACAGCGGTCCACGGCTGAATGATTCTCAGCAAATGCCGCTGAGACGGGGCTTTTCTCACCTGGCAAATTTCAATCAGTATGACGGGAACTTACCCCAAGCTAACCGGGCCGTTCTCTGGTACGGAACTGCCACTGGCATCAATCAACCCTGGGATATAATTCGTTCCCCCTGGGATAATAACGCAAGTGCCTATCGAAGCAAATGGGCTAATGACATGCGAGCCTTTGCTAATCTATTCAGTGACTCTCAGGGTAAAGCTATGCCTAACGTGGATATTTTAATGGCTGATATTGAGCGGCATTACAATACCAACGATAGTATATTAAGTCTGAAGCGGCGAAATCTGGTGCCTGCGGTTTATTCCCAGTTAACGGATGAGGCTTTTCTGGCACGTTACCAGCGGGATATGCAGAATCTGTACGCAGCTCCCTTTCATTACATGCGGGAAAACGGATTACCTGCCAGCACCAGGCTAACTTCTTACGCTGATACACCTATTCGTAATACCTTTCTGAATATTGATGGTAATTCCTGGCAAGACTGGATTAATAACCCCGAACGAATTCATTTTCTCACGAAAGACTCGGTAAGTAATAATGTCGGTGGAGCTTTCTATAACCGTCAGGACTTTCTATTACCTTCCGCTTATTATATCTATGATTACCCCAATCCGTATGCAGGTAACTATCTGGCTTATCTGCTTTTTCAGGTAGAGGCTAATAAGGCCTGGAGTTCAAAAGATATCGTTCCGATTGTTTGGCTGCGTTACACCAGCTCGAATATTAACAAGCCTATCCAAACCTGGATGGCCGAAGCTACTGCTATATTTCCTTTCTTCTCGGGAGCTAAAGGATTATGGTTATGGGAAAGTCCAGGTAACACCGGAACCAACGAAAACCTGGCTAATTACGAATACTTTACGCAGGGATTGTACCGTCTTTCCCAGTTCAAGGATTTCTTTAATGGAGGTTTGCTCTATTCGCCTAAATCGGCTCGTGATCATTTTGCTGATCAAGACCCTATCTGGCGAGGCGTAGTGAAAGGCAATCAGATTTTAGTGGCTGCTCATAACCCCTTTGCCGCTGAGAATGCCAGCACAGCCCTGACGCTCCGTTATGGTAACTGGCAACAGGATATCACGCTTAAGGGACGCGAGATCATGCTTTGTACTTTTGATTTACCTGAGTCGGCTCTCCATTTGCTGGACGTAACGCCCCGCCCGAATCCAGCTTCCACAAGCCTTACATTGGACGTGTTTACATCAGAAGATCGAAACGTTAACGTTCAGCTTTTCTCCATTACGGGTCAGGTGGTTTATCAACAATCAACACCTATCGTTACAGGAAACAACCCTATTTCTCTTCAAACCCAAACCCTTGCCCCTGGCATATATTTAGTGAAGGTTGGCGATGGAAGCAAGTCGGTAACTAAACGGGTCTTAATCCGAAAGTAATATTCTACTTCTGACTCTTCATTCATCCCTACTATTCTGGGTCGGCCAATCAACCTGGGTTATTAGGGACAAACTTGCATTAAGCAGAGTCTTTAAATGCAGCTAGATCGTTTGCAAGAAATTGCAAACTAAAAACCATAAATTGAAATCAGCATGAATCGCCTCGTCCATGAAAGTTCGCCTTATTTACGTCAACATGCCCATAATCCGGTAGACTGGCATCCCTGGGGAGAAGAAGCTCTGAAAAAGGCCCGGGAAGAAGACAAGCCATTGCTGGTTTCCATTGGCTATTCGGCCTGTCACTGGTGTCACGTCATGGAGCGGGAATCGTTTGAAAATGAAAGCGTAGCCCGGCTCATGAATGAGCATTTTGTGTGTGTCAAAGTAGACCGCGAAGAACGCCCCGATGTCGATGCGATTTATATGGACGCCGTTCAGGCTATGGGCGTTCGCGGAGGCTGGCCTTTGAACGTTTTCCTGATGCCGGATGCGAAACCTTTTTACGGCGGTACGTACTTTCCTACGCGAAACTGGATGGGTATCTGTAGTCAGATCGCCGAAGCTTTTCAAAACCAGCGGGAAGCTTTGCAACAATCAGCAGAAGGCTTTACTACGAATATGCATTACTCTGAATCTGAAAAATACGGGTTACCCCTCCTTGAAGATTCTACAGTAACTGTTTCAACCGAAGAATTAAAAGTAGCTTATGATAAACTAGCAGCTTCATTTGATACGGAGCGAGGCGGCACTAATGGTGCTCCGAAGTTTCCGATGCCTTCGATCTGGCTGTTTGCTTTGCGTTATTATCAGCAAACGTACGACAGCGACGCTCTTCGAGCTATTAAGACTACACTTGATGGGATGGCTCTGGGGGGACTCTACGATCAGATTGGTGGAGGATTCGCCCGCTATTCAACCGATGGAGAATGGTTCCTGCCCCATTTTGAGAAAATGCTTTATGATAATGCTCAGTTACTCAGTCTTTATTCTGAAGCGTGGCTGGTTACGAAAGAACCGCTTTATAAACGTGTGGTAACTCAAACCATTGAATGGCTTACGCGAGAAATGACGCATCCCGAAGGAGGTTTTTACTCAGCTCTAGATGCCGATAGTGAAGGGGAAGAGGGAAAGTATTATACCTGGACGAAATCAGAAATTGAATCAATCCTGGGCCCCGTGTGGGGCGAACTGGTGAGTACTTATTTTCAGATCACCGAAGAAGGAAATTACTACGAGGAAGCAACCGGCCACGCAACCGGAAAAAACATCCTGTTCCCACAACGAACGCTCGAGTCCTTCGAAATGGAACAGGAATTACTCTCCAATCAACTGCGTCCTCAATTTGACAAATTACTTCAGTACCGCGAAGAACGCATTCACCCCGGTCTGGATGATAAAATCCTGACTTCCTGGAATGGTCTGATGTTAAAAGGCCTGGTCGATGCCTACCGTGTTTTCGCAAATGAATCTTTTCTGAAACTGGCTTTAACTAATGCTCATTTCATTAAAGACCGCTTGATGAAAGAAGGCCAATTGTATCATTCCTACAAAGACGGTCAGGCTAAGATTGCTGGGTTCCTCGAAGACTACGCGGCCGTAGCCGATGCTTTCATCAGCTTATACCAGGCTACGTTTGATGAAACCTGGTTACAGTTGGCTGAACAACTAGCCGATTACGCAGGACAATATTTCTGGGATGAACAGGACGGTTTGTTTTTCTTCACTGATGCGTCCTACTCAGGCGAGTTAATTGCACGCAAAAAGGAGCTTTTTGACAACGTAATTCCCTCCTCCAATGCAATTATGGCAACCGTTTTATACCGTCTGAGCCTCTTATTGGATCGCCCCGATCTAGGTGAGCGTTCCAGTCAGATGTTACAAAAGGTTAAGCCATTGCTGCTTACTAATTCGGATTATCTCTCGCACTGGGCTAGTTTGGCTGCCTATCTTTCTACGCCAACCGTAGAAATTGCAATTATTGGCCCCGAACTAGAAGCTTTTCGACAAAAACTGGAATCAAAATATTTACCTAATAAAGTAATAACAGGTACTCTAACTTCCAGCGAATTACCTTTATTACAACACCGAGGTACGGACGGCAGAACCATGATTTACGTGTGCTATAATCGAGCCTGTCAGCTACCCGTAGATTCGGTAGGTGCTGCATGGGAATTAATTGGTTAAGTAAAAAGAGCCGTTGATTAGATCAACGGCTCTTTTTACTTAGGTACCCAGTGGATTTTTCTCTGGCTGAGCTTCTCCATCAGAATCTGTATCAGCGGTTATTTTTTCTTCAACCACCTCTTTATCTTCTTCATCCAGCGTTAATTCTTTATCCTTTTGTTCAGCCTCAGCCTGCGGATCGTAAGTTAAGGTTATGTACATGGGAAAGTGATCCGAATTGATGCTATTCAGTCGTTGCATTTGTACTAATTTAAAGTCCGACGAGCAAAAAATATGATCCAGAGGAAACCTCAGAAAAGGTATTTTCGCATGAAAAGTACTGTAAAAACCTCTTCCCCGGCGAGGATCTAGTAGTCCGCTGGTTTTTAGAAACAACTCGGTCGTGTAACTCCAGGCGACATCGTTCATATCACCCGCCACAATTACTGGTAGTTTCGACTTCTTAGCTTCCTTTCCTATCAATAATAACTCTTTATCCCGTTCCGTTGATCGAGGGTTTTCCTGTGGAACGGGAGGCGTAGGATGTAAACAGTAAAGCTGAATTTGTTCACCAGAAGGAAGCATCAGTTTCGCATGAATCGAAGGAATATCATCCTCCACGAGAAACTTAACTGATTCATCCGAAAGCTTCAGTTTGGAATAGAGCAGCATTCCGTAGGTATTATCAATGGGTTTTAGTACTCGGTTTGGATACTGTTCGTGAATAGGCTGCATCTGATCCGCCCACCAATGATCGGTTTCGGCCAGTAATACCAGGTCAGGCTTGAGCTGTTCAATGTATTTCAGTAGCCTTCCCGATTCCCTATTGTACTGATAAACATTGGAAATCAGCAAACTAAGATTTCGCTCAGGATTGGGGTTCTGACAATCCATCAGTTGCTTTTTCGATAAGAAGGTATAAGGATAAAGCTGATAAAATAAATATCCCATGTTAAGTAGCAGTACTCCGATGCTAATCATGGTGAGTTTATCTGAAGGATCCCCTACCCAGGCCCAGGCCACCAGTAAAATAAGGCACAACAAAAATTTCTGATTCCGAGGGTATTCGAAAACACGAAATGTCCAGAAATCGTGGCGTATGAGAGGAATGAGGGAAACAATGACCAGCAGGTATGTAACAATCAGTAAGCTTAACTGCATAGGTTTCAGAAAATTGGGATAGTTATTTATCCTATAATACTCTGTCCCTGCTAAAAAGTTTTATAATTTCTCACTAAATCCAGTGGGGCTGCTCGGCCCGGATTGTGAAATAAAAAAACATTTCTGCCCACTTCACTTTTACTACGCTTGCTGTCTAAATTACAACCTCCAGTTTAGGATCACCTGATGGGTTCTTTTTCAAAAAAAATACGTCGCGGCAATTAGCAAAATCCGAATCAAAATTCAGCATTTATTTACATATAGACAAACATGCAGAATCGAACTTTAGTATTAGTCAGACACGGACAGTCTCAATGGAATCTGGAAAATAAATTTACTGGGGATGTAGACGTGGAATTAACCGAGCATGGAAGAGATGAAGCCTTACTTACTGCTAAAAAACTAAAAACTATTTCTTTTGACCTAGCCTTCACTTCAGAATTAAAGCGAGCCCAGGAAACGCTCGCTATCATTCTGAAAGAAATTCATGAAGAGGCTATTCCTGTAGAAAAAAATGCCGCACTTAATGAACGCAATTACGGAGATTTGCAAGGCTTGAATAAAACGGATGTTGCCGAAAAATACGGCATTGAGCAGGTTGCTTTGTGGCGAAGAAGTTATGATGTAACTCCTCCCAACGGTGAAAGTTTGCAAATGACTCAAACGCGAGTATTAGCTTATTATCATACTTTTATTGAGCCTCAGTTACAGGCCGGCAAAAATGTGTTGATTGTGGCTCATGGGAACAGCCTCCGTTCGTTGGTAATGTTTTTAGAAAACATTAGTGCAACGGCTATTTCAGAAGTTAATATTCCAACGGGAGCTCCGCGTTTTTATCACTTTGATGAACAAATGAAGGTTATTCATTCGGACTATCTGACAGAATCCCGTTAATCCTTTAAGACTTCGTTGAGAATTGCTTTGAAATCTTTTTCTGCAAAAGGCTTTATTAGTAAGCCATTCATTCCTGCCGATTTAAACTTAAGCTGTTCCTCTGGAGATACCAAGCCTGAGAAAGCAATTACTGGAACGGAGGATTTGTTTATATCAGCGAGGACCCTTATTTTTTTGACTAATGTAACCCCATCCATAACAGGCATCTGAATATCGGTAATAATCAAATCATAATTATGATTCATAAACAGTTCAAAAGCCTCTGCTCCGTCTGAAGCTTCCTTAAAATCAATATCGTATTTTTTCAGTATTCGGCTTAATAACAATATATTCATGCTATTATCATCCGCAATTAATACTGTTTTACCCGCAAGAATTTCCTTAATTTCTTTAGTCACAGGTTCATCATTGGGCATTAATAATTCGTTTTTTGCAAGTGCCATAGGAAGACTAACCGTAAAAACAGAGCCTTTTCCTAATTCACTATCTACGGATATTTTACCACCAGCAAGCTCAACAATTCGTTTACATATCACTAGGCCCAGGCCTGTTCCAGTAGATTTCTCTCTGTAATCCTCTTGCTCAATCTGTTGAAATTCATTAAACAATATCGCCTGGTTTTCCTTAGCAATTCCAATGCCAGAATCCTGTACATGAAATTTCCAAATTACCGTTTCATCATCTTTCTTCAAAATTTCAGAAAACAAAGTAACCTGCCCTTTAACGGGTGTAAATTTAATAGCATTACTGAGCAAATTCATTAATACCTGTTTCAGTCGGAAAGCATCCCCAAGAACAGTCAATGAAGGTTCAAACGTGAAATTATGATAAAGTTGGATGTCTTTTTTCTGAGCTGGAATACTTACCATTTTCAACATTTCCTCACTAATCATGTAAGGTTGAAAAGGCTTGTTGCTTAAGGTTATTTTGCCACTTTCAAATTTTGAAAAATCAAGGATATCATTGACAATTCCCAGTAATATTCCTGAAGATGCCCGTATGGCCTCCAAGTTACTTTTCTGATTTTCAGGCAATAGACTATCATCCATTTGTTCAGCAAAGCCAATTACTGAATTTAAAGGCGTGCGAATTTCATGACTCATAGTGGCTAGAAACTTCCCTTTCATTCGGGCGTATTCTATTTCCTGTTTACTTAGTTTTAATAGTGCCAGATCATTCTGATATAACCTGTAAACATTATAAAGTATAATTACGGTTAGGGCAAATACCATTCCCATGCTGAGTACAGAGAGATAATCCAGTTCCTGAACATTCTCAAGAGTTCCTGATATCAATGCATTTTTGTATTCTACCTGCGTTTGTATTTCATCCTTTTTTAACTTACTCAGTGCATGTTGTAATTCAGAAAATATACTGGCGTTAAGCAATAGTAATTCCTTTTCTGTAGCATTAAGTTGTCGGTTACTAGCTAATAGCTGTTTATAATATTTATTTAATGCCCTGGCATTAAAAGCTTCAATTTCTTCTTTTTGTTGATCAGCATTCTCAATCGCTCTAGATGAACTTGAGTTCGCATTGGTTTGATTGACATAGTCATTTTTATTCGCAATGGCATCAGCCAGTCGGCCAAAGAGCTTCTTTCCTTTTCTCTTTTGAGTTACCCTGACGGTATCAATTTCTCTGATCTTTTCTGTAACTTTCAAACGAGGGTATTTGATAATGAGGGCTGGCTTTGCAGAGTCAATATTTCTCGTAGAAAGGATCAATAAACTATCTGTTAACTTTTTAAGATATGCATACTGAGAATTTTTATATTTCTTCTCTTTTATGAGTTGATTAACATCCGTATGCATTACACTTTTCTTTTCAGACTCTTGGGCCATAAAATCCATAATAATCGAAGATACCGTTTCGATCCCTTGCTTGAACTTTGTCAGATAAGTAGAATCAGAGGTAACCGTATAAAGTCGAATATTATTCTCCGCGACATACAAGATAGATATACAAGCATCTAGTTTCTCATAAGTAGTATTTTCATTACTTAAAACGGTAATATTTCTTTTAATAAGAGAATATTTAGTTTTGCCAATAAAAACAACCAGAGCGAAAGAGAAAGAGATTATTAGTAAGCATACTAGCCAGATAAACCTGCGTAAGGCAATTTTCTTAACCTTATGATCCATAAATATTAATGTACTCGGTAGCTAAACTATGAGGGGATTGAATTCATGAGTAAAATTACAAAAATTACGAAAAAAATTAAGTACAAATAGACAAATACTCACAAAAAAGCGAAGACTCTATACTTGATGGAGTCTTCGCTTTTGATTAAATACCTTAAGGCTATCCCTTAATACGATCTTGATTTTCAGCCAGAAAGGCGGTCCAACTACCTTTTTTAGCCTGTTTAACACCCAGAGCTTTCTTACCTTTAGGTGTAGTAACTGAATTTTCGTGAAAATAATGGCAAATAGCCACGCCTAAAGCATCCGTTGCATCGAGTCTTTCTCCCTCCAGCTTCGTTTTTAAAATGCTTTCCAGCATGTAAGATACCTGTTCTTTTGAAGCGTTACCATTTCCGGTTACTGACTGCTTCACGGTTTTAGGAGAATATTCAACAATGGGAATTTGACGAGCCAAAGCTGCTGCCATGGCCACCCCCTGTGCCCGCCCAAGTTTTAACATTGACTGAACATTTTTTCCAAAAAATGGAGCTTCTAAAGCCATTTCATCCGGTGAAAACTCATCAATGAGTCCTGTAATGCGTTCAAAGATCTTACCTAATTTTAATTCGTGGTTATCGTACTTGGTGAGGTTAATCACACCGTATTGCAGGAGAGTGACCTGGCCTTTTTCCACTATAATCAATCCGTACCCCATGAACCTTGTGCCAGGGTCAACGCCTAAAATAATCTTTTCTGCCATAGCTTTGCATCGACAACTCGAAAACCTAAAGCTTTCGTAGTCGCATTTCATATGCAAAATAACGCCAATTACCCGGCTTTTCGCCGAATTTTTATCTTTCTGCTTCGCTGGATAGTTCCCCTGCTCATCATTGGTCTGGTGATCCGAACCTTACAGAATAAACAACAGGACCTGGGGGAAGTCTGGCAGTATATTCAATCCGCTTTTTCTCAGCAAAACAGCTGGTGGTTAATTCTTACCCTAGTGTTGACAGGCTTAAACTGGTCGATAGAAGCCTGGAAGTGGCAGGTTCTTGCTCATAAGCTGGAGCATATTTCTTTTTACACAGCGTTGAGGGGCGTACTGGCGGGCCAGTCCTTAGGCTTCGTTACGCAGGCTAATGTGGGCGATCTGACTGGAAAAATGGGATTTCTTCAGGCGAAAAATCGACTGAACAGCATCGGGGCCTTTTTATTGGGAAGTACCCTGCAGTTTCTCGTAACTCTTTTTGCGGGAACTCTGGCTTATACCTACTTTCTGTATCGAATGCCCGAAACACCCAGCCTTGGTCACTGGATTGCTCTTGTACTACTCTGGCTCAGTAATCTGGCTACGTTTTTTCTGTTAACGCTGAGAGATCGAGCAGCACCTTTACTCGAAAACATTAAATGGCTAGCCAGTTCTGCTCGATTTTTCCGGGTATTAGAAAGTTATTCGTCAACCGATGTTAGGCAGGTAACTGCTCTGGCAGCCTTTCGCTTTACTACTTACAGTATTCAGTTTCTCTTGGTTTTATATGGGTTCGGTGTGGAGTTACCTCTCGTTGATCAATTAACGGTAGTATGGCTCCTGTTCCTGACCAAGAGCGTTATTCCTGCCTTCAGCTTTTTAAGTGATCTGGGTATTCGGACCTTCAGCACCTTGTATTTTTTTAGTTTTTATCAGGTAAATCCGGCTTTAGTTACTTCAGCCTCTTTGACCATTTGGGTTATCAATATTGTTTTACCTGTACTGGTGGGCATTTTATTCGTTGCCCAGTTGAAGTATCTAAAACGGGAAGAAAAAGTATCATGAGTATCCTTGAAATATTTTTACTTTCGGGGCCTTTTCTTTGGCTTATCTTCAATGCATCATTAATGAAAGGCTGGCTCTCTATGCCTGCGTTCTCCTCGCCATCCAAGCCTTCATCGATTCGAATGAGTGTTATCATCCCGGTTCGAAATGAAGAAAGAAATATTTTAAATTTATTACAGGATTTAGAACAGCAAAGTTTTAATCATCAGCAGTTTGAAGTCATTGTCGCTAACGATAACTCTACTGATTCCACGTCTCAGATAGTCAGTAGTTTCAGTGAAAGATGCCGTTATTCTTTACGGGTCATTCATCTGACGAACGAACCTCATTCATCTCCTAAAAAACGGGCCATATCTCAGGCATTGGCTCAGAGTAATTTTGAGTGGATTG
>CAJYHS010000112.1 GCA_913774715.1 uncultured Siphonobacter sp. | reverse complement strand
TCAGACCTTACATCCGACTGAAAAGGCAAAAGTTTTAGTAGAAGCCGGGGCCAATATTAACTACGTAAATCCAAATTCTAAAACACCGTTATTACGAGCCATCGAATTCAATCATTTTGATACCGCTCTGTATCTATTGGAACATGGAGCGGACTACAAACGCCTGATAGCCGACCGTAGCCAGTACGTGGAAGGGGGCCAGAAAGTATATCTGGTACATATTTTAAGGGAAAAAATAGTTCCGCTGGAATCGATACAATACCGCCAGAAGATGCAGGTAGTTGAATTTTTGTCTCAAAAAGGTATTAATTACAGAAATGAACCGATTCCTGCGGCGATTCAGGAAAAAATAAAATTACTTTACCCCGCTCATTACGAAGATTATCTCAACCGGTATTAATTCAACCAACCGATGTTACTCAATTTTTTAATTACCCTGGTGCTGGTGCTGCTCAATGGATTTTTCGTGGCAGCTGAGTTTGCGATTGTCAAAGTCCGGGCTTCGCAGCTGGAACTCAAAGCTCAGGCCGGAAACGCCGCCGCCCGGCTTTCCACCCGCATTCTTTCTAACCTGGACGGCTATCTCGCAGCTACGCAGCTAGGGATTACGCTGGCGAGTTTAGGGTTAGGCTGGATTGGAGAACCCGTGGTTTCCAAAATTCTGATTGCGTTCATGCATAGCATCGGACTGCAAATCGAAGAAACACTGGCTCATCAGATAGCTCTGCCCGTTGCCTTCGCCGTTATTACCATTCTGCATATCGTTTTTGGTGAACTGGCTCCCAAGTCGCTGGCCATTCAGCAGGCGGAGAAAACGACCATGGCGGTTTCGTATCCTTTGCAGTTCTTCTTTATTATTTTCCGTCCTGTGATCTGGTTGCTGAATGGCATTGCCTCGGTCGTATTAAAGATGTTTGGAATTACGGTAAGTCATAGCTCGGAAGTCCATAGTGCGGATGAATTAAAGTATCTGGTTCACCAGAGCCAGCAGGATTATGAGGCCAAAGAAGACCACACCGAAGGCTCTGATTTAACACTGGTAGAAAAGGCCTTCCAGTTCTCGGAACGTAGTGTCCGTCAAATCATGACGCCCCGCACCCAGATCTTTGGAATTGATGTCAATGAGTTCTCTCGGGAGTCTTTGCTGGAGGTCATCAGTGAAAATTATTCCCGGATTCCGTGTTATGAAGAAAACCTCGACCATATTTTAGGGGTTGTATACCTGAAAGAGATCTTACTGAAACTTCAGGACAGTAAAGAACTGGATATCCGTTCGCTGATTAAACCCACGTTCTTTGTTCCTTCCACGAAGCGAATCAGGCCTTTATTACGTGAATTCCAGCAAAGTCGCCAGCAAATGGCGGTTGTCATTAACGAATACGGCGGGACCGAAGGACTGATCACGATGGAAGATATTCTGGAGGAATTAGTAGGTGAAATTCAGGACGAGTCGGATGAAGAACGTCCGCTGGTAGAAAAGCTTACCGACGATACGTATCAGTTAAAAGCAACGACTTCGTTACTGGACATTAACCCGCTTCTGCCCCGTCCCATTCAGAAGCGAGCTGGTTATGAAACACTGGCCGGCATACTGGTTGAACGTTTCGGGCGATTACCTGCCGTTGGGCAAACAACCGTCGTGGATCGCTACGAAATACTAATCAGCACGCTTGAAAACAATGCGGTTGGTTTGGTTCAGTTACGGGATATGGGTGAAGAACCCTCGGATGACGAAGAATAAAATACCCCTTTGCAGGAAACCTATGATGTTTATTCACCAATTTGGCACGGCCCTGTGCATTTTTATATTTCTATTTATACAGGGTTTATTACTGGTTTACATCGTTGATAAATATCATCAGAATAAAAAGATTACGATCCCAACGTTTCTAATGTTGGGATTTTGTTTCTCTATTACGCTGGGTTTATACTATTTTCTGGACGTAATTAATGAGTTTTATCTCATTCCACTTATTGTTATTTATGGGTTAGAAATGTTTATTCTGCTGGCTTTATATGTATTGAAGCGGATTTAATCTTTACTAGCTGATAGACTATTTCAAGCGTTTGCAGGCTCATGCAAACGCTTTTTTTATTTATAGAATATATAAAAGGTCCTTCCTTAAAAAGAGTAGCTTTGTTGTTAGTAAACGAATAACCTAACTGTCCATTATTACCTTATATGAAAACTGTATTCATTACGTTTCTTTTACCCTTTTTTATTTTAGTAGCCTGTCGCAAAGAAGATGCGGAGTCTTTATTGAAATCCAGTATTGCCAAAGCACATCAAGGTAAATTTGATGAAGCTCTGGTGGAAATGGGAAAGGTGGTGAAACTCGATCCTACTCCTGAACATTACGTTGTGATGGGCGACATTTACAGTGCCAAACACTTTTTTCAGGCAGCTATTGAGTGCTATTCAAAGGCTATTGTTTTAGATAGTACCTATGCCGATGCTTATTACAAAAAAGCCGTTGATTGCATGAACGTAACGGTTAGCCAGGAATGCCTTGATACCATTAATAAATGTATTTCTCTGGATTCCTCTACTGCCCGGAATTATTCGATTAGGGCTGGTATCAAATCAGAACTAGGGGATTTAGAAGGAGCCTGTACTGATGGGCAAAAAGCCATTCAGCTCGGAGATTTAACGCTAAAAAAGCAAATCGAAGCTATATGTAAGAACGTAAATAATTAAAATAAGGGATGAAGAATCATGCTATCTGACGTTCTTCATCCCTAACTAAGCTTTTGTATCAGCAAGGAAAGTAAACGTGAAAACTGGCTCCTTTGCCGGGTTCGCTTTCAGCAGTAATAGCTCCGCCGTGATTTTCAATGACCCGTTGACAAATGGCTAGTCCAATCCCCGTTCCTTCATAGTTTTTCTTCTCGTGCAAACGCTGAAAAACTTCAAAAATCCGGTCTAAAAACTGTTCATCAAACCCAATTCCCTCATCACTAATGCTAACCTGATGGTAGCGTTCTGCCTTGGTAATGGGCACGACCCGTGGAGGTAACTGCCACCGATACCTGATTTGGGTCGTGATATGAATACACGGATACGTGTCAGGTTTTGTAAATTTGATAGCGTTAGAAATGAGATTTTGAAAAAGTTGCACCAGTTGGGATTCATCACCCATAATCGCTGGCAACACTTCCATTTCAATCCTGGTTTGAGTCTGTTCAATGCTTAAATCGAGGGTTTCTAACACGCGGGTCATTACCTGTTTCAGTGAAACCACCTGAAAGTGATCCTGTTGATTGATCATCTTAGAATACGTCAACAGATCCTGAATAAGCGTAGACATTTGCTCACCGGCTTTGCTAATGCGACTGAGAAAGGAAAGTCCATCATCGCCCAGCTGAGGTCCGTATTTATGACTGAGTAAAGATCCAAACGTCTGAATCTTACGAAGGGGCTCCTGTAAATCATGACTAGCTACGTAGGCAAATCGCTGTAGCCGATCATTAGACAACGACAGTTGCTGATTAGACTCTCCTAACTCTTCGCTCGATACCTGCAACTCTTCATTACTGGCTGCCAGCTCATACCCCTTTTCCTCCAACTCCTCGTTTAAAGCCTGAAGCTCTTCATTACTAGCCGCGAGTTCTTCGGTTCGCTCCTGTAAGGTTTCATTAGCCGCCCGAAGCTCTTTCAAACTGGCTTCCAATTCTTCGGTTCGTTGCTGAACCAGGTATTCCAGTTGTTGCAATAAGGTTTTATGCTCGTGAATATTGGTAGCCCGACAAACCCAGCCCGTAATGTGCTGGTATCCATCAAAAAGCGGAACAAATTCAATTTCATGCCAGCAATACACCCCATCGTGACGGCGTAACTGCATTTCGCAGATAAAATTCTTTTCCGTTTGAAAGCTCGTTAACACCCGTTTCTCAAACTGTTCGAAATATTCGGGGTCAAATAACCGCTGCCAGCCATTTTTCCGACTTTCCTCCAGCGTCATTCCTGTATATTCCTGGTAACGCTGGTTTTGAAACGTAATAGTACCCTTGGTATCCAGAAGGCATTTCAACAGTAAACTGCCTTCCATCATCGCCTGAAACTGCTGCTTTTGTACTTCAAAATCCCGCCGAGCCAGGACTTGCTTGGTAATATCCGTGGCCGTGTGAATTATTCCGTAGATTTCTCCTGATTCTCTTCTGAGCGGAGCGTACGAGTAATTGAACCAGAATTCCTGCAAACGGCCACCCACCAGTAAGGTGGCAGCATCTTCCGAGGTGTGGTGAGCAATACCCGTGTCAAATACGTTTTGAAGTAGCCGTAAATAAGGTTGATCTTCTACTTCCGGAAAGGCTTCCGAAAACGTTTGCCCATTAATGGAAGCATCTTTGTCCCAAATCGACAACATGGCTTCGTTGACGGCCTCAATCGTCATTTCCCGACCTCTATAGATAGCCGTTGCTGTCGCAGAACTGATCACTAAATTCCGCCAGTGATGCTCGCTGGTTTCTAATTGTTGGCGAGTGCTCGTTTCTCTACTTATATCCTGAGCAATCCCCGAAAATCGGTACACTTTTCCTGATTCATCAAAAAAGGCCTGTCCTTTACAATGCAACCACCGGAGCAGCCCATCGGTTGTTCCCTGGGTACGAAAGGCCATGTCGTACTTACCCGACGACTTAGGCTTCAGAGCCCAGGTAATGGCTTTTCGAACGAAAGGGCGATCTTCTGGATGTATAAAGTCAAGCACCTGGTCATAGGACACTGTAGGCTTTCCGGGAAAACCGCACCATTCCTGGCAACGCTCATCCCAACAGATCAGCTGCCGCTCGATATCCAAATCCCAGGTTCCTACCTGAGCAGCCTGTAAGGCTAAAGGCAACCTTTCGTTCGTAGAAAACTTTTCGTTAAAGGAGAGAGATGGTTTACTATCCATGAATAATACTTTCTAAACCAAAGCGAAAGATACTACATAAATTTCAGTGAATATACCATATTCAGATCGATTAGACATCAATAATTTTCTTTATCCAACGCTGGTTCCGACTCAGTCCTTTATTAGTACAGGGGTAAGATTTATCAGTTAATTCTCACCCCACTTACTCCTAAGTAATCAACCTAATCTCAAGGTCTTTATGACTTTAGCAGGAATACCGGCTACCACTGTGTTAGGAGGCACATCACGATTCACCAGAGCTCCTGCCGCGACCAAGGAATTCTCACCAATGGTTACCCCCGGCAGAATGGTTGCCCCGGCCCCGATCCAGGCATTTTTTTTGATGAGAATGGCACCCGTAATTACGGTTTTTCGATCAGCGGGATCAAGCGGATGATTTTCTGTTGTGAGGTTCACGCGGGGTCCAATCTGAACGTCATCTTCGATAGTGATTCCGCCAATATCTAAAAAAGAACAGGCATGATTAATAAATACATTGTTGCCTAATTGAATCAATTGCCCAAAGTTGGTATAAAAGGGAGGGAAGATCGTCGTAGAAGGGTCGATAGGTCTTCCGGTAATATGGCCCAATTGAACTCTTACTTCCTCTATTCCCCGGGCTTCCGCATTCATTGTTGAACACAGCTGAATGGTCCGTTCTACTAGAGTCTGAAAAAGGGCATAGTCAGGATCTGTTTTTCGAAGGGCCTCTCCCGCTTGTAATCTCAGGAGTAGGTACTTATGAATTTGTTCGTCAGCCATGGGAACAGGTATTTTATAGTTGAAATAATTATTTGTAGGGAAACCGGATGCTTGACTTTACTCGTCCGAACCGGAGAAATCTGGTTTAATAATCCCGCTAAAGCGGCTGATAGTCCCGCCTATTACTCTGTTGGTCTTAGAAAATTACCTAATTCAGTTTCTTATAGATCTCAACCATAGTCGAGGAATCAAGGGACTTCATATCCATCAGCTTTAAAGACTTCACCATCTTTAATGTGGACGTTTTATAGTGCAGAAAATGAGGAGTTTTTAAATGAGATTGGTATGCCGCCTGATTCGCATAGATTTCGACTATTCGTATTTGGGTCGAATCATCTTTCATGGTCATGGGGAAAATGGATAAAACGCCCGCTTCTTTTTCTACCGAAGCGGCCGCTTCCTGTTTCAAAATAGCCTGGTATTCCTGAAGGTATTCGGGTAGAATTTCAATTTCTGAAATGCGTACCATCAGATCCGATTCAATCAGGGGAAGCGTAGAAACGTCCAGAGTTTTTCTCAAAACATTAGCTTGCGATGTACTCACCAATCGTCCAATCACAGAAGAAACCTCCACGAGCTGCTTTTTCGTCAGCCCCGTATTGATCCCCATTTTCAGGTGCGATTGCAATTGAGATTCTACTCCCGGCATGGATGCTAAAGCCGAAATAGTTACCAGTTCCCGTTGCTGGTAGGTTAATACATCACTATCAAAGATGTCAGCGAAAAGATGTTCTTTTAGGAAAGCATCCATTCTTGGGGCGAATTCGCCGAAGCCCGGAGCTGGTTTGGACTGCGGTGTTTTCGTCAAGGTTTCCAGCGTTTCCCGACCGCATTCATACCGATCCATGGTATTTCTGTTACTGGCAGTTGCATTTCCCTGCATATCCTGCTTACCGCTGGCTTTTCTCCGGTCCAGTACTTTCATCAACATTTGAATAGCATTCAGGCTCCGTGGGAATCCACAGTAGGCATACAATTGAACGAGCATTTCTTTGATCTCCTCAACGGTTAATCCGGCGTCTAAGCCTGTTTCCAATTGAGTAGATAATTCTTCGAGATTCCCCGTGGCCGTTAAGGCAGAAATACTGACGATACTCTGCTGCTTAGGGCTTAGTTCGCTAGGCGTAGTTTGTGCGTACATGGCTGAAATTCTTACCACTAATGCAATGACTAATATCCACTGAAAAAACTTCTGACGGTTGATCTGATTTTTCATTGCTGAGCGGCCGTATAGTCTTCTTTTGAAACGGGTTGCAGCCATTCGACACTGCGGTCATTCTGAACATTCGTGATGGCAATATGAGTCATGGATTGTGTAGCCGTTGCTCCATGCCAATGTTCCACGTCTTCAGGAATATTAATAACATCCCCCTTTTGGATAACTCGGGCTGCTTTGCCCTTTTCCTGGTAAAGGCCTTCACCCTGAGTAAGGAGTAGCACCTGACCTTTGGGATGCGTATGCCAATGGGTTCGGGCACCCGCTTCGAAATGTACACTTCCGATGCTGAACTCATTATTTTTATCCTTTGCCAGCAAAGGTTTCAGGTAAGCTTCGCCGGTAAAGTATCCGTTAATGAGCAATTCACCTTTTTCAAAAAGTGTTTCTTCTGGTTTCATGGAGTGAGGGGAATGCCCGCAACCAGACATAAGCCCGGTGACGATCATTCCAGTTATAGCGAATGAATAGTTCATCAATAATGGCCTGAGCGTAAATGTAACTCCTCAATACCCTGCAAAGGTCGTCTTTGGCCCGATCACGCTTTTATACAGAATACTGGATTATTTACCAGTTTTACAGATAGGAAGCCTGGCATTTCATAGCCTGCTCTGCCTTTTGTTACCTTTGGTAATCTTATTTCACAAAGACATGGAGCCAGAAAGAGTGGATACCGTGAAGCAGTATAACCAGTCGATGGGCGTGGAAACACTTCATCCGCTGGTCAGTGTGGTTAATTTTAATGAAATACCCCGTATTCAATATTTCAGAAGGTATATGGGTATTTATGCCGTTTTTCTGAAGAATATCAAATGTGGGGATATGAGGTATGGATGCCAGCCTTACGACTACGAAGATGGAACCTTAGTCTTTATTTCGCCGGGGCAGGTGTATGGCATTGACAGCAAGGGAGAATTCATGAAGCCTTCGGGCTATGGCCTGGTTTTTCATCCCGATCTGCTGGCGGGGACTCACCTTGGGAAAACCATCAGAGACTATTCCTTTTTTTCCTACGAGGTAAATGAAGCCTTACACCTCTCTAAAAAAGAAAAAGATACCATCATCGATTGTCTCCATAAGATTACTACTGAAATCGCCCAGCCCATTGACAAGCACAGCAAAACTCTGATTGTTTCTACGATTGAGCTGTTTCTGAATTATTGCATGCGGTTTTATGATCGACAGTTCATTACCCGGAATACGGTTAACAGGGATATTCTGGTCCGGTTTGAAGAGCTACTAGAGGATTATTTTAAGACCGATAAGGCCCAAACGCTCGGCTTGCCCAGTGTCGCGTATTGTGCGGAACGTTTACACCTTTCTCCTAACTATTTTGGGGATTTAATTAAAAAGGAAACGGGTCATACGGCTCTGGATTTTATTCAGTCAAAAGTTATTGAAGCGGCAAAGGTGAAGATCTTTGAAGCAAAATCCATGAGTGACCTTTCGTATCAGCTAGGCTTTAGGTATCAGCAGCATTTTACCAGATTATTCAAACAAAAAACAGGAACGACGCCTCTGGAATACCGAAATTTAAATTAAGATACCGGAGGTACATTCATGGCTAATTATTCTTAGTTAGTGGGGTCAAGACATTCCTTACCTGTGGAAGCTTGGGCTGGGGCATTCTGGTAACCTGATTGAGCGTTCAAGGTATCTCCTTTGGATCCGTCGTTTACTTTAGGGGTATGAGCTCATCATTGAAGTGGAATCGTTAAATTCGAACCCGATTTACGTCATTTCCCCATTACGACCAGTGCCATGAAAACAAAAGGTTATGCTCTAAGCATCCTGTCCGCAGTTTCCTACGGATTAATCCCCCTGTTTATTCTCCCCCTGAAAGCGGGTCCTCTTTCGCTGAACAGCATCTTGTTTTACCGCTTTTTTATCTCTGCCTTAGTCATTTGGGGTGCTCTCTTATACCAGAAAGAGAGTCTGAAAGTTTCCAGAAACGAGCTGGGTCTGTTGATTACCCTGGGAATTCTGTTTTCACTGGGGGCTGAATGCCTATTCTGGAGTTATGATTTGCTTTCTCCGGGAATCGCTTCTACGATTTTCTTCGTTTACCCGGTCATTGTTTCGTTAATCATGGCCTTTTTCTTTAAGGAACCCATTACCAGACTTACCGTTATTCTGCTGTGTATTACCATGACAGGAATCTGGATTATCAGCACCAAAGATTCCGTATTTGACATCAATTTTTGGGGCCTCGCCATTTCCATGGTCGGTTCGCTGTGCTATGCAGTGTACATTGTGTTGATTAACAAAGCAAATATCAAAGCCTCGGGTCTCAAACTGACCTTTTATACTTTACTGTTCTCGGCGGCTTACTACTTTCTGAAAGTCATGCTTTTTGAAAGAGCCTTAGTCATTCCAGAAATAGAAACGCTGGTGAACATTACCCTATTTGGACTAGTCACCTCCGTGGTTTCAATAACGGCATTAGTATACGCCGTAAAAGAAATAGGGTCTACTTTAACGTCAATTATGGGAGCATTGGAGCCGGTAGTGGCCGTTGGCGTTAGTGTAAGCTTGTTTCATGAAAAGCTTAGTTATCATTTGATTTTGGGCATCGTCTTCATTCTCGCCGGAGTCACGATCAATGTGATCGTAGGCGGGAGCCCTGAAGTAGCCAGGGATTCTGCCTAACTGCCATACAAAAGAAGGGGAGCGTTTCCACTCCCTTTCTTTTATTTTAACCAACATACCTTCCGCCCTACTATGACTATTCGCGAAGCCACCGCAGAGGATCTAAATACCATTCACGCCCTGGAAAACGTTTGTTTTCCGGAAAACGAAGCAGCCTCTCTGTTTTCGTTTTCACAAAGGCTAGCCGTCTTTCCTCATCATTTCTGGCTATTGGAAGAAGAAGATCAATTAATTGGTGTTATAAACGGAATGGTAACCCATCGGGATACGATTAGTGATGATATGTTTGCAGAAGCAGCCTTGCATGATGATCAGGGTAGCTGGCAATCCATATTCGGACTGGCGATTTCTCCTCAACACAGAAAAAAAGGGTATGCTGAACGTTTGATCCGACATCTGATTTCTGTAGCGAAACAGCAGGGGCGGAAAGGAGTAACCTTAACCTGTAAAGAGTATTTAATCGCCTATTATGAGAAATTGGGCTTTTGTAATGCCGGTTTGTCCCAATCCGTTCATGGCGGAGAAGTGTGGTATGATCTGAAAATAGAATTTTAAGCCTTACACCACCGGATAAGCTCCTCCGTCGATGCCGTAGTTGGTTCCAGTTAAGTACGAAGCGGCCGGAGAGGCCAGGAAAACGACCAGCGAAGCAATCTCCTCGGGTTCAGCCATTCTTCCCATGGGGACGCCTCCCATCTTACTTATTACTGTTGCGAATGCTTCCTCGGGCGGAATCCCTGCATTGGCAGCAAAGTCTTGTAAAAATTGCTCCATCGGGGGTGTTTTTACCGCTCCCGGCGATACTGTCAACACGCGTACACCGTGACTAGCGACCTCGTTAGCCAGAGCTTTGCTGTAACAATTCAACGCGGCTTTAGAGACGGCATAAGCCATGTTCAGATCCCAAAGGGGTAGCTTACTGGCTCCCGTAGAGATATGAATCACCACTCCACTTTTCTCCTCAATCATTTTTGGCACGATGGCCCGATCCAATCTGGTGGCAGCTAACAGGTTAAAATCCAGTTCATTAGTCCAATGTTCATCTGTTAAGGCAGTAAATCCGCCGCCCGGCGTGGTAAGTCCGCCAATGTTATCAATGAGCACGTCCACCTTACCAAATTTTTCCAGGATTTCCCCGGCTAGCTGAGTTACCTGTGAAGGCTGAGTAAGATCTGACGCGATGAAATAATGATTGGGGTTAGGTTCCTCGGGTTGATTCCGGGCCGTTACAATCACGGTCGCTCCTGCCTGGGTCAAGTGGTCCGCAATGGCCTTTCCAATACCCTTGGTTCCTCCGGTTACTAAGGCAATTTTTCCACTAAGGTCGATGTTAACACGTTGCTGATTGTTCATTGATTTGTTTAGTTAATTATGAAATGATTGTTTCAAAATGAGGCGTGGTTAATAACTTGATTTATTCTGAAATAAGTGTTTCAAAAAGGGATAAAATTTTTTCAGACTGAAATTTGTCTGATCAATAATTGGGATAACTTCCTGATTTTCTGAGGATCATTATAGAGAAGATGAAGTTCATACCAGCCCGTGTAACTGCCAATGATGTAATCAGCCAGTAATTCGGGTTGTTCGCCTTTGACCACTTGTCCCTGTTGCATAGCCTGATCGATCAACGAACTCAAAAACGTACGGGTAAAATCATTGTCCGTCTTCAGAATCGACTGAATGCTGGTATCTCGGGAAGAAATTTCGAAAGCCGTCTTCACCGCCAGGCAACCACTTGAATCCTGAATGATTGTCGCGGAAGCGGCATCAATGAATTTAATCAGAGCTTCCAGAGGCGACGTTGCACTTTCCGCCTGTGCCTGGAGCATTGTTCTTTTCGTTTCAATGTAATAGTTCAAACATCGGATGAACAACTGATGCTTATCTCCGATGGTATTGTAAAGGCTACTGCTGTTGATTTGCATGGCGTCGGTCAGGTCCCGAAGGGAAGCTCCATTATAGCCTTTTTCCCAAAAGACCTGGGTAGCTTTTTGTATCGCCTCTTCTTCATTAAACTCCACGTTCCTTGCCATAGCTTTTTCGATTACAGCACAAAGATGAATCCTTTTTTTGAAACAAACGTTTTAAAATTAAAAATAATTTATAATTCACTGACTATCAAACATATAAATATAATTTAATAGTTCTAAAATCTGTAAGAATGGTCATGTTTCCAGATCTGGGCAAGCACATTTCCTACTAAACCCTAATACTTCCTACCTATACTTCGGGCAGCTAGAGCGGATAGAGAATCCTGATCTTCCTGACCAGAGCGACACGCTACCGTCCTATTGGGTTTCTTATATAAATCAACTACGAAACACGTCCCAGCGGTATTCTGACGGCAATCGATCCGAATCGGAGCTTTCGCTTACGCATTGATAAAGCACCGATACTTTCTTGTCAGCGTTAAAAAATATGGAATGAAGGGTGATACAGAAGCTACTGAATAGGAAATTGATTCCGGCTATACCTAATTATGGTACTGCTCAATATGGGCAGAATTTTGGAAGGAGAGCTACACAGAAATAAGAAAGGGCTAGGAAACAACTTTAACCCAGATACGTATTCAGAATAGCAGCGTGTTGATTACAGAGATAAGTATGGAGGTAGCCTTCTACGAGAGCCAGAGACCACATCACCGACCCGACCAGTCCATACCTTTCCACCAGATAAGCACGAATGTGATGCATCGCTTTACTTAAATGCTCCCGGCTCATGTCCACGGATATGCCTAATTGTGTGGCAATTTCTTTGTGTGTAAATCCTGATTCCCGGTTGAGTTGATACACTTGCCTTTGCCGAACGCTAAGGTTTTCAATCGCTTCGGCCAGCATTTCTTCCAGTTCCTGATAACTCAATTTGTGGTGAGGATCACTGTAATCCACCTCCTCTGGAGTCCAGCCGGGAGGAAACTGTTTCCGAAGTTCTTTAATTAATAAATTTCGGGTGATGGTGATAATCCAGGCTTCGAAACATTCCACCGTGAGTAGTTGTGAACGCTTCAGCCAAATTCGGGCGAATACTTCCTGAACTACATCTTTTGCCTGCATGGCATCGGAGAGATAACTCAGGTAACTCAAAGTATTGAAAAAGCCTTCTCATCACTTTGAGTTACCTGAGTGATCAGTTCTTTTTCCTCATATGCGTATTCAATTTTCAAGCCTGGGTTCAATCAAAAAATTCAATATTCTTCTACTCTTTTCATCCAGTCTATGATACTTCTGATATCTATAAGGTAATGACTTATTTATTATATCTTTTTCCCTTTATTGTTATAAAAATATTTTTCTGTTTTCGAAGAAATTTTATTTACCCAAAGAAAAAAGGGCTTGTCTATGCAATGGAAGGGCCTTTTGAAAATTATTTAAATAGTATACCATTTTTTCACGTAGCACCCCCACACTTTCACTCGCCATGGGTCTTCTATATAGATAACCGGACATTCATGGATTTCAAGCAATTATTTGACGATTACCGACAGGGAAAACTAACGGCCGAAGAGCGAGCCGCTTTTGAAAAGCTTCTGCATAACCCGAAATAGGAAGAATTTTTGCGGCAACTCATGGATGAGTCCCTGGCTTCCATTGAACCCGTGGAAGCCCCCCAAACACAGGAATTGGTTTATGCTAAACTTCAGGAACACCTGCAGGGAGAACATGGAAAGTCACGCGATCGAAAATGTCAAACGCTGGTACGAATTCTGGCGGGAACGTCCGGGAACCGGAAAACGGGTAAGTGCGGGTGGTGTAAATATCATTTTGTCCGAAAGTAATACTCATCATAGAGGTGAAGAAAACTACCGTCGCAGTGGTGAAGTAGATGGGTTGCGAATTCCCAAAGAGAATTTTTACGCTCATCAGGTCATGTAGAATGGCTGGGTTACCCCCGAAAAACCGGGCATTCACATCGTGGGTCACTGGAATTACACATCCGCTGTTAAGAAACCTGTATATGTTATTTCCAGTGCGGACCAGGTAGAGTTGCAGCTCAATGGTAAGTCCCTGGGTTTCGGCAATAAGAGCGAGGGATTCCTCTTTACGTTCCCCAACGTGTCATGGGCATCGGGCGAACTGAAAGCGATTGGTTACGACATCAGCGGTAAAGAACTGATTTCTACCGTAAAAAATACCACGGGTAAAGCGGTGGCTTTACAATTAACCTCCATTCCTAGTCCCCGGGGTTTCGTTGCGGATGGGCATGATCTGGCTTTGATTCAGGTGGAAGTCGTGGATGCTACAGGTAACCGCGTTCCCACGGCTTTAGATACGATTGATTATCAGTTAACCGGCCCGGCTCAGTGGCGGGGTGGAATGGCCTTGGGGCCGGAGAATTACACGCTGACGCAACATTTCC